>JACQDX010000095.1 GCA_016200895.1 Burkholderiales bacterium
ACACTGAAAAACACGGTTATACCGAATGCTATACCCCGTATATTGTGAACGCAGATTCACTGCGTGGTACCAGCCAATTACCAAAGTTTGAAGAAGACTTGTTCGCAGTAAAAAAAGGCGGACAAGAAGGCGCGGGCGAGACGTTTTACCTGATCCCAACTTCAGAAGTCACACTGACCAATACCGTGCGCGACGAGATACTTGCTGCCGATGCATTGCCTATCAAAATGACCGCACACACTCCATGCTTCCGTTCAGAAGCGGGCAGTGCAGGCCGTGATACTCGCGGCATGATACGTCAGCATCAATTCGACAAAGTCGAAATGGTACAAATCGTACATCCAGAAAAATCCATGGAAGCCCTGGATGAAATGGTGGGCCATGCTGAAGCGGTTTTGACCAAGCTGGAACTGCCTTACCGCGTCATGAGCCTGTGTACGGGTGATATGGGCTTTGGTGCCAGCAAGACTTTCGATCTGGAAGTATGGCTGCCAGCACAAAACACTTACCGTGAGATTTCTTCCATCTCGAATATGTTCGACTTCCAGGCGCGCCGCATGCAAGCCCGCTTCCGCAATGCCCAGGGTAAGCCAGAACTGGTGCATACCCTGAACGGCTCTGCACTGGCAGTTGGTCGTACCTTGGTGGCCGTGCTGGAAAATTATCAACAGGCGGATGGCTCTGTCGTCATCCCTGCAGCTTTGCGCCCTTACATGGGTGGCCTGGAAAAACTGGCACCTGGAACTTAATTATAGGACTTACGCAAAACCGCCCCAGCTGCGTTGCAGCTCCTCGTCGTACTAAAGTACTGTCTTCGTCGCTACGCCTTGCTGGGACAATTTTGCGTAAGTCCTAATTAGTCCTGGCTTCAAGAAAAACGCGCTTCATTAAATAAAGTGAAGCGCGTTTTTTGTTTACAGATTGAGTTTAAGTTTAGCCTACCAGCAAATCCATTTCAGAGCGGCGATCTACAAACAGGCTATTACCATGTATTTTCTTGGCCTGCTTCTTGGCATCTGACGCAGCGATAGAAATCTGGTGATGTGAGTAATAGCGGTTCGCTCTTGACTTCACCACACCCAGGGAGAGGCTGACCAGTGGGTAAAAGACTTTCTTGCCCTGTCTGTCTTCACTGAGATAGCCACCTTTTTCCCGGTCTTCAATGCTGTAAAAATCATCAATGGCAGCAGAAAAACTCGCCAGTATGTCCTGGCAGCGTACGTCCCAATCCTTGCTGCGGAACAGGATAATGAAATCATCGCCACCGATGTGGCCGATAAAATCCAGTTGCGGATCACAATGCTGTTTTAATACATCACTGGTCATTTGTATGATGTCATCGCCACGGCGATAACCATAGACATCATTAAAGGGTTTGAAATGATCAAGGTCGCAATAGCAGGCGCAGAAAGACTGCTCTTTCTGTAGCAATACATCGATATGTTCATTGATAGGGACATTGCCCGGCAATTGAGTCAGTGGATTGGCATAACGCGCCGCAGTGATTTGCATTTGCGTGATTTCGCGCATCAAATCCGGTCCGCTACCCAGGCCTATATAGCCCCCTTGATCAGTAATGATAATGCCGTTGATTAACTGCTCAGAATTGGCTTCGACAATAATATGGCTGACATCCTGCATGCTGGTATTTTTATCGACAATAACAGGATGCGCTTCCATGAAGACCGTGCAAGGTTTTTTGCCATACAATTCACGTTGATAAGGGCGGGCGAAGCGATCTATCATGTGGTAACGGTTGATCAGGCCCACGGGTATGCCATCATCCACTACAGGAATAATTTGCAGTTTTGGATGCTGCAAGAAAATGTCATCAACCTGATTGTTCAACATACGTGAAGAAATGGTCGGTGGTGTTTTTAAAATCTTTTCTACTGTAGCCGCCTGCTCAAAACTGCCTGATGTACGCCGTGCTGCCTGATATGGATTTGGCGTTAAAATCCGTGCCACTTCAGCCGACACTGCACGCGCAGGCGTAGGGTGGGGGCGGGCAATATGGTAGCCCTGCCCACAGGCCACACCCAGATCACGCACAGCCAATAACTCAGCCTGGGTTTCTATTCCTTCCGCAACCACCCGTGTGCCAGATTTTTCAGCAATGCTTTGTATGGAGCGCACAAACTGTGCCTTGACCGGATCATGGTCTATGCCCTGGATAAAATGCATGTCGATCTTGACATAGTCAGGCTTTAATTCTGACCACAAACGCAAGCTGGAAAAACCTTCACCCAGATCATCAATCGCGATCTCAAAGCCCATCTCGCGATAGTGGATCACAGCCTCGCACAGCAAGGCATAGTCATGGGTGGGCTGGTATTCAGTCAGTTCTATGATGACGCGTTCAGGGTTGATGCCCAGTTCATGAATATAATCCAGCGTCTCACCATAGCGCACATCCCGTTGTAACAGACATTCGGGGCTGACATTCAAAAACAACTTCCCTGGTAATTTCTGTGCAGCGAATTGTTCCAGCACGATACGGCGACACAGGTGTTCTACCGTCACCGTCAGATTATTGTCCCATGCCGCTTTGAACAAGTTGACAGGGGAGTGCAGCGGGCTATCCGACGGGCCGCGTATCAAACCCTCATAGCCAAGGATGTCACCATTCTGCATCTGCACGATGGGTTGGAAACGTGCGGTAAGAAGGCGCTGCTCAATGATGCGCTGCAAATGCGCCAGCATCAGCGCTGCAGACTGCGCGCCGAACTGGCTGATGTTTTGCTCTGATACCAGGTTTTGCTGAGACAGGTAATCCACAGTATCTCCCGCTATACAACTTTCCATTGAAGCTAATCCCAATATTGAAATGCCAAATGCAGTCACAGGACAGACGGCAGCTTGCCGCATTGCATCAGAATATAGTCTTGCTTTATGACATCTTCATGTCGTAATGTGGCTATGCATTTTCCCATTGCCTGGCTATGTCTAATTAGCTAATTTTGATTTGAGCAAGTTCTTTGCTATAATCATAGGCTTCGTTAATAACGAACAACCTAAGCCGGAGAAGTGGCAGAGTGGTTGAATGTACCTGACTCGAAATCAGGCGTAGGGTCAAACCTATCGGGGGTTCGAATCCCTCCTTCTCCGCCAGAACATGAAAAGCCCTTGATGAGTAATCAAGGGCTTTTTGCATCTCATTGACATTCTTTTGCTAGTCAGCCCACAACACCCCGGCCTTCCTTTTTGATGGAATTTATGCTAAGCTCCGCGACTGTCTAAAATTTAGGCACATTCTTTTACATTCCCGAATTGTTGCTCTGATGCTGATCTCCGTGTGAGTTCAGTGAAAGTTTTTTGCAGAAGCACATCTCTCAGGCTAGACGATCAGGTATCAAGTGAACGCAATACATCAAGTAAATGCGCAAGCAAAAGCTCAAGCAAAAGCAAAAGCGGGCAAGAATGCGCTGCAAAGAAACGCCGGGTTCACTCTGCTGGAATTGCTGGTTGTGGTGGTCATTATAGGTTTGCTGGCTTCGTATGTAGGGCCAAAATATTTTGCGCAAATTGGCAAGTCTGAGGCGGCGGTTGCAAAGGCGCAAATTACTGCGTTTGAAAAAGCACTCGATACTTATCGTATCGACGTGGGGCGGTTTCCAACGATGGAAGAGGGCTTGGCTGGTTTGCTGGAAAATCCATCGGCAAATACAAAATGGAATGGGCCTTATTTGAAAAAATCCATTCCACCTGATCCTTGGGGGCGTCCTTATCGCTATCTGTCGCCAGCAAAAGACAAGGATTTTGAAATTGTCTCTTACGGCAAAGATGGACAGGTAGGCGGCACGGGTGATGATGCCGATATTAGTAACTAGGTGCTTTTGGCGCAAACTTTTTAAATCAAACTATGCGCTTCAAAATAAGGGCACTGACACCTGATCAGCAAATTGTTGAAGAAATCATTGATGCGCGCACTGAAGCCGACGCACGTCTGGTGATAAAGAGCCGTGGCTGGGTTATTTCCTCGTTGCAGCAAACCGGGTCCCTTTCAATATTAAAATCTGGTCGTTCCGGGGTAAGGCCTGGTAAATTTTCTCTGCTTTTGTTTAGCCAGGAATTGCTGGCTTTGCTCAATGCTGGCCTGACTATAGTGGAAGCACTGGAAGCCTTGCTTGAAAAAGAGCAAAGCCAGGAAATTCGTGCTGTGTTGTCTACCGTTCTGACCGGCTTGCAGGAAGGGAAGCGTTTTTCCCGGGTATTGGCTGAGCAAGAAGAGTATTTCCCGAGTTTATTTGTCGGTATCGTACAAGCATCGGAAAGCACCAGCAGCCTGTCCCCCTCATTGGCACGATTTGTTGAGTATCAGCAGCGCATTGATGTTGTCCGCAACAAAATTATCAGTTCCCTCATTTATCCTGCCATCCTGTTTTTGGTTGGCGGCGCTGTTACCTTCTTTTTGCTGGTGTATGTTGTGCCACGATTTGCTGAAGTCTATCGAGGTACAGGACGTGCGCTACCTTGGTCGTCCCAATTGCTGTTGAACTGGGGGGCTTTTGTGACAGAACACGGTTCTGTATTTACCCTGGTTTGTCTGGCAGGCATTTTGTCCTCAGGTATCTTCATCAAAGGCATCTGGCAGAAAAACGGTGCTTTGGGTCTGGTTGCTAAACTGCCGGGATTTAGTGAATCTATTCGGATTTACTCTTTATCCAGGCTGTATATGACCCTGGGTATGTTGCTGGACGGCGGTATTCCCATCGTCGCAGCCTTGAATACTGCTGCCAGCATGGTTGGTGCCAATATGCAGGCAGCCTTACTTCAGGCAACTGCTTCGATTGAATCCGGTGTCATGTTGTCTGAAGCCTTTGAGCGTTATGAGCTGACTACGCCGATTTCCCAGCGGCTGTTAAGAGTGGGTGAACGCACTGGTGAATTAGGGAAAATGCTAACGCAATCAGCCAGTTTTTATGAAGGCGAAATCACGCGCTGGATAGACCGTTTCATTCGTAGTTTTGAGCCAATTTTGATGGCCGTCATTGGCCTGATTGTTGGCACTATCGTGGTGCTTTTGTATATGCCTATATTTGATTTGGCGGATGGTCTTTCATGAATAGTGCTTTCAATAATATGACTAGCGTACTGGTTACGCCTGAATTGCTCCAGCAAGCCAGGGAGTATGCCAATCAACATCAGGTCAGCATGTGGCTTGCCCTGCTGAACCTGACGCAAGTTGAGGCCAGAAAACTGCTGCAGACACTGGGTCACTATTGCGATATGCCTGTGATGGAGACGGTGGAATTGCAGGTACACGTGCCGGCTTTTGATTTGCTGCCACTGAACCGGGCCATGCAAAAACAAAGCCTGATACTGCGTGACGCGCGCAACTGTTTATTTGCAGTCATATCTGATCCTTTCGATCCCGACGTTCAGATTTGGCTTGGCTCTATCGCTAAATCTCCCATACAGTTCCGGCTGGCATTGAATACCGACATACAGGCTTACTTGTCGCGTCATGAAGAGTCGGCACGAACAACAGATAGCCTGGCAAATACAGGCTCCCTTGATACAACAAGTAAACGCGAGAGCAAGGCTGCCACCAGGCTGTCATTTGAATCTGTTTCAGAAGCAGCCAGCCCTGCAGTCAAGCTGGTCAATACTACCTTGTATGATGCTTTAAAGGCTGGTGCTTCAGATATCCATCTTGAAAGCACGGCGCAGGGGTTGAATGTCAAGTACCGTATTGACGGCGTACTCGATCACATCACTTCCACAACCGGCATCTCCGATGCTGAACAGGTTATTTCCCGACTCAAGGTATTGGCTGAACTTGATATTTCAGAGCGTCGCGTGCCGCAAGATGGCAGTTTCTGCATCGAAGTCAATGACAGGGAAATCGATTTGCGGCTTTCCATCATGCCCAGCATACATGGTGAAGATGCGGTTATCCGTATCCTCGACAAGCGGGCAATGGTTGAAGCTTATGGTGCACTCAGTCTTGAAGCATTGGGTTTTGATGAGGCGTCGCTGGTTACCTTGCGCATGCTGACTGAAGAGCCGTATGGCATGTTACTGGTGACTGGCCCGACCGGTTCCGGCAAAACAACCACGCTCTATGCGGCGCTGTCAGAAATCAATAGCGGGCGTGAAAAAATCATTACCATTGAAGATCCCGTTGAATATCAATTGCCCGGTATTTTACAAATCCCTGTCAATGAGAAAAAAGGGCTTACCTTTGCCAAGGGCTTACGTTCCATCTTGCGTCATGACCCCGACAAGATTATGGTGGGTGAAATCCGCGATCAGGAAACTGCAGAAATAGCCGTGCAGTCAGCATTGACTGGTCACCTGGTGCTCACCACCGTGCATGCCAATAATGTGTTCGATGTATTCGGCCGCTTTGCGCATATGGGTATTGATCCTTATGCCTTTGTCTCTGCATTGAATGGCATCTGGGCGCAGCGTCTGGTACGTATCAATTGTCCGCATTGTTCAACAGAAATCAGTGTTGATGAACATATGTTGAAGCGGGTCAATCTGACTGCGGAAGACGTTCACGATTTCCATTTCCGGCAAGGGCAAGGCTGCGGCGATTGTCGTGGAACCGGCTATAAAGGCAGGCGTGCCATCGCCGAGATACTCACTTTGACGGATGAAATTCGTGAAATGATTATCGAAAAACGGCCTATCAGGCAAATCAAGGACGCCGCACGCCGCAACGGCACAACTACCTTGCGCGAAGCAGCGCTGGCAATGGTCAAGCGTGGTGACACAACACTGGAAGAAATTAAAAGGATTACGCTTCATGCTTAAATTCTTTTGTTCTTCCTTATTGGTCGATATCCAAGCCGGGCAGGTTCATATCAGTCAGCAGGTTGCAAAATTACGTCGCTCACCTGGGTTTGAAGCAGTACCTTCATTTCCACTGGACACGGAGCTCGATGCCGCTGATTTTGCTTTGCATTGGGAGTCGGTATTTGCAAATTATCCAGACAGGAAAGGTTTGCTGGAAATAATACTTGACGACGTGCTGGTCAAATTCTTTGTGTTGGCACCACCAGCCCATGCGCAATCTTTAAAGGATTTTCATGCTGCGGCCCAGATGCGGCTGGAAACTTTGTTTAGTGTGAGCAGCGATGACTGGCTTATCAGTGCTGACTGGCAAAGCAATAGACCGGCATTGGTCTGCGCCATTCCCAAGACGCTTTTGGCAAAAATCAACGGCGCAAGTAAAAAATCTGGCCAGCGCATATTGAGCTTGCAACCTCGCTTTGTATGGATGTGGAACCAATGCAAGCAAAGATTTTCAACCGGCACCTGGTTTGTATCTGTTAAAGAAAAGGCGATGACGCTGGCCGCATTCCAGGACGGATCTTTGCGCATGGTCAAAACCATATTGCTACCTGAGGCCAGCGACGACGCATGGCTGCGTACCCAATTGCAAAGAGAAGCAATGCTGCATCAAATAAATCCACCTGCACAATTGTTGCTTGCAGGTCGTATTCCAACTAACTGGCAATATAGCCTGTTGCGCCAGACTGATCAGTATCAGCTCGCAAAAAAAGATCTTGCTGATCACAATGCTGAGGCCAAGGCTTTGCCGAAGAGCAGGGTGGGAGCCGCTTCATGAAATCGATACGGATAGAATTCGCGCCAGATTCAATCGCGAAGCGCTTGCATTACACCTCGTTCCCGGTATTGTTGCTGGCTGTGTTCGTTCTGGTTTTGCTAGGTGGTTTGGCCTGGCGTGCTAATCAATTGTTTCAAGGTCGTATGTATGCCGCAGAAAAAATGCAGAGCTTGCAGGCAGACATAGAGAGAATTGAAAAGAAACAACTGAAGACGCCACCACCCAAGCTACCTCAAGAGCAAGTTATTGCGGTCAATCAGGCAATTGCCAAACTCAACCTGCCATGGACAGATTTGCTTGATGCGCTGGAAAAAGCGAGTTCTGACAAAGTCGCCTTATTGCAGGTCACACCGAATAGTCAAAAAGGCAGCCTGAAAGCGGTGGCAGAGACAAAAAATAGCGACGACATGATTGCGTATATCGAAGCCTTGAAACAGCAAAAATTGTTTACTGCCGTGATTCTTGAAAAACACGAGATCAATGAGCAAGACCCAAATAAGCCATACAGGTTTCAATTTGAAGTGCAGTGGCGCGATGGAGTCAGGCAATGACAGCATCCCAAGCAAAACATGCTTCAAATGTGCCAAGACAAATTCAGCTAGCCATAGTGTTTTCAGTACACGCACTGGGTTGGGTTAAATTGCTGTTGTTGTGCCTGCTGCTTGCAGTCAGTGCTGCCTGGTGGCGCGGCGTGCCTTACATGCAAAAGCAGATTTACAGGATGGAAGAACAGCAAGTTGACCTGCAGACAAAACGCCAGCAACTG
Source organism: Burkholderiales bacterium (assembly GCA_016200895.1). Taxonomy (GTDB): domain Bacteria; phylum Pseudomonadota; class Gammaproteobacteria; order Burkholderiales; family Burkholderiaceae_D; genus Undibacterium. The sequence continues at coordinate 8,349 of JACQDX010000095.1, forward strand.
AATGCGATCAAACAGACGCCTGCACTGGATGATAATTTGCAACGCCTGAATGCATTTTATGAATTGCTAGGTGAAAAGAAGCACGTAGAACAGCAAGTGAAAACCATACTGTATTTAGCCAATGAAGCAGGCGTCAGCCTGAAAGCTGGTGAGTATCAATTGGCAGAAAACAGTGCAGGAAAATTTTTCACCTACAAAGTGCAATTGCCGGTGAAGGGGAGTTATCTGCAAATCCGCAAATTTGCAGAACAGGTTTTGCTGACTATTCCATTTGCATCGCTGGATGACACTTCCTTCAAGCGTGAAACCATCAACGGCCCAGTGATCGAGTCGAAAATGGTGTTCACCATATATGTTAGTGCTACTGCGACATTACCTGGCAGAGGTTTTGAATGAGCATGCGCAAAATTTTATTGGGTGGCGGTTTACTCGTGGCGGTATGGATAGCATTTTATGCAGACAAAACTCCTGACGGCGATATTGTTGAAGCTGCCGCGCCTAATGCGAAGAAGGTGCAGGCGCCATCACAGGCAATTGCAGTGGTTAACAAGTCACCAGATGCGAAAACGAAGATGCAAGCTGCAAATCAAGTGCAGACGATTGCTGCTGTCATCGACAGAAAGCAATTAATCGCTGCAGATTACAAAGGTAATGAAAACTTCTTTGGTACCCAAAGCTGGACGCCACCACCACCGCCTGCAGCCAAGCCACCGCCACCACCGCCGCCAACTGCACCGCCTTTACCATTTCGTTATCTCGGTAAAAAGACAGACGATGGCCAGATGGAAGTTTACCTGTCCAGTGGTGACCGGACTTTTATAGTCCAGGAAAAAACTATTATTGAAAATATCTACCGTGTTGATGCCATCAAGCCCACCTTGATGAGTATCACCTACCTGCCTTTGAATCAAGTGCAGACTTTGCAAATCGGTAGTGCAGATTAATTAATTGAGTATTTATGAATCCATTTCAACATTTGCCGTGTCGTCGGCTACTATCCCTGATGACAGTGTGTATATCGCTATTTGGTTGTGCTGCACAGATGGCCTATCGCGACGGCAAAGACCTCATCGCACAGGACAAGCTTGAAGACGGTTTGGAAAAATTCAAGTTCGCCATGGCAGAGGCACCAGGTCAGCTTGAATATCGCAAGGCTTATTTGAAAACGCGTGAGCAAATCATCTATAGCTTGCAGGAGCAGGCAGACCAGTCCGTCAAGCTGGAAAAGCTGGCGGCTGCCAGAACACATTTTCAAAGAATATTGAATATCGATCCGGCAAATGAGCAGGCCAGGGCAGGGCTGTTCAAGCTGGAGCAACTCGATCAACATGTGGCATTGATCGCTGAGGCGCAGGCCTCGTTCGATAAAAAAGAATACAGCCGTACTCAGGCCCTGACTAAAAAAGTGTTGGCAGAAAACCCCGGTAGCGTGGCAGCCAATAAATTGGCCAGAATGGTAGCCGAGTCTGTCGTGCAGGCACCGCAAGAAACCAGGTTAAATGCAGCGTATAGAAAAACCATCAATATTGAATTCCGTGATGCGCCGGTCAAGCAAGTTTTTGAAGTGATTTCCCGCACGTCAGGCATTAATTTTTTATTTGACCGTGACGTCAAAACTGATCAGCGTACTTCATTGTTCTTGAAAAACAGCACGATAGAATCTGCCATCCATTTCACATTGCTGACTAATCAATTGGAGAAACAGGTCCTGGATGGAAATACTATCCTGATCTATCCCAATACTGCGGCCAAACAAAAAGAATATCAGGAGATGGTCGTTAAAAGTTTTTACCTGACTAATGCCGATGCAAAAAACGTATCGAACTCACTCAAGACACTGGTCAAGACGCGTGATATCGTAGTCGATGAAAAACTCAATATGCTCATCCTCAGGGATAGCCCCGATGCCATCAAACTGGCAGAAAAAATCATTGCCCTGCAAGACTTGCCTGAGCCAGAAGTGATGCTGGAAGTTGAAATACTTGAGATCAAACGCACGCGCTTGCTGGAGCTGGGCATGCAGTGGCCAAATTCACTCAGCCTTTCCCCCATATCCTCAACGGCTGGTGGCGCATTGACCTTGCGTGATTTGAAAACCAATCTCAATCCATCCACCATCAGTGCCACTCTTGGGCCAGTGTCAGTCAAGGCCAGGCGTGAAGTGGGCGACGCTAATCTTTTGGCCAATCCGCGCATACGTGCAAAGAATCGTGAAAAGGCCAAAATACTGATAGGTGAGCGTGTACCCAATATCACCACTACTGCCACATCCACTGGTTTTGTGTCTGAAAATATCAACTACATTGAGGTAGGCCTCAAGCTTGAAGTTGAACCAACCATCTATCTTGATAATGATGTCGGCATCAAGATAGCGTTGGAAGTCAGCAGCCTGACTAATCAGTTAAAGACACAATCTGGCTCGGTCGCCTATCAAATCGGGACCAGGACAGCCAGCACAGTCCTGCGCCTGAAAAATGGCGAGACGCAAATACTGGCAGGTTTGATCAATGACGAAGAGCGTAATTCTGGAAGCAAAGTACCGGGCCTGGGTGAAATGCCAGTTGTTGGCCGCCTGTTTGGTAGTCAGCTTGATGATAGTCAGAAAACAGAAATTGTTCTCTCGATTACGCCGCATCTGATACGTAATATTCAGCAACCAGAATTACGAAATGCCGAATTCCAGTCAGGTACCGATAGTAGCTTCAGGATCAGACCAGAAATGTCTGACACTATGCCTGCATCAAATGCAGCGCCCGGAGCCACCCCATATGACGCCGCAAAGAACGCGGTAAAAACTGATGCCAATCCAGCCAATGGTTTGGGTAGCAATAACAACGCAAATGGTGCTGGCGGCATCAATGGTGCCAATATTGGCGGAATTAACGGAGGCATTGGTGGTATAGCAGGCACGGGCGGCATTGCTAATGTGGGCATGCCACAAATGGAATGGCAAGGACCACGCAGTGTAAAAATTGGCGATGTATTTTCCTTGCAGTTGATCATGCAATCTGATCAGCTTGTAACCAGCGTGCCACTCGTTCTGGGTTTTGATCCTAAAGTCTTGCAAGTCGTCAATGTGAATGAAGGCATATTCTTGAAGCAGGGCGGGGCACCCACCAACTTTAATGCTTCGATAGATCCCAACGGGCAGGTGACTGTCAGCAATACGCGCACTTCTGGCGGTGCCAGCAGCCCGGGTAGCCTGATGACCATCAACTTCCGCGCCATGGCGGCAGCAGAATCAACACCACTCAAAATATTGTCTGTTACGCCAGTTGGTGTGGCGGGACGTAATTTGCCGGCTCAGGCCTTGCTGCCCTTTAATGTTGAAGTTCTGCCCTGATGATTAAGCGCATAAGAAGAGCATAAAAAGAGCATAAACAAGTACAAACGACATGAAACGCGCAACTGCAAATGGCTTCACTTTAATAGAATTGCTGATTACCCTGGCAATTTTAGGCGTGCTCGCGAGTATCGCCATGCCTGTTGCGCAGATAGCGGTACAACGTAGCAAAGAGAAAGAATTAAAATTGGCACTGCGCGAAATACGCACCGCAATAGACCAGTACAAACGCCTGAGTGATGAGGGGCGTATCCCCAAGAATTTCAATTCAACTGGCTATCCGGCAAATTTGGATATGCTGGTAGAAGGTGTTGTTGATCAGCGCGATCCCGGTCACAGAAAAATATATTTCCTGCGCCGCTTGCCGCGTGATCCTTTGCAAGCCAATCTTAATCTGGATGCCGCTGCCAGTTGGGGTAAGCGTAGTTATGCCAGCGAGGCCAATGATCCACAAGAGGGTGACGATGTGTATGACGTTTACTCGACCAATTCCCAGCAAGGTTTAAACGGCATCGTTTACAGGCAATGGTGATGATATGCGAAGACAAATAAACTTACCCGTGCAATATAAGCGAAGTAGTGGCTTTACTCTGATAGAGCTGCTGGTTGTGCTCGCCATTGTCGCCTTGCTTAGTACCCTGGCATTGCCCCGTTATTATCAAAGCCTGGATAAAGGCAAAGAAGCAGTGCTGGTAGAAAATCTGCGCACGACAAGGGAAAGCATAGACAAATTTTACGCAGACACTGGCCGCTATCCAGAAAATCTGGAAGAGCTTGTAGAACGTAAATACCTGAAGGATTTACCCATAGATCCCATCACTGAAAGCGCGACGAGCTGGCAAATTATTGCGCCAGTAGATGGCGCGCAAGGGCAGGTCTACAACATACAAAGTGGCGCACAAGGCCAGCGTGCCGATGGTACAGCTTATCGTTCCCTTTGAGCGGGCACATGCAGATGAATACCAAAGTCAACGCCAGACTGAACAAACCAGCATTTCATCAAGGCGGTATGGCTTATCTAGGTCTGCTGTTGAGCATAGCCTTGTTATCGATTGCCGCATTGGCCACCCTGCAAGTCCATAGCCTCATGCAACGACGGGCGGCAGAAGAAGACTTGCTTTTCATCGGCCAGCAATTTCAGCAAGCCTTGCTTAGTTATGCCAATGCCACACCACCTGGCGGGCTCCGCGCCCCAGCCTCACTCAACGATTTGCTGCGCGACCCGCGCTACCCCATGCCGCGCCGCCATGTGCGCCAGCTCTATCTTGATCCAATCACTTTGCAGGCAGACTGGGGCTTGCTGCTGTCGCCGGACGGAAAAGGCATCATTGGCATCCATAGCAAGTCAGAACGTGCACCGATCAAGCTTGCTCAGTTTCCGACTACATTAAAGGACTTTGAAAATAAAAAAAGCTACCAGGAATGGGTATTTAAAGTGCTTTAAATGTAACAGGAATGCTTTGTCCAATATGCTTGCTATTTGAGTAGCAGTAATACCACTTTTTAAAAAAGCAGGAAATTAAGTTACTGTTTTTAATCAATATTTCTATAGGAAAATTATTTTTTATGCATCTTCGCCGATATTCCTCAGATACTACCAATAGTGATACCAGTTATGGGGAATTTAATGCTTGCTACATTTTGTAACAATAGTTACTATCCGGGTTCAAATTTTTAACGTCTATCTGCGATCTCTCAAATTTACTACTGAGGTTCGGCTCAGTGCGTTTATTTCAGGGGTCTGCTGTGTTTCAAAATGTCAGTACTTTTGCGCGAAACCTGTTGGTTGGCGTTCTTTTTTTGTTGATACTGTTGGTCGGCGGTGTTCATGCGCAAACCACTGGCCCTGTCATCAATGGCCTCAGATGGCTCAATACGCAGATTCTGGCAGATGGCAAACTGAGTAGCGAGGCGCAGTCTATCGCGACACCCTTGCAAGCACGTGCTGAAGTAGCCCAGACTTTGCAGTTGCTGGCAAATACGCCCGGCAATTTATTGACTTCCATTTCGTCTGAGTCAGATGCCAGTACAGAATATCTGGCGCGCAAAATAATTGCATTGAGTGCTGCTAAAAATGATACCAGTGCCCTGGTTGCGCAATTAGCCAGTCGCATCAATGCAGATGGTGGCTTTGGCGGCGCACCTGGCTATGCCAGCAATGTGCTGGATACTTCTTTAGCTTTGCTTGCCTTCAAACAGGCGGCACGTACAGATGGCGTAGCAGCGGCGATCGCCTATCTGCAATCAGTGCAGGGTACGGATGGTTCCTTTCAACTGAACGGCAGAATCGATCTTTACAGCAGTATTTACGCCCTGGCAGCTTATCGCGCTCATGCCAGTGCGATTCCTCTTGCTGCATCCATACAGACAGTCACAGCCTACCTCATGGCGCAGCAATCATCGCCAGGCACTTGGAACAGCTCGGTTTTCCTGAGCTGTCTTGCTTATGAAAACCTGCATGATTTTATTCCCGCAGTACCTACAGCGACTGCAGTTCAAACTTATCTGCTCAATGCCCAATTGCCAGATGGCAGTTGGGGCGGCGACCCCTATCAGACTGCATTGGCCCTGCGTGCCTTAAGTATCAGTCAGTTTGTTCCGTCTGACCCAAGCCTGGCGGCAATAAAAGGCAAATTAGTTGAAAGCCAGACCGGTCTTCCTATCGCTGGCGTACGCGTCGTATTAAGTGGTACAAAAACGGTCGAGTTGACGACCAGTGCTGATGGCAGCTTTAGCTTCATCAATCAGACGCCTGGCAATTATTCCTTGAATTTTACGCTGGCAAATTACAGCGGCCTGAGTGCAAATACCAATGTCAATGCCGGGCAGGTGCTGGATCTGGGTATCATTAAATTGACCAAGGCAAACACAGCAACAACGGCCATTATTTACGGTGTTGTTACGGATGTGACCAGTGGTGTGCCAGTAGCTGGTGCTACCGTTGCCAGTGCAGCACTGAGCGCTGTTACTGATATAAATGGTGCTTACCAGTTCGTCAATGTGACTCCTGGTGATATAGCCTTTACGGTCAGCAAATCTGGTTACAGCCCTGTAAATGCTTCAATTCATATTGATGCTGGTGTAACGCTGGTTTATTCTCCCAAGTTGGCTGCAACCAGTACCGTGCCGGACGGGAAAAATGCATCGGTGATGGCTCAAGTCGTTGATGCCGCGACAAATACACCGTTGTCTGGTGTGACGGTCAGTATTGCAGATGGCAAAGGGGTGCAGAATGCCCAGACAGATGCTAGTGGTAAATTCGTCGCTCAAAATTTAAGTGCTGGTGCTTACACAATTAGTTTTGCCTTCAATAACTATAGTGCGGTGATTACTACAAAGGTATTGAATGCTGGCCAGGCCCTCGACTTGGGCGTGGTGAAAATGAGCAAATTGAGTAATGCAAGCTCTGCGACGATAGCGGGTGTTGTAACAAACGCAGCAAATGGACAGCCAATTGCAGGAGCAACGGTTTCGGGCGGCACGTTTGGCACACAGTCTGATGCTCAGGGTAATTACCAGGTGTCAAATGTTGTGGCTGGTGACGTGACACTTACCGTCAACAAAACCGGTTTCAAATCACTGAGTACCCCTGTACACGTCGTTGCTGGTTCGACTCTGACTTATTCGCCAGGGCTGTCACCAGTATCTGATGTGCCAGAGGTCAAGAGTTCGACCGTATTGGGTGTGGTGATGGATGCAGGCACCAATCAGCCACTGGCAGGCGTGGCAGTCATCGCAACTGACGGTGCCGGGCCTCATAATGTCCAAACCGATGCAAACGGTAAATTCAAATTTACTGATCTGGTCAAGGATAGTGGTGGCGGCGTGGCATTGTCCTTCAGTTTTGCGCAATATGTCAGCTCTGCAAACTATGTTGTGATCGATGGAATCGCAACACTGGATATGGGCCAGGTTCGCTTGCGCGGTGTGAAAACGCCGCAGTTGCTTGCCGACCTAGCCGTTGTTGGTGTAAGTCGTAACGGTGCAGTAACCCACCCTCAAACCCTGAAATTGACTGGGCAAGTCACTGTCACTTTGCAAAATCAAGGTGTAGTAGATGTACCAGCAGGAGTGAAATTACTCGCCTTCCAGGACAGTAATAAAAACGGCGTCTACGATGCAGGCGTTGACCAGGTATTGGGTTCCCTGGCAATGACGGACGTACTCGCGGCTGGCAAGACTGTCGCCCTACAAATACCAGTGCAAGGTACCATGCCTTTCCGTGATGCACCGATCAGTGTGTGGGCAGACAGCGATCAGTCACTGATAGAGATCAGCAAAACCAACAACTTGCGTTCGACAGCTTACTCAGTGGAGATCAAACCAGATCCTTCCTTGTTTCAGCCAAAATTGAAATGGGAATGGACCGGCAGCCCTATATTGCCAAGCTTCACGGACGTAATGAATACGCCCATAGTATTACCAATACAAGACACCAATGGTGACGGCAAGTTTGACCAGCGTGATATTCCTGGAGTTGTGTTCAACAGTTTTGAAGGTGTGACTTTCAATAACGGTGTTTTGCGCGCGATCAGCGGTAAGGACGGTAAAGAATTATGGACCGTGTCTGACCCAACATTACGCACCATGCCCCATTCTACAGTTGCTGGTGCCGATATTGATGGCGACGGAAAAATCGACATCCTGGCCATCAAGGATGGCGGCGGCGTCATGGCATTTGACCATGCCGGCAAACTGAAATGGATAAGTGAAGACCGTACTCTTGGTGCAGGTTGGCTGTTTTGGGGTGGTCCATCTATTGCTGATCTTGATCATGACGGCAAGCCAGAAATCATACTTGGTAATACCGTATTGAATTCGGATGGCACTACCCGCTGGAAAGGGAGTGGTTATACCGGCACCAATTTCGCAGGTGCCTTGTCGATAGTTGCAGATATCAACCTTGACGGAAATCCTGTTGTCATTGCTGGTGCACAAGCTTATCGAGGCAGCGATGGCGCAACATTGTGGCAAAACACGGATGTTGGCGACGGACCAGCAGCCATAGGTAACTTCACCGGTGATCGCTATCCACAAATTGTGGTGGTCAGTTACGGCAAGGTATCCCTGCTGGATCACACAGGCAAAATTATCTGGGGGCCCGTACAGCTTCCAGGCGGTGGCTATGGCGGAGCACCTATTGTTGCTGACCTGGATGGTGATGGTATTCCTGAAATAGGTGTGGCAATGGGTTCACGTTATGTTGTCCTAAAAGGTGACGGCTCAATACTCTGGACAGCTCCAACGCAAGACTTGAGTTCTAATGTGACCTCTTCATCCGCTTTTGATTTTGCTGGTGATGGTCATGCCAAGGTCGTGTATGCAGATGAAATTGCGCTGCACGTCTACAACGGTGCCGACGGTAGCCAGATGTTCACGACACCTCATTCAAGTGGTACAGCGTCTGAAGAACCTGTTATCGTCGACGTAGATGGTGACGGTCATGCAGACATCCTCATCAGTGCAAATCAATGGACTTTTTTAGGTCCCAATATGTTCCATGGCATACGCGCATTCAGTGATGTGAACAATGCCTGGGTAGGCGTACGCCGTATCTGGAACCAGCACAGCTACCACATTACCAACATCAACGATGACGGTACGGTCCCTCGCGTAGAAAAAAATAGCTGGGAAGTCAGCAATACCTATCGTCTGAATGCCAGAATCGGTGCACCTGCAACAGCAGTGCCTGATGTCACGGCATCTTACATACGCATCAATGACCAGGGCGCGTCCAAACCATCCAGCTTCACAGTCAGGATAGGTAATGCCGGCTTGTTGCCGATCGCTGCTGGTACACCAGTAGCCTTCTATAGCGGGCAGGCAGGGGCGGGTGGCAGCTTGCTGGGCACTGCTGTCACCAGCGTTGAGCTCAATACCAACGAATACCAGGACGTGGTCCTGAATTATTCTGGCGCGATCGCCACTATTAAAACACTCGTTGTTGTGGCCGATGATGACGGTGCTGGCGCGCATACCCTCAGTGATTTTGACGTCAGCAATAACACAGTGTCGTTCAGTCTCGATAGTTTGGCTGGCTCGTTTGGCATAACTGTCGGTACAGATGCAGGCACTTATGCATCCAATACCAATGTCCAGATCACAGCCCCCGTCAACAACCTCGGCAGTTTCGATAACAATGCCCAGGTACAGTTCACTGTGCAAACTTTGGGTGGCGTCGACGTCGCTGTATTGCCCACGCAGACCGTAAAAATAGCTGCTGGCGCACAAAGCCAGTTGATCGCCGTCTGGAATACAGGTTCTACCATTGCAGGCAAATACCAGATACTTGCACAACTGCTGGACACAAATGGCGTAGCTTATACCCAGGCACAAACAGCTTTCACCATAGGCAGTGGCAATACCGTCCTCACAACCAAGCTCAGTACCGACAAGACCAGTTATGGGCCAGCCGATACCGTGCAACTGAGTGACGTCATCACCAATGCCACCCAAAACCTGCCGGTCGATAATATCCAGGTCGTCACCACCGTGAGCAACCCTGACGGCACGGTACGTTTCACTAAAGCCGAAACCCTGGCCCAACTGCCAGCAGCAAATACAAAAAACTATGCCTACAGCCTGCCATTGAGTGGCGCAGCGCCGGGGCAATATGCGGTCAAGGTCACTGCAACAGCTGGCAGCACCACGGTGCAGTCCACGGCCAGTTTTATGGTGACGGCTTCTTCCAGTAATGGTAGCGGTCTGGTTGGTACGCTTACCGTTAATCCGGCACAGGTAGCCGTGGGCAGTGCATTGGCACTCAACTTCAGTGCCAACAACCAGGGCAATAGCGCGCTGACAAATCAGGCATTGAGTGTCAACATCATTGACCCGGTTGGTCAAAAGGTCGTCGCCCAGTTCCCGTACACCAGTACCATAGTTATCGGTGGCACCTACAGTGGCAGCACCTCATGGGCAGCCACCGGCACCACAGGCGCTACCTATGTAGCGACTTTGACCGCCCCTTTCGGTGCCAACACCGTGACACTGGCGCAAGCCAACTTCACGCTGGCTGCGCCGCAAATCAAGCTCAACACCGTCGTTGATACCGACAAGGCCAGCTATGCACCGACAGATATCGTCAAACTGCATGAACGTCTGACCAACACCACCGCCAACCAGGCAGCCAATAACCTGCAAGTAGTGGTCACAGTCAAAAACCCGGATGGCAGCACGCGTTTCACTAAAACTGAAACCCTGATCAGCCTGGCAGTCAATGCAACACAAGACTACAACTACAGTATTAATCTCAGTGCTGCACCGGCAGGCCAATACACAACTTCTGTCGTAGTCAGCATTGCTGGCAACACCGTGCTCTCACAAGCCAGTGGTGTATTTACCGTGGCATCCACCGCCAGCACAGGCAGTGGCTTGAAGGGCAGCATCACTGCATCTGCACCGCAGGTGGCAGTGGGCAACCTCATCAGTTTCCCTTTCAATGTCACGAACGAGGGCAATGCAGCTTTGACAGATTTGCCGCTGACCGTCAGCATCACAGACGCCACACAAAAAGTCATCGCCAGCTTCCCTTACAAAACCACGCTGGCAATGACAGCCAGTTTTGCAGGTAGCACAGACTGGACCAGTGTCGGTACCGCAGGTGCGCAATACACAGCCGTGTTAAGTGCAAAAGTCGGCAGCAACACGTTGACGCTGGGCCAGGTCAGCTTTACGCTGACTTCATCCGTCGTTAGCCTGAGCATCAAGCAGGCCGCAACGCCATGGCAAAACGTGCTCGTCTACAGCGCTTGCAAACGCGCTGCCGATGAATTGCTGGGCAAATGTGCCGCCACCAAGTTCCCGACAGAAAACGCCGCAACACTGGCACAGTGTGACACGGGCAGGGCAAGCGTACTCGACACTGCTTTGGCTAATCAGGGTATCAGCCACACCATCAGCACTGATGCAACGACCTTCCTGACCCAACTGCGTAGCGGCAACTACAGCACCTACTGGATCAGCAATGGTGCAAGCGCCTTGCCAGAACCAGCTGCGTCTGAGCTGCTGGCCGCAGTCAAACGCGGGCAAGGCTTCATGCTTGATAGCCTGGTCACTGCCACCAATATCCAGCTCGCGCAATGCTCAGGTGTCACCAATAATGGTGCCTATGCTACAGCCCTGCAACAACTGAGCCTGTCTGGCGGCGTGTTCAGTGGCGCTGACCTGGCCGGGCCTGCTACCCAGACCAAACTGGCAACCGCGGGTGGTACTGTCGAAGCAACGCTCAAAGGCACGGCCACCAGCCCAGGTATTGTCAGTGCCAATTATGGTAATGGCAAAACCCTGGCATTTGGTTTTGACTGGAATGACACCTTGAGAGCGCAAGGCAGCGAAAGCCGTTGGCCGCTCATGATCAAGCAAGGTCTCGATTACCTGACCCCCGCAGCCGCAGATTTGAATGCACTGCTGCCAGGCGACATCAGTACACTGAGCAGCACCATTACCAATGCCGGTGCCGCCCAGCCTGTGCGCATAGTCCAGAGCTTGCCAGTTGGCTCGGTGATCAAGTCCACCACACCAGCCGCCACCATAGGCAGCAATGGCAATGGTGACGTCACCGCCACCTGGAACCTGACAGCCGCTTCTGCCGCCGACACCGTGGTATCGGTACGCTGGCAGGCGCCGGTATCTGCTGGTACCTACAACGCCAACCTCGCAGTCAGCATGGTCAGCGGTGGCAATGCCACGCCTTACAAGTCGCAAGACCAGGCGATCAAAGTACAAAGCGCCAGCCAGATCAATGCACAAACCATCAGCTTGATACAAGGACTGAGTCTGTCAACGCCAGCACAGCTTGCGCAACGTACCGCCATTATTGATTTGCTCAACCAGGTCAATTCCGCCATGAGCAGCAACAGCATGGACAAAGCCCTGCGCTTGCTGATCACCGTACAGGCCAAGCTCAAAAACATAGAAACCGGCGTCGGCCCGGCCAGCAAATCACTGGCCAACATGATTGCGGTGGTTGAACGACAAGGTGCGCGCTAAGCGTGACGCTACAAAACAAAATAGTTGAATGATCATGAAATCAAACTTAAAACATTCTCTCAACACCAGCGTTGGCTTGCTGACGCACAGCATACCTCGCTTGTGCC
>JACQDX010000096.1 GCA_016200895.1 Burkholderiales bacterium
CCAGTGCAATGTTCATGCCTATGCTTGCCATGGCGCAGGATGCAACTCTACCAACCGTCAAGACACAAAAAGAAAAATTGCCAGAAGTGGAAATCCTGGGTAAGCGAGTAGAGTCCAATCCAAATGCAGAAGTCGGTTCTCCTTACAAAGCTAAAACATCTGCTGATTCTCGCCACACCCGCCCACTGGCAGAAACACCACAGACAATTTCTGTGCTGACTCGTGCAGCGCTGGATGATTCTGGCCTGACAGATTTGAAACAAGTGCTGGGCGCACAGCCAGGCATCACACTGGGTACTGGTGAAAACGGTAATGCCTTCGGCGACCGTTACATCATCCGTGGTCAGGAAGCGCGTAGTGACGTTTTTGTTGATGGCTTGCGTGACCCGGGTATGTCAACACGCGAAAGTTTCGCCGTTGAACAGGTAGAGATTTCCAAAGGCCCAAATTCCAGCTTTGCTGGTCGCGGCACTGCTGGCGGCGCGATCAATGCGATCACCAAACAAGCTACTCTGGATCATGACTTTGAGCGTGTATCTGTGGGTGTTGGCACTGATTCGCAAAAACGCGTAACTGCTGATATCAACAAAGGTTTCGGTGATAACTTTGCACTGCGTACCAATTTGCTGTATGGCGATGAAGATGTCCCTAAGCGTTCACCAGCTAGTCGCTCACGTAAAGGTATCGCTTTGTCTGGCCTGTATGAAGTCAGCAAAGACCTGTCTGTGACGCTTGACTACTACGGCCTGCGCACCAAGGACACTTCGCCAGATCTGGGTTACTACCTGGTTGGCACAGTACCAAACCGCGTGCCTGCGACCAATGTACCTGTTTATGCTCAAGCCAATGATTTCCTCAAGTCGGACGTTGATACTGTCACCGCACGCGTCAACTGGACGCTGGCCCCTGACATGAAACTCACCAGCCTGACACGCTACGGTAAATCCAGTAATGCTTACGTCACTACAGGTGCTTCGTCTGCAACCCGCTACAACGGCACGACAGGCGTGGCTTACACAACAGGTATCCTTGATGGCGGTCACACTGGCTGGCAAGATATCGATTACTTTGCCCATCAAAGCAATCTGCGCTGGGATAAGCAAATTGCTGGCATGAAGCATGAATTCATCTTCGGTGCTGAATACGCTGACCACAAAGTCGTATCTGGTACTTATGGCATCACAAATTCAGGTACATTCAATTGCAAAATTACTGCTGGCATTGGTGCTAACAATGGCTTCTGCTTTACTGACAGCAATGGTACCCCTGTCGCCAACCTGAGTAACCTGGCTGGCCGCAATTCCACACGCCTGAGCTGGAACCAGGATTGGCATATCAAGGCATTAGCCCTGACGCTGATGGACACTGTTGACCTGACCGACAAATTTACTGCTTTCGGTGGTGTACGTGCTGACTCGTTTGACCTGAGCCTGACGCGTCGTAATAACACCACTGGTGTCATTACAGGTGACTACTCTTATAAAGATACTTTGCTCAATGGCCATTTTGGCCTGAGCTACAAGATCACACCTAAACTCATCGTCTACGGTTCTGTCGCCAGTGCGCAAGATATCAATGGCGGTGAAGCCGATGCAGGTACCAGCAGCGGTTACGGTGGAGCGGTTTTGTATCAAAACCAGATCGCAGGTGCCAAGCCAGAAACCTCTGTCAACTACGAACTGGGCTTGAAATGGAATTTGATGGACGACAAATTGCTGGCAACTGCAGCATTGTTCCAGACAAAAAAATCTGACGTCATGGAAGGTGCCAACTACGATACAGTCGGCACATTCAATACAGGTAAAAACCGTGTGCAAGGCATGGAGCTGGGCTTGAGCGGTAACCTGACAGAAGACTTGTCTGTGCAGTTTGGCGCAGCATTCATGGAATCCAAAGTATTGGCATCTTCCACGGCAGCCAATGTCGGTAATCCTTTGAGTAACTTTGCCAAACAGACTTTCTCTGCGCAAGCCAAATACCAACTGACCAATGCATTCTCGTTCGGCGGCGCAGCACGTCACGAAAGTGACCGTTGCGGTGGCCAGCCAGACACGGCAGCTGGCTATACTGCAGCTGGCCTTTGCTCGCAACCAGTGCCTTCATTCACTGCGTATGATGTATTCGCCGATTATCGCTTTTCACGTCGCTTTGACATACGTGTGAACATACAGAACGTCACGAACAAAGACTACTTTACTGCAGTTTATCGTTCAGGCGCATTCATGTACAAAGGTGATGCACGTGCGGTACGCGTCACTTTGAACTACGAAATGTAATTATTGACGGGGAACAAGAACTCATTCCATCTACACGATTGAGTTCTGGTGATTCAGCTAAAATACGGGTTCTTTATGAATATTTTTCATTGATGAAAACCCCCGCTATCTCCGTCATTCCGCCAGAAATTCGCTGCGCCCAGGACTATGAGCTTGCGGCGCAGCGTAGTATGGCAGCACCAGGCTACGCCTATGTGGCAGGTGGCAGTGGACGCGACCTGACTGTCGCGGCCAACCTGACAGCTTTCTCTCAATGGTCAGTTTATCCACGTGTATTGCGCGATGTAAGTGGTGGTCACACACGTGTGACGCTAGCCAGGCAGACCTTCCTTCATCCCATTTTGTTGGCGCCAGTTGCGTTCCAAAAGCTGGCACATCCTGCTGGCGAAATAGACACTGCCCGCGCCGCACGCGCAACGGATAGCTGCATGGTATGCAGCACACTGTCCTCCAGTCTTTTGGAGGATGTCGCGCAAGCTGCTGGCCCGCATAAATGGTTCCAACTGTATTTTCAAACTAAGCGCGAAGATACCCGTGCTTTGCTGGCACGCGCAGAAGCGGCTGGCTACAGTACTATTGTCGTGACGCTGGATGCATCGATACAGGTGGCCAGTGCCCGAGCCATGGAGGCAGGCTTTCGCATGCCTGCTGATTGCGTGGCCGTTAATCTGCAAACGACAAATGTGGGTGCGTCCGTTGAACTTGCCGCTGATGACAGCCGTATTTTTCAAGGGCTTATGCGTGCGGCACCCACCTGGCCCGAGCTTGCGTGGTTGATGGCTGAGACCAGCTTGCCCATATGGGTAAAGGGTATCTTGCATCCCGATGATGCGCTGGCCCTGAAGGCGGCTGGTGTTGCTGGTATCGTTGTATCCAACCATGGCGGACGTAGTCTGGATGGCGCACCTGCCAGCCTGTCTGTGCTGCCTGCCATCCGCGCTATAGTGGGAGATGACTTCCCTTTGTTGCTGGATGGTGGCATCCGTTCTGGCACTGATATTTTCAAGGCTTTGGCGCTGGGAGCTGATGCTGTTATGGTCGGGCGCTTGCAGATGTATGCCCTCAGTGTTGCCGGGGCGCTTGGTGTAGCTCATATGATTAAACTGCTGCGCGAAGAGCTGGAAATATGCATGTCCCAGGCTGGATGCGCTACGCTGGGCGATATTGGCAGTGGTGCTTTGCTATGCTATTAATGAATTGATGGAAGACAGGCAGATCTATGCTAAATATAATTGAAGGAGTCTTGAGCAAGGATGAAGTGCGGCAGTTTCGTGCCCGCCTTGATCAGGCGGACTGGCAGAGCGGCGCACGCACTGCAGGCACGCTAGCGCTGCAAGTCAAAAATAATTTGCAGATAGACGACGATTCGGAGTTGGCGATTCAGTTAGGCAACCATATCCTGCGCAAACTCGGCGAACATCCTGTCTTTATTTCGGCGGCCTTGCCGCAAAAAATCTACCCGCCAAAATTCAATCGCTATCAGGATGGTGGTGGATATGGCCTGCATGTAGACAGTGCCGTGATGATGATGCCCGGCACACGTCAAAATTTGCGCAGCGATATCTCAGCAACTTTATTCCTGGCTGAACCTGAAGAGTATGACGGTGGAGAGCTGGAAATTGAAACGGATTTTGGCGCGCAAACAGTCAAGCTTGAAGCCGGTGATATGGTGCTCTATCCCTCATCCAGTCTGCACAGGGTCACGCCAGTGACTGCAGGTGCAAGGGTCGCTTCGTTTTTCTGGATAGAAAGCATGGTCAGTGACAACACAGAGCGCGCCATGCTGTACGATCTTGATCAGGCCATCCAGAAGCTGACGCCACTGGTTGATGCACAAAATTCCGCGTTACTCAGACTCACAGGTATTTATCATAATTTGCTGCGCCGCTGGGCCATTACTTAATTTACCGAATTTACTTTAATTTATCAGGAGCGATCCATGACAATAATCAAACGATCTATTTTTGCCGCACTCGTGCCATTGGTATTTGCCATGTCACCCGGCAGCGTCTGGGCACATGGCGACGTCAAATGCACCACTGAGCCAAAGGAAAAATGGCGCCCTCATACTAAATTGGAAGCAAAACTGGTCAAGGAAGGCTGGCAAATCCGTCGCATGGAAAAAACCACCAGCTGCTATGAAGTGTATGCCAAAGACCCTAAGGGCAAACGTGTAGAAGCCTTCTTCAACCCGGTCACATTCGAACGCGTTGAAGAATAGTCAGCCAGTCTGGGACTTGCCTGTGCGCCTGATTCATTGGGCGCAGGTTGCTGCTGTCGTTGCCGCCTGGGTCACCAGCGGCATGACAGGTATAGCCCATGAATACGTGGGCTATTGCGCAGGTGCACTGGTTCTCATGCGCCTGGTGTGGGGTGGTATCGGCAACCGCTATGCACGTTTTACCCAATTTCTGAAGCCGGTTCCTGCAGCGCTCGATTATCTGAGCCTCGTCATTCGATCCAAAGCTCCACGTTACATCGGCCACAACCCCCTGGGTGGATGGATGGCAGTCGCGCTTCTATCCTGCGTGAGTCTGCTAGTTTTGACAGGCTGGGCCATGGGTACCGATTTACTATGGGGCTATGAATGGCCGGTGCGCGTGCACGTGGCTATCGCCTGGGCAATGGTAGGCATGATTGCCTTGCATATATTTGGTGTGATTTTTACCAGTTGGCAGCATCGCGAAAATCTTGCCGGGGCCATGATTTTCGGTAATAAGGCAGCGCCAGAACCGGGTGATGTAGATTAAGCAAAGTGCGGCAAGTGCTGTCCTGGCTTTTGTCTAATGATCGTTGTGATTTGTTGCGAAAGGGAAGGGGAAATACTTGTACGATTTTCTTTGCCCGGGATAGTACGTCAACCGGTATTTGTTCATCTGAATTTCTGAGTTGCTACGAGCCACTATTTACGCCGCGTACATAAAAAGCCAGGCCCTTGAAACTCTGTACTACTTGTTTGCCATGCCTGATAAGGGCAGGGCGGAAAAAAAAGAGTTACTGGCCTTGGCAAGTAACTCTTTTCTAAATTTGGCTCCCCGACCTGGACTCGAACCAGGGACCTGCGGATTAACAGTCCGTCGCTCTACCAACTGAGCTATCAGGGAATAGAAGATACGATGATCTTCATTAAACTTTTAAAACTATTTTTCGGCAGTGATTATGGTCAAGTTCACTGCTCACTTCAATCTCTTTGCAAAACCCTGTCAGGATTTTACTTTTCATGCTTTACCGGATAAGTCCGGTGGAAAAAAAAGAGTTACTAGCTTGAGCAAGTAACTCTGTCTTTATAAATTTGGCTCCCCGACCTGGACTCGAACCAGGGACCTGCGGATTAACAGTCCGTCGCTCTACCAACTGAGCTATCAGGGAACAGAGACAAAAATTATATTCTCTCGACCCCTGTTTGTCAATACGCAAGTCAAATCGAATTACAAAACGGCAGTAATTGCCGCAATAACGTTGTTAATATTCTTGTTATTGAGGGCAGCTACGCAGATGCGGCCAGTATCAACAGCATAGATGGAATTGTTATCGCGCAGCTTGCCAACTTGTTCTTTCGTCAGGCCAGAGTACGAAAACATGCCGCGTTGCTGGGTCACAAAATCAAAGTCATGGCCTGGCGCTTGTTCCTTGAGTTTGCTGACAAAGGCCGTGCGCATTTCGCGTATGCGTACGCGCATGCCTGCCAGTTCTTCTTCCCACAACTGACGCAGTTCTGGTGTTGCCAGCACGGTTGCAACTACCTGGCCACCGTGGGTAGGTGGATTGGAGTAGTTGGTGCGGATCACGCGTTTCAGTTGTGACATGATGCGCGCTGCTTCTTCTGCGCTGGATGCGGCAATGCTCAATGCACCGACACGCTCGCCATACAGGGAGAAGGATTTTGAGAAAGAGTTGGAGACAAACAGGGCGCCGCCAGCTTCAGCAAAGCGACGTACTACCTTGCCATCTGCTTCAATACCATCACCAAAGCCCTGATAAGCCATGTCGAGGAAAGGGATCAGGTTGCGCTGGGCAACCACGGCAATCACTTCTGTCCATTGATCATCTGTCAGGTCAGCGCCAGTAGGATTGTGGCAGCAGGCGTGCAGCAAGACGATGGAGCCTTCAGGCATGGATTTCAATGCATCCAGCATGCCAGTGAAATTAACACCGCGTGTCGCTGCATCATAATAAGGGTAGGAGTTGACTTTAAAACCAGCCGATTCAAACAGGGCGCGATGGTTTTCCCAGCTTGGGTCACTGATCCAGACTTCAGAATTTGGGGTGAAGCGTTGCAAGAAGTCAGCGCCCAGCTTCAATGCACCTGTGCCACCGATAGCTTGGGCAGTGATTGCACGCTTCTCTTTGACTACGTCACCGTCAGCACCAAACACCAGTTCCTGCACTGCTTTATCATAGGCAGCCAGGCCTTCGATAGGCAGGTACGTACGCGGGGCAAATTTTTCCATCAAAATAGCTTCTGCTTTTTTGACGCATTCCAGCAATGGCACCTTGCCATTGTCGTCATAATAAACGCCTACACCCAGATTGACCTTGGCAGGGTTCTGGTCAGCATTGAATGCTTCAGTGATGCCCAGGATAGGGTCGCGGGGGGCCATTTCTATGGCAGAAAACAGGGGGGAAGAAGCGTGAGCAGTCATCGTGATAATATTGAAATATTTGTCGTTGCCGACAATAAAGGTTGGAATGAGGCAGATTGCATAGTACAGCCACCTATTTTAGCAAAGGTAATCGCATCATGGCCGTAGCACCAGTTAATTCAACAGCTTTGTCAGAACAGCTGGACGAATCGAAATTTATCAGTTTCCCTGATTCACCTTATCAGTTGTATCAAATGTTCCAGCCAGCGGGTGATCAGCCAGCGGCGATTGCACAATTGGTAGAGGGTATCAGTGACGGTTTGTTTTTTCAGACACTGCTGGGAGTGACGGGGTCGGGTAAGACCTATACGATGGCAAATGTGATCGCCAGAACAGGTCGCCCGGCCATCATTTTTGCACCTAATAAAACCCTGGCAGCACAGTTGTACAGTGAGTTCAGGGAATTCTTTCCACGCAATGCGGTGGAGTATTTTGTCAGTTATTACGATTACTATCAACCAGAAGCGTATGTGCCGCAGCGCGACTTGTTCATTGAGAAAGATTCTGCCATCAATGAACATATAGAACAGATGCGTCTGTCCTGTACCAAATCGCTGATGGAAAGACGTGATGTAATCATCGTGGCAACAGTGTCGGCCATCTATGGTATCGGTAACCCTAGCGAATAC
The DNA here is from genome assembly GCA_016200895.1 of Burkholderiales bacterium. GTDB lineage: Bacteria > Pseudomonadota > Gammaproteobacteria > Burkholderiales > Burkholderiaceae_D > Undibacterium. Next base: position 7,549 of record JACQDX010000096.1, read on the forward strand.
CACAAGATGATTTTGACCTTGCGTGCCAAGGACAAGGTTAGCCAGCGGGATGTCATCGCCCGCCTGATACAGATGCAGTACAAGCGTAATGAAGTTGACTTTGGACGTGGCACTTTCCGTGTGCGTGGCGATACCATTGATATATTCCCGGCTGAACATGCCGAGATGGCAGTGCGCGTGGAAATGTTCGATGATGAAATCGAAAACCTGCAATTGTTTGACCCGCTGACAGGGCGCATCAAACAAAAGATACCGCGCTTCACGGTTTACCCAAGTTCGCATTATGTGACGCCACGCGAAACAGTCTTGCGTGCCATTGATACTATCAAGGAAGAGTTGCGCGAACGTCTGGATTTTTTCCGCCGCGAAAACAAACTCATCGAAGAGCAGCGCATAGAACAGCGGACCCGCTTTGACCTGGAAATGATGGCTGAGATTGGTTTCACCAAAGGCATTGAAAATTACTCGCGCCACCTCAGTGGTGCCAAGGCCGGTGAGCCGCCACCAACCCTGGTTGATTATCTGCCAGCAGATGCTCTGATGTTCCTTGATGAATCACATGTACTGACAGGTCAGTTAAATGGCATGTACAACGGTGACAGGGCGCGCAAGACCAACCTGGTGGACTACGGCTTCCGCCTGCCGTCGGCACTGGATAACCGCCCGCTGAAATTTGCAGAATTTGAAAGCAAGTTGCGCCAGACTGTATTTGTCTCGGCTACGCCAGGTGATTATGAAGACCAGCATTCTGACCAGACGGTAGAACAACTGGTCAGGCCTACGGGTCTGGTCGACCCGGAAATTGAAGTGCGCCCGGCTTTGACGCAGGTCGATGATTTGATGAACCAGATTATCGAGCGCGTGAAAAAACACGAGCGCGTACTGGTCACCACGCTAACCAAACGCATGTCAGAACAGTTAACTGAATTCCTGGGTGAAAACGGCATCAAGGTGCGTTACCTGCACAGCGATATCGATACGGTAGAGCGTGTGGAAATTATCCGTGACCTGCGCCTCGGCACCTTTGATGTGCTGGTTGGTATTAACTTGCTGCGCGAAGGTCTGGATATTCCTGAGGTGTCACTGGTGGCGATACTTGACGCGGACAAAGAAGGCTTCCTGCGTTCTGAACGCAGCCTAATACAAACCATAGGTCGTGCTGCGCGTAACTTGCACGGCAAAGCGATTTTGTACGCAGATAAAGTGACCGACTCCATGCGTCGCGCCATGGGTGAGACTGAACGCCGTCGCAATAAGCAGCTAGCCTTCAATCTGGCCAATAATATTACGCCGGTAGGCATACGCAAGCAGATCAAGGACATCATCGACGGCGTTTACAATCCGCAAGAGGCGAGGGAAGAACTGGCAGTAGCGCAAGAACAGGCGCGCTATGAAGTCATGAGCGAGAAACAGATCAGTCGTGAAATCAAGCGCCTGGAAAAACTCATGCTCGATCATGCCAAGAATCTGGAATTTGAAAAAGCTGCTCAGGTCAGGGATCAGTTAGCGCATGTTAAAGAACAGTTGTTTGGGGCGGGTGGGCATGATTCTTTGGACTCAGTTGCAGGTACTTTTATCAATAAGGCCTGAAAGAGTGTATTAATGTTTTTCATGGAATCGTTGGTAACGACAGCCAATTTCAATCGTAGTATCAAATAGAGGTACATGCATGGGTGTTAGTTTTTCAGAGTTCGTGCTGTGGCTTTTGTTTCCAGTAATTGCTTCACTGGTTTTGTTTATTGCCATGATTGTGCAAGGAAGAGGTGGCAAAGCATTTTTTTCGTTATCGATGATCTTACTTTTCTTTTATGTAGTCGATTCGAGTTTTCCAAATGGTGCAGGCATTATTCTTTACTTGTTTTTTGGACCATGGTTAGTTTGTATTACGATGTTTCTCGCCTATTTATTTAAAACAAAGAAAAAGCCAGATATTGTTTTAGAAAGGGAAAGTCATCCCAATGAGTACTATACGAGGCGTGTTTTGGATCCATGCCTGTTCTATGGTAATGATGGCAGGCGGCTTAATTATGAAGAGTCATTGAATTACCTAAATTCATTGGATGTCAATGCTTGCAATGACTTTTTAAGCTCAATCGGCTATCCGCATACAAGAAAAGGTGAGTCACTTGACCAGTCTAGACAGCGCTGCGTCGATGCATATAAAAAAGAATACATAAAATAGTGTGTAGGTTGGGCGGCACTTTATCAGCCCAACACTTGGCGGTTAAACAAGGTGTGCTTTTTTTGAGGCTAAGTGTCGGGCTGGTGAGGCTTAGCCCAACCTACAGTAGTGCTATGAGCCATATTATTTGCCGCTGACACAAATCTGATTCCGCCCGCCTTGCTTGGCCAGATACAGCATCGCATCTGCCTGCAAGAACATGGCGTTCTCGGTATTCCAGGTCGGGAAGTCGGCGACACCGCCGCTGAAGCTGAAGTTTTTATTTTCGCCCGGCTTGACTTCAAATACGATTTTGCCAAAGGCTTCACGCATGGCGTCGAGTTTTTGTTTGCCTTGTGCTGGCGTGCAGTCCCAGAAAACCACGACAAATTCTTCACCGCCAAAACGGCTCAGTAAATCCTGCTCACCCAGTTGTGCAGACAAGACCAAAGATAAACGCTTGATGACGATGTCACCAAAATAATGGCCCCAGGTGTCATTGATGATTTTGAATTTGTCGATATCGATGATGCCGTAGGCCAGTGGCTTGCTTTCACGATTGGCGCGGCGTATCCATTCCTGGGCTTTCTTTTGCAAACCGACTTTATTGAGTAAGCCTGTGGCGCGGTCGCGGCTGATCAAGTCTTTGCTGGCGCGGATTTTATTGACACGGTTCAGTAACTGGCGTGTCAGCACATCGGCGTCACTAGGGATCAGTATTTCGTCGAAGCCACTATCCAGTGCACGCCTGGCCATTTCCGGGTCGGGGCGGCTTTGCAGCAGGATGATTTCACGACTGGGGTCAAATTCTATATTTTTTTTCAAAACACGTACCAAGGCTTCAGTCTGCAGATATTGTGCTTCATCAATGAGCACGATATCTGGTTGGGTTTCCTTGACGCGCAAGTGCAATGAACGTGGATCAGGATTGTGCAATAAATCTATATGATTTTCTGCCATCAATTCGGTATCCAGTGAAGACAGTTCACCGCAATGGATGATGGTATTGGTTTCACCGCGCTTTTGGCGGGCGAAGATATTGAACAGTTTGTCGACCAGCACTTCATTGGTGATGGGCTTTTCTGCATAGGCCATGCAATTGCTGTCGACCAGTTTTTGTTGCAACAAAAAGCGCTCGCCCTGGCGCACGGTTTGTAGATAGATATAGCTTTGATCATCTGGCAGACGCTGTAGCAAATCGCTGAGGAACATGGTCTGGCGACGTGTGTGCTGCATGTCTTCCTGCATGTTGTGCAGCACGTCGAGGTCAATCACGAACAGATCATGACCTTCGGAAGATTGGACTGCCTTTACAAAACCGCTCATCTGGTCAAAAAACAGGATGTCGAAGTCGTACTTATGGGCACCGATCAATAACTCTTCTTTGTTATCGATGATGAAGAAAGTCTGCGCAAGCAGTAATACCCGATTTTTGTACAGCGGTCCTGCTTCTGCCATGTTGTCTCCAGGCTATAAACGATTCTCACCCCGTGTTATCGAATTCCAGAGCATGATTTGATTTTATACGAGTTCTTGTTACTGTTTGATTAATAAGCCACAAAATATTGATAAGAATGCGCAAAATATAGTTAATTTCCACCTGGCAATTTCTGATGAATGTAGTAACCCGTCATTACCTATGATCATGAAATTTGCTTAACAATGGGTCTCCTTCAAACCAAGATTCAGGAGACATCATGGCAGCCAAAAAAATTCTTATGCTAGTAGGTGATTTTGTAGAGGACTATGAGGCCATGGTGCCTTTTCAAAGTCTGCTGGCAGTTGGGCACGCAGTACACGCAGTGTGCCCGGACAAAAAGCCTGGTGACTATGTTGCTACTGCCATTCATGACTTTGAAGGCCAGCAGACTTATACAGAGAAGCCGGGCCATCGCTTTAGCATCACCCACGACTTTGCCAGTGTCAAGACGCAAGATTATGATGCCTTGCTGATACCTGGCGGGCGTGCACCTGAATATCTACGCCTGAACCCACAAGTGATTGCTATCGTCCAAGAGTTTGCACAAGCAAACAAACCTATAGCCGCAGTTTGCCATGGGGCACAGATTTTGGCTGCCGCCAAGGTGCTTGAAGGCATCAAATGCTCTGCTTATCCGGCTTGCCAGCCAGAAGTAGAGGCAGCAGGCGGCCATTATGCAAATATCGCTGTTACTGATGCTGTGACGGACAAGAATTTTGTCACTGCACCTGCGTGGCCGGCACATCCTGCCTGGATAGGGCAGTTCCTGCAATTGCTGGGTACCGAAATCAAGTTGTAAGCATTGATGGCTAAGCTTGCAAATCAGGCAAGTGCCGTATAATCGTCAGTAAATCGTTTTCTTGACGATATGCGGGAGGAAAAATGTGCGAGATTTTTGTGAAAGCCGATCCTGGTTTGTATGAATCCAGGTCGCGTTCCTTGCGTTTGCATGGCGTGGTGACTTCTATCCGGCTGGAAAAGATATTCTGGTCGGTACTGGAAGAGATCGCTGTACGCGACGGCATGAATACCAATCAACTCATCACCAAGCTGTATGATGAGTTGATTGCCTATCGCGGTCATATCGATAATTTCTCATCCTTCCTGCGGGTTTGCTGTTTGCGCTACACCTCGCTGATGCTGGATGGCGAAATCACCACTGATAAACATTTGCCGCTTGCTGGTTTGCACAATGCCAAGACGGAAGCCAAGGGGTTTTTGATTTGATTGCTCCATCCATATCTGTGCGTGACGGCTATTTGCATGAACATGTCGAAAAGTTGCTTGACACAGCAATTAACTGTATTTATGATGCCTACCAACTAGAAGGTAAATTAATTGGGGCTGTAATCAGCGTCTTATTCTGAACAGGCAAAACGTGAAGCATTTTTTAGAAATGTCGCCAATGGCCGAGCGCATCCTTGATGCTGCCCAGGGTTTGATACAGCAACAAGGCTACAACGGTTTTTCCTATGACGATGTGGCCAAGCTGGTTGGTATCAAAAAACCCAGTATTCATCACCATTTCCCCAAAAAGGAGGATCTGGTGGCAGTGCTGGTGCAGCGCTACACGCATAGCTTTCGCGGTGAATTGCTGAACATGGAAGGGCTGCATGCTAGTCCTATGGACAGACTGGCTGCTTATGCGGCGGTGTTTGAACAAACTTTTAATCGCGACAGGCGGCTTTGTGTTTGCGGCATGCTGGGGGCAGAGTCTGGCTCACTCCCCGAATCGGCTGCTGATGAAGTTGCTAGCTTCTTCAAGGTTAATCTGGATTGGCTGACCCG
>JACQDX010000097.1 GCA_016200895.1 Burkholderiales bacterium
CATGCATCAAGCAGGCATCGTTTTTTTATGTTCCTACGCGCGTAACGCATGAGCATGGCATTCGGTTGACAGGTGGCATGTCGTTTAGAACAACAACACTAAGCCCCATGTTCTGTGGTTTTTTGCGTCAACGCAATGTATCCGGGCGGCGTTTTTGGCTTACGTAGCAACACTACGAAACGCAAAACGAAGTACAGAACTTAGCAAGCAACCCAAACATAAAGAGGGAAATATCATGAACAAACTGATCACCGCCATCATCGCTTCCACAGTTGTTATGGGTAGCGCATTTGCACAGACACCAGCAAGCGCATCTGCTTCTGCCAGCACAGCAGCCAAACCTGCAACTGCAGCCGCAGCAGCGAGTGTAGCAAAATCTGCTCCGGCAGCTAAAGTTGTGGCAGCGCCTGCATCGGCCAGTGCTTCGGCAACTGCACCGGTTGCAGAAGCCAAGCCAGTAATGCACACAGGCGAAAAAGCTGCAAAGCACACTAAACACACCAAGAAAGAAGCGAAAGCAGCCTCTGCTTCTGCAGCAGCCAGCGCAGCATCGAAATAAGTTTCAGTAAAAAGTTTCAATAAGCAGTTTTAGAACACATACCGGCAGCAAAAGATGCCGGTAAAAAAACAAACAAATCGCTCATACATATTAAGGATTATCACCATGAACAAACTCATTACCACCCTGATCGCTTCTACCGTTTTGATGGGTAGCGCATTTGCACAAACACCTGCAACTGCAGTGGCCCCAGCAAAAACAACAGCAGCACCTGCAGTAGTAACAACGACAGCAGCAACACCAGCCGCAACTGTTACGACTGCTACAGCACCAGTGAGCAAGGCAGTAACGACAGCAACTACTCCTGTTACAGCAGTTGCACAAGCAACACCAGCAGTCGATGGCAAAACTGCAGCAGTAGAAAAAACAGCAGAGAAACATGAAAAACACGCCAAGCATGTCGCTCATGAAAAGCATGCAAAGGCAAAAACGGAAGTGAAAGCAGAAGTCAAGCCAGATGTAAAATCTGAAGTAAAGGCTGAAGCCAAAACTGATACAGCGAAAGTTGCAACCGCAGGGACCAGCAAGACAACAACGCCAGCAACAAAATAAGTTGCAAGGCTTTTAGCAACAGGCAATATCAGCTCTGAAAAAAAGACGCTCCATCATTCGCGATGGAGCGTCTTTTGTTATGTGCAACAGGTGAGCCTGGTATCAGCGCGCCGATGCCACCAGCTTGATACCCAGCGCCATCATCACGCCACCGGCAACGCGGTCCAGCCATTGTTTGTAACGCAGATAAGTCGTGCGTGGTTTTTCTGAAGACAGGGCGACGGCGACAACCGCATACCAGCTGGCTTCGATAATGAACACACAAGCCAGCAGCAAGGCATCAAACGCCAGACTTTGCGTGCGCGGCATGAAGGCGGCGAACACGCTGGCATAGACGATGGATGTCTTGGGATTGCTGATCTGGGTAGTAAAGCCCAGCAGTAATGATTTGCGCAAATTGCGTTCACCGGATTGTTTAGTCGCATTGATCTGCAAAGGCTCATGTGCACCACGCCAGATCTTGAAACCCAGCCAAGCCAGGTAGAAGCCGCCCAATACCTTGAGTGAAATAAACAGCACAGGTAAAGCCAGCAAGACACCTTGCAGGCCCAGCAAGGCAGCCAGCGCAAACAGCGTGCCACCAAAGCCCATGCCTATCGCTGCGCTGACACCTTCAGCACGGGTAGACGCCATCGCGGTGCGGGCTATCATCACAAAACTGGGACCGGGGCTGACGACGCCGACGGTGAGTGCGGCACAGATGCCGATGAGTGAAGCATAGTTTTCCATGGGAGTCCTTGGCTGTTGAGGAATGGGGTATTCTATCTTATCTGCAAGAAGGCCAGACAATGCGTGGACAAATGATGATTTGCAGAGGCGCCGTGCGCACCGGTTTGTGCGTTAAAAAATGAAAGACGGTGCGACCAGCGCACCTACAAGCCATAATGCGTCCAGCAAGCATACGCTATCGCCAGGCACCACGAGATCATGGCAGCAATCGTCATGAAGACGACAAGCTTGTGGAAAGCACCGGGATAGGGATGATTCGCGCCCGGGCCCGAGCGATTTACCAGTACCGTGAGTACGTAGTAACCATTGGAACCCGCCTGTGGCAGTAAATTAAAAGCCGCCAGCTTGACTGCGACTATGCCCAGCAAGCTCAGCAATGCAGTGGTGTGGATCACGCGACCGGCTTCAAGCAACAGGGTTTGCGCTGTTCCAAAAGGCGACACCGCACCCATCACATATTGTGCTGGCAATGCGATAAAGTCTTGCCACGCACCTGTGCCCAGCAAGACCGTGGCCAGCACCAGCAGGGCGGCACAGCCAGACAGGGTGACCATGATTTGCCGCCATGTGCTTAGGCGGTCAAATGCAAAAGGCAGGTCGGCGTCGCTGACGACGCGTTCGCGGGTGTCGATGAATTTGACATAGCCATTCAGGGGGATCAGTTTCAGGATAAAAGCTTTGTACCTGAACACCATCGGCCCCATGCCTATTGATAATTCCAGCACCCTGACACCAGTGGCCTGGCCTGCTGCGGCAATGCTGAATAAGTGCAAGGCGAGGCAGAAGAGGATGATGAGAAAAAAATTGAGCATGGCGGGTGCTGAGGATATGGGCCAAGCGTAATTGTAATCTGGAAAACTGGGTTCTTGATTTGTTTTTGTATGCCTTGCTGCCGTGTGCGGAGAAGGGAGTGCCGCACCCGTGGGCAGCAATTACCGTAATGTAGGGCGCAATATATTGCGCCCTACATTACGGCTTCGTTTAAGGAGTGCAGTTTGCTGCGATTGTGTCAAAGACAAAACGATGCTGTACTGTGAGTAGGGCCATGCGTAGTGCCCACTGAATTAATTTGGCAATTTGCGATAAACAAACTCCGCCAGCGCCACGTCTTCCAGCCCTACGCCTATGGCCTTGTAGAGAATGATGTCGGATTCACTGTTGCGTATGTCTGCGCCTTGCACGACATCGGTCATCTCCAGCACATCGTCCCATGCAAAGCTGTTCTTGTCGCACAAGAGCAAATCACCCGCTTCATAGGCGGCCTGTTTTTTCCATTCAACCACGATCTTGCTGGCGCGGCGTATCAGGGTGTCGTCCACTTCGCGGGTGTCGGGTTTGCTGGAACCGATGGCGGCGACAAAGGCGCCGGGTTTGACATCATTGCCATCAAACAGCGGCGTGGCTGAGCGCGTGGCAGTGAGGATGACGTCGGCCTGGCTGGCGGCTTCGGCAGCGCTGGTGGCGCGGGCGGGAATGCCGTATTGCGTGCTGATGTGCTGTGCAAAAGCGTCTTGACCTTCTATGCCTACCACCAGCACTTCGCTGAAATTGCGCACGGCTAGCAGGGCAGGGACGTGGGCGCGCGCCTGTATGCCCGTGCCAAAGATGGCCAGGGTTGTGGCGTCTTGCCGTGCCAGTTTGTCGGCAGCGACGGCGGTGACAGCCGCGGTGCGGAATTCTGTCATGGTGTCGCCTTCCATCACCGCCAGCAGGCGGCCATCGTCAGCCGCAAACAGGACGATCACGAACGTGAACTTGCCATTGATGGTGGAATAAATCTTGGCCCCGCCGGCATTCATACCAGGGATGATGGCTCCCATGGCGCTGAGCTTGGTTTTGCCGCTGTCTATGCGTACACGTTCCTGCATGGCTCCTGCCACTGCATAGTGGGCAAAAGCTTCGCGCATGACGATGATGGCGTCCTTGACTGTTAAAAGTGATGCGACTTGTTCGTTGGTGATAACTTGCATGGTATGTCCTTAATATTGCTTAGTATTGATACGGTGTTGAATCTATAGAACTCTGTTCGCCATCGATTTGCTGGGCCAGCAGTTCGGCACTGCCGCAAGCCAGTGTCCAGCCCAGTGCGCCGTGGCCAGTGTTGAGGTACAGATTGCTGACGGGCGATGCGCTTATGATGGGGATGCCGGTAGGTGTTGCCGGGCGCATGCCCACCCAGGGGTGGATGGCATCAGCATCTGCCCTGAGCGTAGGGAAGAGTTCCTGTGTTTCTTTTAGCAGGCTCTGTGCGCGTGCTGCATTGATCTGCATGTCGTGCCCAACGATTTCTACCCGGCCTGCCACACGCAGGCGCTCACCTATGCGGGCGTAGACGATCTTCCTGGCGCTGTCGGTGATGCTGACGCTGGGCAGGTTCGCATCAGCCACTGACGCATCCAGCGTGATGCTGTAGCCCTTGAGCGGATAGACTGGCAGGTGCAAGCCCGCCTTGGCGGCCAGGGTGGCGGCGTGCGCGCCATTCGCCAGCACAAAGGCATCTGCACTGATATCGCCCTGGTTGGTTTGCAGCGCCTGCAGTTTGCCTGCCTGCACGAGCAGGCCATTGACCTGAGTGCCGTACAAGAACTTCACATCCGGATAATTTTGCATCAAGGCCTGCGACAACTGCCTGCAAAAATGGGCACAGTCGCCGACATCTTCAGACGGCGTGTAGACGCCGCCTACCCAACGCGCGGCTGCGTGTGCCAGGGCAGGTTCTATATCCAGGCAAGCTTGCGTGGACAAGACTTGCTGTTCACAACCCAGTTGCGCCTGATAGGCAACTTGGGAAGCTGCACCCTTGAGCGCAGTAACAGACGAATACATGACCAGTTTGCCAGCCTGACGCAGATCAAAATCCAGTGCCAGTTGCGCTTGTAAATCCGTCAGGCAATTGCGACTATAGAATGCAAGGCGTAAAAGTTCAGCCGTGGTCTGCCGCGATTTGCGCTGGTTACAAGCCAGCAAAAACGCGCACAGCCATTGCCACTGTGCCAGATCAAGGGCGGGACGCCAGCTTAGGGGCGAATCAGGGTTCAGCAGGTAAGAAGGCATGCTGGCCCAGACCGAGGCATCCGCCAGTGGCGCAACATAAGAGTAACTGAGCTGCGCCCCATTGCCAAAGCTCGCACCTTCACCAGCACCATCATGCGCTTCAACAATGCTGACATCATGACCGCGCCTTGCCAGTGCATAAGCGGTAGTGAGGCCGATGACACCTGCGCCGATAATACAAACTTTCATAGTGGGCTTAATGAATGCTTAATGAGAAATGCTTAGTGAGTGAAAATAATTTAAACGCTGATCGCAGTCAGACGTTTTGCGGCACTTTCCCTTGCCGCTGCAACCAGGGCAGTGAACAGGTTTTTTTCGCTGGCATTGACCCGGTATTCAGGGTGCCACTGCACACCCATGCAAAACGACAGCGACGGCACTTCTATGGCTTCTACCACGCCATCATCGGCAATTGCTGCAATCTTGACTTGATCCGTGGGACCAAAGACTGACTGGTGATGCAGGCTGTTAACTTCACAGCGATCGACACCCATAATCGCGTGCAGTTTGCTGCCCTGGTGAATGAAGATGGCATGGCTGGCCAGATCGCAATCTTCAGCCTGCTTGTGTTCTATGCTGGTGGCAATATCAGAGGGGATGTGCTGGTGCAGCTTTGCGCCCATCTCAACAGCAATCAATTGCATGCCGCCACAGATGCCCAGCACCGGCATGTCACGTGCAATGGCAGCACGCAGCATGGCTTGTTCAAATGCGGTGCGGTCTTCCTTGAGGACCATTTTTCCCGGATAACGCGCAGGCATGCCGTACAGGGCAGGGTTGACATCAAACATGCCGCCCGTGATGAGCAAGCCATCGATCTGGTCCAGGTAAGTTTCTACAGCATCCATGTCATACGGCAGCACCAGCGGCACGCCACCATTGTCGCTGATGGCGGCGCAATAATTACGGCGCACAAAGAACAGGGCTTCTATATCGGTTGCTGCAGAGCTGCGGTCAGGCGTGATGCCTATGCGGGGTGATGGAGAGCTGGTCATTGGTCTTGTTTTGATTGGTTTGATTGGTTTTGTATCGCCATCATCCCTGTTCAAAATACATGCCGCAAACCATGAATTCTATGTTCAGGCATTAGTTTTTCTAATGCATAGGTTAACGTTCAATCTGAAAGATATCAGGCATCATCCACAGGCACATCCAGCCCAGTCTTCACCCTGCTCATCGCGACAAGGGTCTTGAACCGTTTGACATTATTGCTTTCAAAGAAAAGCTGGCGCGTCAGTTCGGTGTATTGCGCCATGTCGCGCACGGTGAAGATCAGTACAAAATCACATTCGCCAGCGACGTAATAACATTGCTGCACCTGTGGACAGGCGAGGAAGGCAGTTTTCATGGCGTCGAGCAAATCCATGCGTTCGTTTTCTACTTCGACTTCGACGACGATGGTCAAGGGGTAACCGAGCGCATCCGGGCGCAGTTGTGCGGTGAAGCGCTCGATAACTTTGTCATCGCTCAGGCGCTTCAGGCGGCGGTTGACGGCGGCGGTGGAGAGATTAACCCTTTCCCCCAGCGTGCTTTGTGGCAGGCGGCTGTCTTGCTGGATTTCTGCCAGCAGGCGGCGGTCAAAATTGTCCAGGGTAGTCATATAGGCTCTGCCATCGTTTTTATGCTCATCTATGCAAATATTTTGCGTTTATCTGCGTTATTTTCGTAAATCTTACCACTCGTTCCGGAATATTATTTCAATCAATCTTCCACCAAAGTCAGGAACAAGCATGCTGTTATCCAATCCACACGCTGTACGCCGACCCTATCCTGCTGATCTTGCGACCATCATGAACATAGAGAGTGCACAGGAAAGCCGGCGCTGGCTGGCCCCTTGGAAAGAGTTGGCCCGCGATGCAACGCCGCTATATGCCTTGCCTGATCTGGCAGGCAAATTGCTGGTGGGTAGTGTCCACGTCAAGGATGAATCAGTCCGTTCACCGCTGGGCAGTTTCAAAGCATTGGGTGCGCCTGTTGCGCTGGTCAGGCAGGTTCTGCGGCTTTATCCGGGGCACAATATTATCCCTGAAGAGGTGCTGACAGGCCGCTATGCGCAACTGCTGCAAGACTACACTGTCATTAGTGCCACAGATGGTAATCATGGGCGCAGCCTGGCGGCAGCTGCAAAATGTACGGGCTGCCAGTGTGTGATTGTCTTGCATGCGCATGTCAGTGCAGAGCGCGAAGCGGCGATTGCAGCCTACGGTGCCAGGATCGTGCGTATTACAGGTAATTATGATGAATCGGTAGAAATAGCCGCAGAGTTGGCACGCACCAATGGCTGGCAGGTGATTTCAGATACCTCGTATGAGGGCTATCAAGATATCCCGCGTGATGTCATGCAAGGCTATGGCACTATCGCTGCTGAACTGGTGGAGCAGACGGCAGGGAATGATGGAGCAAGCGCATACACTCACATCTTTTTACAAGGCGGCGTCGGCGGCCTGGCTGCAGGAATAGTCAGCTATTTGTGGGAATTGTATGGCGTTAACCGCCCCCGCTTCATCGTGGTAGAACCGGCGCAGGCAGATTGTCTTTACCAAAGTGCGCTGCATGGCCGGGCGAGCAGGGCGTTGGGCTCTATCGACTCAGTCATGGCGGGTCTGGCATGCGGCGAAACTTCAGCTTTGGCCTGGCGCTTCTTGCAGCCTGCTGTCGATTATTTTTTGACGATAGAAGATGAACTCGCTATCCAGGCCATGCGCGTGCTGGCGGCGGGTAGCGAAGGCGATATTCCCATTGTTGCGGGCGAATCTGGCGTGGCGGGCCTGGCTGGCTTGCTGAGTATTTGCGGCAACAAGGTCTGTATGAAGCAAGTGGGCCTGGATGCCAGCTCAAGGGTGCTGGTCATCAATACCGAAGGCGCAACGGCAGCAACAGTGTATCGCGACTTGGTTGGTGTATCGGCAGACTCGGTACTCTCTCAACAAAATTCCTGGAAGGACAGGCATCATGAATGAATCATTGGAATCAGCATTGCAGACAGAATTGCTGGCCTGGCGCAAGCATTTGCACCAGCATCCCGAGACAGGTTTTGAAGAAGTGGCGACCGCTGACTATGTTGCACTGGCCTTGCAGGGCATGGGACTGGAAGTGCATCGCGGCATAGGTGGCACTGGCCTGTTGGCCAATCTCACCGCAGGCGATGGCAAGCGGGCGATAGGCTTGCGTGCCGACATGGATGCCCTGCACATCACCGAGAACGCACCCGGCAGGCCACATGCCTCATGCACGCACGGCAAAATGCACGCCTGCGGGCATGACGGCCACATGGCCATGGTGCTGGGCGCAGCCCGGCTGTTGACCGCCAGGCCAGACTTCAACGGTACTGTGCGCTTCATCTTTCAACCGGCAGAAGAACACGGGCGCGGCGCCAAGGCCATGATGCAAGATGGCCTGTTTGAACGCTTCCCTGTCGCTGCAATTTTTGGTGTGCACAATATGCCGGGCATGCCTGCGGGTTCTTTCGCCACCCGCGCAGGCGGCATCATGGCGTCGGAAGATAATTTCGTCATCCACATCAAGGCACGCGGCACCCATGCAGCCAGGCCGCACATGGGCATAGACCCCATCGTCATCGCCTCGCAAATCGTGCTGGCCTTGCAAACCATCGTCTCTCGCAATCTTGACCCGGGTTTGCAGGCAGTGATCTCCTGTACTGAATTTATTACTGACGGCATCAGGAATGTGATTCCATCGAACGTCATCATCAAGGGCGATACCCGCAGTTATTCCCGCGAAGTGCAAGCCATGCTGGAACAACGCATGCGTGACATCAGCGAAGGAATTTGCCGCATGCACGGTGCAGAATGCGTGTTTGAATATACCCATGAGTTTGCACCCACAGTTAATTCGGCTGAGTTTGTCGATGTCGCCATCAGGGCCGCCGCCAACATCGTCGGCAAAGACCAGGTCGATGCCAAGGTACAGCCCATGATGATCTCTGAGGATTTTGGGGCTTTCCTGCAAGTCGTGCCGGGCAACTTCAGCTTCATCGGCAATGGTGTCGCCCTCGGCCAGGGCGGCATTCCTTTGCACAATGCTGGCTATGATTTCAATGATGAAATCCTGGTGACAGGTGCACAGTATTTCGCTGAAATTGTGCGATTGGAATTGGGGGCGGAGTGAAATAGCGTAGCTTCAATCCGCCACCTTATCAGACGGGAACTGAAATGAATTGCGCAACAGGGCATTCATGGGCATATCGAGGTTTACACCGGACGGCGGGATGGGATTGTTAAACCATTTCTTATACAGCTTTTCGACATCTCCGTTATAAATGATCCTTGCCATTTCTGCATCCATGAGCTTTTTCAACTCAAGATCGTTCTTGGAAAACATGATGGCATATGGCTCTACCGTCAGCGGGCTGGCGACAACCTGGTAATCTGCCGGGTGCCGCGACATCGCCTTCAAACCATATAGCAAGACATCATCCATGGCAAAGGCATCTGCCTTGCCGGTTTCTACCTGATGGAAGGATTCCAGGTCATCTTTTGCCTCCAGCAGGGTGATGCGCAAGGCGCCCACGTCATTTCGGTCAGCGATCGATTTGGCATTGGTGGTGGCTGCCGTGGTGACAATGGTCTTGTTGCGCAAGTCTGCCCAGTTGCGTATGCCAGAATCTTTTTTCACCAACATCTTCGCGCTGGCGATAAAATTCGCAATCGTAAAACCCACCAGCGCACGGCGCCCTGCGGTGTTGGTGGTGGGGCCGCATTCCAGATCTGCCTGACCTTCGGTGATGGCCTTGAAACGGCTGGACGGCGTCACCTGCATATAGTCTATGCGCAGATCAGGCCGCTTCAGTTGCAGCTTGATGGCATCCACCAGCCTGAGGCAGATGTCCACGGTATAGCCTAGGGGTTTGCCATTATTGTCCTTGTAAGAAAATGGAACGGAAGCCTCCCTGGTCGCCAGCACGACCTTGCCGCTGCGGCTGATACGCTCCAGCGTCTCGCCCGCCATTGCTGAGTTGTTGAATATAATGAATGCTGCGGCTGCCATGATCAGCATGGTTGCCTGGTATCTTGTGCTAAGTACGTGCATGGTATTTTCCCAATCGTATTCATGAGCGGGTGCACATGATGGCTGCGATTGTGGGCGCTTTCTGTTTTGCACAACAAACGATAATTTCTAATCGGGGCTATTAGTGGGGCTATTGCGTTATCAATGAATAGATAATATTGATCACTTTTCATAGTAAAGACGATGTCAATTGAATAGAATAGTGAATAGATTCGTGAATAGATTCGTGCATTCCATTTTGATAATATAAATTGATGTGCTGGCCCTTATTTCAAAATAACATTCAACCTAGACTCACTTTTAAAGCCTGCCCATGCGCACCCAAAAGCTTGTTACTCCTCTGGTTTTACATGCACTCAAATACTTTGATGCCGCAGCCCGCAACCTGAGTTTTACCCGTGCGGCGGCGGAATTGCATGTCACCCAGGGCGCGGTCAGCCAGCAGATCAAGGGACTGGAAGAACAGATAGGGGCGCGTCTGTTCGTGCGCATGACGCGCAGCCTGCGGCTGACACGGGAGGGGAGTGAACTGCACAGGGTGGTCAATCGCATTCTGCAAGAACTGGAATTGCAATTGCAGGCGATACAGCCCAGCCTGAACAACAAGAGTGTGGCGATACGTTCATCCCCCTCGTTCTCGATGATGTGGCTCATGCCCAGGCTGAGCGGCTTTGGGCGGCTATACCCGGAGATAGAAATCCATTTGCGCGGCGAGCTGTTTGGCATGAGTGCACTGAAGATGAGTGCAGAATCCATAGACATCCTGGTGCTGTACGGCCAGGGGCCAGACCAGAGTAACCACCATGCCAGCAGGCTGATGTCTGAATACCTGCTGCCGGTGGCGAATAGTGATTACCTGGCGCGTTATCCGGCGCTGGCGCAAGCATCTGATTTTACAGAGCACATCTTGCTGCATGACGATTCACCCTGGGAGAATGCACCGCCCTATGCTGAATGGGGCGAGTGGATGCGCATTGCTACCCAATGCAATGACATTGAAGTACAGGATTTTGTGCGCCACGGCCATCAATACAATCTCTCGCACCTGGCCATCAATGCCGCCACCTATGGGCAGGGCATGGCGATGGCGCGTACTTCATTGATACTGGATGAACTCAGCCAGGGGCAGTTGAAGCCTACCGTGCCTATCTGCGTCAAGGCCAGTGCGGCTTATTTTTTAGTTATCAATGAGCATGTGGGTAATAAAAAGTCCGTCAGCATCTTCAAGGACTGGTTGACGGAAGAGTGTCGCGAATTTGAAACACAGCGTAATGCAATTTTGTCAGGTATTGCGCGGTTAGTCTGATTTTCTGGCTCGCTGCAACCGCAGATTGAGCGCAATAGTATTACCCCTGCTAATCCATATTTCTCCTCTTGGCCACTGCCTCCGCGCAGGGCGTGGCCTGTCTTTACGCATTAGTCTTGCTAATTCATGCCCTTAGAATTATTGCCTTGTGCATTGAGATGCGCCAGACAATCATTCATCACCGAAAGGCGAAACCGAATTATCAAAACTAATACTTAGACCTATACCTTAGAGAGGAATACCTATGTCCACTACCATCAAACTCATCGTCGCCGCATCTTCTGCAGGCATCCTGTTGGCAAGCAATGCCATTGCGCAGGATCTTGTGGTCAGGATAGGCCATGTCAGCCCCTTGTCCGGCCCATCTGCACACATGGGCAAAGATACCGAAGAGGGCGCACGCATGGCCGTGGATGAACTCAATGCCAAAGGCGTCACCATCGGCGGCAAGAAAGCAAAATTTGAATTGCTGGCAGAAGATGATGCGGGTGAGCCCAAGCAAGCCACTACCGTCGCGCAAAAGCTGGTGGATGCCAAGGTCAACGGTGTCATCGGCCACATGAATTCTGGCACCACCATCCCATCGTCTAAAATTTACAATGATGCGGGCATACCAGAGATTTCACCTTCGGCCACCAATCCAAAATACACCCAGCAGGGCTTCAAGACAGCTTTCCGCGTTGTCGCCAATGACGGGCAACTCGGTGGCACGCTGGGCCGCTATGCGGTACAAATGCAAAAGGCAAAAAATATCGCCGTGATTGATGACCGCACCGCTTATGGGCAAGGCGTGGCAGATGAATTTGTCAAGGGCGCGACGGGCAAACTCGCCCCTGCAAAAATCGTCTCGCGTCAATACACAACCGACAAGGCAACTGACTTCAGCGCGATCCTGACCACTATCAAGGCGGCAAATCCTGATTTGATTTTCTTTGGCGGCATGGATGCAGTGGGCGGCCCCATGCTCAAGCAAATCAAGCAACTGGGCATGAAAGTCAAGTTCATGGGCGGCGATGGCATCTGCTCGACAGAACTGGCACAACTGGCAGGCGATGCCATCGGTGAAGGTAATGTGGTCTGTGCCGAGGCAGGCGGGGTAGAAGAAGGCAAGAAGGCGGAGCTGGACAAGTTCAAAGCCAACTTCAGCAAAAAATATGGCCATGAAGTCGTGCTGAATGCGCTCTATGCCTATGACGGCGTAATGACCATGGTCGCCGCCATGCAAAAAGCCAATTCAGCCGAACCTGCTAAATACTTGCCAGAACTGGCCAGGATCAAACACAAGGGCGTGACAGGTGAAATTGCATTTGATGCGCATGGTGATATCCGTGATGGTACGCTGACTTTATACACTTACAAAGGTGGTAAGCGCGAACTGATCGCGGTAACGCATTGATTGTTTTGTGAATACGCATGGCGCATACATTGCCTGTCTGTGCCATGCTTGAAAAGTATCAAAGCGAGTATCAAAGAGAGTATCAAAGAGAGAATCAAAGAGAGAATCAAAGAAAGATCTAGCCATGAGTTTGAGCGCAGCACAATTTTTACCCGCCTCGCAATACGGCATGTTCCGCAAACTGGCCAGGGTGTTGGAGCATTTTGTGGCAGCTGCTCCGGCTGAGGTAAGGCTGGATCAACTGGCAAAACACTGCGGCATGAGCAAGTATGCCATCCGTAAAATCTGTCTGCGCCTGCAGGAAGAAGGCTTGATATCAGCAGCAGAAAACAGCCTGCACTGGAACCTCGCCAAACCTGCGGGCGGCATCACGCTGGAAGACGCCTGGCGCATCAGCATCGCTGATACGCCGCGCGCAAGCACTAGTGCGGCAGTGCCAGGCAAGTTCACTACGGAAATGGATTTGCTCATCACCCAGGCCTTGTGGAACATAGACCAGAGCATCAGCTCGCACTTGCGTTGCGTACAGCTGGACCGCGTCAGCCAGTCGCAAAGAACAGCACGCCGGTGGGGCAGGCGTGGGGTGCGCAAGGTCAAGAGCTTTTTGTGAGCGGATATCAAAAATCCCATGCCAGTAGGGTGCGCCGTGCGCACCGTTTTCAGTCGACATATTGCCATCATTTACATCAAAGTCCGGCGCGTGCGGCGCACCCTGCCGGACGTAGAACACATGTCAGGATTAACACCGTAACGTAGCCGTAACGGGAGGTGCATTGCAATGCGCCGCATGTGATCACCACATTCCCAAGCCAAGTATCTTTGCCGTACACAACGTTGACATGCGGCGCAATATATTGCGCCCTACGTCACGGCTACGATCAATGTGTGCGGTTTGCTGTGTTTCCTTCAAAAAACAAAACGACGCCATGCATCAAGCAGGCATCGTTTTTTTATGTTCCTACGCGCGTAACGCATGAGCATGGCATTCGGTTGACAGGTGGCATGTCGTTTAGAACAACAACACTAAGCCCCATGTTCTGTGGTTTTTTGCGTCAACGCAA
>JACQDX010000104.1 GCA_016200895.1 Burkholderiales bacterium
CGCGCTACCTTATTCCACCATCCTGAACTCGATATCAGTTTGTACAAAAAACGACGACGACAGATTCTGGAAATGAGCAAAATTCAGATGAGGTTGTTCTAATGGCTGTGTCAAGGATATTATTCCGGACAGCAGTGTGCGCAGGCAGGAATCCAGCGGCGTTCGTAGCATGTCTTGTAGTTTACTAATCTCAAAGTCGTGTGATTTTGTGAGTCGATTTTAAAATAGCTACATTCATAAATTTGCGATTGCAGGCCGGTGGTAGACCGGCGGCTACATTCTTTTCTTGTCTCGCCAAGAAAAGAATGCAAAAGAAGGCGACCCAGGCGTCGTCGCCCCCTAAAGGGGGTTCCCGTTTGTGCGGTACAAAAAATGGGAAGGCCCGAAACTCGCTTCGCTCAAACAGCGGTCCTTCTTTTTCCATTTTCTGTACCGCACAAACGGCGCCGACACATGGGAACTTCTGAAAGTCGAGGACAACCCCAAGGTCAAACCCAACAGCAACAGCGACGTAAATACCTTCATTAGCGGACTGCGCACATTCAGCTTGGTTTGATTATTCCAAATCCGCCCGATCAAGATAAATCGTCCCCTTAACAGCAGCCCGCTTACCCACCTTACCCTGCAAGACCTGCAAAAACTCCGCATCACTCACCGCCAGCAATCCCGTCTTCTTCACCACCACATCCGACATCGCCGCGTTCGCAGGCACACTGATCGCCAGCACATGATCAAAGTCGGGCCGGCTATCGATTTCCTTCAACAGGAATCGTTGAGCGCCACTACCTATCTGATGATAAACGGCCTGCTTGCTCTCGCGCATTTGTGGTGATAGCTGGCGGAAGATCAGGGTTTTTTCTACGACGACAGGCACGTCCTTGTATTCGGTTTTTCCTCCCTGTTCAAAATGACCAAGCACAATATTGGTCTTGAATTGTTTCAGCGGCATTTTGCTGTCTGTGGCCAGTCTGGCGATTTCGAATTGTTCTGGTTCCATGGTCCACAGGACCAGTTTATTTTCCAGTCTGGCTTTGATGGCAGCATCAAATTTTTGATCGAGACAGCGTATCTGCAAGACGACCTGGTAATCATGCGGTGCATGGAACATGGGCAGGTGAGAGACATACATGCCTTCGCTGTTGCCGAACAAGAGCATGCCGTGCACGCCCCAGGTGGGGCCGTGTTTGCTTTCGGCATGGGCTGTGAAGATGAAGCAGAAACTGAGCAGGAATAAAGATAGCAAGCGTTTCATGACTTCACACCTTCACCAGCAATTTACAGCGATGTTCGCCAGTGAATAAAGAATTCAAGGCAGCAGGCAATTGTTCAAAACCATCAATGATCGTTTCTTCAAACACCAGCTCACCCGCCTTGACCCAGGGTGAGACGATGGCCAGCATTTCATCCATGCGGTGCAGGTAATCGCGGGCCAGTATGCCCTGGATAGTGGCACGCTGGTAAAGCATGTGTTGTAGCAGGCGTGGTCCCATTTCTGCTACGTCGAGGCCGCCATTATATTGGCTGATCTGGCCGCAGATGATGATGCGGGCGCGGCGTTTGATGATGGGGATGATGGCGTCGGTCACCATGCCGCCTACATTGTCGAAATACACATCGACACCACCTGTGAGTTTAAGTATCTCCTGGCTCAATGTTTCGTCATTGTTAAACGCTTTGTAATCAATTGCCCAGTCTGTACCGAGCCTGTCTGTCAGCCAGACACATTTTTCTGCACCACCAGCGATACCCAGGACTTTTGCGCCATGGCGCTTGGCGAATTGCACGACCAGTGAGCCGACTGCTCCTGCTGCGCCAGATACGACGACCACCTCACCTGCATGTGGTTTGCCTGCCTCGGTCAGGCCAAACCAGGCAGTGCGCCCGGGCATGCCGAGTATGCCCAGCGCGGTGGATACTGGGGCGATAGTGGGGTCTATCTTGGTCAGCGCACTGACATGCACGCGGGCATGGCTTTGCCAGCCTGTCATGCCAAACACCCAGTCACCTTGCTTGAGGCTGGCGGCATTCGATGCCAGCACCTGGCCGACCACGCCAGCCGCCTGCACGGTATTAAGCGGATGAGGCTCAGGGTTATAGGTGGGTTTGGACGACTGATTGATGCGCATATAGGGGTCGACGCTGATATAGCGGGCGGCTATCAATACCTCGTCGCGGTCCAGGGAAGTATCAAGGGGCTCGCTGCGCAATTCATAATGCTCATCGCTGACGATGCCAGTTGGATGGCGGCTGTATATCCATTGCTGGTGAATTGCATTTTCGGTGTTGGTCATGGTGGGATCAGAGATAGAAGTAGATGAGGAAGTAGATGCTTACATCTTAGAACTGATAAAATGTCTCGTAAAGCAATATAAATTCACTTTTAATGTCCGAATTGGAAATTAGTTAAAAAACTTAAGTGATATGAACCTGACAGACCTGAAAATTTTCGCTTGCGTGGCAAGACAGCCTTCGTTAGGCGCGGCAGCGCAGGAATTGCATTTGACGCCATCGGCAGTGTCGAAAGCCTTGCGCAGACTGGAGGGCGATCTGGATACGGTCTTGTTTGATCGTTCTGCCAAGCAACTCAGCCTGAATGCCAGTGGCCAGCGCATGCTGGATTTTGCCCGCAATATGCTGGCCATGGCAGATCAAGCCAAGGCAGATGTTAGTGGTGAGCAAGCCAGCGTCGGTTGTCGCGTTGCTGGGCCAGCCATCTTGCTGTGGCGGCATGCAGAACAATTCAGGCAAGCCATGGCAAATTATCCAGAAGCAGAAATACACCTGAGCAGCATGTATGAAGAGGAGGCCCTGGCAGCGCTGGAGCGTGGTGAGGTCAACAATGCGCTGGTGACCAGTGAGGTCTTGCATGGGCGCGGCGGCCATTGGTCGGCAAACTGGGTCAGCACGCCTTTGGGGGCATTGCATCTGCAACTCTTGGTTGGCATGCGACATCCGCTGGTAACTGAAAGACCAGACGCCAGTAATGGCAATCAGACCCTTCAGATCAGCAGCCAGCAAGCACTGGAGCATGATTTTGTCAGTCCATCGCGCTCATTATTTTGCGGCAAACAGCGTGGGAATTTGTCAGATGGCTGGCGCGATGACCAGTTACCGCGCAAAATACGCTACTGGATAGACGATTTGCAATTATTGCTGTCCATGGTCAAATCGGGACGGGCACTGGCTTATTTGCCAGATTTTGCCCTGGAAGATACAGAATTGCGCAGGCTGGAGGTGATTGATTGCGGTTTTCAGTGCAGCGAAGAAGTCCACCTGGTCTGGAACGCAAAAAACGCAGCGCGATGGCAAACTGAACTGGCCAGTAAGCTGGCAGTGCATGCCGGAGCTATTTGATTTTGCCAGGTGGACATAGAGTGAAGCAAAGAATTAGGCGGGGACTGTAGCTGCATAGGCTACAATCCGTTACATAGCGAATTTGGCAGGGGCGGGGCAATATTCCCGTACTTTGAGGTTAAATTGACGAACCTGCCCTTTTGGTAAAGATAAGGCTAAGAATATGAGCAATACCACTCATTTTGGTTATGAAACCGTAGAAGAAGATCAAAAAGTCCATAAGGTTGCCGAAGTTTTTCATTCTGTCGCCGCCAAATATGATGTCATGAATGACATGATGTCGGCTGGCTTGCACAGGGTCTGGAAGATTTTCACGGTCGCTCAGGCGGGTGTGCGCCCTGGCTTCAAGGTCCTCGATATTGCCGGCGGTACGGGTGATTTGACAAAAGAATTTACGCGTCAGGCGGGCAAGACCGGTGAAGTCTGGCATACCGATATTAATGAGTCCATGCTCAGGGTTGGGCGTGACCGCCTCTTGAATAAGGGCCTGATCACCCCCACTTTGCTATGTGACGCAGAGAAATTACCTTTCCAGGATAATTACTTTGACAGAGTGACTGTGGCGTTTGGTTTGCGCAATATGACGCACAAGGATCAGGCACTGGCAGAAATGCAACGTGTACTGAAACCCGGTGGCAAATTGCTGGTGCTGGAATTTTCCAAAGTACCGGAAATCCTGCAAAAACCTTATGACCTGTATTCTTTTAAAGTCTTGCCCTGGATGGGACAAAAGATAGCTGGCGATGCTGACAGCTATAAGTACCTGGCTGAGTCTATACGCATGCATCCTGATCAGGAAACCCTGAAAACGATGATGGAAACAGCAGGGCTGGACAGCGTGCAATATTTTAATTTGACGGCAGGTGTGGCCGCTTTACACACGGGTATTAAGTATTAAGTATTAAGTATTAAGTATTAAGTATTAATTAAGTATTAAGTATTAATTAAGTACTGATAACTTAAGTACTGAAGTAAATAAGCTTGTAGCAAACCTTGAAACAAACTGGAGTCGAATGATGAAAAAGTTTCTGATCGCCATGCTGGTCGTAGCAAGTACGATGGCAATGACAGTGTCTGACGCAGAAGCCAAGCGTCTTGGTGGTGGCGGCTCTATAGGTCGTCAGTCTAATAATGTGACGCGCCAGGCTACGCCGCCGTCACCAGCCAATGCGGCCAAGCCAGCAGCTGCACCTGCCGCTGCTGCGCCTGCAGTTGCCCCACCTAAACCAGGTATCCCCTGGAAGGGCATTGCCGGCGGTTTGATCGGTGGTGCCTTGCTGGGTGCAGCATTGTCGCATTTTGGCCTGGGTGGCGCAGCTGCCAGTATGTTGGGTAGCTTGCTGACCTTTGCCCTGATCGGTTTTGCAATTTTCTTTGTGATCCGCCTGTTCCGTAACAAGAATGGTCAAAACACTGGTAATAGCTTAGGTAACAGCTATAACCAGCCAGCGTTTGCCGGAGCGACACCATTGTCACCAGTGACGCCTCAGCCTATGGCTTTCCAAAGCAATGCGCCGGTTTCTTTGGGTAGCAATGCTGACACCAATGCCAACTGGACTATTCCGGCTGACTTTGATGTGCCAGGCTTCCTGCGTAATGCAAAAAGCTATTTCATCCGCCTGCAAGCGGCATGGGACAAGGCTGACATCAATGATTTGCGTGAATTTACGACAGCAGAAATGTATGCTGAACTGAAATTGCAAATCCAGGAACGTGGTGCATCTTCCAATGTCACTGATGTCGTGACCTTGAATGCAGATATGTTGGGTGTAGAAACCGTGGGTGCTGATTACCTGGCAAGTATCAAGTTCACAGGCATGATCAAGGAAGCTGCCAATGCGCCAGCAGAAGCTTTCAACGAAGTCTGGAATTTGTCCAAGCCAGTCAATGGTCAGGGTGGTTGGGTATTGGCCGGTATTCAACAAATGTAATGAAGTTTTGATGCTGCGCAGCGATGCTCGTTGCGATAAGCTGTTAAACTGGAACCGCCCTGCAATTGCCGGGCGGTTTTTTATTTGCACGTTTTTTTTGCACGATGTATCTGGTTGCCATTTCTGAGTTGACCAGGTGTTTTGCAATTGCCCTGATTTGAACATGATCCCTTTTGCACTCTTTGCCCCCTTTATAAATCATCTTCTGGCACAAGAAAGCTGGGCTAAAAACAAGCTCTTGCCGCATGCCGGTAAAATTGCCTGTATAGACTTGCAAACCATGCAGTTGCGCCTCAAAGTTGCACCAGATGGCTTGCTGGAAAACGCACCTGCCGACGAATTGGCGCAAGTCACCATCTACGTCAAGCTCAGTGATTTGCCCTTGATTGCACAAAACCGTGAACGCGCCTTTTCTTATGTCAAAATAGAGGGTGATGCAGATTTTGCCAATACCATCTCCAATCTTAGTCAGAATCTGCGCTGGGAAGCGGAAGAAGATTTGAGCAAGCTGTTTGGCGATGTCGCGGCAGTACGCATGGTCGGCTTTGTCAAATCCCTGCACCAGACTGCGCTGGAAACCCATCAAAAAATCCAGGAAAACCTGGCCGAATATTTTTTAGAAGAAAACCCAATGCTGGTCAGACCCCAGGCCGTGCAGGGCTTTAGTACCGAAGTCAACAAGACGCGGGATGATGTCGAGCGTCTTATCAAGCGCATCGAAAAACTGGAAAGGATGCGCGGATGATATTGAAGTTTCTCAGACTGGCAAAAATCATACGTATCGCCATCAAATATGGCATCGATGAAATCGCAATTTCAGGTTTATCCGTTCCACGTACTGCGCGCCTGATCGATATCTTGATATTCTGGCGTGATATCTCTACTCCGCGTGGCGAACGCCTGCGCAAGGCTCTGGAAGAACTCGGGCCCATCTTCGTCAAGTTTGGCCAGGTATTATCGACCCGGCGTGACCTCATGCCGCCAGACATTGCCGATGAGCTGGCACATTTGCAAGACCGCGTACCTTCATTTGACCCTGATCTGGCGATAGCGCAGATCAAGAAATCCCTGGGTTCGCATCCCGATCAGTTGTTTGCCAGTTTTGAGCGTGTGCCCGTCGCTTCGGCCTCTATTGCTCAGGTGCATTTCGCCACACTGAAAGATGGTCGCGAAGTCGCCGTCAAAGTGCTGCGCCCCGGCATGAAAGAAGCCATTGATGACGACGTGGCCCTCATGCAAATTGCCGCAGGCTGGCTGGAAGCCTTGTGGGCAGATGGCAAGCGTCTCAAGGCCAAGGAAGTCGTGGCAGAGTTTGACAAGTATCTGCATGATGAACTTGACCTCATGCGCGAAGCTGCCAATGGCAGCCAGTTGCGCCGCAATTTTGCTGATTCGGACTTGCTGCTGGTACCGGAGATGTATTGGGACTATTGTTCATCTTCTGTCATCGTCATGGAACGCATGCAGGGTATACCGATTTCGCAGCTGGATAAATTGCGAGAAGCCGGTGTCGATTTGCAAAAGCTCTCGCGTGACGGCGTTACCATCTTCTTTACCCAGGTGTTTCGCGATGGTTTTTTTCATGCTGATATGCACCCCGGCAATATCCTGGTATCGACTGCCCCAGCCACACTTGGCCGTTATATCGCGCTGGATTTTGGTATCGTCGGTACGCTCAATGATTTCGACAAGGATTATCTGTCGCAGAACTTTTTGGCTTTTTTTCAGCGTGATTACAAGCGCGTCGCAGAGGCGCATATAGAATCCGGTTGGGCACCCAAAGAGACTCGCGTGGACGAACTTGAGGCAGCAGTGCGCGCCTGTTGTGAGCCCATCTTTGACCGTCCCCTGAAAGACATTTCTTTTGGCCAGGTTTTGCTGCGCCTGTTCCAGACTTCACGCCGTTTCAATGTGGAAGTGCAACCCCAACTGGTGCTGTTGCAAAAGACCTTGCTCAATATCGAAGGACTGGGCCGCCAACTGGACCCCGATCTCGATTTATGGAAAACCGCCAAACCTTATCTGGAACGCTGGATGAGCGAGCAGGTAGGCTGGCGCGGCCTGATAGAAAAACTCAAGGCCGAGGCACCGCGCTACAGCCATATCTTCCCGCAATTACCGCGTCTTGCGCACCAGGCTCTGACACGCGCAGCCGAACCCAGGCATAGCGATGACATGTTGATGGCCTTGTTGAGTGAGCAAAGAAGGACTAACCGCCTGTTGCGTACTATCGTGTATTTTGGTGCGGGCTTGTTCTCTGGTGTTGTGGCGGCACAATTGCTGCTGCATTTTTATTACAAAATCTGACGCATCCAGTTCATACAAAAGCATGGCTGATTTCATAAACCGTGATCCACGCAATCCGCAATTCTGGGATGAACGTTTTGAAAAAAACTTCACTCCCTGGGATAAGGGCAATGTCCCGGCAGACTTGCAAGCCTTCATGCAAACAAGATTGCAGACAACGTCGCAAGCGCTGAACACCCTCATCCCAGGTTGCGGCAACGGCTATGAAGCAGCCTTTCTGGCACAGGCAGGCTGGCCAGTTGTGGCTATCGATTTTTCCCCAGCCGCAGTGCGCAGCGCACAAGCCGTGATAGGTGAGTGGGGCAAGCATGTCATTGAAGCAGACTTTTTTGCCTACACTCCAGAGCAACCGCTGGGCCTGATTTATGAGCGTGCCTTCTTTTGCGCACTACCCCCTGCAATGCGGGCAGATATCGTCAAGCGCTTGGCTGCACTTTTGCCTGCAGGTGCTTTGCTGGCTGGGTATTTTTTCTTTGATGATGCGCCAGATCCCTCGCTGAAAGGGCCGCCGTTTACCATACGCAGCGCTGCATTCCATGAATTGATGTCGCCGTATTTTGTCTTGCTTGAAGAGCGGGCTGTCAGCGACTCCATACCCGTGTTTGCGGGTAAGGAACGGTGGCAGGTGTGGCAGCGGTTGTAAATACACGTAGGTTGGGCTACGCTTTACCAGCCCAACACTCGGCCTTTGATAAACATACACGTTATTTCAATGCCGAGTTCTGAACTGGTGAAGGGCCTACAATATACGTATACGTACTTTAACCGCCCAGTGTTGGGCTGGTGAAACGTAGCCCAACGACGTTAATTAGGCCCGGCCCAACAGCGATCTCTCACAGGCACACCCCTTGCTTGCCATAACCTCACACTGACCACGTCATAAGCCGGTCACCTCCATGCTTCACTCTCCCTCATGGCTTATGCCTCTTGAAAGGGAACATGATGAACAAAACAGTCACACTGGCATTACAAGGTGGTGGTTCACACGGCGCACTGACTTGGGGCGTATTGGACCGCTTGCTCGAAGATGGCCGCGTCAGCATAGAAGCGATCAGCGGCTCAAGTGCAGGTGCCATGAATGCCGTGGCATTGGCGCATGGCTATCTGGAGGGTGGGGCAGATGGTGCCAGGCAGGCGCTAAAAAATTTCTGGGATAGCGTCGCCAGCAATTCTCCTTTCAGCCAGCCTTTGGATGAACATGCGCTGACGGCTGATATCGCTGCACAATCAGAATTACCTGCGGCCATGAAGCATTTGTTTTCCTGGACACGCTTCTTTTCACCGAGCCAGCTCAATCCCTTCGACATCAATCCCCTGCGCGATATCCTGGCCGCGCAAATAGACTTTGAGCGTTTGCGCCAGCAGCAAGGCATTGAACTCTTTGTCGCCACTACCCAGGTCAGTACCGGCACGCTAAAACTGTTTCGCAACCGCCAGATGAGCCTGGATGTCTTGCTGGCTTCAGCTTGTCTGCCCATGATACACCGGGCTGTCGAGATAGATGGAGAGGCGTACTGGGATGGGGGTTTGACTGCGAATCCTCCTTTATTCCCGCTGGTGCATAAATGTGCTGCCCGCGACATTATCGCCATCTTGCTGCATGCTTTGCCCAGGACGCAAGTGCCTGCTTCAGCCAATGAAATCTGGCACCGCCTGACCGAGATGGGTTTCAGTTCCACCTTCCATACTGAATTGCAGGGCTTGCTGCTGGCCAAGCGCGAAGCTGACCGTGGCTGGCTGACCTGGGGCAGGCTGGAACGCCGCTTGCGCAAGTTGAACCTGCATGTGATTGCCGCGCCTGAACTCATGAGCCAGTTGAGTAGCCACAGCAAGATGAATGCGCAGGCAACATTTTTACGTAGTCTGCATGCAGAGGGACGTGCCCGTGCGCAAATCTGGCTGGATCAGAATTTCGAGCAATTGGGTCACGCATCCAGCTTCAGGATGGCGCATCTGTTTCGCTAGCAGGTTTTTGTATATCGGTATGGACTAGTGTTACCATCATCAGGTTTTCACTGGCATCCACAGACATATATACACAGACATGCGCCTCTTCAAGTCCGCTTCCGACCTTACGCATTTAAACGGCATTCCGCTACAGGCAGATGCCGTCCAGACGCTGCTTAGCGCAGCAGACTACCGCACGACACTGCTGGCAAAAATTGCCGTTGCCAGACACAGGATTTATTTGTGTAGTCTGTATCTGCAAAATGATGAAGCAGGGATAGAAATCCTGCAGGCTCTATATGCCGCCAAAGCCGCCCGTCCGGAACTCGACATTGCCGTCATGGTGGATTGGCACAGGGCACAACGAGGTTTGATTGGTGCCGCAAAAAGCGGCGGCAATGCAGCCTGGTATCAAGAGATCAGCAAGGCCAATGCCTATACCGTGCCCCTGTATGGCATACCAGTGCAGACGCGTGAATTGTTTGGCGTGCTGCACCTGAAAGGTTTTGTCATCGATGATGAGGTCATCTACAGCGGTGCCAGTCTGAATAATGTTTATCTGCACAAGCAGGATAAATACCGCCATGACCGTTATCTGCTGATCCACAATAAAGTGCTGGCCAATAGCATGGTGCAATTCATCCGCGAACACTTGTTATCAGCCGCTGCCGTGCACAGGCTGGACATGCCTCAAATACCCGCAACCCGCAGCATACGCCGCGAAATCAAGCAATTCAGAAGTCGGCTGAAAAGTGCCCGCTATGACTGCAATGTGGCCGAGCAAGAACATGACAGACATGGCCTGAGCGTGACGCCGCTGGTGGGTGTGGGCAAAAACAATCCTTTGAATAAAGTCATCTGCCAGTTGCTGGCCGCCAGCAAGACCCAGATCACCATTTGCACACCTTACTTCAATTTTCCGCTGGCTGTCACGCGTGAAATAAACCGTGCCCTGAAGCGCGGCGTGCGTATCTGCATCATCGTTGGCGACAAGACTGCCAATGATTTCTTTATCCCGCCTGAAGAGCCTTTCAAGGTGATTGCTGCCTTGCCTTACCTGTATGAAGTCAATCTGCGCCGCTTTGCCAAATCCCATCAAGCAGATATCAGCAACGGGCAATTGCAATTGCGTTTATGGAAGGATGATGACAATACCTATCATCTAAAGGGCATGTGGATAGACCAGGATTATGCGCTCATGACAGGCAATAACCTGAACCCGCGCGCTTTCCGCCTTGATCTTGAAAATGCCTTGCTGATCCATGATCCGCAGCATGAATTGCAACAGCAAAGACAGGATGAGTTGAACAGCATCATGGATAAGACTACTGTCATTTCACATTACCGTGAGCTGGAAAAGAATACGGACTATCCTGATCCTGTGCGTAAGTTGCTGGGGCGGCTTAGCGGTACGCGGCTGGACCGGTTGGCGTACAGGGTGTTGTAGCCTTCTTCTTCGTTCTTTTTTGGATATATGTGAAATTCGCAAAGCATGTTTTGCGCCGACGAAATCTAAGCCGCTTGCAAGCGGCGCAGTGGATAGGCTGAGATTGTTTTAGCTCCTTCCCTTTCAAGGGGAAGGTTGGGATGGGGATGGGGTTCTGTCGAAATTTGATTATAGGTTGATTAACCGAAACCCATCCCCACCTTAACCCGCCCCTTGAAGGGGAGGGGATTTAAAAAAACAAAAAAACAAAAACAAAACAGGAGATTGCGTGAACGCGGAATTACTATTGCCACTCATCGGCATCCCTTTGGTCGTCATCGGCTTTGCCCTGCGCTTTAACCCCTTGCTAGTCGTCACCGTCGCAGGCCTGGGCACGGGCTTCGCCGTCGGCATGGATTTCATGAGCCTGCTCGAAACCTTCGGCGAAAAATTCCTGAATAGCAGGCAGCTTACGAGTTCATTGCTGATACTACCCATCATAGGCTTGCTTGAACACTATGGCTTGCGTGAACGTGCCCAGCAGTGGGTGGCGAGCATACGCAGTGCCACTACGGGCCGCATCCTGATGCTGTACTTCGTCGTACGTGAAGCCAGTGCCGCCATGGGCTTGCTGAGTCTGGGCGGGCAGGCGCAAACTGTGCGGCCTTTGCTGTCACCAATGGCCGAAGGTGCCGCCAGCAATCTGCATGGTGAATTGCCACCTGTGATACGCGACCGCATCGCTGCCCATGCCGCAGCCTGCGACAATGTCGCGCTGTTCTTTGGGGAAGATATCTTCATCGCCTTTGGTGCGGTGCTGCTGATGACTGCTTTTCTCAAGGAAAATGGTATCAATGGTGTTGAACCACTGGCGATAGGTATCTGGGGCATACCAACCGCGCTGTGCGCCTTGCTGATACACCTGTTCCGCCTGTCACGGCTGGATGCCAGTATTGCGAAAGACATTGCGGCCTGGCAGAAGACTAATCAGTCAAATCAGGCAGGCCAGACAAATCAGACTGACGTGGCGGTGAACGCATGAACAGCCTGGTCAGTCTCAATCTGGTGCTCTATATCATCGGCATCATCGTCATGCTGCTGGCTTTCATGACGCTGCGTGATACCAGTAACCCGCGGCGTATCACCACGGCCTTGTTCTGGTTCCTGTTCGGCTTCAGCTTTTTGTTTGGTGACCTCATGCTGGCCACGCTGGGCAAGCCGTTGACTTACCGTATCGTTGGCATCACAATCTTGTTGATGGCCGTGCTGGCAGGAGCGAATTTGCTGGGCATGGGCAAGCACGTGGATCACGACAGGCCAGCGCGTCTGCAAATCGCCAGCAAACTTGGTAACCGCATCTTTATCCCGGCGCTGACCATCCCCATCGTTACGGTTATATTGACGGTGGTCGTGAAAGATTTTCAATTTGGTGGCTGGTTTTTGCTGGACCAAAAAAACCTGACCCTGACGGCGCTATGCATAGCCTGTATCTGCGCGCTGGGCATGGCTTGCCTGTACACCCGTGGCACGCCTATGCAAGCCGTACGTGAGTCGCGGCGCTTGGTGGATGCCATAGGCTGGGCGCTTATCTTGCCGCAAATGCTGGCCATGCTGGGGGGCGTGTTTGTCGCAGCCAAGACCGGGCAATCGATACAGGACATCGTCAAACTGTTCATCAACCCTGACAGCCGCATGACTTTGATCATCATGTATTGCGTAGGCATGGCCTTGTTCACCATGATCATGGGCAATGCTTTTGCGGCTTTCCCCGTCATGACTGCTGGTATCGCCTTGCCATTCCTGATCAACCAGCACCATGCCAACCCGGCTGCGCTGGTAGCAATAGGCATGTTCTCTGGTTATTGCGGCACCCTGATGACACCGATGGCAGCCAACTTCAATATTGTGCCCGCCGCCTTATTGGAGTTGCAAGATAAGTATCAAGTGATTAAAGTGCAGATACCGACGGCGCTGCTGGTGCTGAGCTGCAATATTCTGTTGATACACTTCTTCGTCTTTCCCTGACCGGGTCTGGAGGTTGGCATGAAACGCATTTTACTGACGGGATTTGATCCCTTTGGCGGCGAGCAAAGCAATCCCTCATGGGAAGTAGTGCGCAGGCTGGATGGCCTGCTCATCGGTGACAATCATCAGATTGTCAGCGCCCGCCTGCCCTGCGAGTTTGCAAATTCATTGCATATGCTGGAAGAAGTGCTCAGACAATATCGTCCGGCTATCGTGATTTGCCTTGGTCAGGCCGGTGGTCGTGCAGACATCAGCCTGGAGCGCATCGCCATCAATGTTGATGATGCCCGCATACCTGACAATGCAGGTGTGCAGCCTGTTGATGTACCCGTGGTCGAAGGCGGCCCCGC
Organism: Burkholderiales bacterium; assembly: GCA_016200895.1. GTDB lineage: Bacteria > Pseudomonadota > Gammaproteobacteria > Burkholderiales > Burkholderiaceae_D > Undibacterium. The sequence goes on from JACQDX010000104.1 coordinate 13,341, forward strand.
AGCCTATTTCACCAGCTTGCCCATCAAGGCGATAGCACAGGAATTGCATTTGAGCGGCATACCGGCATCGGTATCGCAGACTGCCGGTACCTTTGTCTGCAACCATGTGTTCTATGGCCTCATGCATCTGGCAAGCAGGCTGGATTGCATACAAAGAGCAGGTTTCATCCATATCCCCTACTTGCCAGAACAGGCAGTGGCGCATGCGGGGGTTGCCAGCATGCCGCTGGAGATGCTGAAAACAGCAATTTTGAAAGTGCTGGAAAGTGTATTGAAGACGGACAAGGATTTACGTATCGCCGGTGGGGCGACGCATTAGGAGGGAGGGCTTACACGAAGCTCCAACTGCGTTGCAGCTTCGTGTTTTCTAGCCTGGTGCTAAATGAAGACGGTGATACCTTAACGCAATTTCGGCATGTCAGACGGCTTGCCTTGCAAACCTTCGGCTTCCAGATTCTTGTCTGCCTCACTGTCAATGCACAATTGCGTGTCATTGACGGCCTTGTTTTTGGACTTGGCCGTAGCATCAGTTTTGTCTACGGGCAAGTTTTTTTCCATTTTTTTGACCAGCACTTCAGCCGCAGGTGCGTAGGGGCGGAAGTAGGAAATCAATTGGGCATCCAGATTGGATACTGCCAAAGGTGCAGCGCTGGCGATCAGCACAGTGCCCAGCGTGCCGCTGACAAGTCCCAGTTTGACCAGCAAGTTCAGTCTCGTTTTCATTTTTTTATTCCTTTTTACGGCAACGCAGCTGTTACAGAACGACAGTCTGGCAATGCTAATTGCAAAGAACGTGCCAGAGTATAAAATTGCTACCAGCATCTACGTCACTAGTTGCAACGTATGGGTAACTGCTGGAAAGTCGCCAGCAGACTGTCCGCTATTGCGCCTCAGGCCGGACACACCGGACACTGCGGACACTTTGATGTTTATTGATTAGTAGGACTTACGCAAAACCGCCCCAGCTGCGTTGCAGCTCCTCGCCGTACTAAAGTACTGTCTTCGTCGCTACGCCTTGCTGGGACAATTTTGCGTAAGTCCTAATTAGTATTATTTTGACACATAATTAAATTTCATGAGCAAGCCTTTGGGTCCGACCGCCCAGCCGCTTTTGGCATTGGCAAAAGCCACAGTGTTAACCGGGGTTTTATCCAGTATCTTCCAGGTCTTGCCCCCGTCATGCGAGATGCCTGACCCCGCCAGACCCGCTGCAACATAAGTTTTTGCCGAACCCGGCACGGTGGCAATGACAGACATGAAGCCTTGCGGCAATACTTGGGCTGGCTGCCAGGTCTGGCCACCGTCTTCAGTCCGCGCACCGTTGAGGCTATTGAGTTGTGGGAGTTTGTAATCGCCGCCCACTGCCATGCCATTTTTTTCATCCAGAAACGCTACCGAGAACGCTCCTTTGCTGGCGGCTACGGCAGGCAGGGGCAGGGTGGCAGCCGACCAGCTGATGCCGCCATCTGCGCTGGCATAAGCCTGCGCCTGGCTGGCACCACCAGTGACTATCCATGCATGCTGGCTGCCATAAGTAGCAACACAGGTGCCGCTGGCGGCAAATGCGCCTTCATTGGGGAGGGCGGTTAAACCAGGGTGTTTGTTTTCTTGCCAGCTCAGGCCGCCGTCTGCCGTCACCAGGATCTGGAATTGGCCATCGACAGGGTCGCCAAACAATATGCCCTGCTTGGCGTCAGAAAAGGAGATCGCATCCCAGAAGCCGGTCTTGGCTTCATTGGTTTTCAGCAATTGCCAGTTGGCTCCACCATCCCTGGTTTCATACAGGCGCGACAGGGTACCGGGCCCGGCGCTCATGATAATCGCATGCCTGGCATCAAAGGCATGGATGTCACGGAAATCCAGGCCTTCTGCGCCTGCTACCTCGATCACTTGCCAGTGTTCACCATCGGTAGTGCGCAAAACCGTGGCCCTGGCACCGCTGGCCCAGACGATCCTGGGGCTGACGACGGACAGGCCGCGTAGTTCAACTTCAGTACCACTGGTTTGTGGCACCCAGGCATCGGCAGCATAGGCAGCATTGGCCGCATTGAATACACTGAACAGGATTGCACAACTGATACGAGCGAGTTTCATGAGGATATGAACCAGGAATAATCATGATGCTATTGTAATCCTTGCATTCCTTATTTATTCGCCAGCAGGCGTAAAAAATTCGCATTCATGGTGTTCAGGGTTTCTTGCAACAAAGACCGCAAGCCAGATGAGGCGTTGTTGGAACTGATGCTGGAACTAAGCTCTGCCTGTTGCTCCAGCTGCCGCATTTGGCGGATGGTAGCGAGCGCCGCCGCACTGATGCCATCATCCGCTTGCAGTGCAGCACGTTCGCCCTTGAGTGCCGTCATCTCGCGTAATTGCCCGACTTCGATTTGTGTCTTGCGCAAAGTGAAGTTGCTGCTGATGTCGAACTTGAGCAAATGTTCATCCGCATTCAGCCTTGCATCAACATCGGTATGGCTGGTGAACTTGACGATGATGGCGACCAGCTCTATCGTCAAAAACCACAACAGCCACCAGATTAATTGTAGGCGCCTGTGCATGTCGTTTTGCAGCATGTCCCAGGTGGCCGCGAAGTCGGCCGCAAAACCTGCATGGGATGCTGCCTGTATATGCTCGGTCTGGGTTTTTTCCAGCGCTTGTGCATCGGCCCTGGCTTTGCTGGCAATGGCATTGGCCTCATGACGTTCTTCTGCAACTTGCGCCTTCTCGGCCAGTTTTTCTTTGCGCCAGGCAATCAGGGTTGTGTTGATGTCTTGCTCTTGCCGCAGACATCTGGCTTTGGCAGCGTTGATACGATTTTGTGCTGCGCTGATTTTTTGTTCCAACAAGATAGTTTCTGCAGGCAAGGCCACGATCATGGCTTTGCGCCAGTTGGCGATCTGCCCGTTGGCGCGGCGTTCCTCGGTTTTTGCCTGCTCACGCAGGGTTTGCAATTGCTGGCGCATTTCTGCCATTTGTGGTGGCTCGCCATACAATTTTTCTTCGGCCTTCTGCAGTTTGTCATCCAGCGCAGCGACATCTTGTTGAAGCGTGGGCAAATCGGTTGCCAGTTGTGCGCTTTGCAGGTTCTGGATCAAGCGTGTGCGTTCCAGCTCGCCAGTTTTTACCGTGATCTCGGCGCGGTTGCTATCGACAAAAAAAGGATAGACCATGGTAATCGCAGACAGCAAGGCCAGCAGGCTGCGCCAGAACAGGCCCATGCTCTTTGCCCGCCAACTGGCATCCGACTGTATCGACATGATCATCTGCCGTTCCAGGCACCACTGGAATACCGCCCACAGGCAACCGGCAATAATGGCACCGGTGCTGCTGACATTTACCATGCTGGCCAGCATGTGCGCCATGCCATAACCGGCAAACAGGGCAAAGAAAATCACCAGCGCACCTATGCCAAAATATTTGTGGCGGCCACGTGAATACAGGTAATTGCCATTGCTGTCCTGCGCATCCAGCACCTTGAGGCTGACTGCTGCTGACAACGCCAGCAGGGACTTGCTTGCGTGTACCAGTGCTTGCATAAAAGTACGTTCATTGAGATTGCGCATGCTTTACATATTCCTGAACAAGACCATGAATGGTTGGCTGACGCTCAGCGTTTCTGGCCTGGTCTTGAGTTTGACCAGGCCCTTGCCACTGTCATCGCGGCTGATCGAAGCAATTGCACGCAGGTTGACTATGGTAGAGCGGTGTATCTGTTTGAACATGCTGTTGTCCAGCACCTGTAGCAATTCGCGTATGGGTTTGCGCAGCAGCGATTCACCCTCTGCCGTCATGACCACGGTGTATTTGCTGTCCGCCTGGAAGTAGGCAATATCGTCGACCATGATGAGCCGGGTTTCATTGCCAACGCTGGCGGTAATCCATACCAGCGGTGCAGGTTTGGGCATGTCTGCCGGGCCACCGCTGAGCTGGCGCACCAGTGTGCTGATTGCCTGCAAATCAGCCGTGCCGGTCAGCGCCCGCATCTGCAGACGCTTGACGGTGGCGAGCAGCCTGTCCTGAGTAATCGGTTTCAACAAATAATCGACCGCACCTTTTTCAAATGCATCAATCGCATACTGGTTATATGCTGTGACGAACACGATCTGGCTTTGCGGGCTGACTTCTGTCATGGCGGCGGCCACTTCCAGTCCGCTCAGACCCGGCATGCGTATATCGAGAAACACCACATCTGGCTGGTGCATGGCAATGGCTTCCAGCGCACTGCCGCCATCGTCGCAGGCAGCAGCAATTTCCAGATCCGGCCAGGCCAGGCTCAGTTGCTGCAGCAGGGCTTCACGCAACAGGCTCTCATCTTCGGCGACAACGCATTTAGGCATGTTGTTCTCCTTTGTTTATGGTGACGGGCACTGTGGGCACAGTAATGGTGGCAGCAACCCCGCTGGGGAAATTACCGACCAGTACAAAACTCGCCGCATTGCCATGCGCCAGGCGCAGGCGTTCACGCACATTCTTCAGACCTATACCGGTGCCGCCAATTTCTGTCCCCAGGCCATTGCCATCGTCGGCTACCGTGACGGCGACATTACCTTCATGCTGCCTGGCGATAATCCAGATAGTGCCGCCGCCGGTCTTGGGTTCCAGGCCATGCTTGATGGCGTTTTCTACCAGGGTTTGCAGCATCATCATGGGGAAGGGCAGGGCTTTTAATTCTGTTGGTACCTGGATTTGTATGTTCAGGCGTGTGCCCATGCGTATTTTCATGATGTCGAGATACGCGATGGAGCGTTCCAGTTCTTCGCCTATGGTCGAGGCAGTATCTTCAGTGCGTGGTAAGGAATGGCGCAAGTAAATAATCAGGTTGCCCAGCATCTGGTCGGCCGCTGCGGGGTCAGCGCGCGTCAATAATTGCGCACTGGCCAGGGTGTTGTACAGGAAGTGCGGCTCTACCTGTGCGTGCAGCAAATTCAGTTTGGCTACCGTTAATTCTTTTTCGGTGACAGATTGCGCAGCGCTGGCTTTTTCCTTGCGCCTGCGTTCTGCGATACGGCGGGTAATGGCACGAGTGATGGCTTCAGCATTTTCCAGGTTGGTGCCATTGTCGACCAGAAAGAAATCCGTCCACGCCGGGCGCTCAGGTTCGCAAATCAGGGTCAGGCTGCCTATGCCATCGCCGGGCGCGATGGTGGCAAGTATCTGGTTGCGTTTGGTCGTCAGAAAATCCAGCACCTTCAAGTCATCAATGAAGTTAGCCTGGTAAGGGTCTATGCGTTTGATCTTGGCGCGTATCTGCAGGCTGTCCCTGGCGCTCTCGGTGTCTTCGGCACCCGGCAATTCGCGGATGGCTGCGTCGACCAGTTCAAAAGCTTCACTGGCTTCCAGCGGGATTTCTATCTGGCGGCGCTGGCGGTTGGCCAGCGTGTTGGTATCGACCTTGCTGGCAATCAGACGTACCCGGCGCACATGGGAAAAGCTGATGCCCATGACCAGGGCCACGAGACTGAGAGGGATGAGAATAAACTCTCCCGGCATATGGTTCCTGAAAATGCCATTCACGATCAATATTGTGGTGAACAGGATCAGCAATCCCCAGCCAAAACTGGCACGTAAGATAAACCAGATAGTCGTGAACATGAATATTTCCTTCTTATTTGCAATTGCTGCCAAGAATAATTGCCTGCGCGGCTTTCGTCCCGCATTTTCCGACGAAAGCAAAAAAAATCTGATGAATACGGGAAACATGGGATCAAAGCCAGTCTTGTCATGAGCCGGTTTTGCGTAAGTCCTATAAAAAATAACTTGCATCTTTACTGTGTGGCGCATAGTATTATGCTGTGTGTGACACAGTATAAGCAAGAAAAGGAATAAAAGACATGTCAGAAGACAGGCTGGACAAAATGCGTCTGGAATTGCGGCGCGGGGCGCTGGTGCTAGCCGTGCTGGGCTCATTGCGAAAGGCGCAGTATGGCTATTCCCTGCGCAAAGCCTTGCTCGACCATGGTCTGGATATTGATGAGGGTACGTTGTATCCGCTGGTCCGGCGGCTGGCAGACCAAGGTTTGCTGGACAGTGAATGGCAACAGGGTGAGGGGCGCGAGAGGCGTTATTACATCCTCTCGCCAGCAGGTGTGGAATTGCTGGAAAAACTCACGCAGGAATGGCAAGCCCTGAATGGCGCGCTGACTACTATTTTGGAGACTGGACAATGACTCTGCTGCAAAAATACATACATGCGGTGAAACAGGAATTGCCGCAGGCACAAAGGGAAGACATAGGCCGTGAATTGCAGGCCAATATACTTGATCAACTTGATGCCATCCTTGAACAAACCGGCAGGGAAGCTACTGAGGACGAAGTCGCAGCCATATTGGAAAAGCTGGGTCATCCGGTGCAGGTAGCAGCGCGTTATATGCCAGTCACACCTTTGGTCAGCAGTGAATTGATGCCCGCCTATAAATTGGTCATGAGCTATGCTCTGGGTATCACCTTGCTATTGCAAACGCTGAAAAGCGCCACAGTGTTTTTACAGGCAGAGCATTACAAGATTTGGCAGGCATTGATGCAATTACTGGCTGGATTTATTGACCAGGCAACGCTGGTCTTCACTTCGGTGACGATCGCGTTTTATCTGGCTGCCAAAAGCGGGATGTTGCCCAACTGGGCGAATAACAAGGCTTGGCATGCGCAGGATTTACCTGCGCAGGAATACGATTGGCAGCAGATACGCGGTAGCGACATCATCACGGATTTAGCTAGCTGTGGTTTCATCCTGCTATTGATCTGGCATAAATTGTGGATGTCAGACATCAGCCTGCAACAGTTGCGCGTGGATTTTTCGCCAGCCATTGCCAGCTATTTGCCATGGATGACTGCACTGCTGCTATGCTCCATCGCATTTTGCATATGGTGTGCAATACGGCCTGTATGGAGTAAATTGAAACTGCAATTAAACATAGTGCAAAATACCATGTATGCTGCATTGTTCTTTTTGTTCAGTCAGCTTGAAGCATTGATATATAACATAGGTCTGCCAGCTATACTGGACCTGCAAAGGCTGGACCGTGGTATACGCCTGGCCTGTCTTGGCTATGCCTTGTACTTGCTGTATGAATGCGTGCGGGATGGGCGTCGCTTGCAGCAACTCGGTGGGGCTGTGGTTGATGCCAAGTTGTCCAGCTAAGTGCATGACAGCTTGCCCGATTTTTAGAATTTTTTAGAAAGTCAGAGAGTTCAGATATGGATATAGATCCCGTGGAAACCGTAGAGCAATTAACAGAACAGCAGGAAGAAGCCAGGCAAGACAAGGCCACCCGCCAGTTGAATATCTGGGTTGCCATCACCGTGGCTTTGCTGGCGACCTTCATGGGCATATGCAAGGTCAAGGATGACAATATCGTTCAGGCCATGCAGCAATCACAAGCCAACAAGATAGATCACTGGGCCTTTTACCAGGCCAGGAACATGCGGGAAGAACTGGCCAAATCAACAGAATTGCAACTGCGTCTGGCCTCCAAAAATGCGCCTGCCGACCAGAAAGCAGAGTATCAGGCAGCCATAGACAGTTATGCGAAGCTAGGCAAAGAGCAGCACGAGAAAAAAGAAGAGTTGAAAAAGCAGGCTGAGCAAGACCAGATCGATTATGACAATGCCAATTACAAGGATGATCAATTCGACTTGTCAGATGCCTTGCTGGCGATCGCTATTTCTTTGCTGGCGGTGACTGCCCTGACCCGGCAACGCTGGCTGTATTTCCTGACCCTGGTGCCGACTGGCTTTGGTGTGTTGATGGGTTTGGCTGGGTTGATGGGCTGGCATATACATCCCACAGCGCTGGTGCTTTTGTTGTCTTGAAGGAATAGGTGATAACAAGAAATACGACGACACCAAGAGCATAAATTTGATGTTTGAAAAATTAAATTTATGCTATCTTATTTGGCAATTGCCGGGATGATCGTCAATTCTTTTACGTGAGAGATCTGGTAAATTCGCCGGCAAACTCTCAGTCAAATTCGCTATCAAACTCCACCTGATCATAAAGGCCGCATATGGATATCAAACTGAATTTCATCAACAATTCGAATGACACGAATAATTCCAGTGTCGTGATTTTTCAAAAAAATGTTGCGACCAATTTTGATGAAACTGCAGTTGCGTGGAAGGCCATAGAAAATTGCGGTGTCGGTGATAATCACCCTTTCACGTATCCATTGAGTTCTCATGTGAGTGCCAGTGATTCATGGGGCAATTACACACCCAAGCTTGCTGCGCAAAATGGGAATTTGTTCCATGTGGCATTGAGCAGTTCTGGCACACAATTATCGCTGGCTGGCGATGCGACCAATCAGGCGCAGATACATGTAGCGAACGAATTGCCCAAAGGAGCCGTCAATGCGTCGATCTACAAGGATGGCACTTTGCTGGCGACTCACACATCCATTGCACCAGGGCAAAAAGCCGCGTTCGAATTCAAACCTACCATCTGGATAGGGGTTGCCTCACAGGTGGTCCAGGGGCAGGTCATGAACTCTGCAATCATCTCTAACGTCAATACCGAATTGTCTTTGCTAGGCATAGCCGAGGCCGATATCATCATGACAGGCGGTGGCCCGGGGGGCAATTCCGCAGCTTTTGTTTTTCATCTTGAAAATATAGTCTTTGCCTGATGTCATGCAGACTGCTTGCCACGCTAGTGCTGTGATTGCACCAAACCTCACATTAAAACCAAAGGGCTTGATATGGATGTTCAACTGAACTTCATCAATAATTCGAATGACGTCAATAATTCAGAAGTCGTCATTTTCCAAAAAAATGTGGCAACAAATTTTGACGAATTGCCCGTTGCCTGGATGGTCATCAAATACTGCGGTATCGGCGACAACCACCCATTTACTTTCCCCATGAGCATGTATGTTGGCGCCAGCGATTCATGGGGCAACTATACGCCGCAGCTAGCCGCGGAATATGGCAAGCTATATAGCATGAGGCTAACGAATTCTGGCGACAAGCTGGTTGCTTATGGCAATAGCACCAGTGCCAAGGAAGTACAAGTGCTTAATGACTTGCCGAAGGGTGCTATCAATGCATCCATTTATAAAAGTGGGAAATTGCTGGCGACCAAAACGTCCATTGCTCCGCGGCAAACAGCCGTGTTTGAATTCAAGCCAACAATCTGGATAGGTGTTGCCTCTCAGGTTGAGCAAGGTCAGGTCATGAACTCGGCCATTGTGTATGACATCAACACCGAATTGTCACTGCTGGGTATTGCGAGCGCAGATATCGTCATGACAGGCGGTGGTCCGGGCCGCAATCCCACGCCTTTTTCTTTTAAACTGGGAAATATCGTCATGGCCTGAAGCCATATTCAGGGCTTGCCAGATGGGTCCAGCCTGATCACCGCCATTGGTGGCGGCTCATTTGGCAACCATTTTTGATGGATGCGGGCAAAGTGACCTTCTTTCTTCAGCCAGCGCAAGGCATCTTCCCAGGCCTTGATGGTGCTTGCCGGTGTGGATGTGGAAAAAGCCAGGTACAGTTCCAGGCTGTCGAGGACTTTGACTTTTTCTACATCATCCGCAGAGTGGCCAATTTCTTTCAGCACCGATGACACCACCAGGCTGCCTTCCACCCATAAATCAAAACGTTTCGCCAGCAACATATTGGCGATGATTTGTGGTGTTGGTGCCTGCTCTATGTTTTGAAAACCCTTCTTGCGTGCAGTGTCTGCAAAGATGCTGGAACGGTAGGCACCGACCTTGAGTTTTTGTATTTCATCGCCCATGCTAAGCAGGCGTCCGGCATTGCCTTTACGCGTATATAAAGATGTGGTCGAGATGGCGATGGGGCCTAGCAAGACCATGAGTTTTTCGCGCTCTTCTGATCTGCCGACGGTGAACAACAGGGTATTCGGTTCTTCCAGCAAGGCCTTGTAGCCACGTGCCCAGGGCACGACTTGTATGGGCTGGCTGCTGCCTATATGTGCCTGCATGGCTTGCACGACTTCGACTGCCATGCCTTCTGCCTTGTTGCCGTTGCCAAAACTGATGGGTGGCCAGTCTTCAGTAAAAATTTGTAGTTCTTGCGCTTGTGCCTGCATCATAAAATTGGGCAAAGCCAATATACAAACCAGCAAGGTTTTAAGCAGTGCAGAACAGCTGTTGGACGAAGAGAAATTTTCCGGGCGCATCTTGAACCATTATCTTATTGTGCAAAGTGCAAGAAGTATTTGCGGACTGTGATGATAGTGTATAGGGACTGTATTCAAGAGACCGTATTGAGCGTGCTTTGCAAGCGAATTGCATTACTGGAATTTACATCAATTGCGGCACTGATGATAGAGGTATGCGAAAACTGTGTTGGTTAAACCGCATGCCGACACAGTTTTCTACAAATGGGATTTGATTTTCAAAGACGGATCAGTTTTTTTCCTCGCCTGGTTTTGCTGTCATCCTCAACTCAAGTGCCTTTTGAAAATCTGTGAGAGTCCCGCTACGACCATGCACTCCGACCAGTTGTTGCACCTGGAGTTGATGTTGTTTGATTAAGCTATCCAGTTCCAGGCCGACATCAAACACTGGTGGAATTGGGCCGACTTCAGGCAGATAGAACAGGTCACCCTGAAACACAATCTGGTTGGCTGCATCATAAGTCACCAGCATGTCAGATGCATGGCTGCTTGCCATGGGATAAATCCGGATACTGCATCCACCCAGATCCAGATCACGTGGAGCGCTGACTTCCTGCACCTTGCTGGCAACTTCCTGACCCAGTTGCCGCTCCACCGCCAGCTTGCCATCCTTGCCAGTCAAAATCTGTACATCTTCCTGCATGTACGATGGTGTACCGGCGATATGGTCGCGATGGGTATGCGACAGCACGACATAGGCAAGCTTGCGGCCTGGAGCAGTCTGCTCTATCAATGCCCTGACCTTGGCGGCTTCAGCAGTACTGATGGGCGCGTCATAAATTGCCACGCTATGTATGCCCACCGAAAAACTTGTGTGATAACCGGATTCGCTACCGTCTACCCGGTAAGTGCCGGGGGCTATCATAGTTGCGCGGAATGCACCCTTGACTTGCTTTTCTACATAGCCTGCTGGCAAGTCAAAAGTGTGGGCATCAAGATGTTCAGGCACTTGAGCCGTGATACTCCATTGCAGTATCAGCTTGTCGCCATTTTTGACTGTAATTTGCCTGGGCTGTTTGAAATTTTGTGCTGTGCTGTAGTCCGCATATTCATAAATGGAGCTTGCGGTTTTGGCGCTCAAGGGCTGGCCGCTACTGCGTTCAATGATCATGCTGGCAGGCCGCCCCGCAGCATCATTGAAATTTATCTGTTCGTATTTTTTATTCTCTGCGCCAGGCAGCTTGGACGACATACGCATGTTGGTATGTTCCAGCAGCAATGCCGGGCTCAGGAAGAGCAAGTCGGCATATTCCTTGCGTGCCGCAGTTGCATTGTCCCTGTCTATCTCAATACCTTGCCGCCATTGCAGCAAGTCGACCTCCGCTACACCAGCCTTGTTACCCGTAGTCAGGAATTGAAACCTGATATTGCCTGGCCAGAGCGATTCACTCACGGAGCGGAATTGCCCGTCGTTTTGCAGTATCAATTGCTGTTTGAGTTTGATTTCTTGCACTGCATTCTGCGGGTTTGCAGCCTGGTGTGACGCATAGCGTATGCCCTGCATATCGAGAGTGACTGCAAAGGCCGGGGAAATTGTATGGGCAACTACGCTGCTACCGGAAAACAAAATGCAGGCACCAGCAAAGGGTGGCAGCAGCGGCAACCGTTGTAATAATATTAATAGTCGCGATGTATGTGATGTAAGCATTGTAGCCTCTGATTATTTGTGAACGAAGTGAACTTGTATGCCTGTTCATGGCATCTCAGTTTGGGCAAAAGGCTGGAGGACTGGTTCAACAAAACCAAACCTCTGCAGCATACTTTCGTCACATTTGGATAGAGGGACTAACAGGATATTCTTGGATGTTAAATGGGGGCGAGAGAGGTGATCGGGGGACGCAGCAGTCAGACACGTGTGTCAGCTTGGCAGGAGCAGGGTAAAGTGGAAATGAGCAGAAAAGAGTGGAAAGGAAAAAGCCAGCCCTTCGTCCAGTGTGACCGGACAGGCTGGCTTTTTAAGCTTAAGATTTCAGGATTAACGTTCGCTCAAACCACGTATCTTTGCATTGCGTGGATCATCCTTTTCTTTCGGTGGTTCAGCTCTTGGAGCAGGCGCTGGTGCTGGTGTGGGGGCAGGTGTAGGCATTGCCCGTGGAGCAGGTGCTGGCATCGGCGCTGGTGCAGGCGTATGCACGGCTGGTGCCGGAGCCTGTCTCTGTTCCATCCTCTGCTCCATCCGCGGAGCCTGCTGAGGTGCTGGCTGTATCATGGGGGCTTGTGCTGGCGCTCTTTCTACCTGCCTTTCTGCTGGCCTTTCTACAGGTGCAACAGGCACAGGTCTTTCCCTCGCCCGTTCAACCGGCCTTTCATTGCCACGGTCTATGCGTTCTGGCTGGCGCTCAACACGGTTTTCGTGTTGCGGATTATTGTTGAAACTATTGCCATAGCGGGACGACCTGTCGTTATTTTCAGGCCTGACCTGGTTCACTGTATTAGGTGAATTCATGATGGCATTATTGGCTGGTGTATTCGCATTTGGCGAATGCACGGGCGGCGAATTGCTGATGACATTGACCGGTGGCGCGACATTATTGGGCTGCACATTTACCGCTGCTGCAGGTGTTGCAGGTGCAATATTGACTTGCGGCCTTTGGTTGTAGTCGTTGCCGCCTTGATTAATTCCATGATTAACGCCCTGGTTAAGATTGTCGCGCGTTCCATTGCCATATTGACGTGGCGCATTGCCCTGTATTTCAGGGCTGCGATTCATATTACCCATGCCCTGATGGGCTGGATTGTTTGCCGGGGCAATACTATTGCTGTTGGCAGGCGGCGTGTTGACTGCATTTGAAATAATGCCTGACACGGTATTTGCCGGAGCAGCCGGTGTCACCAGATTATTTTGACCGCGTGGGTTGCCATTCACTTCTGCCGGACGGTTCACTGGCCTGGCATCATTCGGGTTCAGATTGGTGATAGTGCCAGCAGTACGTGCTGGTGGCATGTCCAGATTTCTTTGCCTGAATTGTTCACCGCTACGCAAGTTACCCTGGCGTGCTTCACCAAAGCGATTATTATTGACTGGTGTGATATTCGGTGCTTCAGTGACTACCACCGGGGCCTGGCGGGTTTGTACTGCTGTGACAGGATTCCTGGAGACTGGCAGCACATGTTCGCCACGTACAAAGGTATTGGTCGGTACGATGGTGACGGCATTACGCACGTTCTGGTTCACAAAGCGGGCATTGGTGATGCTGCTGTTGACCACCATGTTTTGATTCAGGCGTTGTATGTAGTGGTTGTTGTGGGTGTAACCAGGCCTGTAGACTTCGCCAGGCCCTAACGGGAACCATGCAACGGAAGGGTGCGAACCTGGTCTGGATCCATGATTGTTGATGTAAGTGCTGCCACCAACGAAGGCGACCAAAGCTGGCGCATACACCGGGCGCACATGATGCTGGCGTGGGCCAGGTACCCAGGCCCAGCGTGTGCCTACATAAGCCCAGCGGCCATAATGGTAAGGTGCAAATCCCCAAGGGGCACGGTCTACCCAGGTCCAGCCCCAGGGTGCAACCCAGACCCAGCTGCCATCGCGGTAAGGTGCCCAAGTGGCGCTGACCTGCCGTGGGTACCAGACTGCACCATAGTCGGCGCTGGTTTCCCATGCACCGTATTGATCCAGTTGCTCATAGCCAATGACTTCACGCGAGACATAACGCACGGTTTCCAGATTTTCTTCAGCACGGTCACGGTCAGCAGCCCATAGGTCAAAAGTATCGGGTGGCGGTACGTAACCTATCATGGTGTGTTGCAGGTTACTGCCAGAGAAACGTGATTGTTCACCCTGCCTGATGGTAACGGTATCGCGTTCGCCACGGGCTATGGCCGTGCCACGCCGCACCAGCACGGTGGTGGTGTTGTCATCATTGACGTTGATCCTGTATTCGCCCGGTTCTTGCAGCGAGAACACCAGGTTAGGTGTACGTATATCAAAGTTTTCTTTATTGCTGAGCTCACGCACGCGTATCACCATGCTGCCCTGGTTCAGGTCAATTTGAGTGTTGTCGTCATCCAGCAAGCTGAAACTCATGCGTGTATTTTCTGCCATGCGCAAGGCATTCGGCCCCACATGCAATTCCGCCTTACCGGCATAAGGGACTTGCAGACTATCGCCAGTAGAGATGGGGCGATTCTGTACCAGCGAACTCCAGTTATTGCTACCTGCATCGGCAAAACTGACATTGCCGTAGGAGTAACTGATTCTGGCAACACGCCCTGGTGGCTCATCCTGAGCATGGGCCGCGCCTATGTAAAACAGGCTGGCCACGGCCAAAGCGGCAATTTTCAATAAGGGTTTGCTACGCGATTGAGTATTTGCTGACATGAATTTCTTCCTGCGCGGTAATGTTGATTGAGCAAATCTGCTCCATATATCCCTTAACGCACGAGCAGGCGTTTTGGATGTCAGGCATTTCACATTATTTAAAATTTCTGCTGTGCATTGCACAAGTTATTGATTTTTTCTGTACTCAACCTCATCTAAATGCATAGTGCAACAATTCCGTATGCTTATGCAAAATGAGCCCGTATTACTGCCGGAGATAAGTAATGAAAATAGACCATGTCACCCTGCTGGTGAGTTCGCTGGATAAAAGCATGCCGTATTATGATTGCCTGTTGCCACAATTAGGCTTCAGCAAGACCACGCCGCATAACTGGACGGATGGCGACGGTTTCTTTTTCCAGTTTTTACAAGCACATCCAGATACACGGCCTTATGAACGCTATGGGGCTGGTATGAATCATCTGGGTTTTAGTGCAACATCGGCAGAGCAGGTGAAACAAATCCGGCAAACCATGCAAGATGCCGGATTTACCGTGCCAGATATACAGAATTTGGGTGGCTCACAGGCATTGTTCATGAAAGATGCCGATGGTATCCGTTTTGAAATCACGTACTACGCGCCAGGTGCGGCTGTTGTGGACTAGTGATTTCTTTTAGCCATTGTTTGCCCAGGATTATCAGTTCATTATTGAACTCCGGCTGTAAAGAAAAATGTCCCCAGTCGATTTCGGCATAAGCTTTTTGACCTGACAGGCGCTCGTAACAATCCCGTGTCAATTGCGGGTTGACCATTTTGTCACGTTTTTGGTTGATGACCAGTACCGGCACTTGTGTATTTGCTTCCAGCGGGATGGCAAATGCAGTATCCAGCATGCTGGCGAAGTAGCGCGCAGTGACTGTGCGCAGGGTCAGCGGATCGGCTTGCCATTTGGCATAAAAACCTGTTGCCAGGTCGCGTTCATCCATCATGTTTTCAAAACGCGCGAGTGGGCGGTAGGGCAGGCGCATGCGTGGTGCCAGTTTTGCCAGCAGGCCACTGATGGCCCTGAATGCTCTGGCAAGGCGGGGGATTTTTGCCAGAACCGCAAAGCGGGTAAATGCCAGACCGGTGACCGGGTCGCCAAAATCAAACAGGTTCAGACAGACTGCGGCAACTGGCGGCTTTCCCAGAGTTGCCATTGCAGCTGCCGCAGCGTAAGCCAGGCCACCGCCTATGCTGCCACCACACAGATAAAGTGAACCGCTGAATTCTTGCCTGGCCCAGGCTGCCACATCGACGATGTTTTGCACTGCTTCTGCCACTGTGAAATCTCCCATCGCACCACCAGAACGGCCCTGACCTTTCTGGTCAGGCACGATGACCGTATAGCCTTGCTCATAAAAAGCCAGCGCCAGGCCAACAAACAAGCCGCCATAGCCACCGCCACCGTGATTGAGTATCAGCACGGGGGCGGCTTTATCCCGTTGCTGGTAAAGGTCTATGTGCAACTCCACTCCTGTGGATTGCAGGTGACGGGTTTGTACCACAGCCAGCACGCGTGCCAGCAAGGCAGGGTCGTGGTAGCAGTGCCAGTAAGTCTGGTTTGAGCGGGCTTGATTGATTTTCATGAGATTGAAGATGTGGAAGAACGCGAGTCTTTGGAGTGATCTATAATATGAATAATTATTCATATTGTCTATTCGCATTCGGAGGTTGCTTTCTGCTATGAGCAAATCACGCGTACAGCCTTTAAAACAGCCTTCTCAGCAACGTTCGAAGCTCACGGTGCAAGCAATTCTGGAAGCAGCTATTCATGTTTTCGATGAGTTTGGCTATGCCGCTGGCACTACATCACGCATAGCCAGCAGAGCCGGGGTGTCGATAGGTTCTCTCTATCAATACTTCCCTAACAAAGATTCAATATTGACGGCTCTGGCAGAACAGCATATGGCAGAGGTCCTGGCACTCAGCGTGCGCCTGCTGGAAACCCTGCGCACGAGCACACAAGCGTTGGAGCCTGTATTGCATGACATTGTTGGACACATGATTGCCCTGCATGAGAACAATCCTGGCTTGCACAAATTGCTATATGAAGAAGGTTTACTGCCCGCGCAGTTGCGGCAGACCGCCAAGCAGGCAGAGCAGTTTCTGATAGAAGAAGTGGGGCGCTGCCTGAGCTTGCGACCTGACGTTGCCGCTGTTGCAGACCGCCAGTTGCAGGCCTATTTTGTCGTGCACGCGATAGAACATTTTACCCACAGGCTGGTGATAGACCGGGCACCGATGGAGTTTCAGTTGCGGGGGAAAGCTGAATTGGTGAGTATGTTGCAGAGGTATTTGCGGGCATAAAGCTGTAGGTTGGGCCGGGCCTCGCCAGGCTACGCTTCATCAGCCCAACACTGGGCCTCTGCAAACGTACACGTTATTTAAACGCCGAGTGTTGGGCTGATACTCCGTAGCCCAACCTACGAATAGCAATATTGCATCTACATCATCACATTAATGATGGCATTACCTATCCCCAAAATAGCCGCACCCGAGATCAGACCTGCACTGATGGCTTCACAACCCTCTACCCAGAAAGTATGACCTTTCGTCCCTTTTTCTGCATTCCGCTTGCCCATATACCAGAATATCAAGGCACCCAGCCACATGGCGAAGCAGGATTCTGGTGGCAAGACTACCCCCAGGCCTATGGAGACCGCAGACAGCGGCAGGCGGCCACGGGTGATGACGTTGGTCACTTCAATGAACACTGCGCACAGGCCAGCTACCGCCATGGCGATGATGGCAGAGGTTGGCAAGCCACTCACACCCTTGGCAATGATCTCGGCCACGCCCTTCCACTGCAAGGCAGACGGGAAGGCGAATTGCTCACTGACGATAGTCGCTGTGCTGCGCAAGCCGTTTGCATCCGGTGGCAAGAACAAAAGGAAGAACAGCGGCACGCAAGCCAGTGCACCAGAAACGATACCAATGATATGGCCGATGACCTGATGACGCGGTTTGCCACCCAGCATATAACCGGGCTTGATATCAGATAGCAGTGAAGACGCATTGAAGGCGATATCTGAAGTCATACCGGCTGGCAGCAGGTTGTTGGCCGGATTGCTGCGGTCTATCGCACCCATGCTGAATTGCGTGATCTTGGCCAGCGCACCGATAGGTGCCCAGGAAGTCAGCGCCATCGCATTGATACAAATGATGGTCAGCACGAAGATCAGCGGGAAGGCAATCAGCGCCATGACGTAAGGTACGCCAAACAAGGTATTCACCAGCCAGGCAGCCAGTGCACACAAGATTGGTACGCCAACATAGGAAATCCACAACGGTACTTCAATATCCTTCAAAGGATCGGGACCTACATCTTTTTCTTTCTTGCCACCGCCCGTCATGGATTTGAAGGCTGCCTTGAACAGTTCGGGTTTAGCCAGCAGGCCCACCATCGAACCAACCACCATCATGGTCACCGCCCACCACAAGCCCCATTGATTAACAATCTCGGTACGGGAAATCGCCACTACTGTGCCATTCGGCAAGGTACGGGCAGCTATATCGCCGTTTTGTATCATCCACGGTGCAAGGATGACAAAGTTGATGAAGGCACCCAGCATCACGCTGCTGGCAACCCGTATGCCCATCAGGCCACCGACGCCAAACATGGCAACGTCAAGGTTCAGGCGCAAGCCCAGTTGGCGTATATCCGTGCCCATGATCTTGGGTAACCACCACTGGAACTTGGTGGCAGCCATGTAGTAATAAGTATCCAGACGCTCTTGCAAGTACCAGGGTTCAACCATACCCGTCCATTTATCCATGCGCAAAATCCTGAACTGGATCAGGCGCATCCAGCCATCGCTGACGATGATCTGGTACAGACCGGCAAACAGGCTGGTATAACCGAGCAACTTGGCTTTGTAAATGCCGCCGCCAGCACCATCGGTGTACAGTGAGTCGAGAACCACACCGCAGGCGCGGCCTTCCGGGAAGGGCAGTTGGTCTTCGTTTACAAAGCGGCGCTTCAGTGGGAAGGCGACCAGCACACCAATCAAGGCCACCACCATCACCCAAATCATCATTTGCCACCAGGGGATGATCTTGCCCGTGATCAGCATATACGCCGCCAGGCTGGAAATCATGGGGTTGATCATATAGCCCGCAGCAGTGGCGATGGATTGTGTGCAATTGTTTTCCAAAATGCTGTAGTCGGCAGTCACGCCCAGGCTATGCAAAATCTTGAAAATCGCAAACGATAAAATCACCGAAGTCAAACCAACACCAATACCAATACCTGTCTTGGCACCGATATACAGTGCCGTGGCGGCCAGTATGCCACCGAGCAAGAAACCGGTCAGGGCCGAGCGCAAGGTCAGTTGCGCCATGTCCTTGCGGTAGACATTATCAAACCACCACTGATCTTTCTGTCGTCGTGTCCAGGTGCGTATCTGTTCATCATCCAGCTGTTGCAGAGCCATGTATCCTCCATTTTTATTTGAGGACTTGCGCAAAACTACCCCGACTGCACAGCAAAGACTGGCAGTAACAATTTTGCGTAAGTCCTGATTGTGATTTGCTGCCTTGTGGGCCGCATATCTATCCTCAGTGTCACGCCATGGCTCAATTTTTGTAAGGATGAGCTCAGGCGGTAGCGCAATATAGTGTTAGCTGAAGATCATGTCAATTTTTGTGCACTGCGCTGACGAAATCAGCTTGAACTTGAGCAGGCGTCATAAGTCCAAGCGCAGTAAAATGCTTGCAACAAAGCTTACAGAACACATACAGGAGATTTTTCATGACACTGAACCAGATTGCAGAAGCCTACGTAAAACTCGTCCTGGCGGTAGGCCAGCATGATTCCGGCTATGTTGACGCCTATTATGGCCCACCCGAATGGCAGACTGCATCCCAAAAGCTGCCTCTGGCAGACTTGTTGCAGCAGGCAGAAGAATTGACGAAACAGGCACAATCCCTGCCGCCTGCAGAGGCCGGGCAAGAGCTGCGTCAGGACTTTTTACGCCTGCATGTGGCCGCAGTGCGCACTTACATCGCCCATCTGGCAGGCCATAAACTGTCTTTCGATGATGAGTCAGTGGCCTTGTACGATGCCCGCTCTCCCGATTTAAGCCCGGCAGACTTTGACCCCATCCTGGCTGAACTAAGCCAGCTTCTGCCCGGCGCAGGTGATTTGAATACCCGTTTGAGTGCCTATGCCAAGCAATTTGAAATCCCGCAAGACAAGCTTGACGCCGTGTTCAAAGCCGCCATCAATGAATCCCGCGCCCGCACCCGAAAATACATCAGCCTGCCAGAAGAAGAAAATTTTGAGATTGAATATGTCAAAGACCAGGTCTGGAGTGCTTATAACTGGTACAAGGGCAATAGCTATAGTCTGATACAGGTGAATACCGACTTCCCCATGTTCATCAGCCGCGCCATAGACCTGGCCAGTCATGAGGGCTACCCCGGCCACCATGTCTTCAATCTGCTGATAGAAAAACACCTGGTCAATGAAAATGCCTGGGTAGAATACAGCGTCTATCCGCTGTATTCGCCGATGTCTTTCCTGGCCGAGGGCAGTGCCAACTACGGCATAGAAGTCGCTTTCCCGCACGCCGAGCGCATGGCGTTTGAAAAAGAAATCCTGTTCCCGCTGGCAGGCATAGACCCGGCCAAGGTAGAACGCTATTACCAGGTGCAGGAAGTCCTGCAAAAACTGACTTACGCTGGCAACATGGTCGCCAAGCTCTACCTCGATGGCGCTATTGATACTGAAGCCGCCGTCGCCATGCTGATGAAATACGCCTTGTCTGATGAAGCCAGATCGCGGCAACGCCTGCGCTTCATGGAAAAGCATAGATCCTACGTCATCAACTACAATCTTGGCCAGGATATGACCAAGGCCTATGTAGAAAAACTTGCCACACCGGGCGATGAACAAAGCCGCTGGCAAGTCTTTGCCGAGCTGTTGTCCAAGCCCAGAACAGCATCGATGATGAAGGTTTAAGACTCTGACAATGCAGGTATTTGACGGGCCTTATCGACATCCGGACTGCGGTAAGCTTTTTCCGGTATCGTCGATAGGGTAGATGCATGTATTTGCTGATTATCGAGTCCATAGAATTTCTGGAAACTCATGATCAGTGGCTGCCACTTGTCCGGGTCTATGCGGTCAGGGTTGCCATCCAGTAGTAGCGACGCATCCACATGCAGGCGCTGCACTCTCAGTTCGAATGTCAGTATGCCGCCTTTCAGCATGGCTTCATCATCAGCAATGCCATGCATGGCGGCGACTGTGCATTCCTGTTGCACCAGGCATTCCTGCACCCGTGCTGCCGACACGGTTTCTGATGCTTGCGGCGTCAGGTCTGCCAGTTCAAATTTATTTCTCTCCAGCCGGTAGCCGCGCGCTGCCTTCCAAGGCGACATGGCATCCGAGCCTGTCGTCAGTGCCAGTTTGTTGACGGCTGCTACTTCATTGACTGAGGCCAGGTTGAGTACACACTGGCCGTTTCTTTTCAGGTTGCGGGCAGTTTGCGAACTGGAACCCACACCGATAACGGCACGCCAGCCCAGCCAGAAAATAGATGAAATCGGGGCCAGGTTAAAACTGCCATCTTCATTGACAGTGCTGACCAGAATGACGGGAGTGCCGAAATAGAGTATGGCGGATTCGCTGCTGATGTGCATGGTGTCCTCGCGTGCTGGTTGTTTGATGTTCGGTTTGATGGAGGAAGTATGCGGGGTGTTGTTGGTTTGGGCTGGCTGGAAACGGACGAGGGATTTTTGGGAGACTTGGTTTGAAGGTTTACAGATTTGAAGACATTAACCAAGCTGACTATTCTTCAATAAACCGCAATTCCAAAGACGTCATTCCACCGGGCCGGCTCTCCAGCGGCGTTCACGGCATGCCGCGTCGCTCGTTGCATGCCGTGCTTTGATTAAAAAAAATTGCCCTTCGTGGATACAAGCCGGGTCTCGGCCAGGCAGCCGAAATACTTTCTTTGCGTCGCCAAAGAGCGTATTCAAAGAAAGGCGACCCAGGCGTCGTCGCCCCCTAAAGGGGATTCCCATTTGTGCAATACAAAAAATGGGAAAGTCCGAAAACTCGCCTTCGGCCTTGCTTTTGGAACATGCGCTTGCAAGCGCATGTCGTTACGCAGGCGGGCAGCATGCTGCCCGAGACCCCTGCTACACCTCAAACATCGGCCTTTCTCTTTCCATTTTCTGTACTGCACAAATGGCGTCGACACATGGGAACTGCTGAAAGTCAAAAACAACAGCAACAGCAACAGCAACAGCAACAGCAGAGCCACCAATATTCACATTACGGTTGAACGCTCCCTTCTCAAATCGCCAGTTGCTGATACATCCCAGTAATCTTGTCCATCACCTCCAGTATTCTTTCACTGGTGGTTGCCACGTTACTGGCGGACTGGCGTTGTAGTTTTCCATCATTAGTTTGGTGCAAGGCTGCCTCAAAGAATGTCCATTGTGATTGGGCTAGCAGTAACTCATCTTTCAGTCGCGTATTGCTACTGCTGGCAGTTTGCAGGATTTGCATGGCGACAGAGAATTCTTTGCGGGTGCTGGCTATGCTGGCGGCAGCATTGCCGGGCGCGACATTCCAATTCGTTGCTTGATAGAGTTTGGCCAGACGTTGCGACAGCATGCGTTGGCGGCCTGCCAGGTTGACCAGTTTTCCTGTACTGCCACCGGCGTGTCTTTCCAGTTGCGTGGTGACTTCATCAGCCATATACAATAAGGTTTCGCTATGCTTCAACACGAGTCTGGCATCACCTTGATTGGGGATTTTTCCTACCAGAGCCTGTTTGTACTCCTGCCAGGTTTTTTCCATGCTGGATAAATTGCTGCGTATATCTGGTGTTGGGGCAAAGGCGTGTAGTTCTACCAGTTGGCGGTCAAAACTCGACATGGACTGGTCCAGTATTTTCTTTGATGCTTCAGTTTCCACATCCTGGCCAATTTGTAGATAAACCTTGGCCAGTCTTTGCGTCAGCATGCGCTGGCGCCCCGCCTTATTGATCGCGTCGTGTACCCCGGCAATCTGGGCCATAGTTGGATACGGTAAAGTCAGGCTGCCTACGATGATCAGGCTGCCTGTGATAAATGTTCTGCGTTGCATGCCAACTCCATCTACGTTTTGATTTCAATGGAGTTCAGGCTAGTCCGTACAAAGATTAAAGACCATTCTTCAATCGAACTAGTTCTGCTGATTTTTGACACGTGGTTTGATGTAGCACAAGTATACGGGCTGTCGGCTTACTGTTTATGCTCCGGTAGCGGCATCAAGGCCCGCAACGGTATTGGTGCCGACATGATGATGGACGTGCGCGTCTCGCCGTAATGGTTGATATTGCCAACAAAGCTTTCCAGATGACGCAAATCCCTGGTGGCAACGCGTAACAAAAAAGAATCCTGTCCCGTCACATGCAGGCATTCCAGCACTTCTGGCAGGGATTTGAGATGGGTGACGAGGCTGGTTTTTTGAGGTTGAGGAACGGTAATGCCGATGACAGCCTGGACTTGCAGGCCTATGGCTTCGGCATTTACCTCTGCACGGTAACTCTTGATGACGCCAGCTTCCTCCAGGCGTTTGACCCTCTCTGATGTGGCGGGCAGGGACAGGCCGGTTTCGTCGGCGAGTGCCTTCAAGGAGATGCGGGCGTCGCGTTGCAGGGCGGCCAGGATTTTCCAGGCTTTGGCGTCGATGTCCATGATATTTAAGTCCAGATGCAGATACACGAGAATAGTGAAGGCAATGTAGCAGTTTTACCTGAATTTTTCCATGTTAATCCCAGTCTCAAATCTTCATACTGAAGTCATCTTCTTTTTGATACGGATGTAATTATGGAGTGGGATTTATTTTTCAAAGCCATGCTGATTGGTTTGTCGATTGCCGCACCGGTCGGCCCTATAGGCTTGCTGTGCATACAGCGCGCGCTGGCATATGGCATGCGCACCGGTTTTGTCTGTGGCATGGGTGCAGCCTGTGCTGACGCGGTGTATGGTGCGATAGGTGCATTCGGTATGGTGGCTATTACCGACCATTTTGTATCGCTGAGTACACCGTTGGCAATAGCTGGTGCCGTGTTCCTCGCATGGATGGGTGGCAAGCTGTTATTGAGCAAAGCGCAAGTTGTGGATCAGGATGTTGCAAACAAGCAGTCTGTGATCAAAACATTTTTATCCATATTCATGCTGACCATCACCAACCCCATGACCATAGTCTCTTTCATTGCAGTGTTCGCCAGCATCGCTGGCCCGGTCACTGTGCACCCTTATGCCGCAGCCTTCATGGTCGCAGGCGTCTTTTTGGGATCAGCCTTGTGGTGGCTGATCTTGAGTAGTGGAGTGGCATTGATACGCAAGAAAATCAGCGTCACGGTAATGACACTGATTAACCGTGCAGGAGGTTGCTTGTTACTGGGTTTTGCGGGCTGGCAAATTTTGAGTCTGCGTCTCGGGGTCTGATATGCCCCGGGATAAACAAAGCTCAGCTTAAGCGTAAGTCTTCAGCGAAGTATAAGCAACCGTATCACAGAAAGTGATTGTTGGTGGCTGTGCCAATAGAGCTTCCAAGCGTTGCAATGCTGCTTTGACAGGCACAGATTGCAGATGCGCATCACACGAAGCCTTGCCGCGATACAACTCATATACCATGAATTTATCAGGCTGATCTCGCTGCTGATGGACTGCATAAAAAATACTGCCAGCTTCTTCTTGTGTAGTAGCGAGCAGTATTTCCAGTAAGCTTTTAACTTCGTCTTTAGCGGCAATATGGGCTTGCAGTTGAGCCAGTAATAACAACATGTCTTTCTCCTATTAATGATCAAGAGCATGTAGTGTGCTTTAGCGGTGCTGGCTGGTATTGTAAAAATGCGTCTTCGTACGTGCCAGTTTCAAATCGTCTGCTTCACTCTCCCAGCCCCACAGGCGATCTATGTATGGATGTAATTGCGGGCTGGGTGATGCTTGAAATCTCTTCATCTTGATTTGAGAACTGCTCTCAACGCAAACCATTCACCATCGCATCCTTGGGATAACTGATCGTATAGTCGGCCCTGAGTTTCAATTTCTTGCCAGCTTCGAGTGGCAACTGCCATGCAATGATGCCGGGTTGCTTGTTCCAACTGCTTTGTGTGACTTCAGGCGTAAACTTCGTCTCTACCTTGATGTCTTCATGGCGTGCTACTGGTGAGGCTTCCAGCACTTGCAGTGTGACCGTGGTTTTGTGATTGTTTTCTATGACATAGGAATTGGTGAATTTTTTCTCTATGCGGCTGTTGATGAAACCCTTGTTGGCATCATCACGTAGCTCTGGTTCTACTTCTACCCTGACCATATTGTCGCGGCCAAAGAAAAGTTCCAGTTTTTCCTGGCTAGCAAAAGCCAGCTGGCTCTGGCCGATAAAATCATTGTCACGGTATAACTGCAGGTTGCCGCTCGGTCATGAACCGGCAGGGCGGGCGGCATTGGCCAGCAGGTAAGCCTGGGCTTCCTGCTTAGGTTGCACGCGCACCAATATCTGTGCATCAATGATCTGGCTGCCCAACACAAAACCGGTTTTCTGGCCATCACTATTGAGGCTGATTTTGCCGGGCACCTGGAATTCTGCCGCATATTCACTCTGGAATACGCTGACATCAAAACTGGGCATCTCGGCTCCTCTATAATCACCCGGAGCGGCAACAGCCATGGCAACAGGAGCAGGCGGCGCCATCATCATAGGCTGCACGCGGTGCGTTTCTTTAGGCAAAGGCGGGATGATGCTCAGCGTCCACGGTGACGGTGGATATAGCTGGCTGGACTGATCAGGCTGTGAAGTCGATAGCTTGAGGTTGATACCGTTCCAGTCTTCACCACTATTCTGGGCAACCTGGGCATGGCGCTCCAGCCTGACCTGTGATTTGACGGTGTCCAGGTAGGCGCGATAAACCGGTGTCCAGCCTGCCTGACTCAAACGGTAAGACAGCTTCACCTCACCCTCGCTCAGTGCTGCCAGACGAATTTGCACGCTGCGTACTTGTGGGTTGGCCTGGAATTGCCTGCGCTGTTCCGCCAGCAAAGGCGTCAATTGCAAGTCCAGTTCATTCAGGCGTTTTTGTGCAGACAGACGGCGTTGCAAGGCATCCTGCCCGGTGCGGCGTAATTGTTCTGCGGTAGTGACCAGTGCTGTATTGTTGGTCTGCTTCTCATTCCCAAAACTCTTCAGATAACCTATCACCAGGTCTTGCGCTTCACTCTCCGCACTGATGCTGGCTTTTTGTTCCTGCAGTTCACGTATGCGCAAATCCAGGCTGGTATTTGCACATTCTGGTGCACGCGCCCTGTCCAGGGTTTGCACACTGACGTCACCGACCTGTATACCAGCGTCCGCCTGTACTTTTAAAGAATCGACGTCAAAACGTGCAGACAGGCAATTGATCTTCAACTCCCTGGCACCGGCTGCCACCCTGGCCAACCTTTCTACACTGGCACCACCGGGATAGACCAGGACATTGCTGATCTTTGAATTCGCGGGGTTTTGTGCCAACGCAAGTTGGGGTAACAAGGCGGCAAGGATGATCAATTTCTTTTTCATGGATATTCCAGATGAGGTAATTTGCGCTGCTTGATAGTCGTGTAAGTATCGCATTAATTATGCGATTGGCAAAATCAGCTGATTGTAGCCTGGCCGTTTTCAACGTAGAGTAGTGTCACGATCAAGGCACTCAATTAAATCAAGGAAAGCACTGGCATGAACAAACCGTATTCCGTAGCCTGTGAAAGAAACAGCGCACCCATCCTGCAAGTCATCACCCCCGTATTGGCTGACTGCAAAAGCCTGCTGGAAATCGGCAGCGGCACAGGCCAGCATGCCGTGACGTTTGCGCGACATCTACCACATCTGCAATGGCAAACCAGCGACAGGCCAGAATATCATCCCGGCATATTGGCCTGGCTGGAAGAGGCAGCTTTGCCAAATGTGCTGCCACCGCTGGAATTGAATATAGGAAAAAGCCCCTGGCCAGAAAGGCAGTTTGATGCTGTCTTCACAGCCAACACCTGCCATATCATGGCCTGGGAAGAAGTGGAATTGATGTTTGCGGGCGTTGCGAGATTGCTGGCGAAGGAAGGGCGTTTCTGCATCTATGGTCCCTTCAATTACGCAGGCCAGTTCACCAGCGCCAGTAACCAGCAATTTGATGCATCACTCAGGCAGCAGGCAGCGTACATGGGTATACGCGACATAGAAAAGGTCGTTAAACTGGCAGAGCAACACGGGATGCGCCTGTCGGATGATGTTGCCATGCCAGCCAATAATCGTTTGCTGGTGTTGATCAAATAAGCGAGAATTTCTACAAGCAGCGCGAGTCGAAAAACCAGTAGGGTGCGCTGTGCGCACCATCTCCGGAAATCAAACTTTGATGGATCTGTGCGCCCGGCGCACCCTACTGGCTGGTGACGATCATTCGGATGTATTCAAATGCGCCGTGATCACGGTATGCGCAATCAAATCCAGTGCCGGTCTGGCCTTGCCCTGCTTGTCTACCCACACCTTGGGTGTCAGCGCCCCCGACAGTGACAGACTGTCACCATCACCCAGGCCCAGCAAAGTATTGCGTGTTGCATCGTTGAATGCGATGACATTGCAGATGATGAACTCACCGTCATCTGTCGCAGCGCGCACCTTGCAGGTGACATAGACAGAACCGTTTTGTCCTGAGCGTTCTTCAACCTGGCCGTAAATGCGTCCGGCGATGAGTGCGTCTATCATAATTTTTTCCTTTTGCTGTTGATATTTTAATTGAGATGGATGGGGAAATCAGGCAACCTGTACCAGGCTGCTTCCGCCAGACACCCTTTGTACCTGTATCCGTGTTGATATTCTTTCAGTCATTTCCTGCACATGCGAAATCACACCCACCTTGCGGCCTTGCGCTTGCAAACTGTCCAGGGCATCCATGGCGATGCGCAGGGTGTCGGCATCGAGGCTGCCGAAGCCTTCGTCGATGAACAGGGATTCGACCTTGATGCGGTTGCTGGACAGAGATGCCAGACCCAGCGCCAGGGCCAGTGATACCAGGAAGGATTCGCCACCAGACAGTGAATGCACAGAGCGCTGTTCGTCGCCCATATCCTGGTCGATGACCATCAGTGCCAGTGTGTCTGCCACGCGTTGAAGGCGGTAGCGGCGTGAGAGCTGGTGCAGGTGTTGGTTGGCATAGGCGAGCAAGACATCCAGCGTGATTTGCTGGGCATAGTTGCGGAATTTCTTGCCGTCTGCTGCACCTATCAATTCATTCATCTGCGCCCACAGGCGGGTCTGGCTTTCTTGCTCCTGCATGTCGGCGATCAGGCTTTTGGCTTGCTGGTGGCGTGCTTCATCCTGTGCCATGGCTAGTTGATGGCGACTGTATTCTTGCTGTGCCTGTTTGCGTTTCTCACTGACATTGTTGAGCACAGATTGCAGATGCGCGCTCTCGTTTATTTCAGTTGCTGCAGTCTCTCGCTCTTGTTCATCTTGCTCTTGCTCAGTCACATCATGCAAAGGTGTTGCTTCAGTAAAGCTGAGTGGAACAGGACGTTGTAGCAAGTGCTGCTGTCTTTGCTGGCTTCGTTCACGCAGTATGGTTGCCGCTTGCTGGACTGCATTATTAATTGTTTGCATGGTCTGGCGTTCTGCATTGATCCAGGCATGTGGATGTGCCAGCAATTCGCGCAGGTGTGCTTCGTCCAGATTTTCTATAACGGCTTGTTGCTGCGTTATCCACTCCTGCAGTTTTTCATGGGCAACGTGCAGTTCCTGGCTTTGCTGGGTGATGCGCTTGTTGATTTGTTCTTGCGCTTCATGCAGACGTGCCAGTTGCTGGCGTATTTCATCATGCGCTTGTAGTTGGGTTTGCAGTACCGCTTTTGCCTGATTGATAGCCAGTGTGAATTGCGCTTCTGTCTCGATGACAGCGCGCCCCTGAAATAATTCCTGCCGTTTGGCTTGTTGCTGTTTTAATGCGGTATCTGCATCCAGATAGCGTTTGTTGTCGCCGGAAAATTGCTCTTCCAGCTGCTGGGATTGTGTTTGCAGTTTGTCGGTTTCCAGCTGCAGCTTCGCCAGTTGTTCAGTACTTTCGTCATAGGTGAGTTGATGGCTCTGCCATTGTTGCACATGGATTGCGCACTGGTTCTGGAATTCCAGTGGTGATGCATGCCAGTTATCTTGCCAACTGTTGCCATCGTCTGATTGCGCGGCAAAGGCGGGCGCTAACTGGGCCAGGGCTTCATCCAGTTTTTGACTGGCATCTTGTTCTTTCTCTGTCGCTTGGGTCAGGGCGGTAGTGAACTTTTCAATGGCGTGGACTAGTGCTATATGGCTGTCTTTATGTTCTTGGAGGGTGCGGCGAATTTTTTCTGCATTGGCAAATGCCTCATCCCTTGCCTTGGTTGCCTGTTGATAGGCTTGCTCGGTCTTATGCAATTGTTGCAGTTGTTCTTGCAAGTCAGTTTGTTGCTGGCTTAACCAGGTGCTGGCTTGTGTATTATCGATTTTTGCCTTCAGTAACTCAGCGACTATGCTATGCGCTTGCCATGCGTTTGCTGCAACTTGGTCCTGTTGCTGCAATAGCGTCAGTTCTTGCTGTAATTGTTTTTGCTGTTGTTGATATTGTTTTTGTTCAGCTGTTGCTGTTGCCAGTAAGTGGCGCTGGTCTTGTTCTACTTGTTGACAATGCTTGAGTTCATTTTCCAACTGCGCCAGCAAAGCATGCAATTGCTGGTTACCGGTTTTGTAGGGATGTTCTGTTGCTCCGCAGACCGGGCAGGCTTGTTCGTCTTGCAGGGTGTCACGCAGGCTTTCTATATTGGCATTGCAGGCAGCCTGTGTCAGTTGCAGGCTTTTCTGTGCCTGTTCTTTTGCCGCGATCACGCTGGGTAACTGAGCCTGAATCTGGGTGATGGTCTTATCTGTAGTTTGCATGCTCAACTGGCTGGCTTGCTGCTGAGTTTTCAGCGCATGCTTGCGTTGAGCCTGCTCATGCATTTGCTTGTGCAAGTCTGCTGCGCTGCTTAAGAGTTCACGTCTTTGATCAAGTGCCAGTCGGTGCGTTTGTAAACCAGGCAAGTCAAATTGTGCCAGCTTGCCTGCCGCTCCATCGCGTAATTTTTCTGTCTGTATCCAGCTTTGTTCGCTTGCCTGCAGTTGTAGTGCGCGTTCTGCCAGTAATTGTTCTTGCTGGTCTTTTTGTTTTTGTAGATCAAGTATGTTTTGTTGCTGATAGCTGGCGTCTTTTTTGGCTGTTGCTGCCTGCTTCAGTAATAATTCCCAAGCTGTCCAGTTGTCGGCCAGGCTTTGCAAGCCCGCGTGTCGGGTCAGCCACAATTGCAGGTCTTGCTGTTTCTTGTGCAGTTGTGTCAGGTCAGCCTGTTTGCTCTTATGCTGTTGCCGCGCAGTTGTCAGTGCCTGTTCTGCCTGCACTTGTGTTTGTTGTGCTGCAAGCCAGTTACCGCGCAAAATGTTCAGGCTGCTGTCGAGGGCCTTGGCGGCATCCAACAAAGGCGCTGCTTCTTGCAGTGCATGTTCGGCTTGCTGTAAAGCTTGCTGTGCTTGTGCTAGCGCCAGATGTTTTTCTTGTGCGCTGAGTGTACCTGTCTGTATGTTGTTATGGGCTGTGGCAATTTCTGCCTGCCCCTGGCTGATTGCCTGTTGCAGGCGTTCGAGTTCTGTCAGCAGTGGGCGTGCAGTTTGTATGCTTTCTACTTGCTGCAGATACGCGGCTCTTGCTGCGGCTGCTGTTTTTTCTTGTTCATGTATTTGCAATTGCTGCTGCGCTTGCTGTTCGCCCTGTAGCAACTTGTCGTCATCGGCATGCCAGCGCAGATGTGTTTGCAGCTCTGCGAGTTGAGCGTCCAGTTTTTCTAACTGTGCTTCGCTGATGCCCAGATCAGACTCAAGTTGTGTACGTTCTTCCGCGCTTAGCGGTTTGTTGTCTGCCAGTCGCACGTGAAAGCGGTCCAGTGCTTCGCGTTCAAGCTTGGCACGGGCAAAGGCGCGTTGTGAAATCTGGCCGTAGATGTCACTGCCGGTCAGGGTTTCCAGTAATTCGCCGCGGTCATTGTCGTCGGCTTTTAAAAAGCTGGAAAACTCGTTTTGGGCCAGCAAGACGGCGCGGGTGAATTGTTCAAACTTGAGACCCAGGCGTTTGATGATTTCTTCTTTGACCTCGGTTTTCTTGCCGCCTATGGACTGCAGTTGCG
The DNA here is from genome assembly GCA_016200895.1 of Burkholderiales bacterium. Classification (GTDB taxonomy): domain Bacteria; phylum Pseudomonadota; class Gammaproteobacteria; order Burkholderiales; family Burkholderiaceae_D; genus Undibacterium. The sequence continues at coordinate 43,998 of JACQDX010000104.1, forward strand.
GCAACTGGTGCAGTGACATGGTGGTCGGCTGCAAGATGCCTGTTGCCTTATTGCGTGAACGACGCACACTCCAGCGTGAGCGATAGGCATTGCCGTCTGTGCCCACAAAATCCACTTCGGCATAACCTTCGCCAGTGCCGCGCCTGAGCAGGTTGCCGGTATCTTGCTGGGTGACTGCATCTGCACCATCGGGTAATTTTGTCGTGCCTGCCTTGATCAGGCGGGGCGTGTTTTCATACAGGGCCATGCACAGGGCATCCAGCAGGGTGCTCTTGCCCGCACCGGTGGGGCCGCTGATGGCAAACAGGCCGGCAGATTGCAAAGGCTCTTGCGTGAAATCGACGGCAAATTCTCCCGCCAGTGAAGCCAGGTTTTTACCACGTATAGCGAGTATCTTCATTGCACGTCCTCGCCATGCAAGAGTTCGCCAAAAGCTTGCAGCATGTCGCCCGGTGCGTCTTGCTGGTATTTGCCTTGATACAGGCGGCGGAAGATGTCTTCGGGTTGCAGGCGATCCAGGGTGTCCTGCGCTGCTTGTTCATCGCCGCTGTCATCCTGTGCTTTGCCAGGGTAATGTGGATCTATCTTCAGCAAGCGCAGGGGCTTGCCTGCTGTATAGCTTTCTATGCGCGCACGCAGGCCGGGCTCTGGTGCCTCTAGCTTGACCCTGACTTCAAGATAAGGTTCATATTGCGTACCCTTGCTGGCATCGACGATACTTGCCAGGTCAAGGCTGTCAAGTGCATCTAGTACGTCAGGTAGCGGCGCAGCATGTTTGGGAATGCGCAAGAGTTGTATTGAACGCGGCACGTGGATAGGCGTCACCGTTTCAAGATGATCGCCTTTGATATCCACACACAAAACCTGATGCTGGTAATCGACTTCAGAAAAAGACAGAGGCAAGGGACTGCCGCAATAACGCAGATGTTCTTGTTTGCCTACTCTTTGTGCCAGATGCAAATGCCCCAGTGCCGCGTAAGTAATTTCATTGCCGAACATGCTGGCCGATAAAGCCTCGGTGCCGCCGATGACGATGCGGCGCTCAGAGTCTTCTGATATTTCACCACCTACCATGTGGCAATGCCCCATGGCGATGATGGCTTGGCCGGGTTGGCACAGGCTGAGTGCATGCTCTGCGACATTCTTGTATAGCTGGGCGACGCCTGCCATATAGGGATCACTGGCATTTTCTACCCGTGGCACGTCGCCAGGACGCAGGAAGGGCACCGCCAGGCACCAGGCGACAATTTCATCATTCCGCCGCAATGGCAAGACCATGGCTGCTACATCTATGCTGCCATCCGTCAGACGTGGCACCATGCCTATGACGCTGATGTCCATGCCATCGAGTAGCGGGCCGGGTGCTTCCAGCCTGGCTGGCGAATCATGGTTGCCAGCGATGATGGCGATATTGAGCCTCGGCAGACGCGCCTTGGCTTGCCGCAAGAAGCGATAAAATTGTTTTTGTGAACTTGCAGATGGGTTGGCATTGTCGAAGACATCGCCAGCGATCAACAGGGCATCTGCCTGTTGTTGTTCCAGCGTAGTGATGAGCCAGTCAAGAAAATGTTGATGCTCAAGCCCGCGCTCGGCGCAATGCAGGGTTTGGCCAAGGTGCCAGTCGGAAGTGTGGATGAAGCGCAAGAGTTTTCCTTAGCCAATGCAAATACAGGTGTAGAGCCAGGCAAGTGTAACCGTTTTTATATCGCGATGAAACTTCAAGGAGAGTTGAGCTGCTGCAAGTCTAATCAGACTTTTGTCCGGACCAGTTCCTGCGTAGTTTGCGCATCTTTAGAATACCGCTGCCCAGGTTCCTGCGCCAGGTATTGTTCTTCACGCACTGGTGTTCAACATAGTCTGTGACGGCTGGTCCCCAGCGGGTTTTAGAGACATCTTCGCCCACTGATAAATTAATGCGCTTGAAATTTTGTGTGTAAGACCATTGTATGATTTCGGCCAGCAGGGTGGTCATGACGCTGTACCGGGCAAACTTCAAGTCGTAGCCTGAATAGTAGAGATACAGTTCTTCACCCATGGCAAAGCCAAGGCGCATGGCGACAACGCGGCCATCGAGTTCGAGGCTGAACAGGCGCATGCGCTGGGAAAAATCATTGTCCAGCAGTGCAGCCATGAAGGTGCGATGCCTGGGGTCGGCAAAATAGTCCGGGTGTTCTACCGTGTTGGTGGCACCTGCGCGGGCTGCATGCAGTGCATAAAATTCCTCCAGCCTGGGCTTAATCCCAGTAGCACCTTGCCAGACTAGCAAGCGCAATTGTAAATTGTCACGCGCCAGTGAGTTGTAGCAGCGACGTAATGATTCCTTGATATTGCGTTTCAAGCCAGATTTAAAACATGACCAGCTTTCACCCAGATGCAGGATGTAGTTGGGTATGTCCCTGGCCTCCAGCGGATGAACCGCTGTATTGCAGGCTAAAAAATGTGCTGCATGTTGTTTGGTATGGATAACCTGGAACTCGGTCAGGCCAAAGGTTTCCTGGCGCGACAGGTCTTCCCATTGTTGCAGTATGGTTTCGGTGCAGTCAGGCAAGGCCAGTGGTATGCGGATCTCGGTCAGGTTGGGGTCAGAACCAAAGGGGCGTACATAACGGTAGATGAACAGGCTGTGCGGGCCGACATGAGTATTCGTCAGTGGCATGACTGCGACCAGTTGCCCTTGCTTATGCAGGGTGCAGATGGCCAGTTCGTCTTTGTGGTACCAGGATGAATCAGAAAAAATTTTCCACCAGGCGCGGTTCCAGTCATAAGTCTGAAAAGGCAAGAGTTGCGGCACTTGTGTTTCCAGCAGACGCCACGAAGCCGCCAGGGCTTCAAACTCTGCTTCAGTGGTGACAACAAGTTTTGTTAAATTCGACATCTGTGGGTAAATCTACTGGTGCACATTCGCAATGTTTAAAATTAAATGATGGACATGCCATGCATGCCGTATCGAATGCTGCGAAAGCCAAGCTGGCGTTTATGCCATGTTAAGGCGGTAATTGCAAGCTTGCCCATGCCTATTTACTTGTATTAGAGCATTAATACAGACAAGTAATGGCATTTTTTGCAAGGAGAACTATATTGATGTCCGTTTGTCTTAGCTAACTTAGCTAACTTAGCTAACATTCAATGTCACCTCAATGTCACCTCAATGTCATTTTTATCATCAGCCACGGTAATGATCCATGTCAAAACTTAGTAAAACGATTTTCAGCTTATTGCCAGTATTAGCACTTGGTCTCAGTCATTTACCCATGCAGGCAGCTGAATCGGTAGCCGGATCAGCATCTGTACCAGCGCAGGCCATGGTCGATGTCAATAAGCTGGCCAGCGAAGAAATGGCGGGCCGTGCGACTGACAGCAAGGGCAGTGCGCTGGCGCGTGATTACATTATCAGTCGCTTGCAGCAACTTGGTCTGACACCTTGCAAGGATGATTTTGTGCACGAATTTGAATTCCACACCCGCCAGGGCGCTAGCCGCAAAGGTAAAAATATTATTGCCTGCCGTCCGGGCAGCATGAGCGAACATGCGAGCGCGCCTGTGCTGGCCATCAGCGCGCACTATGATCATCTGGGTGAAAAGGCTGGCAAAATCTATTACGGTGCAGATGACAATGCCTCTGGTGTGGCAGCCGTACTGGCCATAGCTGCTGCCATGAAAGAGAATCCACCCCAGCATGATGTCATGTATATCTTGTTTGATGCAGAGGAGATGGGGCTCAGTGGTTCACGCGCTTTTGCTGCCAAGCCAGTAATGGATATGGCACGCATAGGCATGAATATGAATTTCGACATGATCGCCCGGGGCGACAAGGGCGAGCTGTATGCCAGTGGTGCCTACCATACACCTGCTCTCAGAGATTTGCTGGCAGGCCTGGATGGTACGCAAGGCGTCAAGCTCAAGTTCGGCCACGACAGGCCAGAGCAGGGACAGGATGACTGGACCAGGCAGTCAGATCATTTACCTTTCTTTATGGCGGGGGTGCCGCATATCTATTTTGGTGTCGAAGACCATGCCGACTATCATCAACCTACAGATACGGCAGACAAGATCAATCCTCAATTTTATCTGGGTGCGGTGGATTTGTTGACCAAGGCTAGTTATTTGTTGGATCAGGCGATGCTGACGACTAACTTCAGGAATAAGAGTAAAGACGGGCAGGCAGCTGTATCGACAGAAGCTAACAAGGGTGGGAAGGGAAGTAAATAAGGAGGGGCAAAACTGGGGGGAATTACAATCCAGCCTGCGCAGAAGCAGGCTGGAGATGATGACGCTACTAAGTCACGAAACTAAGTTACGTAACTTAGTCACACAGCTTAGTCACGCAAACTCATGACGATACGCAGTACATACCAGAACATCAGCGCAACGGAAGCAAACAATTCCAATGCTGCACCGACATAACGGTCTTCAGGGTAGTGATGGATGACGTTGGAAGCGTCATACAGGATGGCTGCGCCAGCAAAGGCCACCATGCCTACGCAAAAGAACAAGCCAAGCTGGAAGCCAAAAATCATGCCGCAGGCGATCAGGATCAGCGCAACCAGGCCACCCCATTTCAAGACGCTGCCAAGGAAAGAAAAGTCTTTGCGCGACACATAAGCAATCCCGACCAGGCCTACGGTAGCCAAGATGGTGACCAGGCCTGCATTGGCAATGGCGCCAGGAGCTACCTTGTTGGCAATCGACAGGATAGGAATAAAGATAATCGCTTCTGCCACGATGTACGCGCCGAGCGCAGCATATTGCAGAGGCAGGCTTTCTACCGTATGTGCTGCACGTGACGCCAGCCAGCCTATCAGCATGAATGCGCCAAGGATGAGGAACCATGGCAGGTGGCGCATGGCTTGTGCCATGACATCGGCAATGCCGGATTTGAATAAAATGACTTCAACAGCAGTGAACGCCAGAATTGCGCCACCGAGGTGATTAAAAGTCTTGCTGATAAAACGCTCACGCGCTGGTCCGTAACCTTGTTGGGTGCTTGCCAGTTCCATGGATGTTCCTATCGTAGAGGTGCTGCATCAGCCATAGGCGGCTGTACAGCTTAGATTAATATATAGAATAACAGGCCTGCAATATATGCAAGGCGTGGCTGATTTTATATGAATCCTCTGAGCTAAAGTCAATCATGTTTCAAAGTGTTTCAATAAATTACCTAAATAGCAACTATTTGTTTTCCTGTTGAATTGCCTTTGAGAAAGAAAGCAGCTCTGTTTTTCCTGTCCGCCTCTGGTTTTGTTGGTACATTGTGATACATAAGCTTATTCGCGTGTTGTTTACACAAATAAGCCGCATACATCGCAGAAAATTGCCTGTTCCGGCATCAAACTTCGTGTAACTTACGTCTATAATGCCCGCAGCAAAAAAAGCGGGTTTTTTATTGACATCTTCGTACGTTTCTCCCATGAATACACTCATCTGGTTCGTCATTCTGTATTGGGTCATCTCTGTTGGCATAGGTTTGTATGCCGCCCGTTATGTCAATAACTCCAAGGACTATGCGGTCGCTGGTCGCTCCTTGCCCATGTATGTGGTTACCGCCACCGTATTCGCTACCTGGTTTGGCTCGGAAACGGTGCTGGGCATTTCATCCACCTTTGTCAAGGATGGTTTGAAGGGCGTGGTGGCTGATCCATTTGGCTCCTCTCTGTGCCTGATCTTTGTTGGCCTGTTCTTTGCGCGGCCTTTGTACCGCATGAACTTGCTGACTATCGGTGATTATTACCGTAATAAATTTGGCCGTACTGCCGAAGTATTTGTGACCCTGTGTATCGTGGTCTCTTATCTGGGCTGGGTGGCTGCTCAGATCAAGGCGCTGGGGCTGGTGTTCAGCGTCGTGTCCGGTGGTTATATTTCCAACGATGTGGGCATGATGATAGGTGCTGGCAGCGTGCTGATCTATACATTGATGGGCGGCATGTGGTCGGTGGCGATTACTGACTTTTTGCAAATGATCATTATCGTGGTCGGCATGTTGTATATAGGCTGGGAAGTATCCAGCATGGTGGGCGGTGCCAAAGTGGTCATTGAACATGCTGCAAATGCAGGCAAGCTGGAATTCTGGCCCAAGCCCACTGCCAAGGAGTCGCTCTGGTTCTTTGCTGCCTGGATCACCATGATGCTGGGCTCGATACCACAGCAAGACGTATTCCAGCGTGTGGCTTCGTCCAAGAATGAAAAAATTGCCGGGAATGCGTCGGTACTGGGCGGCGTATTGTATTTCTGCTTCGCCTTCATCCCCATGTTCCTGGCTTATTCAGCAACGCTGATCGACCCCAAGATGGTCGAAAGCCTGATCGACAAAGACCCGCAACTGATTTTGCCCACCCTGATCATGACCAAGGTGCCTATGCTGGCGCAGGTGATGTTCTTTGGTGCCTTGCTGTCAGCGATCAAGAGCTGTGCCAGTGCAACTTTGCTGGCACCTTCTGTGACTTTTTCGGAAAATATCCTTAAACCATTTTTCCCTAAGCAAAGTGACAAGCAATTCCTGTTCATGATGCGTGTGGTAGTGCTGGTATTTACAGCAATTATTACTGTTTTTGCCATGAATACTGAATCCAGCATTTATAAAATGGTGGAAAACGCCTATAAGGTGACACTGGTTGCTGCTTTTGTACCGCTTTCCTTCGGCCTGTACTGGAAGCGTGCTACAACCCAGGGTGGCCTGGCGTCCATCATTCTTGGCATCGTCAGCTGGGTCAGTATGGAAGTGTTTGCCCCTGAGGGCTTGTGGCCGCCACAACTGGTGGGCGTGCTCATGAGTGTGACAGGTATGATAGCCGGGTCTTTGCTACCGCAATTTACCCGTAAGCCCATAGCTGTTTGATCACGCCTTGGGACCCGGCATGACGCAATGCGCAAATTCTGATCAAAAACCTTTATAATTCAGGGTTTTATCAGTTTTTTTAAGGCTACGCCATGCCGATTTATGCTTACCGCTGTGAAGAATGCGGGTTTGCCAAGGATGTACTGCAAAAGATGTCTGAAGAGCCGCTCAGTGTTTGTCCGACTTGCGGCAAGTCTTCTTTCCGCAAACAAGTGACTGCTGCCGGCTTCCAGCTTAAGGGCTCGGGCTGGTATGTGACTGATTTCCGTGGTGGTTCAGGCGGTGCTGCTGCCCCGGCGGCTGAAGGTGGGTCTGCTGCATCAACAACAGCGGCAACAGGGACAACAGCATCGGCAACTGAATCCAGTACAACTGCGGCATCTGCGCCAGCGGCGGCTTCAACAAGCGATTCAGGCAAAGCTGCCTGAACCGCATTTGATTGCCCTTGATTGCCTTTGATTGTCTTTAATCCATTATTATTGTCGTTTCACTCAGAAAACTTGTGATTACCATGCGTAAATACTTTATTACTGGCTTGCTGATTTTAGTGCCCCTGGCAATCACGCTGTGGGTGCTGCATGCCATTATCAGTACCATGGATCAGTCCCTGTTGCTGTTGCCAGTTGAATGGCGTCCAGAAAAACTGGTTGGTTTCAAGGTGCTGGGTATAGGTACGATTCTGACCTTGCTGATCGTCTTTGTGACTGGTTTGCTGGCACAGAACTTTATTGGCAATTATGTCATCAAAGCCTGGGAAAGCCTGTTGCAGCGCATTCCTATCGTCAGCTCCATCTATTCCAGCGTAAAGCAGGTATCTGATACCTTGTTTTCATCATCTGGCAATGCCTTTCGCAAAGCCGTGCTGATTGAATACCCACGCCGTGATTGCTGGACCATAGGTTTTTTGACTGGTGTACCGGGTGGTGATGTGGTTAATCACCTGAAGGGCGATTTTGTCAGCGTGTATGTGCCGACAACGCCTAATCCGACTTCTGGCTTTTTCCTGATGTTACCCAGGGATCAGGCCATAGAACTGGACATGAGTGTTGATGCCGCACTCAAGTATATTGTTTCCATGGGCGTGGTGGCTCCCGAGCATCTCCCCACCAAATAAATGATGTGGTTATCCACTGCATCAAATCATTTTTAATTTTGAATACAGACAGGTAAGAAATATGTCCATGCGTACCCAATACTGCGGCCTCACTACTGAGGAATTACTCGGCCAAACCGTCAGCCTGTGTGGCTGGGTGCATCGTCGTCGCGATCACGGCGGCGTGATCTTTATTGATTTGCGTGACCGCGAAGGTCTGGTGCAGGTTGTTTGCGACCCTGATCGTGTTGATGTATTTAAAGCTGCTGAATCCGTTCGTAATGAATTCTGCCTGCGCATTACTGGCCTGGTACGCAGCCGTCCAGATGGTACTGGCAATAACAACCTGAAATCCGGCAAGATCGAAGTGCTGGCGCATGAAGTGGAAGTCTTGAATCCTTCCGTCACGCCACCATTCCAGCTGGATGATGACAACCTGTCTGAAACCACACGCCTGACTCATCGCGTGCTGGATTTGCGCCGTCCGCAAATGCAAAACAACCTGCGCCTGCGTTATAAAGTGACGATGGAAGTGCGCAAGTTCCTCGACGCGAATGGCTTTATCGATATCGAAACACCGATGCTGACCAAATCCACACCTGAAGGCGCACGCGATTATCTGGTGCCATCCCGTGTCAATGCCGGTAACTTCTTTGCGCTGCCACAATCCCCGCAATTGTTCAAACAATTGCTGATGGTGGCCAACTTTGACCGTTACTACCAGATCACCAAGTGCTTCCGCGATGAAGACTTGCGCGCTGACCGCCAGCCAGAATTTACCCAGATCGATTGCGAAACTTCTTTCATGAATGAGCAAGAGATTCGCGACATGTTTGAAGGCATGATACGTCTGGTCTTCAAAAATACGCTGGATATCGACCTGCCAAATCCTTTCCCTGTCATGGAATACGCAGAGGCCATGGGCCTGTATGGTTCCGACAAGCCAGACATGCGCGTCAAACTGCAATTCACAGATTTGACAGACGTGATGAAGGATGTTGATTTCAAAGTCTTCTCTGGTGCTGCTAACATGGTCAATGGCCGTGTAGTTGGTATGCGTGTACCTGGCGGCTCCAACATGCCACGTTCTGAAATCGATGCATACACACAATTCGTTGGTATCTACGGCGCCAAAGGCCTGGCTTACATCAAGGTCAATGACAAGGCACAGGGCCGTGATGGTTTGCAATCACCTATCGTCAAGAACATCCATGACGCAGCATTGACACAAATCCTTGAGCTTACAGGCGCGCAAGATGGCGATCTGATTTTCTTCGGTGCTGACAGAGCTAAAGTCGTCAACGATGCCATCGGCGCATTGCGCGTGAAAATCGGCCACAGTGAATTTGGTAAAGCGAATGGCTTGTTTGAAGACGTATGGAAACCATTGTGGGTAGTTGACTTCCCAATGTTTGAACATGATGAAGAAAACGACCGCTGGGCAGCAACTCACCATCCATTCACAGCTCCAAAAGATGGCCATGAAGATTTGATGGAAACTGATCCAGGTAAATGTATCGCCAAGGCTTACGACATGGTCCTGAACGGCTGGGAACTGGGCGGTGGTTCTGTCCGTATCCACCGCGCTGAAGTACAAAGCAAAGTGTTCCGCGCATTGAAGATCGATGCTGAAGAAGCGCAACTGAAATTCGGCTTCTTGCTGGACGCCCTGCAATACGGCGCGCCCCCACATGGTGGCCTGGCTTTCGGCCTGGACCGTATCGTCACCATGATGACAGGTGCAGAATCCATCCGTGACGTGATCGCGTTCCCGAAAACCCAGCGTGCCCAATGCCTGTTGACACAAGCACCGTCTGAAGTCGACGAAAAGCAATTGCGTGAACTGCACATCCGTCTGCGTGCAGCAGAACCAAAAATCGCTTAATCCTTAATTTGTAAGGCGGGCGAGTTGATGAAACTGAGAATAATGAAACTGCGATCAATGAAAAGAGTATGCAAGTGAATAACAAGACAGCCTTATTTTTATTGTTGAGCAGCAGTTTGTTTCTCGCCGCTTGCGGAGAAAAGAAAACCGAGCTTGGTGAAGGTTCTTCTGAAGTGACAGGCGCTGCCGGTCCTGCTGGTGCCAAGGGTGCCAGCAAGACCCTGGTCAAGTGCGATGCGCCGGTGGCAACCCTGTCACTGGTCGAGAACCCAAATGGCTACACTATGAGCAGCCAGTACAACCTGCCGTCTTCACCTGTGCCTTTGATACGTTTGCTGGCACAGCAAAGCGGCTGCTTTCGCGTGGTTGACCGTGCGTCTGGCCTGAAGGCAGTGATACAGGAACAGGAACTCAAGGACCAGGGCATTATCCGTAAAAATTCTACGGTGTCCAAGGGCAAAGGCTATGAAGCGCAATACACGATTACCCCCAGTCTGACTTTTTCCGAGAGCAAGGCTGGTGGCGGTATTGGTGCCATCATGGGGATGATTCCTTTCCTGAGGAATTTCACTGGCTATGCAGAGAAGGTCAGCTTCAAGGAAGCCCAAGTGGTTTTGTTATTGACCGATAATGAAACCACCGAGCAACTGGCTGCCGCAACCGGTTCTGCCAAGACTACTGATCTTGGCATGGGCGGGCTCAGCTTTGGTGCCGCTGGCGGTGGTTTCGGTGCAGGCTGGAGCAATACCAATGAAGCCAAGGTCATCGTTGCTGCTTTCCTGGATGCACACAATAAGCTGGTGCCGCAAGTAAGACATTTGCAGGAAAAAGAAATGCCGCCTGCTGTGCCGGTGAAGAAGTAAGTCCAAATGTGCGTTGTAGTTTGTTTGACCTTTAAGGCCTGCTCTGCAGGCCTTTTTTACATTTTGCCGCGTTGCATAAAAGATTCAGGCTGCACAGCTTTGCTTGCTGAGAGTGACCTATCTCACATTAGTTTGTTCTATATCTATGGCAACGCAACAAGTATCCCTCAATGTCAACTCTTGTTGCAAGAACGAACGCACACAAAAAAGCTGCTATAAAGAAATAAGTCGCAGACGCTGGGCTGCTTGCCGTGCGGGTAAGTGTTCACTTTTTAAGGGAGGGATGATAATGCATCAGTTTAAAAAAATATTGCCGCTGGGGTTGATAATCGCTGCATGCGCGGCACCGGTTCTTGCCGCGGGTGATCATGGTTCAGAGGCTGAAGCGCAGGATATGGTCAAAAAAGCCGTTGCTCTGGTCAAGTCAGCTGGCGCAGAAAAAGCCTACAAAGTGTTTACTGACCATCCTGATGGCGCATTCAAGGAAAAAGACTTATACGTCTTTGTGTATGACTTTGAAGGAAATTGCCTGGCGCAGGGTGCGAATGCAAAAATGGTGGGCAAAAACCTGATGACCATGAAGGATGTAGATGGTAACGCCTTCATCAAGGGCATGATAGACCTGGTGAAAACCTCATCCAAAGGTTGGTATGGCCCTTATAAGTTCAATAATCCAGCGACGCAGAGCTATGAACTGAAACGTTCATATTGCGAGCGCGGCGCTGGTGATAGCATGGTTTGCGTGGGTACTTACTTCGAGAAAAAATAAGTCATACTGATCAGGTTGACGAAAATATTTCAAGGCAGCGTTGCTATGGTTTTTAGCGGCATTCTAGTGAGCAATCGCTCAGGGAATGCCGTTTTACTTTGCAGTATCAAATATGGACGAGCCAAAAGCGTTAGAATGGTGGTTTTGAAAACTCCGGATCATCATTTCGGCCTGGCATGTCAATGCATAAAATTCCTGAATCCGTCCTGGTAGTCATTTACACCGCTGCACTTGATGTTCTATTGCTCGAACGCGCTGACAAGTCAGGATTCTGGCAATCTGTCACAGGGTCGAAAGATACCGTGGACGAAGAGTGGCAGACCACCGCCATCCGTGAAGTGGCTGAAGAAACCGGTATTGATGCTCTGCAATTCGACTTGCAAGATTGGGGACTGACCAATATATATGAAATCTACCCGGTGTGGCGTCATCGCTATGCACCAGGCGTGACGCAAAATACCGAGCATGTGTTTGGCCTGTGTGTCAGCCCCGATGTAACAATCAGGCTGGCACCGCGTGAACATCTGCAATACCTGTGGTTGCCATGGCGGGATGCCGCAGACAAGTGCTTCTCCGCATCAAATGCTGAAGCCATACTGCAACTGTCCAAGCTGGTCGAGGTTTAACAAGCTAAAGGAAGTCACCATGAAGCTGCGCATTGCCACCTACAATATCCACAAGGGCGTCAGTGCATTTGGCCGCAAGGCACGCATCCATGGCATCAAGGAAGCGATAGATTTGCTCGATGCTGACCTGGTATTTTTACAAGAAGTGCAAGGGCAACATGACCTGCATGCAGAAAACCACACACTCTGGCCGCAAGAGAGTCAGCATGATTTCTTGGCAGGTCAATCTCATGAGGCTGTATATGGCATGAATGCCGTGTACGAGCATGGCCACCATGGCAACGCCTTGTTGAGCCGCTATCCGATTGCCTCTTTCACCAATCATGATGTATCAGACCATGCTTATGAGCAGCGCGGCATCCTGCATGCCATCGTGCAGATCGACAAAGTCCAGGTACATTGCTTTGTCATTCATCTGGGTTTGTTTGCCGCCAGCCGTCGTCGGCAAATACAGGCACTGATAAAAACCATCAAACAAGATTTGCCTGCCGATGCGCCACTGGTAATTGCCGGTGATTTCAATGACTGGAGCCAGCGCCTGAGCCAGACCCTGTACCAGGAACTCGGGGTCATTGAAGCCTTTGATGTCGAGGCCCAAGGGCCAGCATCACGGTTTTCGCTGAAGGGGATGTGTAAAATATTGAACAAGGACACAAGTGGTCACGCTCGTACCTTCCCCGCTGGCCTACCCTGGTTATGCCTGGACCGTGTGTATCTGCGTGGCTTCAAGGTGGAAGAGGCGCATGTCATGAAAGGTGCGCCCTGGACCACCTTGTCTGATCATGTACCAATTACTGCCAGCCTTGAATTGCTGGAACAAACTAAAAGCCCATGAGCAAGCTGCATTTCATTGAAGGCAATGACGTCGAGCTTCTGCATAGCGGCGCCCAGTTTTTCCCCACCCTGATTGCATCCATCGACCAGGCACAGCATGAAGTGTATCTGGAGTCTTATATCTTTGCCGCAGACCAGACTGCGCAGTCTGTACAAGCGGCGCTGGTGCAGGCCGCAGCGCGTGGTGTGCAGGTCAGGGTGGTCATAGACTGGATAGGCAGTGACCGCAGTTTGGCGATTGCTCTGACGGATAGCTTCAATGACCACGGGGTATATTGCCGCTGCTTTAATCCCTGGTTCAAGCGCGGCCTGGCCCGCACCCATAGAAAAATTTGCGTGGTAGACAGACAGGTTGCCATAGTCGGTGGCTTGAATATCATTGATGACTGTATTGCCGACGATGGCTCTGGTATCGTCCTGCCTTACCCGCGCTGGGACTTTGCCGTTACAGTCACCGGCCCTCTGGTCGCTAATATCCATCTGGAAGTCGAATCGCAATGGCGCAAGCTGGGTAAACTGGGTTTGCGTACCCGCTTCGCGCTGATGAAGCATTTGCATGCCGATGCCAAGGTCGCAGGCAAGCAAATCACCGCGGCGGCGCTGGTGGTGCGCGACAATTTGCGCAACCGTGCCACCATACAACGCGCGTATCTGCAGGCGCTGGGCATGGCAAGATCACGCGCTATTTTGGTCACCCCCTACTTTGCACCCGGCAGAAAATTCCGCCGCGCCCTGGTATCTGCCGCTTCACGCGGCGTCGATGTCGTGCTCTTGCTCGGTGTCGGTCAATTTGCCTTGCAGGATGCAGTGTCACAATCCTTTTACCCCAAATTACTGACAGCGGGCGTGCGCATAGTCGAATATGGCAAGACGCAACTGCATGCCAAAGTCGCCGTTATTGATGAAGACTGGGCCACTGTTGGCTCCAGTAACTTTGATGGACTCAGCCTGTTCGTCAATCACGAAGCCAATGTTGTCATCCGCGACAAGATATTTACAGCAAGCCTGGCGCATGAACTGGAATTGGGCATAGCTGATGGCACAGAAATCTTTGCCGAAGATATGCACAAGAAAGCCTGGTACAAACGCGCCTGGCACGGTACGGCTTATCTGATCTATCGTGGCCTCATGCGCATCGTCACCTTTGGACATTACGGATGAAATTGCACGGTGTGGATTTCACATCAGCACCCTCACGCCACAAAGGCATCACGATCGCCAGCGGCTGCATGCAAGCAGATGTGCTGCGTTTGGAGTCTCTGCAAACACTCAGCGACTTCGCTGCATTTGATAACTGGCTCATTCAACCTGGCCCCTGGCTGGCGGGTTTCGACTTGCCATTTTCCTTGCCGCGCGAACTGGTGGAACATCTGCGCTGGCCAGCCAATTGGCCAGATTTGATGCGCCACCTGCAAACACAAACACGCGCAGAACTACGCCTGCAATTCAAGGCATTTTGTGATGCCCGTGCCGTTGGTAATAAATTTGCCCACAGAGCAACGGATATACCTGCCGGGTCTTCACCCTCAATGAAATGGGTGAATCCCCCGGTGGCCAACATGCTGCACGCAGGTGCCCCGCGTTTGCTGGATGCCCGTGTCAGCATCCCCGGCATGCATGAGGGCGACCCGCAACGCATCGCCCTCGAAGCTTACCCCGGCATGGTGGCACGCAGCATCACCAAAGCCTCATATAAAAGCGATGTCAAGGACAAGCAAACACCAGAACGCAGGCAGGCCCGCGAGCACATCCTGCAGGCGCTGAAAGCCGGCTCTACACCATGGAAAATCAAACTCCATGCAGGTAATTTTGGCGATGCATTATTGAGCGACGGTAGCGCCGATTTGCTGGATGCCGTGCTATGCATGGTATTGGCCGCCTGGGCTCATGACAGACGCGGCCAGAATTTTGGCTTGCCGGAATTTGATCCGCTTGAAGGCTGGATAGTGGGTTCTTGAAATTTTCGGTTTTATCTTGAGCTCCAGCTTTGGATAGCAGATTTTCATTGCCAATTTTTGGCTCGTAGTGCTGTCCCGCTTTTAGCTCTGAATTTAATTGTCTGGCGCGCAGAATTCGCTCATGATCATATACAGGATGTTAAACTATGGGGTTTTCTATTTTGCACTAAGAACTTTTTTCTTAGACATTTTCGCCAGGGATAATCAGGCCAGATCAGATGAGTGAAAGAGAGGAAGTTGCAATTGGGTAACATCAGGCAACCATCATTATTCATACCAGTTTTTAGGATACCGTCTCATGCTGCTTACATCGTCCCTGCGTACTGCCATTGCCATGGCAGCAGATGTCGCCGCAGCAGCGTTTCATGTGTTGCCTAAAAGTGATTGGCCACCGACGCTTTATGAATTGCATGAAAGTGGCAGGCGCTGGGAAGAAAAACTGGATAGCGGTGCAGATGATTTCGAGCAAAGAAAACAGGTGTGGTTGCAAACCAATATGGCGGGCACTGTCGTCAAGCTGATGGCTGAGAGCCGCGCAACGGTCATACCCGATTCTGCCTGCGCTCTTACCCTGTTGATCGAATTTTCCGTTGTGCCTGAGGTTTTGCATGGTCTGGTACTGGCCCTGCCATATTCACGCTCAGAACAAGGCCTGGGTCTGCTTGCCGGCATGGTGCAAGTGTATCGCTATCCCGAGGCAATCTTCCCCATGCTTGATGAAATACTGCCCGAGTTTACCGCTTTGTTGTCCAGTCGTTGTGCTACCCATTGGCGCAAACCTATGGAGTATGATCGCAAGCTCAAACCCTCGCAAGCCAGTTATGAGTCAGAGTCGCCAGTCATTGCGGCACGCTGCCCTTCATTTTTATCCTTGCCTGAACCGGGCTGGAATAGCAATGAAATAGGCTCACGCTACCTCGATGCACTGATTGCACGTTACCCGTTTGATGATGGCATTTGCTTTCAAAGAGCGTTGTATCAGCTAAAGCTGGATTTTTCCTTGCCCAGCCTGTTAAGGGTAGATTATCTGCTGGGCGAATTGCAAAACAGCCTGAGCATGACTGAAGATGAGTTCACAGCCCGCACTGCGAATATGAATTTTTTGTATTGTGTTGCGTTTTATTGCAGCAAGGTCATCGCCAAAGCAGCCGGCTGCCATGTTGACTGGTACAGCATTGCGCAATTCGGGCAGCGTTTTCCTGAGAAAAAAAGCATAACTGCCAGCCCGGCCAGGTCTTTGGTTGCGGTCTTCAATGCAGCAGGTGGCGAGATGGGGATGCCTTTCTTCCCTTTACAGGCTATATTACGACGACTGTTTGCTAAAGAAACCTCGCAACAACTGCGTTCTGCCTTCAAGCAATGGGGAAAGGCTGCCTTTACGCAGCGGGCTGCCAGCATCAATGATGAAATGCCCGCCGTACAGCAATTGATAGACAACTGGCCCATGCATCAGCGTGATTACCTGACGACCAAGAGAATTGACTGGTTCAAGGACAAGTATTTCAATCTGTGGTTTCAGACTTACTTCTCCCTTTATCGCGGAGGAAGGGTAGTCTGGGCTTGCATAGTACAGGCACATAATCAAGCCTATACAGATGAGAATGTAGATCGCTTCGCGCAAATCGTTTTTGATCCCCAGGGTTTGCTGACACCGCCTCAGCTTGAAGTTATCGCCAAAAAACTGAACTCCTACAAAGGATGCAGGCCGTTTGATGCGCGCCTGGGTTTCATGGCGGACTTCATGACAGACGAAATACCGATGACGCTAGGCGCTGAGCTGCCCTATAGAATATCGAGTGACGATGTGTGTACTTCCGCAATTTTGTTGATACGCAAGCATTTGCCGGTTAATCGCCTGCTCTCCAATTATTTGCCGGTGTTGATACATGATGCATTTCCAGGTGTCGCCTTGTTCTTACCAAGCAAATTCTGGACACCTGCGATTGCCCGTCAATGCGCGGCCTATGGCTGGCCAGTCCACTAGTGGTACAAAACAATTTTAGTCGGAATTTATAATAAAGGCTTTTGAAATGATAGTCGGTATAGATCTGGGTACAACCAATAGCTTGATCGCTGTCTGGAAAGATGGTCAGGCGCAATTGATTGCCAACGCGCTGGGTCATGTGCTGACACCTTCCTGTGTCAGTATCAACGACAATGGCGAAGTGCTGGTAGGCTTGCCTGCACGTGACCGCTTGCTGACCAATCCTGACCGTTCTGCAGCTCTTTTCAAACGCCACATGGGTACGGAAAAGAGCATGCGGCTTGCGGGTAAAAACTACCGGCCAGAAGAGTTATCTGCGCTGGTGCTGAAGTCACTGGTTGCCGATGCCGAGGCTTTTCTTGGTGAAAAAGTGACTGAAGCCGTAATTACCGTACCAGCCTATTTTAACGACACCCAGCGCAAGGCCACCCGCATTGCCGGTGAATTGGCAGGCCTGAAGGTAGAACGTCTGTTGAACGAACCAACGGCTGCCGCACTGGCTTATGGTCTGCACCTGGCACCTAAAGAATCACAATTCCTGGTGTTTGATCTTGGTGGCGGCACCTTTGATGTGTCCATTCTGGAATTGTTTGCAGGCATCATGGAAGTCCGTGCAACTGCAGGTGACAATTTCCTTGGTGGCGAAGATTTTACCTTGGTGCTGGTCAAGGGCTTCATTGAAAATACCGGCAAGACTGCCGGTATTATTGAGACCGATTTGAGCGCCGCCCAGCGTACCCATTTGCGCACAGAAGCAGAGCGGGTCAAGCGCGCCCTGTCAGGTGGCGATCATGCCACCTTTTCTTACCGTCACAATGAATCTGAGCTGCTCTGGGAGGTCAGTCTCACTGCCTATGAGAAACTGTGCGCAGACTTGCTGCAACGCCTGAGCCAGCCTATAGAGCGCGCACTGCGTGATTCCAATATCAGGTCGAATGAGCTTGACCGCGTTGTAATGGTAGGCGGCTCTACCCGCATGACTATCGTCCATCGTCTGTTGACCCGTTTGTTTGGCCGCTTCCCCAGCCGTGATATCAATCCCGATGAGGCCATCGTCATCGGCGCTGCCGTCCAGGCTGGCCTGAAAGCCAGGGATGAGGCACTCAATGAAGTTGTCATGACGGATGTCTGCCCTTATTCGCTCGGTATCGCAGTATCAGAAGAGTACGGTGATGGCGAGTATCGCACGGGTTTGTTCAGTCCTCTGATTGAACGTAACACGGTGGTACCAGTCAGCCGCTCCAAGGAATTTCAACCCATCAGTGACAGGCAGGAACAGATCGATATCAGGGTCTACCAGGGTGAAAGTCGCGAAACCAAAGACAATATTGCGCTGGGAGCCTTCACTCTTCCCCTGCCTTTTACGCCGAATACGGATCGCAGTGTAGACATTCGTTTCACCTATGACATCAATGGCTTGCTGGAAGTGGAAGCTACCATTAAAGCCACGGGGGCAAAGCAAAACCTGGTCATAGAACAAAATCCCGGCGCGATGTCGGCAGAGCAGCTTGAACGCAGCCTGGTGGCGATGCGTGCATTGAAAATACATCCGCGTGATCAACTTGAAAATCAGGCCCTGCTGGAACGCCTGAAACGGCTGTATGAACAAAATCTTGGTAACCGCCGTGAATGGGTTGCTGCACGCATCAGCCAGTATGAGCAAATACTGGCACGACAAAACCCAAGGGAAATCGCCAAGGCCAATGAGGCGTTCACGGAAGTGCTGACCCGATTTGAGGGCACGCCCTTGTTATGAATCCCTTCGTCCACCTTGGTATTGCCGCCACAGATGACAAGCGGCAAATCAAACTTGCCTATGCCGCACGTCTGAAGCAGGTCAACCCTGAAGATGATCCTGACGGTTTCAAGGCCTTGCGGCAGGCTTATGAATTGGCTCTTTCCACAGCAAGCGATACTAACAAGGCGCCGGGCCCCAATTTCACTGAAGAGCTGCCAGATCTGCCTGAGCTGGACATGGCAGCGATACTCCAGCCAGACACCAGGCCGGAGGAAGACCCATCCCTGCCCAGTACGACGGACCTGGATGCACAAATTTTATCCTGGGGTGGTCAAACTCAGTCCCAAACCCAAACGGTACCGCCAGGGCCGCGCCCTGTGCCTCAAGCTGTTGAACAAACTCAGCAAAAGACAGAGGTACCTGGCGGTTTTCCTGGACATGTGCTAGACCAGCCTTTGGACTGGTCCGTCAATCTGGATTTAAATCTGGAATCTGACAATACCCTGGAACAGCAACTGAGGCAAAAATGGAAACCGGGCCCACGTCCTCAAATTGCTTATTTCTCGAACAAGACAAATCTTAAAAATATTGCGCAGTCAGATTCTGAAATGCCCGGGCAAGGCAGCAGCAATGCTGCCACTGGTAATCACCCACCTGACGCAGCAACTGCGGCCCTGCAAGTTTGTAACATATTGCTGAGGACTGATGCCCGTCAGCAAGAAGCAAAGCTCAGGCAATTACTGGAGCAGCCAGCCTGGGGAAATCTGGATTTCAAGGTCAGGCTGGAACAGGCTTTTGTGCAGGTAATCAATGAATCCTTCGACGTGCGCTACCCACTGGTCAAACTTTTGACTGCGTATTACGACTGGAAAAACTTATTGCCCAAGCGCCGCCAGCATTCGGCAGCAGTCATCAACCTGGTCAGGCGTGCTAACGCGCGCGAGTGGCGTCGTGACATGGAGAGCCTGCCCTATGGCACACCGACAGCTGCCGCTTTTCAATTATTGATGGCTATTCCAAACGAAGAAAAGTTCAAGGTCTTTGCAGAAATTCATGAACAGCTCCTGGCTATGCACAAGTTGTTACGGGAGTTAGGTTCAGACAAGAAAGATGCCTTGCAATATGAAGTTAATCGTGAATCTGTCAGTTGGTGGCAGAACTATGTCGATATGCGCCTTACCTTGCAGCCGGACCAGAATTCAAAAAGGCCACCGCAAAAGAAAGTCGCAAAAAAAACGCCCCAAAAAGCAGAGGAAAAATGGACCCCGGCACGGCTGCAGAAATATGTACTCAGGTCCGTAGTTGGCATGTATTTACTGACCTGCATCATGACCGGGCTCTTTTCCGACACCTTGGACAAGCTGCTTGATTTTCTTGGCCTTTGAGACTGGTTTCATCATATGAGCTGGGAAGGGAGATGGCTGTGCTTGAATAAACTTCTATTCCCTCTTTGTTAATGCCAAACTATAAGAAGCTAGACTGTAAGCAAGGCCTGCGATAAAACCCAGCTTGGGGTCAAAAACAGCCAAAGCAAGCACACCACAGATACAGCCGGTTGCATGATACAAGGAATCCTCTCCACGTATTTTTGCCTGCAGCGCAGATGCCATCGCTGCTACAGCCAGTATAATAGCGCTGTAAAAATACCAGTCCAGAAAATGTCCCGGATGGATATCAAACACAGATGCTGCAAATGCTTCTTCGGCAAAATTCCCCTGTTTATATAAAAAGTTAAACAAACTGGAGAAATTAAAACTCAGGGGCGGCAGTGAATTCAAATAACTTGCCGAACAAACGATGAGCAGGGCTAAAATACCTTTGAATAGTGAAAATAAACCCCAAGCGCTGGGCTGCCTGCTCATCCATGCGAGACTAACGGGGTAGTTGTTACTATCTGCGGGCGAGAACAGGTTTTTCAGGCTCACAAACATGCCCAGGCTGGTGAGCAGCATGAATACCAGATATACGAGGTTTTGCGTTGAATGCCGAGCATCCTGAAACTTGGGCTGTGCATACACTACGCCCAGTGTCAGTGCAGCGATTGCGGCAAATATAAATCCTGCGTATTTGCTTTTTTGTGGCTTGCGCACCAGCCCCGCCCAGATATGCAGCAAAGGTGTGCACAATGCATAGGAACCCAACAGCAAGAACAGCATGAACAGGAACTGCATGGCAAATGCACCCAGACTCAGTCCGCGGCCATAAAGATTTGTCGCCACAGCCGCAAGCAACCAGGTAAGCGGTGCAAACAGGGGTGCCAGCACGAATGCCTGAAAGGGGATGCGCTGTGCGCTGCTATTGTAGTGATCAGTCGGCATCGCTTTTTAATAATTGCCACAAAAACTCACTATATCCGTCCCCTTGCGGCAATTCATAGTCTGTCTTCAAGACTTTTCTTGTGCTGACAACTTCTTTATTTTCTTTCGGGTTGAAGCCAATTCTCTCTTCTTCAAGCATATACAGGCCAGTACCGCGTTTTTGCCATAGAGGCAGGGTCTTGAAATTGATATCCCTGCTTTGCAGTAAAGTTTCTTTTTCAGCCAGTGACTTGCCTTCTATGAAGTTGGTGGTTTCGTTTTGTGATTTTCCTTCTTTCCTGAGTTGCCAGTAGCAATGTGCATTCAAGGCATTCCTATTGGCATCTTCATTTCTCCAGCGAAAATAATCGACGACCAGATTCTGGCTAGGCAACTGGCAGATGCGGCAATCGAAAGCGGCTACCTGGCCAAGCATCAAGCTGAATTTGGCGGATGCTTCACCTGCCAGCAGGGAGTTGTATTTGCGTAATTTGCGGCCAAAGGCATTGATATGCAGGTCAAACAACAAGGAAATCTCATCGCTCTGGTTATAGGTATAGACCACCTTGAAGCCACAATTCATCAGATGCTTGCAGGTTTCCACCATCAGATCGCGGAACCTGATGTCAAATGGTGCTTCGAATGCGCAGGTTTCTTTGGTCAGACGGGTAAAGCCACGACCATCGATGCGCGCCACCATATAAGTTCCGGCAGGGACACAATCATCATGCGCAGTTTCATAAGCACGCATGACTTTTTCCAGTTCATCAAATTTCATTTTTTCCAATCAGTGGCAGTCAATTTGCCATCTATAAAATCGACGTAATACATGTGGTCAAAGCCCTCATCATAGTCAGGGATTTCCAGTTTTCTATGTGTATCCAGTATGCCGACCTTTGGCACCAGGTCTTTGCCTTGCCGCTGGCTATTCCATGTCAGTGTTCTTTCCAGATCGGTTTTGAAATAATACGCAGTCAGACGATAATGTCTGGCCTTGATTTTTTCTATATATTGTTGACGTCCCGCTTTGGTGACATTGGTGTTGTCGATGACCAGGGGCATACTGGATTCAAAGCACAACTCCAGCAGCTTTGTTTCCCTTGATTTGGTCTTGAGCAGGTCATTACTGATGCGCAGATGGGAATTGAAGAAATGTTCTTTGTAAAAAGACGATTTCCCGCTGGCTTGTAGTCCGATAAAAATGATAGCTTCCATAGTCGCCATTATAACCAGCGCCTGAGCTTCATCCTGCCATTTGTATATTTTCCCTTATTGGTATTTGATGAGGGACTGATGCGCAACAGCACGGCGAAACTCTCCAGGGGGCATGCCATGGACACGTTTGAACGCACGTTTAAACGCCTCGTCAGATTCATAACCTATCATGTCGGCAATCTCCCCCAGGGACTTATCGTTTTGCCGCAGCAGGCAACTGGCTTTGAACATGCGCCATTTGGTCAGGTATTCCAGTGGCGTTTCACCGACCTTTTCTTTGAAGCGCAGGGCAAAGGCAGAACGTGACATCAGGGCTATCTGTGCCAATGCTTCCACTGTCCAGGCCTGCGCCATATTCTGATGCATGGCGCGCAGGGCTGCACCGAGTTTTTTATCTGCCAATGCCGCAAACCAGCCCAGCTCGTCAGCGCCTGCATGAGCAATGTGGGCGCGTATGGCCTGTACAAAGATGATGTCTGCCAGGCGGCTTACTACCAGGCTGGAACCCAGATCAGTACTGGTGGCCTCCAGCGCCAGGATTTGCAGGCTGGCTTGTAAAGCCTCATTGCGCTGGCTGTCTGTACGCACATGCAATACACCAGGTATCAGGCTGGTCAACGACAGGGCAGAACTCTGGTCGTAAGAAAACCAGCCGCAGATGATGGTGGCACGTTCACCCTGACCCGAGCCCAATTCCACCAGACCACCTATCTTGTCGCGCACTGCCTGGGTGCAGCTCACCCTGGCGCTGTCCAGGCTACTGCACAAGATATAAGGTAAACCGCCAGCCATGACATAGCAGTCACCTGTCTGCATGATGATTGGCTCGGACATATCTTCCATCTGGAACAGGCAACTGCCCTTGACGACCAGGCCGAACCTGGCACTTTTGCCACCTGCCAGGCTCAGGCCCCAGGGCGCTATGGTTTCCAGCTTAGCATAAATGGCGCTTTGCACGCGCATGGCGGCAAATACGTCGTCTAGTGGATCCATTTCACCTCCGGTTTGTACGAATGTGCAAAACAGCTTCCATGAATTGGACGATCTGCTACTAAGCATGGACTGCCTGCATAGTTTGAGCAGCTAAGGCTCACTAGAATATCACTTATCGCGATGTCACAAATTTCCTTATTGGGACTTACGCAAAATTGTCCCAGCAAGGCGACGGCGACGAAGACAGTACTTTAGTACGGCGAGGAGCTGCAACGCAGCTGGGGCTGTTTTGCGTAAGTCCTACTTATCAAACTATGTATTGGAGAGAATTATGCAAGCCTATCATCTGGACAGCAGTGGCAATATGGGCGGTCTGGTATTGCGCGACACCAGCACCCCAGAGCCTGGAGACTATGAGGTATTGGTGCGTGTCCATGCGAGGTCTTTGAATTTTCGCGATACCATGATCATGCAGGGGCGTTACCCGCTCCCCGCAGTATCTGGCGTAGTGCCGCTCAGTGACGGCGCTGGCGAAGTTGTTGCGGTGGGGAGCAATGTGAAGCGGTTTGCCATTGGCGACAAGGTGGCCGGCAGCTATTTCCCGCAATGGCAATCTGGTCGCTTGACGATGGAGCAGGCAGCCGAACAATATGGCTGCACCCGTGATGGCATGCTGGCAGAGTATGTGCTGGCCAATGAGCAAGGCCTGGTCAGGACACCGCAACACTTGTCGTATGCAGAAGCAGCCTGCTTGCCCTGCGCCGCGTTGACTGCCTGGTCAGCGCTGAATGGCCCGCGTCGCATTATTCCCGGTGAAACCGTACTCACCATAGGTACGGGTGGTGTGGCCCTGTTCGCAACACAGTTTGCCAGAATGGCTGGTGCCCGCGTGATAGCCATTACCTCCAGTGCAGTCAAAGCTGCTGTGCTGAAAGAGCATGGCGCGCACGAGGTTGTCAACTATGTGGAACATCCCGACTGGGACAAGCAAGTCCGGGCACTAACTGCCGGACGCGGCATGGACCATGTCATTGAAACCGGCAGTATTGCTACTTTACCCAAGTCCATCAATTCCGCAGCGCTTGATTGCCAATTGACCCTGATCGCTGCGCTGGCTTCTTCTGCCAAGGCGGGTGATGCTCTTGACCCACGCATTTTCGCGGGGCTGCTCAATATCCGCCGTGTTTTTGTCGGTAGTCGCAATGATTTTGAAGAAATGAATCGCGCCTTGGAACTGCATCAGTTGCGACCCAGGATAGACAAGGTGTTTGCATGGGAAGAGGCCGGGCTCGCCTATCAGCATTTTGAGTCACGCCAGCATATGGGCAAAGTCGTCATCGTCGGTTAGCAAGCGGACGCTGCGCATCTCAACATAAAAACCAGGGAAAAAATATGAACACCGAATTAAATATCAATACACTGGCAGAAGATTATATCGCTGTCTGGAATGAGCCAGATGAGGCGCAACGCAAAGCCCGTATCCGCCGCCTGTGGGCAAAAAATGGCAAGCATTTCACGCCATCAATGGCTGTGCATGGCTATGAAGAATTGGATGCGCGGGTTACCACTGCCTATCAGAAATGGGTGCAACAGGCAGGCTATCGTTTCCATCATTGCGGCGAAGTACAGGACCATCATCTTGGTGTGTACTTTCAGTGGGAAATGCGGGACGCCAACGGCAAGACTGTTTCCGTCGGCTTCGACTTTTTGCAGCTGGATGAAGCTGGTGCCATCATTTCTGATCACCAGTTCCTGGGCAAGAATCCAGCTTGAGGTGGGCATGATCTCAATCGGACCTGCTTCAATGATGCCGCCTAACTGATGCTGGTCGTCGAGCGTATACCTTCTGTAATGAACTTCAGCAAATGTGGTGCCGCCAGGTCAGCCCGGCGAGCAGGGCACAAGCCATCAGACAGGCGTTCGATGCGTGTGTCCACCACATGATGCAACAGGGCACCCAGGGCGAACTGATAGCTCCAGTAGACGCTGTCAGCCGAGGCATGGGGCAGGGCGTCGTGCAGGGCGGCGATGAATTCGCGTGCCATGGGGTCGTAAAACTCGCGGGTGATGCGATCGCTGGCTTCGTGCTGGTCAATCACACCGCGCATGACCATGCGTGAAAAATTTGCCCCTTCGGCTTTTTCATTGAGTTTTAATACCGGCATCACAAAGGCCGCGATAATGGCTTCAAGTGTAGTGCCGGGGGCACTATGTGTGCGTGCATGACGCAAGCCATTCAGGCGTTCGGCGATATAACCGCTGTGGTGCTCGTAGATGGCGTGATACAACTCATTTTTTGCCCCAAAGTAATAACCGATCAGGGCGATGGGTACACCAGCCTCATGGGCGATGTCGCGTATGGACACACCTTCGTAACTTTGGGCGGCAAAGCATTTCTCTGCGGCAATGAGAATCGCGCGCTTTTTTCCACTTAGTTCTTCAACAGAGCTCATGAGCTGATCCGACCAAATTGGCAAACATGCGAAGTATATGAATTAATACAAAACTCTGCCGAATTGTACGGTCGTTCAGTTTATTGTCTATGCGCACTGCAACATAGTCCAATTTCGTGGTGCGCTTTGTTGTATGCACAAACATTGGGCGAAAATGCATTGTATTTGACTGACAGCTGCCATAAATTGCATCAAAATAGAATGAACGTATTTTTTAGGGCCATACTGGATAGTAATTGGCCCGGTAATTGGTCCGTATACCCGGTAAAGAAAAGCGACATCCTTCATGAGTGACACCACCCGCATCGACAAATGGCTATGGGCAGCCAGATTCTTTAAAACCCGCAGCCTGGCAACCAATGCCATAGAACTGGGCCGCGCCCTGCAAAACGAACAGCGCGTCAAGCCTGCACATAATGTCAAAGTCGGCGACTTGATAGAGGTGCAGCAGGCAGAACAGGTGTGGCAGGTCAGGATATTGCGCATACTGGAAACGCGAGGCTCGGCAACCATCGCCCAGACTATGTATGAAGAAACCGCAGAGAGCGCGGCAAAACGCGCCAAAGTGGCAGAAGACAGAAAGTATTTCCGTGAACCGACAGCGAAGCTGACAACGAGACCAACCAAGCGTGACAGAAGACAGCTGGACCAGACGCATAATCAGGAATAAGCCAGGAATGAGTCAAGACTAAGCAGAAAACAAAAAAACGAAAGGGTAGGAGGCAAAGCAATCAGGACTTACGCAAAATTGTCCCAGCAAGGCGCAGCGACGAAGACAGTACTTTAGTACCGAATTTGATAAATGCGGACGCTGTAACGCAGCTGGGGCGGTTTTGCGTAAGTCCTGATATAGATACTCTCCTCTAAAGACGCAATCTGGTTTGACTTTTAAGGCGCTGTGCATAATAGTACGAGCGTTCGATAAATTCATTTGTTTGCATCACTTTTGACATCACTACTGTAGACATGAATCTTTTCAACACAATCAATGTAATATGAATATGACATCAAAATTCATGCGCAAGGGGGAATTGACCCGCGCCGCCATTCTGGACGTAGCCCTGGACGCTGCCAGCCGGGATGGTATAGAGGGGCTGACCATAGGTTTGCTGGCCGACAAGATGAACATGAGCAAGTCTGGCGTGTTTGCCCATTTCGGTTCGCGTGAAGATCTGCAGATCGAAGTGCTGAAGCTGTACCACCATCATTTCGAGCAAGAGGTGTTTTATCCAAGCATGAAAGAAGAACGTGGCTTGCCGCGTTTGCAGTCCATGTTTGCATTATGGGTCAAGCGCGTCACGGTAGAGATTGCATCTGGCTGTATCTATATCAGCGGTGCGGCCGAATACGATGACAGGGCAGGGCCCATCAGGGATGAACTGGTCGGTATGGTCCACGCGTGGCAGGGTGCCTTGCACCGCGCCGCAGCACAGGCAATACAACTGGGCCATTTGCGTGATGATGTCGAACCTGAACAGATTGTGTATGAGATGTATGGCCTGATATTAGCGCTGCACCAT
This sequence comes from Burkholderiales bacterium, assembly GCA_016200895.1. Taxonomy (GTDB): domain Bacteria; phylum Pseudomonadota; class Gammaproteobacteria; order Burkholderiales; family Burkholderiaceae_D; genus Undibacterium. The sequence continues at coordinate 70,997 of JACQDX010000104.1, forward strand.
GATGCGCGTTTCTTGCGTAAGCCGGGCAGTGTGGGCCGTGCCGAAGTCGGATTTGAACGAATGATCGAGTATTACGCGCCGGTGCAGGTCACTGCTTGATTTTGACAATCATCGCCGCAAAAAATTTAGCATCCACATTTACCGTTTTAACTTTGCCGTCAGGAGAAAATCATGGGTCAATATATCGCTCCATTGCGTGATATGCAGTTCGTGTTGCATGAGCTGTTGAATGTAGAAGAAGAATTGAAACAGCTGCCCAAGCATGCTGATGTTGATGGCGACATCATCAACCAGATTTTGGAAGAAGGCGGCAAATTCACTGCCAATGTATTGTTCCCACTGAATCACTCCGGTGACCGCGAAGGCTGCCACCACGACAAGACCAACCACACTGTCACCACACCAAAAGGCTTTAAAGAAGCCTACAAACAATATGTGGAAGCTGGCTGGCCTGCATTGTCTTGCGACCCTGAATTTGGTGGCCAGGGCTTGCCACTGGTAGTCAACAATTCTTTTTATGAAATGTTGAATTCATCCAACCAGGCATGGTCCATGTACCCAGGTTTGTCGCATGGTGCCTATGAATGTATCCATGAACATGGCACACCAGAACAAAAATCCCTGTACCTGCCTAAGCTGATTTCTGGCGACTGGACTGGCACCATGTGCCTGACCGAGCCACATTGCGGTACTGACCTGGGCATGCTGCGTTCCAAAGCAGAACCTCAGGCCGACGGCAGCTACAAAATCACAGGCGCGAAGATCTTCATCTCTGCCGGTGAACATGATATGTCCGAAAACATCATCCATCTGGTGCTGGCACGCTTGCCAGGTGCACCAGAAGGTTCCAAGGGTATTTCCCTGTTCATCGTTCCTAAATTCCTGTCGAATGCAGATGGCAGCATTGGTGAACGCAATCCTATTTTTTGCGGCGCGATCGAAGAAAAAATGGGCATCCACGGCAATTCCACTTGCCAGATGAACCTGGATGGCGCAACTGGCTGGCTCATCGGCGGCCCTAACAAGGGTTTGAATGCGATGTTCGTATTCATGAATGCTGCACGTCTGGGCGTGGGCATGCAAGGTCTGGGTCTGACAGAAGTGGCTTACCAAAATGCATTGGTATACGCCAAAGACCGTATCCAGATGCGTAGCCTGTCTGGTCCTAAGGCACCGGACAAGCCAGCTGACCCTATCATCGTCCACGCTGACGTACGCCGCATGCTGTTCACGGCAAAAGCCTATGCTGAAGGTGCCCGTGCATTCTGCTCCTACGTTGCCCTGCAACTGGATAAAGAATTCAACCATCCTGATGAACAAGTCCGTAAAGATTGCGCTGACGAAGTCGCCCTGCTGACACCAGTCATCAAAGCCTTCATCACTGACAATGCCTGGACTGCAACTTCTGAATGTCTGCAAGTCTACGGTGGCCACGGCTTCATTGCTGAATGGGGCATGGAGCAATATGTACGCGATGCCCGCATCAATATGATTTATGAAGGCACGAACACCATTCAGTCCCTGGATTTGCTGGGCCGTAAAATCCTGATGGACAATGGTGCAAAACTGCGCAAGTTCGGTGCCAAGGTACAAGCCTTTGTTGAGGCCAATGGCACTAACGAAGCACTGGCAGAATTCATCACGCCACTGGCTGAGCTGGGCGACAAAGTCACCAAGCTGACTATGGAAATCGGCATGAAAGCCTTCCAGAACCCGGATGAAGTCGGCGCTGCTGCCGTACCTTACCTGCGCGTAGTCGGTCATCTGGTGTACAGCTATTTCTTTGCACAAATGGCAAAAATCGCTCTTGAAAAACAAGATTCTGGCGACAAGTTCTATGTCTCCAAACTGGCAACAGCACGTTTCTACTTTGCCCGCCTGTACCCGGAAACAGCGATGCTGATCCGCCAGGCACGTTCTGGCTCTGCCAACCTGTTGTCACTCGAAGCTGACTTGTTCTAATCAAACATTCGCGCCATCCCATGTGGATGGGCTGGCGCGAAACTCTTGAGGTTAAAAATGACCAATTTCATCGTTAAAAAAGTCGCCGTTCTGGGCGCTGGCGTGATGGGTGCGCAAATTGCTGCCCACTGCATCAATGCAAAAGTGCCTGTCGTCCTGTTCGATTTGCCAGCCAAGGAAGGCCCAAAAAACGGTATCGTCCTGCGCGCTATCGAGAACCTGAAAAAGTTGAATCCTGCTCCACTGGGCAACAAGGATGACGCAGCCCTCATCGAAGTCGCCAACTACGAAGACAATCTCGATGTGCTGGCTGGTTGCGACCTGATCATTGAAGCCATTGCAGAACGCATGGACTGGAAACATGATCTGTACAAAAAAGTGTCACCACACATTGCACCAAATGCGATTTTCGCATCCAACACTTCTGGCCTGTCCATCACTGCGTTGTCTGACGGCTTTGATGCAGAACTGAAAGCCCGTTTCTGCGGCGTGCATTTCTTCAACCCACCACGCTATATGCACCTGGTGGAATTGATCCCTACCGTTGCTACCCGTCCAGAAATCATCGACCAGCTTGAAGGCTTCCTGACAACGACACTGGGCAAAGGCGTAGTCCGCGCCAAAGACACACCTAACTTCATCGCCAACCGCGTCGGTATCTTCGGCATGCTGGCAACGATTTATGAAGCTGAAAAATTTGGCTTGACTGTCGATGTCGTCGATGACCTGACAGGCAAAAAACTGGGCCGTGCTTCTTCCGGTACTTTCCGTACTGCTGACGTGGTTGGTCTCGATACCATGGGCCATGTCATCAAGACCATGCAAGACAATCTGTCTGATGATCCTTTCTTCGCTGTCTATAAAACACCTGAAGTGCTGGCCAAACTGGTCGCTGCAGGTGCGCTGGGTCAAAAATCCGGTGCCGGTTTCTACAAAAAAGTCGGCAAGGACATCCAGCGTCTGGACTTCGCCACAGCACAATATGTGACTGGCGGTGCCAAGGCTGACGACGTCGTTGCCCGCATGCTGAAAGAAAAAGACCCGGTCAAGAAAATGAAGGCCCTGCGTGAATCGACCAATGTACAGGCACAGTTCCTGTGGGCGATTTTCCGCGATGCCTTCCATTACATCGCCGTTCATGGCGCAACGATAGCCGACAATGCACGCGACATCGACTTCGCGATGCGCTGGGGCTTTGGCTGGAATGTAGGCCCGTTCGAAACATGGCAGGCATCTGGATGGCAAGAAGTCGCTGGCTGGGTCAAGGAAGATATCGATGCAGGCAAGGCACTGTGCAACGCACCGCTGCCAGCCTGGGTATTTGAAGGCCAGGTTGCAGAAAATGCGGGCGTACACACAGCCGAAGGTTCCTGGTCACCAGCAAGCGGCAAATTCGTTCCACGTTCCACACTCGCCGTGTACGACCGTCAGGCATTCCGTGCGCCAGTACTGGGTACAGGCGTGGCAACTGGAGCAAACGCTGGCACGACTTTCTTTGAAGATGAATCTGTCCGTATCTGGCATCAGAATGACGACGTACTGGTCCTGTCACTGAAAACCAAGATGCACGTGATTGGCCCAGGCGTTATCGAAGGCATGGAAAAAGCCATCGCTGAAGCCGAGAAAAACTTCAAGGGTCTGGTGATCTGGAGTGCAGATGCGGCTGACGGCGGTGCCTTCTCTGCCGGTGCTGACTTGCAAGCCATGCTGCCTTTGTTCATGTCCGGTGGTGTAAAAGCCATTGAACCAGCAATCTCCCGCCTGCAAGATGCGCATCAGGCTTTGAAATACGCCAACATCCCTGTGGTTGCTGCCGTTTCCGGCCTGGCACTCGGTGGTGGTTGCGAATTGATGATGCATACAGCCAAGCGCGTAGCATCCATTGAGTCCTACATCGGCCTGGTTGAAGTGGGCGTTGGTCTGGTACCTGGCGGCGGTGGTTTGAAAGAAGCAGCAGTACGCGCAGCGGCAGATGCCAAAGGCACAGATTTGCTGCAATTCCTGAAAAACTACTTCACCAATGCAGCTACAGCCGCAGTATCCAAATCTGCCTTGGAAGCACAGAAGATGGGTTATTTGTCTGCGGATGACGTCATTGTTTTCAACCCTTACGAATTGTTGCACGTTGCAAAAGTTGAAGCACGCGCCATGTTTGATGCCGGTTACCGCGCACCGATGCGCAAACTGGTACCAGTCACTGGTCGCCACGGCATCGCCACGATCGCTGCACAACTGATCAATATGCGTGATGGCGGTTTCATTTCTGCACATGATTTCAAACTGGGCAAAATGATTGCTGAAGTGGTCAGCGGTGGTGACATCGATAATGGCAGCCTGGTCAGCGAACAATGGTTGCTCGACATGGAGCGCAAAGCGTTTATGGAATTGCTGAATCATCCAAAAACACAAGAGCGCATTATGGGCATGATGCAAACTGGCAAGCCAGTCCGTAACTAATCGAGGTACATTAACATGACTAAACAACTCCAAGACGCCTATATCGTCTCTGCTACCCGTACCCCGATCGGCAAATCTGGTCGTGGCATGTTCCGTAACACCCGCCCTGATGACTTGCTGGTGCGCGTACTGCAATCTGCTTTTGCACAAGTACCTAACCTTGATCCTAAACTGGCTGAAGATGCGATCATCGGTTGCTCTTTTCCTGAAGGCCCACAAGGCCTGAACCTGGCGCGTATGGGCATCTTGCTGGCAGGTTTGCCTAATAGTATCGGTGGCGTCACCATCAACCGTTATTGCGCATCCGGTATTACTGCCGTTGCCATGGCAGCAGACCGCATCCGTGTCGGCCAGGCTGACGTGATGATCGCCGGTGGTGTCGAATCCATGTCCATGGTCCCTATGATGGGTAATAGTCCATCCATGAACATGAATATCCTGAAAGACGAAAACGTAGGCATGGCCTATGGCATGGGTCTGACAGCAGAAAAAGTGGCCCAGCAATGGAAAGTATCCCGCGAAGCACAGGATGCATTTGCCCTGCAATCGCACCAACGTGCCATCGCTGCGCAAAATGCTGGTTACTTCGATGCAGAGACAACTTCTGTCGACATCATCGACCGCGTGCCTAACCTGGCAACTGGTGAAATCGAACTGAAAACCCGCACCGTCAGCCGTGATGAAGGCGCACGACCAGACACATCCATCGAAGGTCTCGCAAAACTCAAGCCTGTATTCGCCGCCAAGGGTAGCGTTACTGCCGGTAACAGCTCGCAAACTTCCGATGGCGCTGGTGCCCTGATCCTCGTCAGCGAAAAAATCCTGAGAGAATTCAACCTGACACCACTGGCACGTTTCGCCTCTTTCGCAGTACGCGGCGTACCACCAGAAATCATGGGTATCGGTCCTAAAGAAGCCATCCCGGCAGCATGCCGTGCCGCTGGCATCACGCAAGACCAGATCGACTGGTTTGAATTGAATGAAGCCTTTGCTGCACAATCCCTGGCCGTGGTACAAGACCTGGGCCTGGATCCATCCAAGGTTAACCCTATGGGCGGCGCGATTGCCCTGGGCCACCCACTAGGTGCAACTGGCGCGATCCGTTCTGCAACGACGATACATGCCCTGCATCGCAACAACCTCAAATACGGCATGGTCACCATGTGCGTAGGTACAGGTATGGGCGCTGCCGGTATTTTTGAACGCATGTAAGCTGCCTGCCTGAACAAAAACAACCGCGCAGACTGTATTTTCTGCGCGGTTTTTTTTAATGAGCTGAGTTTGAAGGAGCCATGATGGAGACGGTACAAATCATCACTGCTGACGGCACTGCGCTGACAGCAAAAAAATTCACACCCACAAGCACAATTAAATCAGTGGTCGTCATGCCAGCAGCCATGGGCGTGAAGCAAAATTTCTACGAACCCTTTGCCGAATTTCTGGCAGAGAATGGCATTGCCGTCCTGAGTTTTGATTATCGCGGCATGGGCGAATCCATACCCGCGCAATACCGCAATTCATTACGCGGTTTTGATGCCGACATCCTGGTCTGGGCAGAGCGTGACTACAATGCAGCGCTGAAAACTGCCAAGGAATGGCAACCCGCTGTACCCCTGCTCATCGTCGGCCACTCGCTCGGCGGGCAACTGCCTGGTCTGGTACCTGACAATCACCTCATAGATGGCATGTTGACTGTCGGTTGCGGCAGCGGCTACTGGCGTGATAATTCACCACAGTTGAAACGCTTTGTCTGGCTCATGTGGTATTTCCTCGTGCCTTTATATACCCGCATCTGGGGTTACTTCCCCGGCAAAAAAATGCGTAAGGTCGGTGACTTGCCCAAAGGCGTGATTTATCAATGGTCACGCTGGTGCCGCAGCCCTGAATATTTTGTGGAGAAAGATGGCAGCCCCATGCAAACCGGCCACCATAAAATTCACAAGCCCATACTGTGCATGAGTTTTACCGATGATGAAATGATGAGCCGCCGCAGCATAGACAGCATGCATGATTACTACAGCAATGCAAAGATTGAACGACGCTATATCAATCCCAAAGACGTCGATGCCAAACGTATTGGCCATTTTGGCTTTTTCCGCCCACAGTTCCGCAACACACTTTGGCAGCAAGCCTTACAATGGCTGAACACTGCACCACAATCTACCTGATCAATACCTCATCATTAAGAGACGATAATAATGGATATCCTGACCCACAAAGAAAATGGAATTTTGACGATCAATTTCAATCGTCCAGAAAAGAAAAATGCCATCACCCAAGCCATGTACCAGGCAATGGCGGATGCGCTGCGCGATGCAGAAGCCGATGTGGCAGTACGCGCCATCCTCATCACCGGCAAGCCAGAAATTTTCACTGCCGGTAATGATCTTGAAGACTTCATGAAAAACGCCCGCAGCCTTGCCGAGTCAGACGCTGTGCCACCCGTCTATCAATTCATGCAGGCTCTGAACGAGTCTGGCAAACCTGTGATTGCCGCCGTGTCCGGCGCAGCTGTCGGCATAGGCACCACGCTGCTCATGCATTGCGACATGATTTACCTCGCAGAAAATGCCAAACTCTCCATGCCCTTCACCCAGCTTGGCCTGTGCCCTGAGTTTGCCTCCAGCATGATATTCCAGCAAATCGTTGGCTATCAACGCGCCGCAGAAAAACTCATGCTGGGCGAAGCCTTCACCGCCGCCGAAGCATTTGAAATCGGCTTTGTCAATAAAGTCTTGCCACTGGAAGCATTATTGCCCTACGCGCAGCAACAGGCAGCCAAACTGGCAGCATTACCAGCCGCATCCATACGCGCCACCAAACGCCTGATGAAAGGCAACCAGCCCGCCGCCATCAGCGCCAAGATGACAGAAGAAAACAAGTACTTCTCGGCGATGCTGAATGCACCAGAAGCGAAAGAAGCTTTCATGGCTTTCTTCCAGAAGCGCAAGCCGGATTTTAGCCAGTTTAGTTGAGCGACAGGCTACCTCAAGAGGTTGGCGTAAAGTGCCACAGAAGGTGAGATTCTTGCCGCAGAAGGTGAGATTTTTGCCAGAGTAGTTGAGATTGGATAATTAAAGCAGGTTAGCCATCCGGCCAACCTGCTTTAATTATGTGAGGTTACTAGAGACAACCCCATGCTCAACTGGACGGGGATAAAAAATAATTCCGTATGGAATAGTTAAAGACCTAATGTCTTCTTTGTTCGTCAGGTATTTTATTTTGAAGCCTCCATCCCACTGAACTTCATTTTTACCAGTGTTGGCAATAGTTATCCCTGATTCTTTGTTTATTTTTTTAAATGCAGCACTAATCTTTTCTGGAATGGAATCTCTGGTGCAGTTATAGAAGCAACCTTTTTATTTAGCCACTCAAGAAACTCCGAGGATAAAATAATTTTCGAATCATTATTTCCATTTCCTGCTACGTAGATTCCTAAGACAAAATTCATATCCGGAGCGTCTTCCATAAATTTCTCCTCTTTTTTCCCGGTTTTTATAATTAAGGTTGCTCCTAAAGGTCCTGAGAATGCTGGATCAACGGGAATACCTGCTTCTATCGCAACCTATTAGCCGGGCCTCAATGTTTCTTTATGCAAGACGCGTAAAGCCATCGGCGCTCCAGTCTTCGCTGCCCACGCCATGGTGGACACAAAACAGTCCTCCTGGATCGTATTTTGACTTGATAGCCCGCAATTTCGAATAATTCCCTCCCCAATATTCCTTTTGCCAGGCGTTGTTAAAGTAGTTGCTCTCTGAAACATACGAACCTGAATTTGGGGCAATCTTGCGCAATTCAGCAGCAGCCAAATCGATGTCACGGGCTTCACTGCGTGCGGCAGCCAGATCGATGGCCGGCCGCTTAAATCCCGGATAGGCGGGAGGCCTTTCTCCTTCGGCGATGATCACGAGCGTAAAGGCATCGACGACGGCAGGGTTGGTAGTGGTCCGTAGTACTGCAGCACGAACGTCGGCCGGTGCGCCTGCCAAACCTTTTCCGATATGGAGACGAACCATCTGGTGGCGACTTGCAGCAAACAGCGCGTCTGCAAGAGACTGCTGCCTGTCCGCCTGCAGTAACGATGCGGGTAGCCAAAGCGAGTCGTAACCATGCAGGAAAATACCAACCTCGCCCTGATCACTTTTCCCCCAACCGTGATGTTTGGGCGCACCTTCGCGTGTATCTCGCTCCATTGAAGAACTTTTGCTGAGGTCCCACCAGGCTCGTGCATCCCAGGCCCAGGCACCAAGGGGCGACACAACGGCAAAATCATCAGGCGATGCTGTCACCCAATCGAAGAATGGCTGCCATATTGCGAGTACATGCTTAGGTTCCAGATCCTGACTAATCATGCCGAGTTCCAAGACGTTGTCCGATCCGAAATGAACATGTTCGCCCCAATGCGGATTAAACAAAGTCTCATGATAGAAGGCAATGAAGTGCGCGATCAGGCGCGTGAAAGCTGCGTCTGTTCGCGCCTTGATTTTCCCCCACGCGGCGCCGAAAAACGGGGGCAGATCGTGGGTTCGCAATGTGACTCTGGTGATTACCCCGAACGTACCGCCGCCTCCCCCCTTGAGCGCCCAAAACAGATCGGCATCGTTAAATTCGTTGGCTATGCGCACCTGGCCATCTGCGGTGACGATTTCGGCTTCAAGCAATCCCGCTGCTGCTGTGCCGAAACCCTTTGAAAATGAGTTAAAACCGCCACTTTGCACCAGTCCGGCGACACCGACCGTCGTGCAGCTGCCGCCCTGAACGTAGCGCCCACCTTCTGTCGTTACAGCTTGGTACAGGTCCATCCACATTGCACCAGCACCTGCACTGACGGCCGGAACGGGCGCGACGCGGCCGGCGCCCCCTTGGACGACGAATGCATCGTGCAAAGTGACCTTGTTCATCGCGCGCGTCCAGATCAATAACGAGTCGGGTGCGTTTGACGTGCCCAAGTAGCTGTGCCCGCCACCCTTGACAACGAGGCGTAGCTTGTTCTTCCGGGCGAAGCTGATGCCGGCGGCCACGTCGCTGGAATCTCGCGCCTTGATGGCATACGCGCTCGGTGCAGGTGTCCACGCATCGAGCCACCCTGAATTTTCAGTTCCCGCCGGCTGGTCGCCTATCCAGTACGGATTCCCGATATGCTTGAGCGCGTCGAGACAAGCTACGCCATCTGGTTCGGTCTGACATGTTTGAAACAAGGACTGGACTTTTATCAAACTGCCGCCGACATCGTTGTTCAACTTTGCCCATTTTGCTGCGCCTGGCCACGCAACATCAGTGGGCCGCACCCGCTGGTAAGGCAACTTTGCCGACACGCTGGAACCAAATGCCAGCTTCAACGGCGGTAGAGTGGTTGCCGCAGCCATCGCCAAGGACGATAGGAAATTTCTTCTTTTCATGGGAAAGACTCAAATAACGAATGCTGGCAAAGATACTGAATCTTTTCCTTCCCCTAAAGACAATTGTGGCGAGACGGGCGCTGCGTGGGGCGAACCGGAATGATGTCAAGATTTTCCTCGATTCACTCAGTCCCATGGAATATCGTGAGAACCTAGGACTTACAGCATAAACCGATCCCCGTTTTACGCTGCACCCCAATCGGGTCAGTTTTCAACGGAAATCAACATCCGGTTTGTCATTGATCTGAAAACGCTACGCAAATAGCCACGCCTACGACTTGCATATGGAGTGTCACCACGTCGACGGGCAATTTGAAATCTGAGCGAACCCACTCTTTTGCAATCTGGTAAAGCGCGCCCAGAATTCCTTGGGCCAATACATAAGCCTCCAGATTTCTGGCCTCATTCTGTTTCACCCTGGACAAGAACCATTCGACGAATAGCTGCGTAGATTTCGCGAGTTCCTGCGCGTAGTACGCATCAACAGTCGCACTAACGCCCTCCATCTCAAACAAAATGATCCGTCCAGCAGCGGGGTGCTCTACCAGAGCGGAGAAATAGGTATGCGCCGCAACCCACACCCGCTCGGAAACCGAGTCGTCAACCTGCTCCATGGCCTCAGCAGCCCGCTGGCGCATGCTATCCATGATTGCGGTGCACGTTTCGCAAAGTAATGCTTCACCGTTGGCGAACGACTGGTAAAAGTAGCGCTCGGTTAGCCCCGCCGCTAGACACACCATCTTGACCGATGTGGCCCGAAAGCCATGCGCGCCATACAACTCGATACCAACCTCAACCAAGCGTTTCCGGCGCTCGCCAATCCGCACTTCCGTGCTCTGCCCTCGATAAATCTTGGAAACCAAAGGGTTGGCGTCGCTGTCCGAATTTTTCATGCGTGACCTCCCGGGAAAATTCATGTTGACATGATAACGTGTCAGACGTAAGATCGCAAATGACATGCAATCATGTCATTTGAGGGCGCTTCGTACCAAGACCCGTACCCAGACCAACGAGACAGAGACGCTGAGGAGACCCACCGTGCAAAGACAAGAAATTGAATTCACTTCTGAGGGATTGCGCTGTTCAGCGTGGTTCTACCCTGCAAACAGCTAGGGCACGCATCCGTGCGTCGTGCTGGCTCACGGACTCGCTGGCATCAAGGAAATGCGTCTTGATGCCTACGCCGAGAAGTTTGCCGAAGCTGGCCGCCCCGAGTTTGTTGGCCTGGCTTGCAGTGAGTAAATATACGGATCATGCTCTACCGTATTGAGCAGATCACTGTGCGCCAGGGTGTGACACTGGCACGCTACCCCCACCCATTGCACCGAGTCCAAGAACGGCGATATGCAAGATCTTTCTCCTTCTTTCAAATGGTACAGAGGGTTCCTCCAATCCGACGCAGGTGCCCCTGCCACGGAAATTATGTTTCTAGCTGATCGGCAAGTCGAAACAGGGTTGCTTCATCGCCGAAGCGGGCAGTGATCATCATTCCGATCGGCATTCCGCCACGGGATTGGCATAAAGGCAGCGACGTGGACAGCTGCCCGTCATATAGAACGGCGCAGTTACCCGTTCTTCAGCAAACTCGGATACGGTCCGAGCAGCCTTTCGCAGAGCGTCGAATCCTGATACTCCTTCATTTCGACAATCATGCCGTCTTGCAGCCTGTAGAAGAGGCAGTAGTGGTTCTGGTAGGCGTCGCCGGCTTTCGTCACCATGTCGCCATAAGCCTCTACCACCACCCAGTCCCCGTCCGCCAGATAGTGATAGGCATGGGTCGTGCCACGTTTGGAAAGAAGGGAATGGACGTAGCCGTAAAGGTCGCGGGCAATACGTTCTTTGCCTTTGAAGGTTTGGGCCCAGGAATAGCGTCCGGTAATCGTCATGGTTGCCTGGTCTGCCATGCGCGCATAGAAAAGGCTCGACTCCCCGCGGTCAATTTGCTCAAAGATTTCCTGCATCAGTGCTTTGTTCTGTGTTTGTACATTCGTGCTCATCATTCACTCCTATGAGATGTGGACATTGAATTGCGCTTTCAATCCAATGAAATGGAGTATCGAGGAGCAATGGCACTCTGGCAAACGCGAAGTTTTCTCTTCGTCATGAATTTGATTCATAATACCCCCATGTCACGTCTTCCTCCATTCGATGCCCTGATCGCATTTGAAGCTGCTCTACGCTTGGGCAGCATGACGCTCGCAGCGGATGAGCTGCATCTCACACAGAGCGCCATCAGCCACCGCATCCGCAAACTTGAGAATTTCATGGGACTTGCGCTCTTGCTGCGGCGTAATCCGGGGTTAGTGCCAACCCCGGCTGGCCTGGCTTTGCTCGACGGCCTGAAGCAAGTCCTTGACCTTTCAGCCGGTTTGCGCGCACGCAGCCTTGCCGCTGCGGCACCGCATCGTTTGCGCGTCGGCGTCGGTGGTGCTTTGATCGATCATTGGCTGGTCCGGCGTCTTCCTGATTTTGCAATTCGCCATCCCGGAATATCGATCGAGCTGGCCGTGGTGGAGGGTGATGCAACGGAGCGTGCAACCGGCCTCGATCTCCGTATTCTGTGGGTTGATGTGTCGGCTGCGCTGGCGACGACTACCCAGCGCCCGCTCTTTCGAGAACATGTCTTTCCGGTTTGTAGTCCGGCACTACTGCCAAAGGCCTACACGCCTGGAGATCTCGGTATTCTTCATCGCTTGCCTTTGCTGCATAAGCGGATGCCGGGTTATCAGGAAGGTGCGGAATGGTCCTGGGAAGCCTGGTTCTCGCGCCTCGGACTCAAACGGCCGCCGAAAGAAGCACTGGTATTTACATCGATAGGACCGGCAATTTCTTCGGCACTTGCAGGAGCTGGCGCGGTACTTGCACGTTCCATGGTCGTGGCGGACGCACTGGCGGAGAAGCGCTTGGTACGGGTTCTTCCACCTGAAATGGACCAGCTTTCCGCCAAAGTCCACATCGTGCGATGGCCGGGCCGGTTGGCGGGGGATAGCCGGGTGGAGGCATTTACGTCCTGGTTGTGTGCTGAGGCAAATGCGACAATGGCGGCGCCTCGGACGACCAAAAGAACGCGCCGGTCTGCGGTATAGGGATTTAGTCGAGTGGATGGGCAGACAGGCTCATCGTCTGCCCACGCGGGCCAATCAGGTGCAGTAGCAGCGTGGGCGCAAAAGACCGTGTCCACTCTATTGCGGACGTTGACATTTTGGCGGTGAGAAAGTACTTCAGTCTTTTTCAGCCAATGAGGCTTCATGCGGTCGACGAATAAAAGAAGTCGCACCGAAATCTTGAGTTTGCAGCATTGCAGGACAGGATGTCCTATGGTGGCAGGATCAATGCGACTATGTTGAAGGAAATCCGCCAATAATGGCGTTTTGTAAGGCCATCGCTGATTTCCCTCGCAGACTCTCTCCAAGTCCAGCCCTTGGAGGAACGCATCCAAACCGATGGCCTACCCGCCATCGCGGAAAGGCGGGCCGCGTGGCGCTGCCGCCGATGGCATGCGCCGCGCTTGATCGCTATCTGTCGCAACGCCAGTTGCCGACCACGCGATCACGGTGAGATCCAGAGACGCCACTCCTGGGCAGCCTGGAATTGGATCAGAATAGATCCCGCAGGATATCCGTCCAGAGGCTTTGGGCGGTGGTGTCTTCTTGGTGAATTCCTGTCTCAACTTCCGTGGCACTTTACGGGATTTGGACGCTGCCAGTGTCGTTGGTGTCGTCTCTTCAACTGTGCCGACCTGGCTCCTGTAGCCCGTGGTCATTTTCGCCACCCTGGCAAATGTGGTCGCCGCACAAGCCTTGATTTCTGCCGTGTTTTCATTGACCAGGCAGGCTTCACAATCAGGTCTGAGCTCGCGCATGTTTACCAAACATACTTCAGACAGTAGTGCCGGGCAAATCTACCTGCCTGCATTAAACTGGATGCTGATGCTGGGCACGATTGCGGTGGTGCTGATTTTCCGCTCTTCAGACTCCTGGCTGCGGCCTTTGGCCTGGCAGTGTCGACCACCATGGCGATTACCACAGTCTTGTTTGCAGCATTTGCTCGTACCCGCTGGCACTGTGTTTGGTTACATAAGAATGAACTGGACGCCACTTCACATTTTGGTGTATCACCCAACCGTGTCATTGAACTTGGCACTCGTCTTGACTTGCTTCCAATTGAAACTGCGGGTGGTGGCTATTTAACCTAACCGCAGATGTTTTCGGAACAATTCAATGTCGTAATAATTGCGCGGCTAGGAAACAAGCGAGTCTAGGCGGTAGAAATGGCCGGCGAATACCGTAGATTTCCTTTTTTACGAGGCGCAAACTTAAGTTCTGCCTTGCAGTTGTGACAGGCAAATAAGCAACAGTTCAAGTTCACTAGAATTTTTACAAAATTTTTACACGTTTTTGGTAATAATATGATCTGCGCCAATGACATGGTTGGCATATCACCTTCAGGAATTGTTAAGGACATGGACGAACGTTCGTTAGTAGTTGACAGCCAAAACAGCTTGCTGCCCCAATTGAGCAATGCTTTCACAGACCAGCAAAAGATCAACATTGCCGCATTCAGCGATGCCCAGCGCCAGCGAGTCGCGCAGATTGTTGCCGCCACCGGCGAGCTCGACAGTGCTGCCGTGACCAATTTTGGCACTGAGCAGCAGATGCAGATGAATCGGTTTCTCGACGAGCTTTTAGTCGGCATCCGCACTGCCGATGTAGGGGAGGCTGGCGCCATCACACTGGAACTGGCACGTCATATCAAGACCATGAAGTTGGCAGAAATGAAAGCTGAAGTGGAGGGCGGCGACTGGGTTGCGAACTCCCTGGGCAAACTGCCCTTGATTGGTAAATATGCGTCTGCGTTGCGCTATTTTCAATTGAATCATGCGGAAATCATCAAGTATTTGAAAGAGATAGAAGACCGGGCGCAACGTGAGCGCGGCAAGTTGGCCGCCACCAATGGCAAGCTCGATCAACTGGTTGAACGCACGATAGACAACATCAAACAGCTGGAGCTTTACCTGGCAGCAGGTCAGTCTGTACTGATGCGCGCCAAGGCGCGCTTTGCAGACAAACAAGCCGAGGCCAGGGTATCCAATGACCAGGTCGCCATCATGAAATTGCGTGATGAGGTCGAGCAGATCAATGCCTTTGAAGCCCGCCTGTTGCGCATGCATATCGGTTTCACCGATGCCTTGTTGTCAGTGCCGCAGATACGCCTGACGCAAGAGGCAGCACGCATCGAGGAACGCAATATCATGGACACCATCCTGTTTGACCTGCCACGCCTGAAAAGCGCGATCTTGCGGGTAGCCTCGTTAAAACAGATCATGGATGCGTCCGCAGGCACGGAAGCGCGCCGCGAAATCACCAGGCAGGTAGGTGCCATTGGCGGCGACCTGCTGCAGCAGGCCTATACTCAGGCCAAGCAAAGCCAGGGTAGTGGCGCCGAAGATGTGGCCCTGCTGGCACAGACCGCTGACAAATTGCTGGAAACAATCGCGCTGGGCGTACGCCTGGACGAAGAAAACCGTCAGAAACGAAAAGTTGCCGAGAACCAGTTGGGTGATATCAAGGTCAAGCTCCTGGAAGGATTGCGCGCCAACACCAATGACCTGGCGCAAAGATCCCTCTAATCCTGCTTACTTTTGCGCTTAATTGTTTGCAGTGTCAACTTTACTGAATACTCCTATGAAATTTACTGCTGAGTCGTTTTTTAACGCCCACCTGGCCGTCGGCGCTACGCGCCTTGACGCTGTTGTCACCGTCAGCGCCAGCAACGATGGCGCTCCCATGCAAAATAAAGGCCGCCTGCTGGCCATCTTTGTCGGTGATGTGTCCGGTTCCATGGATGGCAAAAAACTGCAGCAAATGAAGCACGCCGTGCGCGTAGGCATAGATTGTCTTGATGAAAGCACCTGGTTCTCCGTGATTGCCTTTCATAGCCAGGAACAAGTCGTTGTTCCTGCAACGCGAGCCACTGATGCAGCCAAGGCAGCCGCACACCACAGCGTGCAGGCACTGAAAGCCGGGGGCGGCACTGTCATGTCCAAGGCATTGATGGCTGCGGCAAAGCAGGCTGAAGCTGTGGAAGCAGATATCGTGCAAGTCTATTTTGTGACTGACGGTGAAAACGACAAGGGTGACGTCAAGGCACTCGATGCCGCCATTGCATTTTGCGACAAGAAATTGCAGGCCAGTTGCTGGGGTGTAGGAACAGACTGGGACCCGCGCGACTTGCGTACCATTGCTGGTCGTTTGCTGGGGCGCGCCGATGCCGTGCCTGATCCGGAAACACTACAGTCCAAGTTCAGGGAAGCGCTGGCACAAGGTATGTCGAAAGGTGTCAGCGGTGTCAAATTACGTTTGTGGGTGCCACGTACCGTGCAAATCGTCACCATGAAACAAATGTCGCCAGAGATTGCCGACCTGAAAAACCTGTGCGCCCGCATCGATGAAAAAACCATAGAAGTACCGCTGGGTTCATGGGGTGAAGAAAATCGCGACTATCATTTCGGTTTTGAACTGGCGACGCAGGACGAGGGCGAAGAAATGATGGTGTGTCGTCCTAAAGTGGTGTACGTGCAAGATGGCAATGAAGTCAGTGTCGATGGCCAGCGCATCATCGCCACCTGGTCTTCTGATGACGCCCTGACGACACGCATCAATGCACAGGTGGCCCACTACACCGGACAGGAAGAACTAGCTCATTCGATACAGGAAGGGCTGGCGGCCAAATCGCGTGGTGATATCGACGAGGCTACTGTACTGTTAGGCAAGGCCGCCAAGATCGCCATTGAAACCGGCAATGATGAAGTCACCCAGCGTCTGAAAAAAGTGGTGGATGTGATCGACGCGCAAGAAGGTACTGTGCGTTTGCGTGCCGGCGCCAGCAAGGGCGACGATATGGAACTGGACATGGGCGGCACCCGCACCGTGCGTCGCCGTCCGGCTGCCGCCTGAGTTTAAAAAAGGGAAATCATGCCTATCTGTTCTCAAGGCCACCAATCGACTGATGCTGACTATTGCTCCGAATGCGGTATGCGTATAGGTGCAGCATCGCTGGTGTCTATTGCTACTGCCCCCGCTGGCCCCAGCGATATTTGTTCTGACTGCGGCACATCCAGAAATGGCGGCAGTCGTTACTGCGAAGTGTGCCGCTACGATTTCCTGAGCAAGGCATCGTATGCGCCTACAGCGCCGGTGATGGTGCCGGTGGCGGCGACGAGCCCGGCGACGGCATCAGCGCCAGATGCAAACTCGCCACCGCTACCAACTGTAGCTGATGTTGCTGCGGTCAGCGTAAGCGGTGCACCTGCTGCGCCGACTGTGCCTATCACATCCTCTGCGCAAACTGTATTTTCGCCGCAACAATTATTCAATATCGAGATCATCGTTGACCCGGCACTGGCTACTGATGCAGAGATAGCGGCACAATGTCCGAAAGACACCGCCGTGCGCTTTTTCCCGCTGGACCTGGCAGAAAACCTGGTGGGCCGTCGCTCAGACGTCAAGGGCGTTTATCCGGAAATACAGGTTGATGACCCTGGCGTGTCGCGCCGGCATTTGAAACTGTTGCGTCAGGCAGATGGCAGTTATGCCGCGCTGGATCTTGGCTCCACCAACGGCTCCATCATGAATGGCAATACCCTGGTCCCAGGCATGCTTACGGCACTCAAGGCCGGTGATGAAATTGTAGTCGGTAGCTGGACCAAGCTACGTCTTGCCATCAAATAAATAGCCACATCAGAATACAGAGAAGAATATGCAATCCGCAAACATGCCAGTGCCAGCATTGAATCAGCAAGCCAGGGCCACCACCCTGCAAAGATGGCAGTCTTATCTGCGTACGACGCCTGGCCGAATGACCCTGGCGCTGGGGCTTAGCATCGCCGGGGCACTACTGGTTGCCTTGAGCGGTTTCGGTGTCTACCGCAGCGTGCGCGAGGCAGTGCAAACCCTGGGTAAAGATACGGTACCATCCATCGTGGCGGCAGAAAAAATCCGCTTCGTGCTGGCCAGTGCTCACGCCAATACCATGAACATATTGCTGCTCAAGGAAGGGGAAACCGGCAAAGCCAGCATGGCGTTTCGCGCCGACATGGATCAGGCCCACCGCGAACTGCTGACTGCGGCAAAAAACATCACCTATGGCAATGAAGAGCAGGTACCGATCACCACCATCATGACGGCGCTTGCCAGGTACGAACACCTACTGGGACGGGTACATGCCAAGAGCGGCGATGCGGCATTGACTGACCTGGCCAGCGCCAATACATTGATGCAGTTCACCATCCTGCCCGCGACGATGGCGCTGGACCAGGCCAATTTTGACCACCTGACTGCCAGTTTCGAACGGCACATCGCCTCGCATACACTGACGCTATTACCGTTCATTGTCTTCGCACTATTCACGCTGGTGGCAATGATAGGCGCCCAGTGGTATTTGAAACAAAAAACGCGACGCAGTCTCAATACGGGTTTGTTTTCCGCCACCGTCATCATCGGTGTCACACTGGTCTATGCTGTCCTGACTCTCAATGGCCTTGAAAAAAACCTGACATCAGCCAAGCGCGATGCTTTCGACTCCATTCACGCGCTGACCAAGACAAGGGCGCTGGCCTATGAAGCCAATGCCGATGAAAGCCTGCTGTTGATACAGCGTGGTCATCCTGCTGCTCAAGCCCAGGCAACGAACTCCTTTCAGCAAAGAACAGCGCAAATCATGGCGATCAAACATGGCGAAGTCGCCAATGTGCTCGCTAGCAAAGTCAAGTTCGGCGGGCAGCTTGGGGTCGAACTGGCGAATATTACTTTTCCTGGCGAAGAAGCGGCTGCGGTGAATACCTTGAAAACCTGGGCGTACTACATGGAGATTGACCAGAAAATTCGCCAGCTCGAAGAGTCAGGGCAGCATGACGAGGCGCTGGCTTTGACATTAGGTGAAAAGAACGGGCAATCCAACTGGGCATTTGCCGAGTTCGACAAGGCGTTGGGCAAAACCATAGAGATCAACCAGCAAGCTTTTGACCAGCACATTGCGATGGCGTTTACCGAACTCAACTGGTTCCCCTACATATTGCTAGGCGCAGTTTTTGCCAGCATCGTCGCCGTTTTCGCTGGCATGAAACCACGCCTGGATGAATACCGTTTCTGAAACAATAGGCCAGACTGTGCCAATCAAAGAAGAAATTGAAGCCTTGCGGGCCAATGTCACGACGATCAGCCGCAACCTGCTGGATCTCGCAGAAATCGAGGCAGTCAAGATTGCCCGCATACGCATCAAGGACACGGTCAATGGCTATCGCGGCGTAACCCATGACAAACTGGGCAAGGCGATCAAGTCACTCGACGCACTGTGGAATAGTTATCTCCTGCTAGCCAGGTTGCAGGAACAAGTTACTGACCTCAACAGGCGCAGTAATGTATTCCACGATAATGAAGAAGACATCCGCAAGCTCTTGTATGGTCGCTCGGTTGAATTGCGCGCCGAGCACATCCCCGTTACCAGTCGCGGCCTGTTATCGACTGCCAACAAACTCACGCAGGCCACACCGCAAGAGGTGCTGACGGCGATGGAACAGCAGTTTCTCGAAGCCCGCGATGTATTTACTGCTTTGTCGCAGAGCATCAGCCAAAGTGCTCCAAGGCTTGATACCCTGCGCCAGCAAGCGGCAGATTTGCAGAGTTTGTCTGGCCAACTAGGTGCAGCTTGCCACCTGCCATCGAATCTGGAGGCGATGTTGCAAAACATCGACCGCGATCCCTTGTCTTGTGCCGCCGATTTGGATGCGGCTGAACACTTCATGGGCGAGCAAAGGCTGCTCTTGAAAAATCTTGAAAAGCAGCAGACGCAAAACCGCGCCGGGCTTGATGAAGCCACAAGCAGGCTGACACAACTACAGGACTGCGTGCAAGAGGCGGCGACAGCAATCGAAGAAGCGCGCCTGCGCCTACTCGCACCTGACGACTTGGTCATGCCAGTCGCCGAGCAAGAGATGACGACACTGCGCACCTGGCTGGCCGCCATCGCCCAGTCGGCAACCGAAGGTCGGCATGATGCTGTCAAAGTGGGCTTGCAGCGCTGGCACAGCGCATGCCTTGCGCAACTGAATGCTGCGCGCCAGGCTTGTGTGACGAATCGCCTTGGCCTCAATGAATACGAAGAAATGACAGGACGCTTCAACGCTTTGCGGGCGATGGCTAAATCCCTCGCCGCCAGGGGTGTCGTTCTGGATGAAGCACTATCAACGATGGCGCAGGCGATCAGGCAAACCATCACACTCCAGCCCGTGGACCTGGCTGCCTTGCGACAGGCAGTGGCAGCCTATGAAACGGCCTTATACAAAATCAAAGCTTCAACCGCGCCCTGATCGGTGCAAATAAAAGGAAGAACTGTGGACAATTGTCAAAGAAACGGCTGTACTGGAAAAGTGCAAGATGGCTTCTGTGATGAATGCGGCATGCCGCCTGCTGGCACACGGCTGCTGGCACAAGTGGCACAAATGGCGGCAGGCCAGACAAGCGCCACACAGCGATCTGGCAACAACGATACTTTTGCCACTGGCACGGCGGCAACAGGCACAGGCCGCTCTGGCACGCGGCGTCATACCAGCCGCTCCACCAAAGGCAGTTCGACCCGTCGCCAGGCCTTGGGGGGTGGACTGGTATCGCTGCCGCCCATGCCCAGCCAGGATCCCTTAAGCCTGATCATGGCCAATCCCGAAGTACCCGAGCGCCGCCGTCGCTGCCCGAAATGCGACGTCAAGGTATCACGCACCAGGGGTTTCTGTGGTGAATGCGGTTCTGAGTACAATTTCATTCCGGCCCTGCAAACGGGTGACGTCGTCAACGGCAAATTCGAAATCAAGGGCGCTATCGCCTTTGGCGGCATGGGATGGATTTACCTGGGCTGGGACATGGTATTGCAGCGCTGGGTGGTCATGAAAGGATTGCTCAATGCCAAGGACGAGGCAGCCGCCGCCAATGCCGTGACGGAACGCCAGTTCCTGGCTGCACTCAAGCACCCCAAGATCGTTGGCATTTATGATTTCGTCAACCATGGCAATGAAGGTTACATCGTCATGGAATACGTCGGTGGCGTTGCTATCGGCGGCATGATGAAACAAAAAGGTGTCTTCACTGTGGAAGAAGCCATAGCCTACATCCTGGGCATCTTGCCTGCCTTCTCTTACCTGCATGCAAACGGCTTTGTCTATTGTGACTTCAAGCCTGAAAACTTCATGCTGGAGGGTGATGACGTCAAACTGATCGACGTCGGCGGCATGCGCAAGATCGGTGACCCGAATGGCGACATCTATGGTACCCGTGGCTACATGGCACCCGAAGCCAATGACGACCCGGTCGAGGTGTCGGACCTGTACACCATAGGCAGGTCACTGGCGACCATGGTGATGGATTTCAAGTACGGCAAGGAGTTCGAGACATCCTTGCCCGGCCCTGACCAGCAGCCTGTGCTGGCCCAGCATGAGTCACTCTACCGTTTCCTGCTGCGCGCCACCCACCTGGATCCGGACCAGCGTTTCCAGTCGGCAGATGAAATGGCGGACCAGTTGCATGGTGTCTTGCGTGAAATTGTCGCCATCAAGACCGAGCCCAGGCCTTCAGAAAGCAAGGCGTTTACATCGGATAACCTGTTCGATGCAGATGACGTCGATGGCACCGAAAAACCTGAAGTGCGCCTGTTACCCACCTTGAAAATGGCGGTCAGTGACCCCGCAGCCAACGAATTGCTCAGGCTTTCTTCCGTCACCGATCCCAGGAAGCAAGTGGTGGCGCTGGAACAAGTCGCCAAGAAATTTGGACAAAAATCGGTAGAGGCACGCCTGCGTCTTGCCAATGCCTATCTCGCCATTGAGCGTTACCAGGATGCCACCAGACTGCTTGATCAGTTGTTTGCAGAAGACCCATATGACTGGCGGATATCCTGGTACCGTGGCAAGTCCTTCCTGGCGCAAGGCGACGCGCAAAAAGCGCGTATCGAGTTTGGTAAAGTCTATTTTGAAATGCCGGGCGAGATCGCCCCCAAGCTGGCAATTGCCTTTGCGGCCGAAACCAAGCAAGACTATAAGGAAGCCTCTTCTTACTATCACCGCGTCATCAAGGTTGATCCCAGCCAGACTGCAGCCTGCTTTGGCCTGGCGCGCTGCCTGGCGCATGGCAAGGATACTTTAGGTGCAGGCAATGCCCTGGCTGCCGTTCCGGCGCAGCATAGCCTGTTCAACTTAGCCCGTATCGCGCTGGCCAAATCCTTGCTTGACAGCGAACCCGTGCTGGATGTGCCCAAACTGGAAAAAGTCGCCCAGACCATAGAATCGATCTCTGTTGATGGCGGCATCATTCACCAGCTCACCGCCACGCTGCTGGAAAAAAGCAGTTCCATGATAGCCGCAGGCAAGATCAGGGAAGACAGCAATACCATGTTGCTAGGCCGCCCGCTGCATAGCCGTGCCCTGCGCGCAGGAGCGGAAGAAGAATTCAGGAAAGCGGCACGTTTTGCTACTACCGCAACAGAAAAAATCATGTGGATAGACATGGCCAATGCCGTGCGTCCACCGAGCTTTATGTAAGGAAGAGAAATGACTTGTACACAATGCGGTGATGACAATTCGTCTGTCAATGCCAAATTTTGCGAAGGCTGTGGTCACCCCTTCATAGACTTGCCTGCGCCGGTTGCGGCAAGTATGGCGTGTAACTGTGATCCCGCCACTTCAGCACCTGACGCTGACGGCTATTGCGACAATTGCGGCGTGCGCTGTGCCCAGCCAGGTGCAGGAAATGCGGATCATTGCCAGCAGGAAGTCGACGCCCGTCTTGCCATGATCAGCGATGTGGGGCGACGTCATGCTCACAATGAAGATTGCGGTTATGCCGGTTTGACCAGTCCTGCCTCTGCCATACTGGTGGTGGCAGACGGCGTGTCCACCTCGTTCAATGCCAGTGGTGCTTCTGCGCTGGTCATCAAGCATGTCGAGGCCAGTCTGATGAGTAGTTTAATGCGTGGCTCCTGCCTAGATGCGCCTGAACTTGCCGTGCGCAACGCCATCATGGACGCGCATCAGGCCATCATGGCACTGCCTGTGGGTGACAATCCAAAATTCGATGAACCTGAATCCACTGTGGTTGCCGCAGTGGTGACAGGCGATGTCGTGACAATAGGATGGGTAGGCGACTCCCGCGCCTACCTGATTGGCGACACATTGGAACGTTGCCTGACCGTCGATGATTCGTGGGTAGAAGAAGTGGTTGCCAATGGCACCTATACACGCGAAGCCGCCAGTGTGCACAAGCTCGCGCATTGCGTCACCCAGGTGCTGGGCATGCGCGATGATGTCGTCACGCCTCACACCATGACAACCCGGATGGCTGCAGGTGAAATCCTGTTGCTGTGTTCTGATGGATTGTGGAATTATTTCCAGCAAAACGGCTGCCTGGCTGCCAGGATACAAGAGTTAAAGCAGCAAGCAGATGCGCCCCTATCGGCCAGGGCACTTTGCGAAGCACTGGTGAACGATGCCAATGTCGCTGGCGGGCACGATAATATTACGGTTGCGTTATTGCTCGCTGGCTTTCCAAGCTAGCGGATTAGTGGACTGTCATAATCCGAACCCGGTGAAGGGCGCCGGAGCAATCTTGAGCGCCGCTAGAAAGCGTGACATCTGGCGCGATGCCAGCTCAAGCTTGTCCATTGCAAAGACTCACTCAGCGAGCATGGCCTTCAGCCTGCGGCGTTCACCAAGCACTTTGGCATACTCCCCTACGCCATCCAGATACCGTTTCAAACCCGCTTGTACCGAATCTGCGGCCAGCATATCTTCTTTGAGCAACTTTGCGCCCAGACTGATGTTTTCGATTCGCGAGTTCAAAAAAAATGCGAAATCAGAAAAACCTCATTTTCACTGGCATAGTTAAGTTGCTGACTATGCTAAATATAAGCCCGCGTACCTGATAGCAGCGCGCTCCCACACATCCTGTAATGCTAGTCCTACAAAGACATTGCATCATTTTCGTGGGTATTTCTCATCGAGTTCGCGGATAATCTTTGCTCCATTGGCGTCGACCGCGGCGAGAATACGATCAAGCTTTTCTTCTTTTCTATCGTCACCCTCCTTGGACTGTGGTGACCCGACGTGTAACAACCAGGCTAAACCGGCAACCTGCCATATCAGTTGCAAAAATTCGGATTGCCAGTTCTCCAATGTGTCCCTGCTCATGAGAATCAGGTACTGGGAAACATCGATTGCTTGCCCATGCGCTCTTTGCTCATCAACAAATGCATACCAGCCAAAGATCCAGTGACCTATCAGGCTACCCAGAAAGAGGACGAGAGTGACCCAGAAAAAACCATAGCGCACCCAGATATTTTTTTTCGAATTCATATTTAGTTTCCGAGTCAATATGCGTTAATAACAACGCTCGCAATAAAAGCGTCTGCCTAAAAGAGCACCACTTACAGCAAGAAAAATCAATGTTCCAGAAAAAGCTACATTAAAAACGAACTCAATCCCGGCCCCTGGACGTAACCGTACATGAAGGTACAACACAGAGCCGGGATCAAGCCCGTCGCTATCGATTCAGAAATAGTCTGTGATTAACGGTTTTCCCAACCGCGATGTGCAGCTTGGGAATGACCCTGAGGGTCGCCAAACCAGCCGCCATGGCCCTGGCCTTGATTGCCCTGGTCGCCTTGGCCGCCGCGGCTGCCAGACGAACGATTGCCGTCATCATCATCATCGTTTCCGCGACCGGACCGACTTGCCGTTTGATGACCACGGCGTGCAGCCTCGGAATGACCTTGAGGGTCACCAAACCAGCCGCCATGACCTTGGCCCTGGCCATCGCGACCACCACCATCGCGGTTGCCGGATGAACGATTGTCATCATCGTCATAGTCGTCTCCACGACCGGACTGGCTAGACGTTTGATGGCCGCGACGTGCAGCCTGCGAATGGCCTTCAGGGTCACCGAACCAGCCGCCATGCCCTTGACCCTGGTCATCGCGACCACCACGGTTACCGGATGAACGATTGTCATCGTCATCATAGCCCCCACGGTTGGAACGGGCGGTCGACTGATTGCCGCGGCGTGCAGCTTGCGAATGGCCTTCAGGGTCACCGAACCAGCCGCCATGGCCTCGCCCTTGTCCCTGATCATCGCGTCCGCCACGATTGCCGGATGAGCGATTATCATAACCGTCATCATAGTCCCCACGGTCAGAGCGAGCAGACGATTGGTTGCCACGGCGTGCAGCCTGGGAATGGCCTTCAGAGTCGCCAAACCAGCCTTGCCCCTGGCCTTGATGCCCACGACCCTGGCGGTAGTTATTATCGTCGTCATAATCGTCATCGTTACGGTTTGAGCGACCGCCAGTGGAACGTGAGTAATCGTCGCCCTGGTCGCGGCCGTAATATCCGCCGCGACCACGATTATCATCATCGCTGGTGAAGCGGCCATATTCGTCACGGTCGCGATTGCCGGATTGTGAAGCTGAACGTCCGCCATTGCGATTGTTATCGTATTGATCATCGTACTGCTGATTGGAAGCAGAGCGGCCATTTGAGGAGCCACGATCACCATCATTGGTAAAGCGGCCTTGACCATCTCTGTTTTGTTGATTTGCCATGGTTTGATTCTCCTTGAAAGAATGATTGATAAAACCAGATACTTCGAGCGAACGGGGAATAGGGGGTTGCAAAAGATCAATCTCCCCTTGTGCCAAAAGTTCTTCCTTGCGCGATTGAAGGCGCTTTCCGAGTTCTGTCATATCTACTCCTGCACTGCGAGCCTTGGCGAAGATTCCGTCGTTCGCTTTCTCTTCTTCGCCAACATGATGTTTGATATATTCAGAAAGCACTTTTAGCTTTGCATCGTAATACGCACTGTCTGCAGGCAAGGTAATCAACTGGGTAATGAGGACCTTGGCACCATCGTGCTCGACTTGCGCCTCGTCAAGCATGTCATCCTCAACACCACTAGCCCTGCAGGCCGGGTAAAACAATTCTTCTTCAAGCTCGGCATGGATGATGAGTTCCATACATATTTGCTTGCTTAGCTTTTTTTTGTCTTCCAGATTCGCTGCTGCCTGATATTCCTGGAATAATTTCTCTACCTTGCGGTGATCTTCTTTTAAAAGAAGATCCGCATCCGATTGATTGCCTGAATTACCGTGGGCAACAGTTGTCTTTAGTGCCGCAGATGGGCTACCGGCAGTGTTGGCAGAGCTACTTTTTGTCGTCTGGCTTGCTGCTTTAGTTGATAAAGCGCCAGTGGATTTTTTAGTCATGAATTGCCTCAATTAATAAGAACTGAAAAATGTGAAACGTAAATTTGTGCTTCGCTTTCACAATTAATTTACAGAAATTTAAATGTTCGCCGATGAATAAATGGAACACTGATGCAACTACTACCAAAGGAACTACCAAAGGAGCGAGATAACGAATAACAAGAGCAAAAACGGCAAAGCAATTCTTCGTTTTTTACAGCCAGTAGCAACGAATATTGACCGCCTTATTGATTGTTGTCTTCGTCGTCTTCGTCACCCAAAGGAACGGTAGACTGGCTTCCAGCATCATCAAGACCATTGTTTTCAAGATTATTTCCGTCACCGGTTTTCTTTTGTTTTTTGACTGTAATTTTTTCTGGTTGTTGCTGATCATCACCTTCGGCGATATCGCGCTCTGATGCGTCAAACCTGTCAGGGGCACTGTTACCTGTGGAACCGCTATTTTGAGGTTGGGAAGTTGCGTCAACGACTGAGGTAGTGGTATTGGCCATGATGTCTCTTTCAAAAAAATTACCGTTAGAAAAATTGTCTGGTTAAGGCACCCATAGTAAAGGTGCCTGGCCGTACGTACTTGGAGTGCCCGTCGTTAGTTACTGGCAATTAGCGATTGTCAGAACTGGAACCGGAGCCTGATTTAGAACCAGACGAACCGGAAGAAGATTTAGAATCGCTACGGTCAGAACCGCCAGCAGATTTACTGCTGCCGGAGCCGCCGCCATCATTTTTATGGCTTTGCTGACCTGCTTTAACATGCTGTTCATGCGTGCCACCTTGTGTACCAGTAGAGCTGGCGGATTTGGAAGAACCTTGTTTGTTGCTATTGGGATTGGTAGGCATAGTCATACTCCTGATAATTAAGATCCGCTGAATGCCGCGGTCACATTTCACTAATCGGCTGATCAGTGACGTAATCTTAATAACAACATCGATCATTTTCAGTCGGAATAATCGAATTCGATTTGTAGGAAATTGCGCTATGCTTTTGAACGTAAAAGCTCACTTCTCAGTAAGCATCAATTCAATGTTTTGCTATGAACGGTGATTAAAACTGCTGACAGATACCCTGAAATAAAGCGGAAATTCTTGATAGCTTCTGCAAAAAAAACCACTATTGTTCTGACGAATTTTGGTTATCTTTTCCTACGCTGGTCCTACTCCTTTATTGGTGAATTTTTATTATCCTTTTTATTCAAGCGTTTGCTTACATGCTTGGATAATTAGAGTTATTACTATTTCGTAAAAGGAAAATCCATGAACACTCCTGCTAATACCCACGACGATGGCTCAGCTACCGCAGCCACCACAGAGAAGCAAAAAGAGATCCAGCAGCAACAAGACATGAAGGAAAAGGGAAAGCCGAAGAAAGAAGAAAAAAAAGCAGTACAAACCGCGCAGGAACAACCCGCGCCGCCTCTGCCCGATCAGCATCTGCAAAAACCTGGCGTAGAAACTGACATGGAATTGCAGCCCCGGTTCCTGGCGCAAACCTATAAAGGCAGTCAAAAATTGAAAGGCATGGTGGCGCTTATTACCGGCGGTGATTCAGGCATAGGGCGGGCAGTTGCAGTGCTGTTTGCCAGGGAAGGTGCCGATGTTGCCATTGTGTATTTGAGCCCGGAAGAAAAACCGGACGCAGAAAAAACGCAGATGCATGTCAATGAGGAAGGTCAACAATGCATGCTCATCCAGGGTGACGTGAAAGACCCGGTTTTTTGCAAGAAAGCAGTTGAAGATGTCGTCAAGAAATTCCGGAAAATCAATATCCTTGTCAATAACGCAGCCTTTCAGGAGCATGCCGGTTCGTTGCTGGACTTGACAGAAGAGCGGTTTGACGAAACTATGAAGACCAATATCTACGGTTATTTCCATATGGCGAAAGCAGTATTGCCCCTTTTAAAAAAAGGAGACTGCATCATCAATACTGGCTCCACTACCGGCTTAAACGGTAGTAAAGAATTACTCGATTACTCCGCGACCAAAGGGGCTATACATGCGTTTACCAAATCTCTTGCATTGAATCTTCTGGACAAGGGCATACGCGTGAATGCCGTCGCTCCTGGCCCTGTGTGGACGCCATTGAATCCAGCAGACAAGACGTCGGAAGATATTAAAGAGTTTGGTAAAAATACTGATATGCACCGGCCAGCACAACCAGAAGAATTATCTCCCGCTTATGTTTTTTTAGCAGCGCCATGCTGCTCAAGCTATATTTCGGGGGTGGTGTTGCCTGTGACTGGTAGTGTGGGGTAAGGATAGCAAACGAAAGTGGCTTGAGTTAAAAGTCGATATCCGCACAAAGTTTGGACATAAATGCCAAAGGAACTTATCATGATTAATCAACAAAATCCTGGACCACAAGATCCATCGAGAGTGAATGTCAGTGTGCAATGGGATGTAGATTACTGGACAAAGAAATTTAATTGCACGAGAGAACAATTGGTCAAGGCCGTGCAGAAAGTTGGTACTAGTGCAAATGCAGTAGAAAGACATTTCCAGCATTAATTGCAGACACGCACTACATCGATTTATTGCCCTTATCAAAGAGGGCAATAATTTTTTGATCGTTAAACGATGACGTTGTTGGCTGTGAAGCCGATATCTTTTAATGTAATTGCGAGGCAGATGGCCTTAGTCCGGTTTGATAATTCACATTGAATGACTCGGTATCAGCCAGTTGATCGTACGCATCATAAAAATGATTTTGGAAGTGGCATACGAGGTATGCTGCTTTTTTTTTACGCCTTGTAGGAGTAATTCCAGTCCTGGGGGAAATCGGCAACTGTATAGCCACGTCGCAAAATTTTTTCGAGGACAACGCATTCGAATTTTGTTGGGCTATGGACGCTCTTGAATGGGTGCTGGTCAGATAAGTATGTGTGATACAGATTCTCCTAATTTGCATGGTGCGAATAGGTAGCAATTATCCAGTCATGCAAAGCCGCCCTGAATCAGTTGAGATGCTGTATGGACGTAAAAATGGGATTACGCAAAAAGAAGGGCCAGATGGCCCTTAAACTGGACACTTCAGGATATGAACTGAATTCTATTTATCAAGCTTCGCTTTCATATCCTCCGACATTTTCAGATGATGCTCCAGTGACGGCAATGTCTTGGTCGCAAACGCCTTCACATCGGGATCTTGAGCAGATGTTGAAGCCTTTTTAAACAGCGCTACAGCGTCTTTATGAGCCGCGACGCCAATGTCAGTGGCGTATTGACGTTCGTATTTTTGACCTTCGAGGACAGAAAGTTTTTTGATTGTCGTTTCTTGCTTCGCATCAGGTTTATCTGGAATATCGACTTTTTTACTGCTTGCCAGTTGTTTTAATTCGTCCGCTACCTTGGTGTGGTCAGTCACCATCTGATCAGCAAATTCCTTGACTTGTGCGGTAGATGCTTTACGTGCTGCATCCTTGCTGGCCGTAATTTCTGTTGCGCCTGCATGAGCAGCCGCTACCATGAACTGCTTGTCAGCCGCGCTGACTGAAGCGGGCGTGTCTGCAGCATATGCAGACAGTGAAAATGCTGCTATCACAGCAGTTG
Organism: Burkholderiales bacterium; assembly: GCA_016200895.1. Taxonomy (GTDB): domain Bacteria; phylum Pseudomonadota; class Gammaproteobacteria; order Burkholderiales; family Burkholderiaceae_D; genus Undibacterium. The sequence continues at coordinate 100,654 of JACQDX010000104.1, forward strand.
CGGCAACGGCCTTGCCTGTGCAAAGAACAGAGTGGTCAAAAATCGTTGTGAGTTTCATTTGGTACCTCCGTTAGTAGGGGTTTGATTTTATTAAAAACTGGACATTTATTTTGTGCGATAACGTACAAAGCATGGCAGACAAGTCCTGGTGATTTTGCGTAATTTTGAAAGACAATGTTCGATCGATGCAGTATCTGGGCAACATCAATTGCCTGTGTGTTGGGCCAGATGCTGGGTTTGTGGTACGTATTTCCGCTGAGCGCATGGCGCAATTCCAATATAGCTGAGATAAGAGGAAGGAAATGACTATCGATTTGCCTGTCTTATACAGTTTCCTCCAATGGCCCGCCATGATGGTGATTGTGCTTGCATCATGATACTTGGCGTCACGATCTGAAAGAAAACCTAAGGCAGGGTTTTGGATATTCTTGCCAAGCAATTTGCTCTGGATTATCTGGGGATGGACGGACCATGCATATGCTTTGATCAGCTTGCAGGTTTTTCTGGCGGCCATGAATATTCGTGGCGTTATGGAAAACGAAAACAGTTAACGGTCGTCATGATTTGGATGCGTCATTACCAGCAAGCTGATATGCAAATTGCCTCGGCGATTGCAAATCTTTCAGTGATCGTCATGGGCTGACTCTCGTTGTGATGCCTTGCATGTTTCAACACCTTTTTGAGTCAGGAAAATGTTACCTGATTTTAATTCTATCAAACCATCATTCACCATCTTTTCCAGGCCAGGCCGGAATGATTTATTTTGGCGTGGTGTCCACATCAGCGTATGGTGTAAATACAGGGTATGAATGTCCAGGCCTTCTTCAGCCTTAACCCCTCTACTTAGAAACCAGTCCAAGATTGTGCTTTTAATAAAATCGTTTACTGGGGGATAAATTTGATCAAACCCTGCTTTTGTAAGTACATATTTTTGATCCTGTCGTTTCAGGACATGGTCATCTACCAATTCATCAAGCGCTGCTTCCACCGATGCTTGTTGAATGGGGTCCCAGAAGATAATGCGGGAGTGAAATAACGCATTCAGATTGAGAGGCTGACCAACAACCGTATTATCTTTTGCCAGAAAATCCAGAGTCCCTTTTTTTGCAAAAGTGGTGGACATGGAATAGCCTTTCAAATATCCGAACTTAGTATGAATTTTTTGTACATTCTAGGTCGAAAATTTAAAATGAACTTGAGGAAATTAACAGAGATTTTATAAGAAAGATATTTATTGTGCAATGTGAAAATATCAACAACTCGCTCCAGGAAGGCACGGACCTTCGATTGTTTCCAAAGGAAAATTTCTGGTATCTGCTATGTTATTTTTAGCTTATTATTGGTCACGCAGGTTATTCATTTTCATCACTGTATTTGAATTACTGAATTAAAAAAGCAGATAAAATTTTACCACTAGGGTACTCCCAAGACTCGTAACAAAGGCGGCACCTCGGCGCTCATATCCCTTGCCAGGTAACCTAACGGCCCATGTTGCAATGACAGTTGTTCACCCGCTAAGGCATGCAATGCAACTCCCCAGGCAGCAGCCTGTTCAAGGGCGGCACCACGGGCAGCAAGACCTGCAATCAAGCCCGCCAGCACGTCGCCAGACCCAGAGGTGGCAAGACCTGTGTTACCACCTCTGTGTCGCCACAACTGGCCATCTGGACTAGCTATAAAGGTGGTACTTCCCTTCAGCGCAACAATGGCATTCCAGTTTATCGCCGCCCGGCGTGCAGCTTGCTCTGGTTCTGCTTCTATTTCCGATTTGTTACTACCTGTGAGATACGCCATTTCTCCAGCATGTGGTGTCAGGATGACCTGAGCATTGGAATGCCAGGTACTGTGCGTATCATCAGTTGGCGTTTCCAGGCGAACGACATTCATTGCGGCAGCATCCAGGATGACTGCTTTATCTACGCAGTTGGCAATGATTTTACGGGTAAGCGCGGAGGTGGCGCTTTCATCCTGCATGCCTGGGCCGATCAATATTGCGCTGGCGCAATCGCATGCTGCCTGAAGTATCTCGTCTTGTGCAATCAATCCCCCCTTATTGGTTTCCTGTAGTCCAATTACCCTTGCTTCTGGTAATGCTACCCCAAGGGCCACGGCTACACTTGCCGCCGTGACGATGGTGAGCTTGCCTGCACCCGCACGTAATGCAGCCGTGGCTGACAACAATACAGCACCCGGCATTTCCCTCGCTCCTGCAACAATTAGGATATGGCCTCGAGCTTCTTTGTCGTCCTTGCAATCCGGCATAGGAAGCGGCCAGTTACGCAGAACGTGTGAGGTAATATCAGTGTCATCAGCGGTGGTATTCATGTCAGGCTTTTGGTGCAACAGGCACATCAGGATTGCTTGTGACAGGTGTACCAGTCTCTATGAGTGGGGCTACGAAATTTGCCTGCACCAGGACCAGTTTTCCATTTTTACCCGCTGCTGTATCAAAGCGATATTCCGTGATGCCGCAATTGGGTACATCACCACCACGGTCAATGGTTAGAATCGCTTCCTCGTCCATACGTTCCATCAGATAGCGAAAACAATTGACAATGACCTGGTGTGCGACGATCAGCACACGCTCTTTTCTGTACTCACGGGAAATGGTGTCCAGCACGCTGCGCAAGCGCAGAATGACATCGCACCAGCTTTCTCCGCCCGGTGGCCGGAAATAGAATTTTCCGACATGTGCCCGCTGTTCTGCCAGCTCAGGATATTGTTGGTGTATGCCTAGTGGCGTCAGGCGGTCAAGTATGCCAAATTCTTTTTCTCGGAGGCGTTCGTCGGCTTGCAGTGCAAGCACATCGTACTTGCTCAGACGGTCAATGACAAAGTTGGCGGTAGCGCGCGCACGGATGTAAGGCGAATACAACACCACATTGGGCTGTTCATCGGCAGGCAAGGCTGCAAACCACATGCTCATCGCATCAGACTGACGTTCACCAAGTTCGGATAAAGGCACATCAACATCGCGTGCCGCAATATCGATGCGTAAGCGGGATTCTGCTTCGGCTGCATCTCTGGCGACGTTGCCTGCACTTTGCCCGTGCCTGACCAGCCATATTTTCTGAGGCCATTTTTGTTCCATCATTGCTCTCCTTTAGCCGTCAGATCAAATCCACTTCATCTGGTCGGTGCACGCTAAAGTTAATGTGCATTAACTGCTTTTTTTTTATGGGCCACCATAGCCACCGGCTGCTCCAAATACCTGACCTGTTGCATAACCTGATTCGGTGGATGCCAGAAGAATGGTAGACACCTGCAAGTTCTGCATGCTGGCCTGGACGGCCCAGCGGCGTGTCCTTGCCAAATTCCGGCAGCTTTCCTGGTGGTTGCCACCCGTGACTTGTAAGGGGGTCCAGAACGAACCAGGTGCGACGGTATTGACCCGAATGCCTTTTTTAGCCGACTGCTTGGCCAGTCCTTTTGTAAAGATCATGATGGTGCCTTTGGTAGAAATGACTGAAGGGAAGATACCTGTTGCCATACCACCCATCAGTATTCTGCGTCATTTATCATGACTGTTATCTTTCATTTTCACTTCCTTCCAATTGGAAAAAATCAGAATACGAGTGCAAACTGAATTGGCGGAATCAAATCAAAGCATCGGGTTGAGCATTACAATGCTAAATACAAAAACCTATCTGGAAAAGAGGGAGCTCGTAGGAAAACTAGCAATGTATTTGTAGGAGCACTGTTAAAATTCTGCTCTTCTCAATATTTGTGACAGATTCTGCGATGAGTCAGAGAAATACGGATGTAAGGTATAGAGATGGAATCACGGATATTCCCAAGTTGTTTCAATTAAAAATGGACTCTTTTGGAAAATCTTATGTTCTTTGATATTTGGCCTCAATTAATGTGACAAATTCGCAGCAATCAATGTTTTTTTCTGTCAATTTTCCTCTCAGATTCTGTGGTACTTTACGGAAGTCGTAAACCGCCACAGAATCTGAGATTTTTGCCGCAGTAGTTGATTTTCTTGAGAGAAAATGCGCTCGTATTGTCGCCTTTTGTTTCAATGAGAAGTGTATGATTTTAACGGGTATTTTTTGTTGAAGTTGGATACTGGTCAGACCAGGCATCCTTTGGTGCCAGTTATTCACGTTGGCAACAGCATGACCAGTTTCAAGTCATGCCGTTTCGCCAAATGAAATGTCGTTTGGTCGAACGTCAACATCCCCTGCACCGGATGAGAAAAGCTACGCTTACCACCCTCTCGCCCCACCACATGTTGCGAGGTCCACAACTGCCGAAACGTATTGCTTGTTTCTGCCAAAGCTGCAATCAATCCGGCCAATGGCTCCTGATCAGCATATTTTCCGCAGTCGGCGCGGAACTCTGCCACCAGCCGTTCGGCACGGTATGGCCAGTCGACAATCAACTTGCGCGCCGTCCGCTCCTGAAACATGAACTGCAATAGATTCGGCCGCGCTGTCGAGCCTGTTAAAGGACTAGAGCCGCAATTGAGCCAACCGACAAACAAGTCGCTGGCGGCGCGATTCCACGCCACAGCGTCCCATTGTCGGTTCAAGATATAGGCTGGTACTTTAATTGTATCGACTATCGTGCCAAGTCCTTCGGCGGGTTCCATGCCATTAGTCGCCAGTTCCGGATCAAGTTTTTCTGCCACGCCAAACAGATATGCGCGTTCGGCAACGGTCAAATGCATCACATTCGCCAATTTCCCTAGCATCTTGCCTGATGCCGACACTGGCCGGCCTTGTTCTAGCCAGGTAAGCCAGGTAGGACTAACCTCACATAACTGCGCCAATTCCTCACGGCGAAGCCCTGGTGTGCGTCGTCTGCCACCGTCCGGTAAGCCGACGTCGACGGGCTTGATGCGTTCGCGATGTGCGCGAATGAATTCACCTAGCTTATTGTTCTGCATATCAGGATGTTTTGTGGGGAAGTGTTAATTGGTAATTATTATACTAGGATAACTTATTGACTTGTTACAGGATAAATGAGCGCATATCCTGAACTCCTCTAACCCAACAGGAGAATAAGACATGAAACAACAAGCCCTCGTCACCCAGCAATTCGGTAATACCGCCGAAGCCTATCTCTCTAGCACCGTACATGCCACTGGCGCGGATCTCTGCGCCCTGCAAAGAATTGCCATTCGCTATCCAATGCCGAAAATACTGGACCTTGGTTGCGGTGCAGGCCACGTCAGCTTCGCTGTTGCGACGAACGCGGACTCGGTGATTGCCTACGATGTCTCGGAGCAAATGCTCGAAGTCGTGGCGAATGCTGCCAAGGAGAAGAATCTCGGGAATATACAGACGCAACAAGGATGCGCGGAGAGTTTGCCATTTGCGGACGGTAGTTTTGACATAGTAATCACGCGCTTTTCAGCTCATCACTGGCAAGACGTACCGACAGCACTCAAGGAAGTTCACCGCGTATTGCGTTACGGTGGCGTGTTCGTCGTCATCGACATCGTTGCGCCGGAAACGGCCTTGTACGACACCACTTTACAAGCTGTCGAACTATTGCGTGACAGCTCGCATGTGCGCGACTATCGCGTCTCTGAGTGGTCAGCCATGTTAGACGCAGCGGCTTTTTCGCATGCGTACAGCAGCGGATGGAAACTGGTCATGCAGTTCGAGCAGTGGATCGGGCGGATGCGCACGCCAACTGAACGGGTACAAGCAATTCACTCCCTGTTCGACAGTGGATCAGAAGAGGTATCCGCGTACTTCATGGTACAGGACGATCATTCGTTTTCTATCGATGCAGCTCTATTCGAGGCGAGACGGGTAAGCTAAAAACAGCAGCCTTCGAAAAGGTGACTCCACAAGCGGCTAATTTATTCATGTGTACACGAGCACATCATAAAGTATGTCGAAAATATATCGTCAGCATCAAATCACAAGAATCGCACTTCATGCCTCAAGACATATCGAAAGTATCTCAGACACTATCCATTTCGCCTGTTACAAGATGTTCTTCTGTTTTGACTACTACATTTGCACCTTTGTGGGCTGTGATGATTTGGTCTGGCAATACGGTTGTGACCAAGGCAGCATCTGTCGCCATAGAACCTGCATCGATAGTGTTTTATAGATGGTTGCTCGCCTTTTTTGTACTGAGCGTTTTTGTTGGAAAAGAGGTATGGAAAAACCGGATTTGTGTTGCACGAAATTGGCACAAATTGATGCTATTGAGTGCATTGGGAATGGTGGTCTACCAAGGATTGGCCTACCAGGCCGCCAAAACTACGTCGGCTATCAATATGGGATTTATCATATCGCTGGCTCCTTTAATTTCAGCACTGTTGGCTAGTGCAATTTCTATGGAAACAGTAGGCCGCCATACACTTGCAGGAGCAGTTGTTTCTTTGATCGGCTTGAGCTTCCTGATATCGAAAGGGCATCCCTTGCTTTTGATAGCTGAAGGTATCCGACCAGGGGATATGTTGATGCTGGTCGCGATTTGTGCCAATGCGCTCTATGGCCACTTGCTTAAGCGCTGGGCGATACCATTGACAACCTGGCAGCAACTGCATGTACAAGTTGCTTGTGCCGTCCTGATGTCCTTGCCATTTTACTTGCTCAATCCGATATCCCCGATCACTGCAGCTAACGCAACATTGATACTCTACGCTGGAATTCCGGCTTCAATTGGGGCTCCTTTTTTCTGGATGAAAGGTATCAAGCATATGGGGGCAGCAAGAACATCACTTTTTATGAATCTGATACCCGTGCTTGTTACCGCGGTAGCTTGTTCATTCCTGGGCGAACAGTTGCACGTTTATAATGCTGTGGGAGGGGCTATTGTATTGCTGGGCGTTGCTTTGGGTCTTCACCCGCGGTATGCTGTTGACACCGCAATAAAATAAAAAGACAGCGGCACCATAAGAGCGACCAGCTCAAAACCTTCCTTATCTTTGCTATCAAATGCTGCTGATGGCGGACTACAGTACAGATTTGTCGATGCTGAAAAAAGAACAGAAATAGTGTCGTGCTTAGCAATTTTAATGGTGCAAGTTCTGATGCTTTTCAGTGGATATGTCGATTGACAGCATGTATTGCTTGCTCTTCGATGTAATGCCATAGCAATTGAGCCACAGGTCCGTGGGGTATGTTGCGGTTACGGGCAGCAACGAGGCGTATCTGTCCGCCTTGAAGATATTTGCCTTTGATCGAAATCAAACTTCCTTTGCGCAAGTCGTTTTCAATCAGGAAATCTGGCATGTGCCCCCAACCCATTCCTTGAAGAATAATTTCTTTTTTCATCAGTTGGTCGCTGACTGTCCAGCTTCTTGCCCCATCCATCACGTAGTAGTCGCGGGGCTGGGAGTGTGTGGCAGTATCGCGGATGACGCACTGCACGTAGTCTCGCATCTGTTCAGGTGAAATGGCGTCTGTGACGGGGAATGACAGAAACGAGGGGGCAACAACCGGAAGTAGTTTGACGCTTTGTAAATCTATGTATTCCAGACCGGGATTGGCTGTATCTACATGGTGAAAGATCAGGTCAGCGTCGCCGTCATTAAGGCGTTCCCACGGGCCGGAAATGGCTTCAAAATGCAAATGTAGCCTTGTGCCGGGGCAGCCATCGAAAAATCTCCGCAACAAACTCAGCGTTTTTGTCAGAGGGCACAAATCTCCAATCACTATACGCAACTCTGCCTCCGCACCCATGGAGAGTTGCGTAACGTGATTCTCCAGCTTTCCATACTCCTGAAGAAATACACGGGTACGTTCATGGAACGAACGTCCGGCGTCCGTCACCTTCACGCGATAGCTGCTTCTGTCCAGAAGGCTCACACCTACCTGTGCTTCGAGACTCTTGACTGCAGCGAAGACAGTGGGTTGTGAACGACACAGTTGATCCGCAGCAGCCTGAAAGCTTCCTTGGCTTACCACGGCATCAAAGCATCGCAGTTGGTGGAGAGTCAGCTTATTCATGATAGTAAAAATAAATGATGTTTATTTGAATTTGTAAATATAAATAAATTAACTGCATTGGTAAAGTCCTGTCGACCAACAACATGGGAGTCGGAAAAATGAAAGCAATCGTTATCAAGCAGTACGGTGGTCCAGAGGTGCTGGTGGTAGAGGAACGTCCAATACCACAACCCAAGGAAGGGCAAGTATTGATTGAGGTCAAAGCATTCGGCATCAATCAAGCGGAGATTTATTTTCGTACGGGTGCTTGGGGGGAGGTTGCAGAAATCAGCGGTATTGAGTGTGCTGGTGTAGTTAAGTCAGACCCATCCGGTCAATTTCAACCAGGACAAAAAGTCGTCGCAATTGTTGGGGGCATGGGAAGAAGCATCAATGGCAGTTATTCGGAATACCTTGTCGCACCACTAAGCAATGTCGCTACTGTGGCCACTCAGCTTGCTTGGGAACATCTGGCGGCAATTCCGGAGTCATATGCCACGGCATGGAGTTGCCTGCACGGGAATCTCTCACTCCAGCCTGGCCAGACCCTGATGATACGGGGTGCTACTTCTTCTCTTGGGCAAGCGGCGGTTAATATTGCGGCCCATTTTGGGGCGAATGTTATCGCCACGACGCGCAATCCAGGCCGCGAGGATTATCTCAAAGCAATTGGCGCCAATAAAGTTTTGATTGAAGCACCGGATATCAAAGCGCGCTTGACAGAGCATCACGCTGCTGGTGTAGATGCAGTACTGGATCTGATTGGCAATTCCACGGTACTGGCTTCGCTTGCCATGACAGGTAGAAATGGACGTGTTTGCCTGGCCGGTTTTCTTGGCGGTGGTGGCCCGCTCACCGAGCTTGAGCCGGTGTACCAGATTCCCAGTGGGCGTCATTTCAGCGTGTTTGCGAGTGCCCTGGCGATAGGCAGCGCTGAATTTCCCATGGCTGAAATTCCCTTCCAGGAAATCGTAGATCTTGTCGCACTGAACACCTATCAAGCTATGCCAGCTCGCGTATTTGACTTTAACGACATTCAGGAAGCTCATCGCATGCTTGAGTCGGGTCAGGCCAATGGAAAGATTGTGATTCGTGTTTGATGAAAATTATCAGTCCCTTGATTTTTGAGCAGCCAGATAAACATTGACTGTGTGCTATTAATGCTGCTGTCCGGCTAATCCTGGTCCAGCGTGTGTTGACGTGCTTGCAGATTGACGTAAAAAAACCGCAGTAAAAGTGGCTTTTTCTTCCCCACTGTTTACTGCGGTTTCGTCACTGAATCAATAAATGCTGCAACACCTCACTGCAAATTACGCATGCGTGCACGCATAGGTTTGAGTACAGCCAGCGCCATGATGGCAGCCAGGGCATTCAAGCCTGCGGCTATGTAGAACACTTCGTGCCAGCCTTTATAGGCCTCTACTACATACACAGACAGTGGCACCAGCAAGGATGCAGTACCCTTGGCGGTGTAGAGCAGGCCGGCATTTGTTGCGGCAAATTTACTGCCAAAGGTGTCGCCGCAAGTGGAAGGGAATAGGCTGTAGATTTCTCCCCAACCAAAAAATACCAGGCCAGTCAGCAAGACGAAAAGGACAGGGTCTTTACCAAAGATGCTCAGTGCCAGTATACCTACCGCTTCCATGGAAAAGGCAATGAACATGGTGTTTTCACGACCGATATTGTCGGATACCCAGCCAAAGAATGGACGGGTGATTCCATTGAAAATACGGTCCAGGGACAGGGCGAAGGTCAGGGCAGGCAAGGTGAAGCCTATCATCGATACCGGAATATCAGCGATTTTGAAATCTTTGGCGATAGGGGCTAGTTGTGCCGTGGCGACCAGGCCACCAGCAGCCATCATGACGAACATCAGGTACATGACCCAGAACACCGGCGTCTTGATCATTTGCTTCCAGGTGAAATCTACCTTGGTCTGGCTGACGCGTGCCGCTGGTGCTGCGGTAGTCGGGTCAGTCTTTGGCGTGCTCAGCAAAAAGGACAGCAAAAATACTACCAGGCCCTGGCCCAGGCCAAAATACAGGAAGGCTGATTCATAGCCGCTGTTCTTGATCATGGCTGAAATAGGGATGATGGTCAGTGCTGACCCCATGCCAAATCCGGCGGCGGTCAGACCTGCTGCCAGCCCGCGGCGGTCCGGGAACCATTTGAGCGCATTACCCACACAGGTGCCATATACCGTGCCAGCACCAATACCGCCGATTGCTGCAGCGATATACAGCATCGTCAATGAATCTGCATGGGCATTCATGAACCAGGCCAGGCCTATCAGCAAACCACCGACCAGCACTACCGGGCGGGGACCGAATTTATCAACGAGGTAGCCTTCTACAGGCACCAGCCAGGTTTCGGTAAGCACAAAGATGAAAAATGCGACTTGTATGGCTTTACGGCCCCAGTGGTATTTTTGATCCAGAGGATCAACAAACAAGGTCCAGCCGTATTGAAGATTGGCGATCATCGCCATGCAAATAATGCCTAGCAATAATTGTAGCCAGCGGTACTGTGAGGCGGTTTCCACCAGAGGAAGTTCTGGCTTGAGGGATATTTCCGGAGTCATGCGCCTGTCCTTTAATCAAAATCTGAGAGGTGAATAGAAGCAATGCTGGGTGAGGCTAAAGGTACATAATGATATGCAAAAATTTTGTCGAATTTGCTAGCCGATTCGACTAGACTATCATAAGTCATTTAAAGCTATTTAACAAAAATACCTTTAGCATATGCTTATTTGTCAGGACTTACGCAAAATTGTCCCAGCAAGGCGTAGCGACGAAGACAGTACTTTAGTACGGCAAGGAGCTGCAACGCAGCTGGGGCGGTTTTGCGTGAGTCCTATTTGTTAAGAAGTTAAATCCGCTCCATACCTTATCGATATGACACATTGGCTACGCTTTGAACATGAAAATCAATCTGGCTTTGGTAGTCTTGAGGCTGGCATCATCACCGTCTGCGAAGGTGATTTATTTACAAATCCCATACCCACAGGACAGACGCTGCCACTGAGTGAAGTGCGCTTGCTCACGCCCAGCCAGGCTTCAAAAATGATAGGCTTGTGGAATAATTACCACGAGCTGGCAGACAAACTGGGGCAAGCGATTCCTGCCGAGCCTTTGTACTTCATCAAGGCTTCCAACTCTTACCTGCCGCATGACGGCATCATCAAACGTCCACCTGGATACAAAGGCAAAACCCTGTACGAAGGTGAGCTGGGCATTGTCATAGGCAAGACCTGCAGCAACGTAGATAAGGAGGTGGCAGCCGCCAGTATTTTCGGCTACACCTGTGTCAACGATGTGACAGCGCTGGAATTGCTGCAGCGTGATACGACATTTGCCCAGTGGTGCCGGGCCAAGAGCTGCGACAGTTTTGGTGTGTTCGGGCCTGTGATTGCTACCGGGCTGGACCCACAAGCGCTGACAGTCAAAACATTTTTAAATGGCAAGGAGCGGCAAAATTATCTCTGCCGCGATATGATCTTTGCCCCAGCACAGATCGTCAGCATGATTTCACGCGAGATGAGTTTGTTTCCTGGTGACGTCATCGCCTGCGGTACATCAACCGGCGCTGGCCCCATGCGTAGCGGCCAGGTGGTAGAAGTTGTGATAGATGGCATAGGCAGTTTGCGGAATAGTTTTGACAGTCTTGAGGATAAAAATATATGAAGATAGCGGTAGTGGGTGCAGGCGCAATTGGCGGCTTCCTGGCAGTAAAACTTGCGCAGGCAGGGCACGAGGTCAGCGTCGTGATACGCGGGGCCAATTTGCAGGCCGTGCGTGAAAGCGGCATGAAACTGATCATGGATGATGGCAGCGAACATGTGGCGAAAATTTTCGCTACAGACCGCATTGCCGATTTGCCTGTGCAAGATGTCATCATCCTTGGCATGAAGGCGCACCAGGTCGCTGCAGTGGCTGCTGACATACCCGCTTTGCTGGGGCCAGAATCCATTGTGGTGACAGCGCAGAACGGTGTACCCTGGTGGTATTTTCACAAGCACGGTGGCGAATATGAAGGGCGACGGGTGGAAGCGGTAGACCCAGGTGGCGTGGTATCTGCCCACATAGCCGTGGACAAAGTAATAGGCTGCATTATCTATCCCGCCTGTGAAATCATTGTGCCTGGTGTCATCAAGCATATAGAAGGCAACCGCTTTTCACTGGGCGAGATTGATGGCAGCGATACGCCACGCGTACGTGAGCTGGCGGATGCCCTGCGCCAGGCTGGTTTCAAGGCCCCGATCTCGTCTGACATCCGTTCAGAAATCTGGCTCAAACTCTGGGGCAACCTGAGTTTCAACCCCATCAGTGCGCTGACCCATGCAACACTGGTAGATATCTGCGAATTTGCACCTGTACGCGAACTGGTGGCGCGCATGATGCGTGAAGGGCAGGTAATAGGGGAAAAGCTGGGTGTGAATTTCAAGGTCAGCATAGACAAGCGTATCGCGGGTGCTGCCGCTGTTGGTAAACACAAGACTTCTATGCTGCAGGATATTGAAGCTGGCCGCCCCATAGAGCTTGAGGCACTGGTGGGCACCGTCATAGAAATGGGCAAGATCACTGACACGCCAACCCCGAATATAGAAGCGGTGTATGCACTGACTGCGCTGCTGGCGCACACGGTGCATGAACAAAATGGCAAACTGCGCATACAGCAATGAATGAACTCACTGCCTGAAAAATGTTCTGCCAGGTTTCCTGCTTTATTTTTATCATAGAAAGTAATCATGCAAAGATTTTCCACACTCGTCGAATTACTCGCTGTGGGCGCTGACGATGCCATTGCATTACAAGCGCCTGGTGCCAAGCCCCTGACTTATCGCGATCTGCGCGCAAACCAGCAAAAGACCCTTGCCACCCTGAATAGCTTTGGCATCGGCCGCCAGGACAGGGTTGCTATCGTCCTGCCAAATGGCCCGGAAATGGCCAGCTCCTTTGTCAGCATCGCTGCTGCTGCCACGGCTGCACCGCTGAACCCTGTCTACCGTGCTGACGAATTTGAATTCTATCTGTCTGACCTGCATGCCAAAGCGCTGGTGGTAGAGAAGGGCAGTACTTCTCCTGCATTGGCCATCGCTGAAAAACTCAAGATACAAGTACTGGAACTCACGCCCAGTGAAGAAGGCATAGGTGCCTTCACACTGACCCAGGTCAATCCACAAGCTCCCAGTGTCCCTTTTATTCCTGGCCCGGCTGCGCCTGAAGACATAGGCTTGATCCTGCATACCTCAGGCACTACCTCACGTCCCAAGATCGTGCCACTGTCGAATATCAATATCTGTGCATCGGGTTGTAATGTGCGTGACAACCTGCAATTGACGGTGGCTGACCGTGGCCTCAATATCATGCCGCTGTTCCATATCCATGGCCTGATCGCAGGTTTGCTGGCACCGTTGTCCGCTGGCAGCAGCATCTTTTGCACGCCAGGTTTTAATGCTCTGAAATTCTTTAGCTGGATGACAGAAGCCAAACCGACGTGGTACACCGCTGTACCGACCATGCACCAGACCATCGTTGCGCGGGCAGCGCAAAATCATGACGTGATTGCGGCCAATCCTTTGCGCTTCATACGGTCATCATCATCTTCGATGCCGCCGCAAGTCATCAGTGAGCTTGAAGCCGCTTTCAAGACTCCTTTGATAGAAGCTTATGGCATGACAGAGGCCGCGCACCAGATGGCCTGTAACCCTTTGCCACCCGCCAAACGCATACCCGGTTCAGTCGGCATTGCCGCTGGCCCTGAAGTCGCGATCATGGATACAGAAGGCAATTTGCTGGAGCGTGGCCTGACAGGTGAAATCGTCATCCGTGGCCCGAATGTGACTGCAGGCTATGAAAATAATCCTAAAGCCAATGCAGAGGCCTATACCAATGGCTGGTTCCGTACCGGTGACCAGGGCATCATGGATGCAGATGGTTATCTGAGTATCACCGGCCGTCTCAAGGAAATCATCAGCCGGGGCGGCGAAAAAATTTCCCCACGTGAAGTTGATGAAATTCTGATGGACCATCCTGCGGTGGAGCAGGTCGTCACCTTTGGTATCCCCCATGACAAGCTGGGAGAAGAGGTCGGTGCAGCCGTAGTGTTACGCGAAGGAAAAACAGCAACAGAAAAAGAGTTACGCGAATTTGCCGCCATACGTCTGGCCGATTTCAAGATACCGCGCAAGATTTTGTTTCTGGAAGAAATACCAAAAGGCGCTACCGGGAAATTGCAGCGCATAGGTCTGGCTGCCAAGCTGGGTTTGTAAGTGTAAATATAAATCAGGCTGCGAAAGCAAAAGGGGCACAGATGTCATCTGTGCCCCTTTTGCTGTGGCTGATTATTTTACAAGCCAAGTCGCTTGGTAGCGTCTGCCATGACTCCATTATCCCACGGCACAAAGCCCTTCATATTGATACCCTTCAATGCCACTTTTCCGACATCGTTTTCGCTGAGTTTAAGCAAGATATTTTGTAACTTGTCACGTTGGTCTGCACTCAGTCTTCGTGAAGCCAGAAATTGCTTGATAGGGACAGATTTGGTTTCCCCTATCACACGCCCACCTTTGGCCACCCAGTCCTTGGCGACAGTACCCGAACCTGTAACACCGGCTTCGACGAAGCCATTTTCGACCATGAAGGGTACCGCATCCTGGTAACGGGTAGCGCTAAAGCGTGAAGCCGGATCGCGAAAGCCCAGCTCAGCCAGGTTGGCCGTGAACATGACGGTAGTGATGGATTCCAGCAACGGCACCCCCACTTTTTTGTCGCGCAGGTCAGCGATGGTTTTTATTGCAGAGTCCTTCTTGACGAACACGCGGGCACGGTAGTCAGTAAAGTCCTTGGCACTGGCCAGGCCGACATACTTGCCGCTCTTGGCTGCGCGCAAGCCTATGTGTGCTGGATGGATGAATACCAGATCATAACGTTCAGCATCCAGACCAGCTTCGAAATTGCTGTACCTGTCCACAGCCTGGACTTTGACAGGGTGCTTGAGTTCTTTCTCCAGTAAATCCACTAAAGGCTTATAACGCTCAGTGATAGGGCTGCCGTCTTGATAGGTTACACCTTCATTGACCGCAAATACCCACTCTTGTGCGTTGCTTGCCTGTGCCACGAGTGTAAGAGAAATCAGGAGAATGACGCGTAGGGAAAGCATGGATGGAATCCAAATAAAGATGATTGAGGGTAAGTAATTGTTAGTATTGTAATGCAATTTAGCAAACACACAAATTTTTATGAAATTTCGCCAGAAAATCAAAGACTACACAAATGCTCTTGACGATATGAATTGGCTGGAGTTTTTTTCGAAAAAAATGGCGCGCTGTCCTCACTGCCGCCCTCAGTTTTTCGATGACAGGTGATCGGCTGCTTACAGTTTGATATTGCTCTTGTTTGAATTTACCGGCATATGGCTGTAAGGTACCTTGAAGTGGCTTTACGATATTCGTCAATGGAAAAGGACGGTGCGTCGACGTGAAATCAGTCATATGATGCAAGGGCTTTAGAGACTATCAACATAGTCAAGCCAGGTTTTGCCTGCCACGTCTGTTGCACCCATTTAAGTAAGCCGACAAAATTAATATCACTCAGGAGAATTAGATGAACCGTCAAACCTCAGATGATTTCAAGCCAGAAGTGTTGCAACTATTTGACCAGTATGTCCATGGACAAATCGACAGGCGAGGTTTTTTGCAGTCGGCCAGTAAATTTGCCGTAGGCGCAGTAACAGCAGAGGTATTGCTGCAGCAATTAAGTCCCAATTTTGCTCAGGCACAACAGGTGCCCAAGACTGATGCTCGCATACGAGCGCGTTATGTTGAATATCCATCGCCACAGGGTTATGGCAGCTTGCGTGCTTATCTGGTTACGCCTGCAGATGTGAAAGGAAAATTGCCTACCGTGCTGGTGGTGCATGAAAATCGTGGCTTGAATCCGCATATAGAAGACATCGCCCGCCGCCTGGCATTGGAGGGCTTTATCGCTTTTGCTCCAGATGCTTTGGCACCATTGGGCGGCTACCCCGGTGATGAAGAAAAAGCCCGCGAACTCTTTCCCAAACTTGATCAGACCAAGACACGCGCTGATTTTATAGAAGCCGCAGCAATCTTGAAAGAACTGCCAGAAGGGAATGGCAAGGTTGGCGTCGTTGGTTTTTGCTATGGGGGAAGTATTTCCAATTTCCTGGCGACCAAAATTCCTGATCTTGCTGGCGCTGTCCCGTTCTATGGTGGCCAGCCAACAGAAGAGGATGCCGCAAAAATTAAAGCCCCTCTACTTATCCATTACGCCGGGATCGATGAACGTGTCAACGCCGGATGGCCAAAATATGAGGCCGCACTGAATAAGGCTGGCGTCAAATACCAGGCCTTTATTTATGACGGTGTCCAGCATGGTTTTAATAATGATACGACACCACGTTATGATCAGGCCGCAGCAACACTTGCATGGCAACGCACGGTTGATTTTCTAAAGACCAATTTAAGAGCCTGACTCATAATTTTAGCCAGCGTCCACCTATATTTTTCAACAGTATATTCGTCGCAGCAAGCTGGCGGTTGCGTATGGATAGCAAATTGGATTCACTCGACAAGGCAGCATTCTGTGATGTCACTACATTCAGATAACTGACGGTGCCGGCCTTGTACTGCTCTTGCGTGATTTCCAGGTTGCGCTGGGCGGCTTGCAAGGCTTCTGTTTGTGACTGCAGTTCTGCATCCAGTTGTTCCAGCACCACCAGATTGTCTTCTACTTCCTGCAATGAGGTCAGTACCGTCTGCCGATAAGTCGAAGCGGCGATATCTGCCGCTGCACGTGCCTGGTCACTGGCCAGTTGACGTGCGCCACCATCAAAAATAGAGAGCAATATCGAAGGCCCCAGTGACCAGACCAGGTTTGGTGCATTGATCAATTTACTCAGGGAAGAACTGCGATAACCCGCATTGGCCGACAAGCTGATGTCAGGGAAGAAGGCCGCATCCTTGACACCTATCTGGGCATAAGCGGCGACCAGCTTGCGTTCGGCAGCGGCGATATCTGGCCTGCGTTCCAGCAAGGTGGACGGGATCAGTACCGGGACAGCTGGTGCTGCTGGCAAGGTAGTGGTGCTGCTGATATTGAGGGCTGCGGGTGTCACACCCAATAGCACGGCAATCGCATGTTCCAGTTGTGCCCTTTGTGCCACGGCATCTTTCAATTGCACCTGGCCGGTCTTCACTTGTATTTTGGCTTGCAAGACATCGCTTTGTCCTGCGACTCCGGACTGATATCTGGCCTCGGTCAATTCCAGACTGCGTTGATTTGCGGTGGTGGTTCTTTGCAAGATGGCTTGCTGGGCCTCGGCCACGCGCATGGCGAAATAGGTTTGTGCTAGTGTCGCTTGGGCAGACAGGCGGGCAGCATCATAGTCGTCACGGCTGGCTTGCAGACTGGCGTTGGCCATATCGGTGGCTTTTGACAACCTGCCCCATAAATCAATTTCCAACGAAGTATCCACCGCAAGTGAATAACTATTGCTGGTAGTGCGGCCATTCTGGCCTGAACCAGGATTGCCACTGCGCGTGCCAACCGCATTCAAGGATACTGTAGGCCATAATGCTGACTGGCTGGCTTTGAGCACCGCCTTGGCATTGGCGATCTGGGCGGCAGCTGACTTCAGGTTTTCATTTCCCAGCAAAAGTTTTTGTTGCAGCTCATTGAGCACGGGATCATTGAACATTTCCCACCAGGATTCTGAAACTACAGTGTCCGAACCAGCGCGCGTGGCCCGGGCTGATTTCCAGTAGCTGGCTTCCTTGAATTCTGCGGTCAGCGGGACAGTGGCCGGAGGCGGTGCCTTGGTCTGTGCGCAGGCTGATAACAGCAAGACCAGGGTCAGCACAGATAAGCGCGGAAAAGAGGAATTTGTAAAAGATGCGGAACGCAAGTTAATATTTTTTTTCATAATCGCTCTCATGCAATATCCAAAGCACTTGCGCTCGCTATTGCTTTTACTGGTTTTTTCTTGCGACGTAATCTGTCCATGCAGACAAAGACGACAGGCGTGGTGTACAGGGTCAGCAACTGGCTCAACAACAGGCCACCGACGATGGCTATACCGAGCGGCTGGCGCAATTCAGCACCATCACCCGTGCCAAGCGCCAGCGGTATCGCACCAAAGATCGCTGCCAGGGTAGTCATCAGGATAGGGCGCAGGCGCAGCAGGCTGGCGCGGTAAATTGCCGCACCTGCAGTCACGCTGCTGCCACGGCTGTTTGCTGCATGCTGCGCAGAAATCGCAAAATCGATCATCATGATGGCGTTCTTCTTGACGATGCCTATCAGCAGCACCACACCGATCAGGGCGATGATGGAAAAATCAGTCTTGAACAACATCAGCGCCAGCAAGGCACCTATGCCCGCCGAAGGTAAGGTTGAAAGTATGGTCAGTGGATGGATCAAGCTTTCATACAGCATGCCCAGCACCAGGTAGATGGTAATGATGGCCGCCAATACCAACAACGGCTGACTGCTCAGGGACGACTGGAAAGCCTGCGCCGTACCCTGGAAACTGCCATGCACGGATATCGGCACTCCTAGTTTGCTGACAGTGTCGTTAATCGCTTCCACCGCCTGTGACAAGGCCACGTCCGGCGCCAGGTTGAAGCTGATGGTGCTGGCTGGCGAGCCGCTCTGGTGATTGACTGCCAGAGGAGTATTGGTCGTCTCTACCTTTGCCACGCTGGCCAAGGGTATGCGCACACCTTTGGACGTAGTGACATACAGACTCTTCAAACTCTCGGGGCTTTGCAGATAAGCCGGTGCCAGTTCCATCACCACACGGTATTGATTCAGCGGGTTATAGATGACGCCTATCTGGCGTTGTCCAAAGGCATCGTTAAGTGTGCTGTCGATGGCGCTGACGGTCAGGCCCAGTCTTGCCACGGCATCGCGGTCTATCACCAGTGAAGTCTGTATGCCCTTGTCTTGCTGGTCGCTATTCAGGTCAGCCAGTTCTGGCAATTGCGACAAGGCCTTGCGTATGCGTGGTTCCCAGGTACGCAGATCGGTCAGGTCATCGGCTTGCAAGGCATATTGCCACGAGGCGTTACTTTGCCGACCACCAATGCGGATATCCTGTACCGGTGACAAAAACAGGTTGGCACCCGGCAGATGCGCAAGCTTGCCGCGCAGACGGTTGATGACCTGGTCTACACCCTCTTCACGCTCAGTCCTGGGTTTGAGCGAGATGAACATGTTCGCGCTATTGCGCTGGCCACCACCGGTAAAGCCAGTGGCATTTGCCACGGCAGGGTCGGCCAGCACAATTTTGCTGAAGGCATTGAGTTTCTCTTGCATGGAGATGAATGAGCTGGCCTGGTCAGCCTGTACGCCACCCATCATTAAGCCGGTATCCTGCTGCGGGAAGAAACCTTTGGAAATCGTGATGTACAGCGACACATTCAGTGCAATCACGCCCGCCAGTACCAGCAACGTCAAAGGCTGGTGCCGCAAGGTCCAGCGCAGGCTGCGGCGGTAGCCACGCATCAGGACACGCTGGAAACGGGAAAGTGCGCGTGAGAATTTACCCGGTGCCTTGGCTTTTTCGACAGGCCGCAACAAGGCCGCCGCCATCATGGGTGTGGTTGTCAGTGATACCAGCATGGATACCAGAATCGACACCGACAGCACCACCGCAAACTCGCGGAACAAACGCCCGACAATGCCACCCATCGCCAGGATGGGGATGAAAGCGGCAATCAATGACAGGCTGATGGAGACTACTGTAAAGCCAATTTCGCGCGCACCCTGCAATGCTGCTTCCATCGGCGTCTTGCCGCGCTCGATATGCCTCGAAATATTTTCCAGCACAACAATCGCATCATCCACCACAAAGCCAGTGGCCACCGTCATGGCCATGAGCGAGAGATTATCTATGCTATAGCCAAGCAAATACATGACACCAAATGTGCCAGCCAGTGAAACTGGCACCGCCACCGCAGGTAACAAGGCAGCGCGGAAATTGCGCAGGAAAGCAAAGACCACCACGATGACCAGGCCAAAGGCAATGGCGAGTGTACGCTGCACTTCTGTGATGGATGCACGTATGGTTGGCGTCCTGTCCATGACGACATTCACATCAATGGCCGGTGCGATGGAAGCACGCAATTGTGGCAACAGGGCACGGATGGTATCCACGGTCTTGATGATGTTGGCACCGGGTGCCTTGTTCAGTATCAGCAAGATCGCAGGCGTGCCATTCGCCATACCGTAATTGCGTACGTCCTGTACGCTGTCTACCACTTCAGCCACGTCGCGCAGGCGCAATGCTGCACCGTTAGCATAACTGATGATCAGCGGCGCATATTGTTCGGCTTTATAAGATTGGTCATTGGCACTGAGCTGCCAGTAATGCTGCTGGTCTTCGACCGAACCCTTAGGGCGGTTGGCATTACTGGCCACGACCGTAGCCCTTACATTTTCCAGCGAAATACCATTTGCTGCCAGCTTGTTGGGATCTATTTCTATGCGCACAGCAGGCAATGCACCACCACCGATGGTGACCTGGCCTATACCATCGACCTGCGACAGGCGCTGTGCCAATACAGTTGAGGCAGCGTCATACATCTGGCCGCGTGTCAGCGTCTTTGATGTCAGCGCAATGATCATCACAGGCGCATCAGCGGGGTTGACTTTGCGGTAGGTCGGGTTGCTGGGCATGCCGGACGGCAGCATGGCGCGTGCGGCATTGATGCCAGCCTGCACGTCCCGAGCTGCGCCATCAATGTCCCTGCTCATGTCAAATTGCAGGGTAATGCGGCTGCTACCCAATGATGATGATGAAGTGATCTCATTGACACCGGCAATGCTGCCCAGTGCACGCTCCAGCGGCGTGGCGACTGTGGCCGCCATGGTGTCCGGGCTGGCACCAGGCAAAGAAGCATTGACTGAGATGGTAGGAAACTCAACCTGCGGTAACGGTGCAATCGGCAGCAAAAAGTAGGCGATGATGCCCGCCAGTGCCACACCCAGGGTAATGAGGGCAGTGCCGACTGGTCGTTCTATGAAGGGGCGGGAAAGATTCATCTGCTTACGCCGCAGTTTCTGCTGCAGTTCCTGAGTTCGGCTTGCTGGTAAATCTGCTCGCCAGCGCCGTGAAGCCAAGATAAATCACTGGCGTCGTGAACAGGGTCAGCAACTGGCTGACAATCAGCCCGCCCACCATGACCACACCAAGTGGGTGACGCAATTCACTGCCTACGCCCGAGCCCAGCATCAGTGGCAGGGCACCCAGCAAGGCTGCCATGGTTGTCATCAAGATGGGGCGGAAGCGTAACAGACAGGCCTTGTGTATGGCTTCACGTGGGTTCAGGCCTTCTTCACGTTGGGCATACAGGGCAAAGTCTATCATCATGATGGCATTCTTTTTGACGATACCAATCAGCAGCACGATACCGATGATGGCGATGATACCCAGGTCCAGCCTGAATGCCAGCAAGGCCAGCAAGGCTCCCAGGCCTGCTGATGGCAGGGTGGAAAGAATAGTCAGCGGGTGTATATAGCTTTCATACAAAACACCCAGCACGATATACATGGTGACGATCGCTGCCAGTATCAGCAACAAGGTGCTGGATAGGGATGCCTGGAAAGCCAGTGCCGCACCCTGGAAGCTGGTTTCTACACTGAATGGCAAATGCAAGGCTGCTTCTTCTGCCTTGATGGCATTGACTGCATCACCCAGTGCTGCACCCTGGGCGAGGTTGAAGGAAATAGTCGCGGCGGGGAATTGTGCAGCATGATTGACCGCCAGTGGGGCTATCCTTTCCACCACTTTGGCGATTGAAGAAAGCGGCACCTGCACGCCATTAGTGCCCGGCACGTACAGGTTATTCAGCGCTTCCATGCCTACTTTGTATTGCGGGGCCACTTCAAGTACTACACGGTATTGATTGCTTTGGGTAAAAATCGTCGAGATCAGGCGCTGGCCAAAGGCGTTGTATAGCGAATTGTCGATTGCTGCGACACTGACGCCAAAACGGCCGGCGGCATCCCTGTCTATATCCACATAAGCTTGCAGGCCCAGCTCTTGCTGATCACTGGCGACATCGGCCAGTTGCGGAAGCTTGCGCAAACGTTCGAGCAGCGCAGAGGTAGCGCGTGACAGTTCAGCAATATCGGGCGAGCTGAGCATGAACTGATACTGCGTCTTGGCTATCCTGTCTTCTATGGTCAGATCCTGCACTGCCTGCATATAGATGGCGATACCTGGTACTTTGCGTGTCAAGTCACCCAGGCGTCTTGCGATCAGGGTGGCTGAGATACCGCGTACCTTCAGGGGTTTCAGCACGATCAGCATGCGGCCTGCATTCAGGGTCGCATTTGCGCCATCCACACCGATGAAGGACGACACGCTTTCCACCGCCGGGTCGGTCAAAATCACGCTGGCCAGTGCTTGCTGGTGCTCAGACATGGCGGCGAACGAGGTGGATTGCGCTGCCTCGGTAATTGCCTGTATCTGACCCGTATCCTGCACAGGAAAGAAACCCTTGGGGACAAAGATATACAACAGACCGGTAAGTGCCAGTGTCGCCACAAACACCAGCATGGTGGTTTTTTGCCTGTCCAATACCCAGGTCAGCATGCGGCCATAGCCTGCAATAGTTCGTTCAAACATGCGGCCTACGGCGCGCTTGACCGGGCCAAAGTCTTCTTCTTTTTCATGATGCAAAAGACGGGCGCACATCATCGGCGTCAGCGTCAGTGACACGAAGGCAGAAATCAATATCGAAACCGCCAGGGTAATCGCAAATTCATGAAACAGGCGACCTACCACATCGCCCATGAACAATAGCGGTATTAATACCGCAATCAAGGAAACCGTGAGGGAGATGATGGTGAAGCCGATTTGCTGCGATCCCTTTAGCGCTGCTGCCATCGGGGTTTCGCCTTCTTCGACATAACGGGCGATGTTTTCTATCATGACTATCGCATCATCAACCACAAAGCCCGTCGATATCACCAGCGCCATCAGGGTCAGGTTATTGAGTGAAAAACCTACCATATACATGACACCAAACGTGCCTACCAGCGACAAAGGTACGGCCACACTGGGGATGATGGTGGCAGGCACACTGCGCAAAAATACAAAGATCACGAATACCACCAGGCCTATGGCCAGCAGCAATTCGATTTGCACATCATCGACAGAGGCGCGTATGGTGGTTGTCCTGTCGCTCAGGACCCGCACATCAACAGAGCCTGGCATGGCAGCCTGCAAACTGGGCAGCAAGGCTTTCACGCGGTCTACCGTCTGTATCACATTCGCACCAGGCTGACGCTGCACGTTGAGAATGACGGCTGGTGCCTTGTCGGCCCATGCCGCCAGGCGCATGTTCTCTGCATCATCGACCATGGTGGCAACATCACGCAGGCGTATGGGATTACCGTTCTTGTAGGCGAAGATCAGATTGGCATATTCGGCCGCGCTTTTCATCTGGTCATTCGCATCAATAGTCGAGGCGCGTAATGGACCATCAAAACTGCCCTTGGCCTGGTTCACATTGGCGCTGCCTATGGCAGTACGCAAATCATCCAGCGAGAGACCAAGGTTAGCCAGTGCCGTAGGGTTGGCCTGTATCCTGACAGCTGGCCTGCGCCCGCCCGCAATGCTGACCAGACCTACACCGCGCACCTGCGAAATTTTTTGTGCCAGACGACTCTCGACCAGATCATGTATTCGTATCACTGGCAGAGTGGTCGATGAAACCGCAATCGTCAACACCGGTGCATCAGCAGGATTGACCTTGCTATATACCGGCGGCATCGGCAAATCACTGGGCAGCAGATTACTGCCCGCATTGATGGCTGCCTGCACCTCTTGCTCGGCAACGTCGAGTGACAGACTCAACTCGAACCGCAGGGTGATCACAGATGCGCCGCCGGAACTGGTCGACGACATTTGTGCCAGGCCCGGCATTTGTCCAAACTGGCGTTCCAGCGGCGCCGTGACCGACGACGTCATGACATCCGGGCTGGCACCGGGGTAAAGCGTGGTTACCTGTATGGTGGGGTAATCAACTTCCGGCAATGCAGCGATAGGTAACAGGCGGTAAGCCAGCAAACCGGCCAGCAAAATCGCCAGCATCATCAGCGAAGTTGCGACTGGTCTTTCTATAAACAGACGTGAGGGGTTCAGGGTAGCCATGGTGTGATGAGCTAAGCGCCCTTATTTCCTGGTTTCTGCTGCGGAGGCCGGAGCAGGCGCTGATGCTGCTGGCGTCGAAGCAGGAACGGATGTCGACGCAGATGTTGAAGTAGATGCAGAAGCACCACCGCCTCCCTTACGCCGTTTGCCACCACGCGGCTCATCGCCGCCGCCAGGTCTGGCTAATGCCGCTATAACTTCAACTTTGCCGCCATCGCGCAAACGGTCTGCTCCATCGGCCACCAACTGGTCACCTGGCCTGAGCTCAGCCTTGACGGCCACCCAGTCACCATCGGTAGCCAGCGTGGTGACAGGCTTCAGGGTAACCACACCACCTTCACCGACGACGTAGACAAAATTACCTACGGTGCCGCGCTGTACTGATGCGACAGGCACTGCCAGCGCATCTTTCATGGTATCGAGTTGCAAGCGCACATTCACAAACTGGTTGGGGAACAGGCCATTGTCCTTGTTGGGGAACAGGGCCTTGACCTTGATCGTGCCTGTCGTCAAATCTATGCTGTTGTCGGTATTGGCGACACTGCCTTCGGCCAGGATATTTTTTTGCTCCCTGTCCCATGCTTCTACCCGCAAAGGCACATCGTTTTTCATTTGCTGGCGCAATTTATCGAGGCGCACATCGGGTATCGCAAATACAATCGCAACCGGCTGTGTTTGTGTGATCGACACCAGGCCATTGGTGTCTGAACTATGCACGATATTGCCCAGGTCAGCCTGCTTCAAACCAGCAAGGCCAGAGATGGGGGCAGTCACACGGGTGTAACTCAACTGCAATTTGGCATTATCTACTGAGGCCTGGTCAGACAGGATGGTGCCGTGCAATTGTTGCACCAGTGCTTCTTGCGTATCCATTTGTTGTTTTGGGGCGGCCTGTTTTTCGACCAGGTCTTTGTAACGCTGGTAATCCAGTTCGGCATTTTTTAACTGCGCCTGGTCACGCGCCAGAGTGCCCTGTGCCAGTGACAAGGCAATCTGGAAAGGCTTGGGATCTATCTGTGCCAGCAACTGTCCAGCCTGCACAGCCTGGCCTTCCTTGAAATAAATCGCTTTGAGTTCACCATCTGCCTTGGTACGCACGATAGCAGTATTGGCGGCAGAAATATTGCCTATCGCGGTGACAATGAGACGTATGTCGCGCTTTTGCGCAGGTACGACGGACACAGGCTGCACCTTATTGCCGCCATCACGCCCGCCGCCTCGCTTACCTGAATTCCCTGAATTTCCTGAAGGGCCATTGCCTGCCTCTGCTGGCGCACTGGCATCAGTGCGATGGTAATACCACCAGCCCCCTGCCGCTACTGCAATAACGACCAATACGGCAGCAGCCGATTTCCAATTGACGATTCTTGATGTCATCTTAATGCCTTCACACTGTCAGTACTAAATCGAATAGCAAATTCATGGGTATTCATGCGTATCTTGCAGAGAACTTCTGGCACCTGGCAATATTCACCACAGGTAAAAAGCTGAGCTGCACAGTTTATTGCATGAGTTTGAATAGCGAAAAACAGGCGCATACAGCAGGAGCAATACAGCAGTAGCGGTGTGGCTATATCAATAGTTGCCTATGCGCGCAGCAATGTCAACGATAGTCTGGCGCGGGAAAGATAGATACATCCGCATGCAATCCCGCAAGTAAAGAACCGCGCGTCACCGTCAATGGTGATCATTCTCTCAGGAAATAAGTTCTAGTTGAAACCATACTATCGGAAAACAACTAGTCTATTCAAGGCAGAATTCAATTCGTTACGAAAGTGAGAGAATACGTTACTTGCAAGGACGTGCATTAGGTTAATAATCTTTCCAATGGTTAAATAAGCGCTTGTTCAGCCACTCGTTTTAAGGATGCATACGTGGAAAACACGATATTTTCAGAATTGAAGTTTTGGCTGATGATGATAGCCTCTGTTGTCATGCCTTTTGGCATATACAGCTACCTGATATTGAAAAGAGCTATCTCTAAAAAAACCACCCTGATATTTGGGTTTGCCCTGGTTGCCATTGCAGGCATGGATGTTTATTTTCTTAAAATACTTTCCGCCGCAGCAAAACTGTCTCCTTCACTTGCTGACGATACGATATTTGTCTCAGAGATTTCGCTGGCACTGTATCTCGTGCCCGCCATGTTCGGTGGTATTGGGGTTAACATCATTTCACATGTGCTGATTCAGCATCTTGACGAGGCGAACCAGCGCTTCAAGAAAGAACATCCAGACACATGAGTTCTGTGGTTGTCGAAGGACATTTTTTCGAAACAATGCTGCCTCCTCTATGGAAGGCCGCATTGCTTTTAAAGCCGAAAGCTACTTATTTAAACGCCTTGACCAAGGCTTCAAACTTCGTCCCCATGGATTTGTCATGGGCTGTAATTGGCGGCACTTCGCGATTCACACCCAGCAACTGATACACTGCCATCTGGGCAGCACGCACTGAATATTCCACCGTGAAGACCACATCATCCGGTACTTCGACAAACTGGCTGATGAAAGCAAAGTTTTTTGTACCGGGTGGCACAGGCAAAGGCCGATCGCCAACAGAACGGGGCATGAACATGCTGGTGATGTAAGGCATGCGGCAAGGGATGCAATTGGCGTTGTCAAACACTTCGGCATCAAAGCGCAGGTGACCCAGCAATTCTTCCAGGATTTCTGCGCCACTGCATTCACTCATGGGCTTCGCCACATAGTCACCGATGCGGTCAGGGTAGAGCGCATAACCCCAGAATACCTGGACACCAGCAGGCTGGTCGATGAAGTGCGGCTGGTGTGCCAGCACGATAGACATCAGCCAGTTGTAATCCTTGAAAGTCACCAGCCCACCAGTACCAGCTTCGTTACCACTGAATTTTTGCATCAAATCAAAGAAGCGCGGATCTTTGAGTGTGACCGTAAATGATTCCCACCAGGACTGGGAGATGCAGGTATTGAATGCTGCAGGATTGCCCATGTCCGGTCTTTCAGCTGCCAGTTGTTCCCACAAGCGCCAGCCGCAACTATCGATTTTGCTACGTTTTTCCGGCGCGCTGCTCATAGAGCCGAGACTGGATGCATCGGTCATGGAGCCGTTTTGCAGGAATACCAGGTCACCGTCAACAACCACGATGCTTTCTACAACGCCATCACGCAGGCATTCCAGGCCCGTGACCTGGAATTGTTCATTGATCGCAGTGTGCGTCATTTTTTGCACCTCGCAATTCGTGATGAACTGCACGCCGTTTTGTTTCAACCAGGTTTGCAGCGGCAAGACCAGTGAATCATATTGGTTGTAGATAGTGCGTTTCACACCCGCCAGGGTCTCAATACGCGAAAATTCCATCATGAATCTGTGCAAATAGCGCTTGAACTCGACAGCGCTGTGCCATGGCTGGAAGGCAAAGGTGGTTGCCCACATAAACCAGAATTCAGTCTCAAAGAAAGAAGGCGACAACCAGTCAGTAATGGTGCTGTTGCCCATTTCTGTCTCATCTGCCTGGCTCAGCTTGAGCAATTCCATGCGGTCTTGCATGGAGAAACCCATGGACGATACCGGCACCTTGGCGCGGCGCTTGTCTACCAGCCTGGCCTTTGAGTTGGACTTGTAGTGCTCATTGAACTCTACGGTTTCTTCAAATACCGATCTTCCCGGATTATGCAGTGAAGGGATGGATTTGAACAAATCCCAAGTGCATTCATAATTGTCGGTCGTCAGCATACGGCCACCGCGCAATGAATATCCCTGGTCAGGATTACCTGCACCATCCAGACTGCCACCGATGAGAGGGTTTACCTCGAAGACAGAAATGTTGCCGCCCTTGATTTTTCCGTCGCGTATCATGAACGCCGCAGCTGCCAGTGAACCTATACCGCCGCCGATCAAATATGCTTTTGTATTGCTGGTCATGATGTCCTTAATATGTTGAGTTGAGCCGAATATTTTTTTGCATATAGCATCCTCGCACGCATACCCTGGCATGTTTTGCGCTATGACAAACAAATGAAATGTTTGCTGCCCGAGTGGCAACAGCCATGCTTCTCGAGAAGCGGATGTCACATATCAGTGCAACTATCTGCGCAGGTCCGGCAAGCTTTTGCGCACTCGCTCATCATGCCGTCAGCATCCGCATGGGCTTCGCAGAAGGTCGCGCAAGACAGGCAAATTTCTGCACATTCTCTTGCCAGATGCACATGGTGCGGCGAACGACGCGCCATGAAATCTGCATGCACCAGGCAAATCTGCGCGCAGTCCAGCAAGCTGACCAGGTGCAAGACTTCACTATGATGGCTGTCGCCATGCATGACATGGGCAGCGGTTGCAGTGCAAATGCGGTGACATGCCAGGCAGTTGGCCAGGCATTGCTCCATTTTCTCATTGAGTGCTTGTAAGCTCATTGCTTTTTCCTCGAGTGCGGATGGCTGATACCGAACTGGATAATGTCCGCATGCATTACCCGAACCCCAAGGGGCTTGAGTTTCAGGCATATGTTCAGGTATATGTATACGTCATTTTTTTAAAATGGAATGTACGTTGGCGTACATGGAGAGATCTGGCGATGAAGTTTTGATGTGTCGTTCGCCGCGATCTTGTGACAGCTGTGTTTTAATTTTTAGTAGCAGAACATTCTCATTGGTGCGGACGGTGTCCATTGCAATGGTAATTGCAAGATAGAAAATGTGTACTGGGGTGATGTCGGTGAAGATGCTGCGACACTGAAAGGCCCGGATACGATGACAGTGACCGGCGGTGCTGCTTACAAGGTAGCTGACAAGATCTTTCAGAATAATGGCAAGGGCGGAAAAATTGTCATCACCAATTTTTATGCAGAAGAAGCTGGCAAGCCGTATCGCTCCTGTGGTAACTGCAGTGCATCCAAACAAAGCGCACGCTTTGCTGATATCAGTAACGTGACAGTCTTCAATGTCAGTCATCCTGTTATCGTCAACAGCAGTTTCAATACCAGCAAGTTGCCCGATTTGAAAAATGCTTTTCATGTTGCCACTATCAAAGACCTTACCTCGAATATCACACCTGTTTGCACTGGCAGTGTTGGAACGGTATCGGGCAACTTTATCCCGATCCCATTACTGGCAAACTTGACTGGGATTTGGTGCTTGCTCCGGGAGGGGCATCATGGGTATCAAAAGCGCTTCTCGTGCCAGCAGTATTAAACGCAGTTTTACTGAAGGTGATTTTACCTATCTGGATGGCAAAGGACGATATTGCGACTGGGTTTTTGCCTATGTCATGGCCTGCGGTGCCAACTGCAAGGATGGCGAGAAAGCTCAGGGCGAAATGAATTGAAGTGAGTGTCTTTTAATCAGTATTGCGTCTCACTACAATGAAATCTGTCATCGTGTCATTTTGATATTCTAAGATTTATAGTGCCCCTTCAGGAATAAGCACGAAATTTATGTGTGTCAGCGTACAGACCGGATATTCAAAAAAGATAATGCTGTTCTCCATGGTGCCTTGGTATGGATATATCGTTCATACTGGCTCTCTTGCTAAGTCTGAATGAGCGGGATAGAAATATCCGCTGTGTTTTTTTCAGATTTCTACCTTGGAGAAACAAATGAAACAACAATTAAAATTCATCTTTGGTGTGTCCAGCCTGTTATTGGTCGCTCATGCGAGCGCGCAAATTGTGTTCTATGAAGGCGAAGGCTTTCGCGGGCGTACCTTTAGTACCAATGGGCAACAAAACGATTTCAGGAATAGCGGCTTTAATGATCTGGCCTCGTCTGTCGTAGTTACTTCTGGCCGCTGGGAAGTCTGTGATGATGCCAATTTCGGTGGTCGTTGCATGATTTTGAGTAAAGGCAGTTACGATACCTTGTCAGGTATGGGTATGAATAACCGTGTTTCTTCAGTTCGCCCTGTCAGTAACAGGCGTCGTTATGACAATGAAATAGAAGCGCCGTTGAGTTCGCCGAATTATGATTATCGTCGTCGTCCAAACGAAGGTGTGTATGACGCACCTGTGACTTCCGTGCGCGCCGTGGTGGGCCCGCCCAATGAGCGTTGCTGGATAGAACGCCAGCAAGTCCAATCCGAACGTAGCGAACCAAATGTTGGTGGCGCGATTGCCGGTGCTCTGATCGGCGGTATTCTGGGTCATCAGGTCGGGGGTGGTACCGGGCGTGATCTGGCAACTGCTGGTGGTGCGGTGGCTGGTGGTGCACTGGGTGCCAATGCTGGACGTAATAATGGCGGTACCTACGAGCGCGATGTCCGCCGTTGCCAGACCACGGCCAACACGACCCCACAATACTGGGACGTGACTTATAACTACCGTGGCATTGAGCATCGCGTACAGATGAGTTATCCTCCAGGATCCACCATTGCAGTGAACCGTTATGGTGAGCCCAGGCAGTAAAAATAGTTATCAGTAGATTGAAGTGAGAAAGGTCCGATACTGAAAAGTATCTGGCCTTTTTTTTGCCTTCTATCAGAACCCATCAGTAGCTGTGAAAATCATCGCATCAAATAAGCGAATGTCGTCGCGCCATTTGCGATGAGTCTTGTCAAGCCAGATTCTGTCGATTCCCATTCATTGCTTCAATAGCATGCATGGCCCTATATTGCAGGAGTAGCTTTAGCCGCGAATGTACGACACGGCCAGATGTTCGCGGCCAAAGCCTTTCCTACGAAATCGAGGAAGCTTGTATTAAGCGCTGTTCTTAAAAATCAACTCCTGTGCATATGTGATTCCAGCACGGCTGCCAACATTCAATCAGCGATACCCGAAAATTTTTAGGAAGATCATTCACACTTTCGCCCATGTTAAAACCCGCTCTCGCAAAAGCGACAGCGGGTTTTTAACTTGGTATTCAGCTTTGGAAAACACTAAGCTGCCGACTGAATAATTTTCCTCAAGTTAAGGTTAGATTATTTTTGAACCGGTTGCACATAGTTGAGTTCCACTACATGCTCACGCTGATCATCCATCAAAGGAATCAATAAACTACCCATCGCGATATCATCAATAAACAACAGGCTTTGCCCGTAAGCCACATCCCTGAGCTTGACGGTGATCAGGTAAGTGCTGCTCAGATGCTGGTAGCGCAGGCTGAAGCTGGTCCACCCGTCAGGTACGCATGGTGTCAGGCTCAGGTGTTTGCCTTCGCGTTTTAATCCCAGCAATGACTCCATCATGAAGGTATACATCCAGCCGGCTGAACCGGTGTACCAGCTCCAACCGCCGCGTCCTGTATGTGGTTCGACTGCATATACGTCGGCACAAATGACATAGGGTTCGACCTTGTAGCGGGCGATTGTGTCAGGAGAGTTGCCGTGATGTATGGGGTTGATCATGTCAAATGCTTCCCAGGCACGGGCGGCATCTCCCATTTTGGCGAATGCCATGCCAGTCCAGATAGCAGCATGGGTGTATTGCCCGCCATTTTCGCGTACACCTGGCACATAACCACGGATATAACCGGGATTTTGTCCTGAGCAATCAAAGGCGGGATCGAGCAATTGTATGATCTGCTTGTCTCGCCGCATCAGGCGCTTATCCAGAGACTGCATGGCTTGTGTTGCTCTTTGCGGGCTGCAAGCAGCAGACAGGATAGCCCAGCTTTGCGAAATCGAATCTATCTGGCATTCTGCATTTTGTGCCGAGCCCAGTGCACCGCCATCATCAAAATAAGCCCGTCTGTACCAGGCACCATCCCAGGCGTTGGCATCAATATTTTTCGATAGCTGATTGGCCTGGCTCAGACAATGAGCTGAAAACTCTTTGTCGTTACGGCTCAGTGCAATGACCGAAAATTTTGTCAAGACCTGATGCAGGAAGAAAGCCAGCCAGACACTTTCGCCCCTGCCCAGGTGACCAACCTTGTCCATACCATCGTTCCAGTCGCAGGAGCCGATCAGCGGCA
This sequence comes from Burkholderiales bacterium, assembly GCA_016200895.1. Classification (GTDB taxonomy): domain Bacteria; phylum Pseudomonadota; class Gammaproteobacteria; order Burkholderiales; family Burkholderiaceae_D; genus Undibacterium. Next base: position 132,620 of record JACQDX010000104.1, read on the forward strand.
AGCCATGGCTACCAAATCTCAAGCCATGTTCTATCGCTTTGACACAGTGCTGATACAAGCTACCGGTTTGCCCTGATCTGGCAGGCATGTCGTAGTATGAATCTTCTTCCTGATTAACTGCACGCCCTTCCAGATAATGCAGTTCTTCATCGAGTATGCCAAAGTCACCGCTACTGTTCACATAGCGTGCGACTGCCAAAGGCAGCCATAGATAATCATCAGAGCAATGGGTACGCACACCACGACCAACTGGTGGATGCCACCAGTGTTGCACATCGCCTTCCAAAAATTGATGGGTGGCAGATAAGAGTATTTGTTCACGCGCCAAGATTTGACCGGTATGCACCAGAGCCATGCTGTCCTGTAACTGGTCCCGGAAACCAAAAGCGCCGCCAGACTGGTAATAACCGCTACGCGCCCACAGGCGACAGGCGATGGTTTGATACAGCAGCCAGCCATTGGCCAGCAGATTCAAATCCTGGTCGGGGGTAGTCACCTGTACCGTACCCAAAGTGTTGCGCCAGTATTCATGGACTTTATTCAGTGCCTGCTCGGCTGCAGCAATGCCTCTGTGCTGTTGTATGAATTGCGTGATATTGCCATTTTCCGCCATTGCCATACCAAGCACAAATACCAGACGTTTTTCTTGCCCTGGACTAAGTTCAAATTCTTGCTGCAAAGCTGTGCAGGGATCCAGGCCTGCGCCGGTTTTTCCTGACAGGCGTTGTCTTTCCATTGCAGCCGGGCTGCGGAGGTTGCCATTGCGGCCTATGAATTCATTGCGGTCGCCACTGACACTACGATTGCCGCCGTCCAGGTCAAAAAAAGCCCTGCGCCCAGGGAATTCGGTATTGTACGGGTTGCGTGCCAACAGGCAGCCACTGGCAGGATCAATTTCCGTGGCGATATGCATCAGGGATTTCGGTCTCAAATCTCCCAGCACCCATTCCACATAACCGGTAGCGGACAATTTTCTTTGCTCATCCGATTCATTAATGACACGTAGTACAGAATATTTGGCTGCCGTATCTATGCTGACAAATACCGTCAACTCGGTACGTACACCTTGTTCCTGGTGTGTGAACACACTATAGCCAAAACCGTGACGCGTTATATAGTCTCCACTGCCCCGGCAGGGCAGTGCCGTGGGTGACCAATAGGCCCCGGTGTCTTCATCACGTATATAAAAGGCTTCACCGCTGCTATCGCAGACAGGATCATTATTCCATGGGGTCAGGCGGAATTCATGAGCATTTTCAGCCCAGGTATAGGCTTGTCCGCTTTCAGAAATCACACTGCCAAATTGAGGGTTTGCAAGCACGTTCACCCAGGGTGCAGGGGTTGCTTGTCCTTCCCTGGTGGTGATGACATATTCGCGGCCATCTTCAGAAAACCCACCCATACCATTGAAACTCTGCAGTTTTTCAGGCAGATGGCTCAGCTTGTTACCGGCCAGTGTTTGATAACCGGTTTGTTGATACATCTGCTTGGCTGGCAACAGCTTGGGTGCCCGCAGTTCCACCAGGTCACGGCGGTTCAATTGCTCTAGCAAGCTGCCGCGATGATCATTCAATATCACCCTGGCTACTGCCTGGAACAGGATTTTGTCTTCCGGTGAAATCTGCTCTGCCATTCTGACAAAGATACCACCGGGGCGCTCTATGGCATGGGTGCCGATGACAGAGGAGATCATGCCCATGATTTGTTCCTGCAGGGCCTGGCGGTAAGTGGCATGGTCTTCATTCCAGATCACCAGATCGACTGCCAGACCTTTGGAGCGCCAATAGGCATGTGCCTGCACCAATTGCCTGACCAGCTCTATATGATCCTGATGATTGATTTGTAGCAGCACTATCGGCAAATCACCAGATATGGCATAACCCCACAAACCAGACTGGCCACGGTGATTGCGGCTAAGCGTACTGGCATCGGCACGCAGTAGCGGATTCATATAGATGACGGAATTAGCCAGACGCCCATACAACTGCGCGTCAGCTTCACTGATATTTAGCTGACGTAATACCACCTGGCTATGCGTCCAGGAAAGCTCGATAACCCGGTCAGCCAGATGCTTGTCCTGGTATTTATCTATCATCGCCAGACAGAGTTCACGGTTTTCTGCAACGCCAGTGACTACATCCAGCGTGGCAGCCTGTTCCGGTTCCAGCGTAATCTGATAGCGTATGGCAACGACCGGATCGAGTACTGAACCCTGACTGTCTGACAAACGGCTGACACGCATGGCGGCGGGGGCTTCCAGTGTGTTGCCGCGTCCTATGAATTGGGCCCGGTCGGTTTCATAAGAAACGCTTTCCATGCTGGCCCCATGCAAGGCCATCAGATGGAACATGCTGGGTATTTTTTCATCGACAGAACGCGGGCGGCGGGTACACAAAATTGCATGCTGCCCATCCAGGATTTCTGTTTCAACAAACAGCTTGCTGAACGCCGGGTGCATGGCATCCGCGGCTGCGGGCGCCAGCACAACTTCAGCATAGCTGGTGAAGTCTATGGTGCGGCGGTGGCGTGAGCGATTGACGATGCGGGTGCGGCGTAATTCAATATCGTCTTCGGGTGAAACGACAATCTCGGTATGCATGTCGAGATTATTGTCGCTACGACGGAATTCTGCCCGTCCTTCAGAAAAAATCACTTCATAGGTAGGTGAGTTGACCAGGCAAGGCTGGAATGCGGTAGACCAGTAACGCCCGCTGTTGACATCGCGCACATAGCAGAAAGTACCCCAGTGATCGCGGGTGCTGTCTTCATTCCAGCGGGTGACGGCCAGGTCATTCCAGCGGCTATAGCTGCCGCCCACACTACTGATCATCACGTGATAACGACCATTTGACAGCAATTGCACTTCCGGTGTGCGGGTATTCACATGATGCAAGACACGTAACGGGATTTCCTGATCACCGCTGGCATTGCGTATGTCAGCCAACTCGGTAGTATTGGAATACACGGCACTGGCCTTGGGCACGCGCTCATGCAGCAGTGACATAGTGGCCTGGAACAGCGGATCAGATTCAAAGCGTTTTTGCAAAGGCCGGTCGAGCAGCAGATAAGCCAGTGACAAGAAACCCATACCTTGATGATGGACCATGAAAGAACGTATCAATGCATGCGCCTGTCCGCGCGGCAAACGAGATGGCGTGTAATCTATCGCCTCGAAGAAACCATACATTCCCTCGAAGCCCAGAGCTGATAATTGCTCCAGATTGCTACAGGCTTGTTCAGGTGCGACCATCAAGGCCATCATGGAAGCATAAGGCGCAATCACCAGATCATCACCCAGACCACGTTTAAAGCCAATACCAGGAACACCAAAGGCGCGATATTGATAATTCAAATGGGCATCAAAAGTGTTGTAGCCGGATTCGGAAATACCCCAGGCTACGCCGCGTTGTTGTCCATACTCTATCTGGCGTTGTACGACGGACCGGTAAGTCTGATCCAGCAAGGTGTTCTGGAAATTTGGCATGACCAGCAAGGGCATCAGATATTCAAACATCGAGCCACTCCAGGACAGCAGTATAGGTTCGCCACCTGCAATGGTCAGCTGACGTCCCAATGCGAACCAGCTTTCCTGCGGGATTTGTCCCTGGGCAATAGCGATAAAAGTAGCCAGCCTGGCTTCTGATGCCAGCAAATCATAGCTGGCGTTATCACGCCTGCGTTCGTTAACGTTATAGCCTATAGTTAGCAAGTGCGTGTTGGCATCATAGAGGAATTCATATTCCATCCTGGCAAACTCGCCGGTTTGCATGACCAGTTGCTCAATTTGCAGGATACGGTCAGTAGCGCGTTTGCTGGCTGTCATCAACAATGCCACCAGGTCAGTATTGTGTTTTTCTATTTGTTGAGCCTGATCAAGTGAAAGACCGTCTTCCTTGGGGGAGACATATGCATAAGCCAATTTTGCCAGTCCCTGCAAACTTGGTATGCTATCAAGCAGAGGAAATGCATGTATCCAGTTGGCAGGATCAGGCAGGCTCAGCCACGGCGCCAGGTAAAGCAGTTCTTCCAACTGCGCATGGGTTTGCCTGCTCAGGGCGCTTGCCCAGATGTGGCTGGCATTATCGGCAGTCACAGTCACGCTGGACAAATAGGTATCTGCATGATGCGTCAGTCGCTTCAGGCAGTCATAGACAACGATCAAGGATTTTGGTGCACCCAGGCACAATACATCCAAGTCAGTTTCAAATTCCGCTAGCCTGTTTGCAATATTGGCCCTCACAGAATTGCGCAGTAGCAGATAAGTATCATGCAAGCCACAAAACAGGCGGGGCTGGCAAATTGGTGCGTCAATTAATTCGCTTAAGCCTGGCTTTAGTGTCAGCAGATGCCCGGCCAGATTCCCACTATCCACCGTTGATACATACAAAGGCTGTAAGGGTTGCAGGCTTTTGGTGTCATACCAGTTGTAAAAATGGTCTTGATAGCGTTCCAGTCTGGCCAGACTGGTGTAGGCATTTTGAGTACGTTGCAAAAGCTGTCCAGCGGGGATATAACCAAAGTCATAGGCGGCCAGATTGGCCAGCAGGGACAAGCCTATATTCGTCGGCGAAGTGCGGTGTGCAACCACGCCTACAGGCTGGAACTGCACATTGTCCGGTGGCAGCCAGTTATCTTCGGGGCCGACATAAGTTTCAAAAAACAACCAGGTTTTGCGGGCTGTAGCTTGCAAGAACTCTACTTGCGTTGCGCTTAACTGTGATTCGCGTCTTTGCTTGGCCTTACTCATCTGATAGGCAATGAGTGGTGAAATAAACCAGAGCAATAATATTGGTGCTGCTGCCTGCAAGGCAAACGGATTGAAATATCGCAGGAGGAAAAACGTAGCGATCGAAAACGCCGGTGCTATCCACATGCTGCGGATATTATTCCACAAGCTATTCTTGAACTGATGATTGCTGAGCGTGGATGGATTCCACTCCAGCAAACGTCTGCGCGAAATCAGTATGCGCCATTGCGTGCGCAGTATGGCATCAAGACTGATCCATGCTTCATACGGTAGGAAAATCAGGCTCAGGAATGCATGGATGAAATGCTGGCTACTGGAGCGCAATAAGGACAGCAGATGTTGACGGAAAAAAACGTCATCTGGCTTTTTACTCAGGCTCCAAAAAAATGCGCTGGCAGCTGGAATCAGCAAAAACCCGATAGCTGCTGCAGACCAGAACCAGGCATTTGGCAAGCTGCTCCAGGCGATCAGTAAAAAGGCAGTAAGGGCAAACGGCACCATGCTGCGTCGCAGATTATCCAGCAACTTCCAGCGCGACAGCAAAGACAATGAATTACCCAGTTGAATGGATTGCCCGCTGGCTTCATCTCTCGGGCCAGGTACTTTGGGCAACAACCATGAAGCTATTTGCCAGTCACCGCGTATCCAGCGATGGCGACGGCGTATATCCGCCAGATAGCTGGAAGGATATTCTTCATACAGTTGCACGTCACTCAACAGACCGGCACGGGCATAGCAGCCTTCGAGTAAATCATGGCTGAGTATGCGGTTTTCCGGCATGCGGTTTTTCAGTGCTTTTTCAAATACATCGATATCATAAATACCCTTGCCTATGAAGGACCCTTCATCGAATACATCCTGATAAACATCAGATACGCTACGTGTGTATGGGTCTATGCCAGCCTCGCCACCGCAGAGCAATTCATAGCAAGAGGCGTCGCTGGCTGGCAGACCGACCGCTACGCGCGGCTGCAGAATGCCGTAACCGTCGGTCACTCTTTTCAGGTTTTCATCGTAATGGGCGCGATTCAGCGGATGCGCCATCGTAGCGATGAATTTGCGTGCCGTATCACGTGGTAATTCAGTGTCAGTGTCCAGGGTAATCACATATTTCATGTATTGCAGGCCAGCCGCATTACCAACGATACGCATGAAAGCTTGCGCGCCTGTGCCACGCAGATAGGCATTCAGCGCACCCAGTTTGCCGCGTTTTCGCTCATATGCCATCCAGGTTTTTTCTTGTGCATTCCATACCCTTGGCCTGTGCATGACCAGGAAATGATCGCCATTCGGGCGCGGGTACTTTTTATTCAAGGCTTCAATGCTGCTGGTGATGTGGATCAGCAAGGATTCATCTGTTGGCAGCACTTCCTGATCGGCATCGGCAAAATCAGTCAGCAGGCAAAAGCGCAGATTGGCATCGTTATTCGCCAGAAAACGCACTTCCATGGCTTCACATAAAGCGTCGATATTGTGCGTGTTGAACAGCATGGTAGGCACCACGACCAGGGTACTGGATTCCAGCGGTATCCCTAGTGAAAAATCCATGCGCGGCAAAGGGCGGGGCAGAGCAATACAGGTCACCAGCCAATTCACCATGGATAATGCAAACTGGCTACTGGCAATCAGGCTGACGACGATGAAACAAGCCAGCAAATAAGGATTGATGGCAGCATGTCTGGCCTGGTGCAGGAATAATCCGGTGCTGAGCAGACTCAAGATAGTGATGCTGCCCAGATAAATACTCAGGGCTGATTCACGCCCTGCCCGTTTGACAGATTCAGGGAAGCTGTGTCGCATCGCGGTGGAACGCTCCAGTTCGGCCCGGCCTTTCCCTATCAGGAAATAACCTATATGGGCACTGCGCGCAGTCTGACCTTGCTTGATAGCTGCTTCACGCGCAAAGCGCAGAGCATTGTGAGCTACATCGGCTTCAGAAAAGCTGCTGCCCTTGGCAATTTTCTCAACTGCATGACGATACAGATCACGCGTAGCGAAATCCATACGGCCATAGATGCCAGTTGGGTCATCGCGCAGGCAACGATCAACCACACTCATGTTTTCTACAAATTCGCGCCAATCCATGGATGTCAGCAAACGCAGGCTACCTATGCTGTTGCTGATGGAAATCTGATCAGCAGCTTGTTGCTGTGAATCCAGATGTACCAGATGTTCTATGGTCTGCCCGGTTTCTGCCAGACGCTGTGAAAGCCAATTCAAAGGTAACGCCAGGGCAGGCCCCTGACCTTGCAGGCGTCTGAGCATTTCGGCCACGAAGGAGCTGTCAAGTGGCGGTTGTGAGCGCGACATATCGGCCACCAGCAAGATTAGATTGCTGGGGTCTTTCTCGGCAGTTTCTGCCATCTCATCTGCCCATTTGGCAGCCAGATTGCGGTGATTATGAGTCGTAGTCAGATTGGTGGCGACCCTGCGCAGGTTTTCTATCAATGCCAGGCGCAGCATGATGGGTATGGCCCAAAGTTCGCCCAGTTTCAACACGGATACCAATTGATAAGCGCTGATGAAACGGCTCAGGTTTTCAGGATCAACCCTGCCATCCCCATGTGAAATAGTTTCCAGTGCAATGTCATATACCCGGGGGCGTCCGGCTGAACTGCCGCGCAGCAGTCTTGGCAATTCCTTGCTGTAATCTTTCGGCAAATGACGCTTGGCCGTGCGTATCTGTTCTTCTATCAGATAATAATTATCCAGCAACCATGCTGCAGCTGGCGTTACTGGCCGGCCATCCTTGATGGCTTCCGTCAGCAAGGTACAAGCATTCATGATCACGTCCTGATTATCTGCCAGACGTGAGAGGAGCTGATCCTGACCAAAAACAGAACTCAGTTTATGACTGTTCGCCAGTATGCGACCATGCTGCTCCATTTGCAGCGCGCTGTACAAGTCAGCCCGTAAAGGCAGTTCTGCACCAGCCTGTGCAACATAGGCGCGCAAGCGTACCCGGCTGTTTTTCAAGACATTTTTTAGCTGATACAAGCTGGATGACAGCATATCTTTGGCTGATTTCAAATCGCACACTTCTTTCTTTTATTGGGATTTGTCAGTGACCGTAGTGATGGTCATGGTTGCCACGCCTTTGGCCATGTTTGCATTTATTGAATTCCACCATAAAAAAACGATGGTACGGCTCTATGGGAGCGGCTGTGCCTTGATAATAAAACATCAGCGCAAGAGTGTAAGTTCGTTAGCGTACATACACGCCTGATACAAGCGTCTAATAGCACCCGGAGCAACGCATTGCGCATCCTCAGCTCATGATGGAAGTGTGCGGCAACGAACAGACCCGGTCTGACGATGAACGGTATAAAGACGGCGAAGATCACAATAAATGTGGCTTGCGAGGGTATAGATATTTATCTACTGGAGAAAAAAATGAATAAGAACTTGAAAACCGGTCTTTTGGCTTTGTGCAGCGTGAGTATGGTAATGACGACAGGTTGTGCCAGCAGCATGAAAACACCGGCGACGGCAGAAGTTGCTGTCTCTAAAGAAGCAGTCGATAACGCAACAGTAGCTGGCGGCAGTGAATTTGCTCCTGCAGAAATGAGTTCTGCGCGTCAGAAATTGGCATTAGCAAACAAGGCCATGCAAGACAAAGACTATAAGCTGGCCAATGACCTGGCGACACAAGCGCAAGCAGATGCCAAGCTGGCACAAGCCAAAGCCAATTCTGCAAAGGCAGAGAAGGCTGCTAACGCTCTGCAAGACGATATCCGCATTTTGCGTGAAGAGTTGCAACGCGCAAATAACAAACAATAAGTAATAACAATAAGTAATAAGAACAAGCAATTACAAAACATTGTCAGCAACTCTGAATAGAGTTTGCAATTACATTTTTAGGGGAAATCATGAATAAGAAAATATTTGCACCAGTCATCTTGATGACAGCAATGCTGCTTTCAGCTTGCGGCACCGCACCAAAAACTACGAGTTTGCTAGATCAAACTCGTATGGATTATCAGGCGGCGCAAAACAATCCTAATGTACAGACTTTGGCACCCTTGGAAATGCGCCAGGCTGACGTGGCAATGAACGACGCCAACAAGGCGGCCAAAGATAATGAAAGCTCAGAAAAAATAGACCGTCTGGCTTATATCGCCAAACAAAAAATAGGTATGGCGCAAGAGTTGGCCAAGCAAAAACAGGCGGAAGCCAGTGTTGCTGATGCAGCCAAGGCCCGTGACCAGATTCGTCTGGAACAACGTACCAATGAAGCTGACAAGGCAAAGATGCAAGCTGACCAGGCCAGACTGGCAGCACAAATAGCGCAGGGTGAAGCCAGTGATGCGCAGCGCAAAGCACAAGATGAGCAGGCCAAGGCGCTGGAAATGCAAAACCGCAATGCTGCTCTGGAAGCACAGCTGGCAGACTTGCAAGCCAGGACTACCGTGCGCGGCATTGTCATCACCCTGGGTGACGTGTTGTTTGGTGTGGATCAATCCAAATTGAATCCTGACGGTATGCGTACAGCTCAAAAACTGGCAGTTGTTTTGTTAAATAATATGCAAAGGACCGTGCTGATTGAAGGGCACACCGACAATACCGGCACACACGCACACAACCAGGATTTGTCAGAACGCCGTGCCAATGCAGTGAGAAGTGCCCTGGTCCTGATGGGCGTATCACGTGATCGTATCGAAACCAGAGGTTATGGCGAAGCCTTCCCCATTGCTGAAAATAATACAGCACAAAACCGTCAGTTTAACCGTCGCGTAGAGATCATCTTGTCTGATGTCAACGGCAAGATATTGCCACGCTAATTACCAGAGTCTGAAAAGAAAGGAATGATGATGAGCTACTTACTACATGCAAAATCCATGAAATATATCGTACCCCTGCTATCTGCCTCTCTGCTGGCACTGGCAGGTTGCAATAAAGCGCCAGATGGCACTGCGTCAAATGCCTCCACTACTATCGGTGTGGAAATTGACGACTCTGTCATTACCACCAAAGTCAAAACTGCGCTGATGTCTGACGATATCGTCAAAGGCATGGACGTTAAAATTGAAACTCGGAAGGGTGAAGTTTTGCTGAGTGGTTTTGCCGACAATCAAGCGCAGATCGACCATAGTGCCGCTGTAGCGATGGCTATCGAAGGCGTCAAGAAAGTCGATAATAAACTAACGCTCAAAGAAGGCAAACAGACGGTAGGTAATAAAATCGATGATAGCGTCATCACCGCTGGCATCAAAACAGCCATGCTGCAGGACACACAAATGAAAAGCATGGATGTCGCTGTTGTCACCCGAAAAGGTGAAGTACAACTGAGCGGCTTTGTTGATAGCGAGTTACAGGCAGCGCATGCCATTGAGGTCGCAAAGAGTGTTTCTGGTGTTCAGAGCGTTATCAATAATCTCAAGGTAAAAAACTAATCACGCTTTTGTCAGTTTTTTTTCAGTTTCGTACTTCCTCACATCTTTAAATGATGCGGGGAAGTTCTGTCAATTATTGCAGAGTAAATATGATGACCAATGAACTAAACAAAAAACCAGCGTCAGAACCAGCACCCGTGCCAATCAAACCTGAGACAGAAAAAAAGAAAAAGGTAATTGAAAAAAAGGAAGATGATCTGGATGAGGCCCTGGACGAGGGCTTTCCTGCCAGCGATCCGGTGGCTATCTCAATTACACCGCAAAAGGTGGCAGATATACCAGCATCTGAAAAGAAGAAATAATTGCTGTAACCGCCGAGTGCACACTTACTGGAGTCTGCCCAATTTACTGTCCGGTGATGAATGGATTTATTATTTATGGCATCTATGATTAGCTGACTCAGGTATATGCGGCGAATTAAGTATGGCAGGCCATATCACAGCCAGTATTCAAGTCGCCTGGCCAGCCATTCTTTCAGTTTATTTATTTGCGGACGTTGTTGCCAGCTTTCGAGGGTAATTTCTGTAGACAGGCGCAAATCTTCTTCAAACGCATTTTCCATCGCCACTGCAAATTCAGTATCAATGACGACGACGTTGATTTCTTTATTGTGCAAAAAACTGCGGGTATCAATATTGGTGGAGCCCACTGTTGACCACACTTGGTCGATGACAGCAGTTTTTGCATGCAGCACGGAAATATTTAATTGATAGACTTTGATTCCTCCCGCCAGCATCTCATCATAAAAAGATTGACCAGCGTGAAACACCAGGCCGCTATCAGTTACCCCAGGCATGATGATTTTCACATCCACACCGCGTTTAGCCGCTGCAATCAGTGCTTTTAATATCTGAGCATCAGGTACAAAATAAGCGGACGTAATATGAATGCTGTTCCTCGCTTCTTGTATCGCCAGTAAATACGCTTTATAAATAGCAGGGTTACTTTCCGGCTCACTGGCAAGTACACGAACCATTTTATTGCCCTGGTTTTTCAGAACAGGGAAATACAATTTATCAGCAGGGGGGCTGTCATCGACATTGAGCCATGTTTCCAGAAATATCCACTGGAATGCGGCGACGGCTGGCCCTGTAATCTGTATATGCGTGTCACGCCAGCCAATCTTACCTGGATCTTTTGATTTCGAGCGGAATAGCGAGCTATTCGCATAGCTGGCACTGATATTGACACCTCCTGTGAATGCAACTTCACCATCCACAATCAGGATTTTTCTATGGTCACGCCGGTTTGGTAACCATGGGCCCCGCAGTTTGGCCGGATTGACTGGATTAAATGCCAGGAGATGTATACCCGCTGCCTTCATATTATCAAAAAATCCTTGGGGCGTACCTATGGTACCGACACTGTCATAGATGATATTGACCTCTACGCCAGCTTGCTGTTTTTCTATCAGCAGTCTGGCAAATTCCAAGCCGAGTTCATCCTGGTCAAAGATGTAGGTTTCCAGATGTATATGGTCTTTTGCCTTTCTGATGGCGGTCATCATCGCATTCATGGTTTGCGGACCATCGAATAGCAAAGTGACATGGTTGCCAGCAATGAGCGGACTACCGGTAACGGCTTCCTCCAGCGCAGCCAGGGCTTGCATATTGGCTAGGCCAACGCTGGAATTTTTCCATCGCTGATGCATCAAGGCACGGGCTTTCGAGGTACTCAGCTCGCCCTTGGCATTATTAATAGTAGGTTTGGCTGATGCATTTTTTTTTGGCTGGTCAAGAGCAGGCTCCAGATAATTGATTTCTGGCAGCGAACTGCAGGCATTGAGCACGATGATAGTGGCTATGCTCACAGAGCTCATCAAGAAATGAGGCGGTAATCTATGGCGAGCTGCCATGTCCAGTCCTTTTTGTAGAGTCAGGTTGTAATAGCGACTTTCAATACGCCATCGTGCTGATTGGCAAATAAGTCATAGGCTTGTTCTATATCATTCAGTTTAAAGCGGTGCGTAACCATGGCATCAAGCTTCACGCGCCCTGATTTGACAACATTCATCAGACGGCGCATACGTTCCTTGCCACCCGAACATAAGGCAGTAATGATTTTGTGGTCCAGGCTGGGCAATCTTCCGCCTGGTTTTAATGCACGTAAATATGCAGATAGACGGCTGCTTTCATAGTTAGTAGGCATAGAACGCATCTCATTACCTAAAGATGAAGTGAATTCTGGTATCAACGTGGACGGATGCCCGATTTTCTATAGGCGTCAGCCATATCCTGCTGCATGGTCGCTTTGGCTTCGCGCAGGCAAGCACTTTGCTGGCTGCGTTGTCCTCGTTTACATTCATTCACTGACAGCTGATACACGGCTTCCGCTTCTTTTTTCAGGGTTTTGAAGTATGCCATTGGCGTCATTTCTTCCTGATACCAGCGTTCAGGATCACCGCGCTGGGCAATCGCTGTTGGATCAACATCGGCAGCCAGTACCGGGCTCAGCATTGCGCCACTGATCAACACAAACAGAATGCCGGTCACAAATTGTTGTTTTGTCGTTTTCATGATAACTCCTTAAAAGTGAGAATTGAGAAATTAAGAAACTGCATGCATTACAAATGCAAGGACATTACAAACGGCCTGTCAGTAGTAATATAACGAGAATAATCACGATCAGGCCAGTAACGCCACTGGGACCATAACCCCAGGAACGGCTGTGCGGCCAGCTTGGAAATACACCAATCAGGGCCAGGATGAGTATGACGAGTAGTATGGTGATCATTTTGTAGCCTATGGAGTTAGTGAAATCGGGTAAAGGTTCAATTTTTGTCGGATGTTTTTTGACTCAGCCTGCATCCTGCATTCAGGATTTATTTATCCTGGAGTTGCGCTTTAAAATAGTGGCAAGAATTGACAAAAGCATCGCGTACTTTTTCGGTCGTGGCGATCATGCTTTCCCAATTACTTTCACTCGCAGATTTGATTTCATCCAGCTTTTCGCGTACTTGTTGTGCCTGTGCATGTAGTTTTTGCATTTCTTTCGTATACTGCTCATGCAGTACTTCTTTGGACGCAGCAATTCTTTCTTCCATCTCAGTCATGCTGAGATTTAATTCATCCAACTGTGCCTTGATACTGGCTATATATGCTTCGCGTTTCGCCATCATGGTGTTTCTCCTTATTGGATAGGGTAACAATTTCTCCGGCCAGACTTAGATATTGGCGTAATCCCCATGCAGATCTTTCCATGCTTCCAGCTTTTGTTGATCATCGGTTCTGGCTATCGGGCAAAAACTAGCATTGGATTCCAGATCAGTTTCCAGTTGTTCAAATTTCTGACTGGAAATTCCCCAACCCAGCAAGGAGCCGATGACAGCTCCAAAAACTATGCCCATAGCTGCGCCTGTCAGCGCTGCCACCATGGGTTCACTGATCAGTAAATCGAAGCCAGGGACAAAAAACGGAGAAATCATGACCGCAAGTGTCGCGTTGATCATACCCAGCACACAGCCGACTGCCATACCTATACTTGCACCAGTGCTGATACTGGAGCTGAACTGCAAATGTTCCATGGTTTGCCTTTTGAAGTCGCTGTGTCGTGAATAAAGATGTACGGGCAGAGTGTGGGGGGACTGCGTTCCTGTGCTGTTCATGTTCAGTGATTGGGTGTCATTGATAGTGATCATGATGTCTGGTTCCCTGGTAAAAGCTGGCTCACACCGGGTGAGCACTGTTCTTATGGCTTGGTGATTTCTTTCACGGTTTTTTCTATGGCATCACGGGCATTACCCATGGTTTGTTCCATCTTGCCGACTACTTGCTTTTGCTGACCCTTAATTTCCTGGTCCTTGCTGCCTATGATTTTTCCTGAGTTTTCTTGCACTTTACCGGCGATGTTTTTAGCGACGCCTTTGATTTGGTCTTTGTTCATGTTTTTTCCTTTAGTGGCAAGCACATTTGTTTATTTAGCGAGGTACGAAGAGCAATTTGATTCAGATAAGAATCTGGCACATAACAAATTTATGCTCTTCCGGGTCTTGTCTCTGTGCGCTGGCACACTCTGTAAAAGAAATTTCAAGAAAACGCATATTTATGCTGTGTTATTGGAATATATATTGAGCAATGTTCGATACCGCACAGATGTGTAATTGAGCTGATATCAGAATCAGGCATCGGACTTTTCCGACGCTGCAATTGTTGACGGCAACTAGTTGATCTGCCGGATATTCACACCTAAGAGGGAAAAAATGAACAAAAAAATCGCCATGATGCTGGTTTGTACTGCCACACTGAGTGGTGCCGTTTGGGCCGCCGCAGATGAAAAATCAGTTGCTTATACGGCTGCAAAAGAAGCTGCAAGTACTGAGTTCAAACTGGCAAAAAGCAAGTGTGACGCTATCACCGGAAATCCCAAAGATGTTTGCCTGGCTGAGGCTAAGGCTGCCCGCGTGCATACTGAAGCAAATGCCAAAGCGGAATACAAAAATACAGTGGCAGCACGTACCAGTGCCAGAAAAGATATTGCCGATGCTGACTACGATGTAGAGAAAGCCAAATGCGGCAGCATGACTGGCAATGATAAAGATGTTTGTATCAAGCAAGCCAAATCCAATAAAGTCGCCGCTGTATCAAATGCTAAAGCCGATAAAAAAGTAGTCGATGCCCGTGTTGATGCCAATGACGATAAAGTCAATGCAGAATACAAAGTTGCGATAGAAAAATGTGATGCCTTGTCTGGTCAGGGCAAAGACAGTTGTGTCGCAGCAGCCAAATCAAAATTCGGTAAATAAGTTCGCTTCAACACACAGTCGTACCGGAAGCGTTACGCACCAAGCGGCTTTGTGTTCAATTAATGTACGTAATTTTAATTAATCTCTGAAAGAAAAAAATGAAAATCGCTCAACGCATGATGACTATGGTATTCGTCGGTTCCCTGATGGTGATCACTGGCTGCGCTTCCACTTCAACAAAAGAAGGCACGGGTGAATATGTCGATGACTCCGTCATCACAACCAAGGTCAAAGCTGAAATTTTTAACGAACCTACATTGAAGTCAGCAGAAATCAATGTCGAAACATTTAAAGGCACAGTGCAGCTCAGTGGCTTTGTGACTTCCAGTGCCAATATTGAAAAAGCAGTCTCCATTGCACGTAACGTCAAAGGTGTACATTCTGTGAAAAATGATATGCGTTTAAAATAATACTCAGCTTGCATGAGAAAGCGCTGTCAATTGACAGCGCTTTTTTTATGTCCAGAGAATGCCAGCCAGTTCGTAGACTTAGTTCTTTCTGCAAAGCGCTACCCTGCTTGAACGCAGTAAGTAAAATCTGTTTAGCTGATCATATACCCAGCTCAATTTTCTGACGAGTAGTAAGGTTCTCTCTACTTGCAGCTACATGTACAAGGGGCTCTTCTTAAGATTAGCTTAAGTACGTATGCCATCAACGCTTTGCTTTGGGCTACATGCGCAACATTGATATTTAAGGATGTTGATCAGTGAAAAAAACGGGAGCCTGGGCTCCCGTTTTTTCTCATCCAGCATTGATTATTTTATACGTTTTTCAACTGTAAACTGCTCAATTTCTACGCGGCGGTTAGGTTCCAGGCAAGCAATCAGGTCAGCACGTTTTTTGTTGTTGCAAATAACGACTGGATTGCTTTCGCCTTTGCCGACGGCATTCAATCTTTGCCCATCAACGCCCTTCTCGTTTAGATAGGTTTTGACAGAATTGGCACGTCTTTCAGACAATTTCAAATTATATTGATTTGAACCTATGCGGTCTGCATAGCCAGTGATTACTACCTGGTTGATTTGGGGATTGGCATTCAGCGCTGCAGCGATGTCATCGAGTTTTGGTTGCGGTATGCTTAGCAATGAACTGTTGAAGGCAAACAGCTCAGTCGCAGACAGGGTGATTTTTTGATAAACCGGTGGTGGTGGTGGTGGTGCAACTGGCTCAGGTGGTGGTGCCTGTACAACGACTGGTTCAGGAGGTGGCGGAGGTGTGTAGCTGGCAGTTTTGACTGCGGCCCTTGGCTTGTCGAACGCGTAGTTCAGGCCAAATGACAGATGGGAATTGCTGGCCTGGCTGAAACCAAAGTCATTGCCATGTAAGTAGCCATGTACTTTGCGCCATTCTACCTGTGCAGACCATTGGTCGTTCAACGCAAACTGCGCGCCCAGACCACCGCTGACTGCAGGGGCTGTGCTGTCACCAGCTTTCAGGCCGCCATTGCTTCTATCACGATTTGCTGCAACACCTAACACCAGGTAAGGGCGGAATGCTTCACGGGAAAACAGATACAGCACATCAACACCAAGGGCATTTTGCTGATAGCGTTTGCCATTGTCTGAGGAGCGAGTGTAATTGGTATTGATTTGCGCATCCCAATTTGCCGCGAGCGGCTTACCCAAACGCAACCCTACGCCATAACCGCGGTTGCCCGCGCCAAATGTTTCATCTGTTTCTGCCGCGTGGATACTGCCACCAATGTACCAGGATGGATTGTAATCTTCTGCCATTGCGCTACCTGCGCAAAACAGCAATGCCAGTGCGGTGGGAAGTGCTTTTAATTTGCTCATGGATATTCTTTCTAAGTAGGTAAATGCAGGGAAAATGTTTTGCTCATCCGGAATGTTACGAAAACACATTTTTTTCCTTCGAGAAATGGGTTTTACGTAATTAAATCCTGAGCGCCAGACTAAAGCCGATGCAATATTCCATCGGTGCGTTGGCGCACAATGTGGTTTTTTTGCATAATTTTTTTGCGATCAGCTTGCTGATGCAATTTGGAAAGAGGAGGGGCGGGCACGAAAGATGGTAGTTTTCTTAGCCAGAATCTTTGCAAATATATAGCGCGATACCGTCTGCGCACGGGATAAACTCAATTGACTATTTCCCAAATGACTGCGATGGAAGGCGAGATGTACGGAGTACAGGAGAGAGTATAAGAGAGGGGAAAATTGATAGCCGAACTATTGCTGCCGACTATCATTTCAGTTGACCGGTAAAGATTGTTACGCATACCGGGTTACCTGCGACGAAAACTATTTTTTCTGCATTGCCGTCTTATTGTTTTACGCCTTCGTTCTTCATCGCTTCCAGTTTGTCGTAACCAATAGTTGCTGAGGCTGTTTTGATAGTCGCCATATCGACATTATCACCATGGGTTTCTACCAGGAAACGGCCACCGACCAGCAGACTGTATTCGCCGGATGGACCATCTTTCTGAAATCTTTCATGGGTGGGGCGGCCATTCACTTTGCCCATCTTTTCATAGCCAGTGTCAGTTTCTTTGTCTTGCTCCATCATGCCCCAGGCGAACATGGCACCAAACATCTTGCTGCCCCCGGTATCGGTGATCGTCATTCTGATCTGGTGATTGTTTTCATCACCGTAGCGTGCTTCTGCCTTGGCAACCTTGAACTCACCCATGGCAGATTTTTCACCTTCCAGGCTATTGCGTTTCAAATTGCCGATGGCTTCCGGGAACAAGGCTTTCAGCTTGTCTTTGTCTACCACTTCTGCCTGACTACCAGCGCCCAGTGCTACACCCAGTGCTTCTGTCGCGGCTTTCATTTCAGCCTGCGGGTCACCAGATTTTTTAGCCGCTTCCATCTTCTTGTTAGCCTCTTCCATTTTCTGGCCCATCTTTTCCAGCTCACCCAGAGCACCGGTAGTTGCATGCGTATTGTGTGATGCCGACATACCCGCGCCATACATGGCACTTCCGCCGATAGCACCGATTACCATGCTAAACACCACCATCAGCACAATGGAACAGATGACAGATACTGCCGTGTAGGCAGTGGCCTTTTCTTCGGGGGCTTTCATCAGTACCGGCAAGCCCAGGTACAGTATATAAATGCCATATGCGCCAGCGATCAAGCTGAGTATGCTCAATGATGGCAGCAAGGATAAAATGCCGGCCAGCCACGATGGGGTAAAAGAATAGACGGCGACTTTCAAAGCCTGTGCGGGATTTTTCTCTGCACCAAATTGCGGAGCCAGTGCATCGATAATCAAGGAGATCAGATAGACCCCGACGAAGGCAAAGACAAAACTCAGCACCATCGCAGTAATACCAGTGACGATAGGGAGTCGTATATTGCCTAGCATGGGTACACCAAAGCCAATAATGCTCATGCCAATGAAACTGGCCACCGCCGGAATGGCGGCAAGTGGCGCGACATAGTTTTTAAACAGGTCTGCCGTGCTGGTGGTTTCTGCGGCAATGACTGGCCATTCAGTTTTAGGCGTCAGGACAATATTTTTCGCGCGTTCAACGAGATTCATGGGTTTTTTCCTTTAATAAAGGGTAAGGCCGGTATCTGCGACCAAAAACAGGAAAACTGAAGAAAACAGGCTACTTAGCTTTTGACTAACTGACAAAGTTTATTACAGTTTTTTGCAAGTAGGACAAAATTAAGTACTTTTCTGCTGTTTTTGCACAATGAATCTCATGTCTTGCTAGGTATCATCATTTCCCACCATGGGCAGGAGCTGTATCCCTGTTTTATTGACCAACTCCTTATAGCTTATGGGTTTGCTGGCATGTGCCTGGTCCGTGTTTTCTACCCAGTACGCCCAGGCACGCCCGCTGGTATGGTCATATACCAGCTTGAACAGATATTTGGGTACCCAAACCTTATTGTTTCCCACCGTTGCTGGGCGGGAGCCGTAAACTGGGCCAGTAATGACGTAAACATCACCTGAAGCCCGCAATACATATTGCCGCGTAGCTTTTTCTATGGCAGCCCAGGTTTTGCGGTTATTGGCCGGTGCCTGCGGCACCATATTTGCCAGCGAAAAGCTTTGCGCCATCGCCGTACTATCCGCCATGTCGGCAGCTGGTGCCATATGGCCACGGTCATAGCCAGAACCTTTGTAGTCATCCAGTTCAGCTCTTTCTGCAAGCGGCAGGCGTGCATCGGCATAGAACTACGGCAAATGCCGAGAAACACAGCGCGCGCGGACGCATATCCGTGGAAGGGCGCATCACCGGAATCTGTCCTTTGGCAAAGAACTGGCGGCACCCGGCAAACTCCCCTGTGTTCTGAGTTGGGAAGTTGAGGATAGCGTTATCCAGAAACGAGAGATCAACAAAGGAAAGACTGACGACAGCAAAAACGAGCAGGGGACTGAGTTTGGCGAGTTTTTTTAACATGAATATGAAAGCTGATGCCGGGTAAGGGCAATCCTGAAGTGAGCCAAATCCATTTGTTGACCAAGCCCCAGAGTGCAATCTGCGACTGGTAAATTGAGCAGAATACGAAAGAGCTGGATTCTATATGATTTTTCTCAGGGTATCTTGCCGGTAAGTAAATACCGGCATTTTTCAGCAAAGGCAGTCAGTAACAAATAGAGACTATTTTGACAATAAAATACTTGCCTATTTAACTTACTTGGCTGACTATGCGGCAAATCAAAAAATGAATACTGTCCTAGATGTTTTCCACCGCAACCCTGACCACTGTCCGAAAAAAATTGCTCAAGCTTGAAGCGCATTGGGTATTGCTAGGCTTGTGCTTGCTTGAAGCCATGCTGTATTGCCTTGATGAATTCACCGGCCCGCATAGTTTCTATGCGCCTTTCTATATCTTTCCCATTGCCTTTAGCGCGGCCTTGCTTTCCCGGCGCATGACATTTTTCTTTGTCATGCTCTCCAGCCTGGCCAGGGCGCAGGTATTCAGTCAATTTTTTCAGGCGGGCAGCCTGGTGTTGCTGGCATTTGATATCGCCCAAAGCATGTTGTTGTACGGCGCAATTGCTGTTTTGGTGATGACGGTCAAAAGCATGCACCAACGCCTGCTCAGGTATGCAGAATATTTGCGTGCCAATATCAGGCAGATGCGTCAACAAAGACGCAATAGAGCCAGTATCCGCAGGGCTTTACCAGACGATGCCGATGGCATTGTGCGCCTGGCTGTGAATGGTGCCAAAAACGGTGATTTGTCCGAAGATATCTCAAATGCGGTTTTGCAACGCACACTGGCCACTGCTTTCAGGCAAGGCATAGTCGAGGGACAAACTATCAGGCAGATCTGGGCTGGCGGCCAGCAAAAAGTGCCAGTTGAATTTTGGGTGTCCATCATCAATGGACGCATGGCAGGTTTTTTCATGCTGTATGGTGTTGATAACCAACAAGGCTCAGAGCGCGAATTACATGCCATGGTGGTGACAGATGAATACCGTGGCCTGGGTATAGGTGCTGCCATGACAGATTTCTTTTGCATGCATTTTAAAAACCGTCGTTTGTTTGCTGCCTGCAAGAAAGGTTCAAAGATGATGAAGATGCTGAGTCGCCGGGGTTTTAGCCCGTTTTGTACGACAGAAAATGAGTATGTCATCATAGAGCGACATAATTGACAGAGTGCTGATACAGCTTGCACTGACCTACTTATCGCTCAATGCATCCCAGCTCAATCCAAACTTGCTGAGATATTTTTTAAGCCTGTCAGCGTCATTGGGATTGGCTTTATTACTGCGTGAAGCAGCAAACAATTTCCGGCCTGCTTCCGACATGTTTTTAGAACGCTGGCATACCGCCAGCACAGCCTGTAATTGCACTGCATCGAATAAGTCCAGTTGTGCGACTTTTTCAGCATCCAGATAGTCATGCAAATCCAGCTCATGCGTTTCACGGCCGCCTTCATGTGCATGTGACCACAGGCGTTGCAGGCGTTTGATTTCTTCGCCAGCATTCTGATCATTGATGCGCCCGGCATCGGCCAGTGTGGCCATGCGTGTGATTGAAGCGGATAAATCACGGAAATTGCCTGCCCACACCGCCTGGGTCGAAGTGGCAAATTCCATATAGCTGTCTTTCGCTTCTTTATTGAAGCGCACCATCTGCCCATTCTCGGCACTGTATTGCGATAGTAGATAATCGATATTCGGCGCAATGTCTTCCACGCGACCACTGAGACCTGGTAATTCATACGACCATAGATTGATGCGCGCATACAAGTCTTCTCGAAAGCGGCCTGCCGCTACTTCCTTGCCCAGATCACGGTTGGTACCCGCAACCAGCTGGAAATCGCTTTGTACTTCATGGTCGCCACCAACCGGGAAGAAGCGTTTTTCTTCCACCGCCTTGAGCAACATGGCTTGTTCATCCAGGCCCAGTTCACCAATTTCATCGAGAAACAGCAAGCCCTTGTGCGCCGTCCTCAGCAAGCCGGGGCGATCAGACATGGCGCCGGTGAACGAACCTTTGATATGGCCAAACAGGGTAGAACCTGCGCCATCACCACGCAGGGTAGCGCAATTGACTTCGACAAACTTGCCTTCCAGCCTGTGTCTGGCTTTTTTCAATTCAAAGATCCGCCGCGCCAGGAATGATTTGCCTGCACCGGTCGGCCCCATCAGCAGGATGGCAGCTTTGGACTTGATGGCGACACGTTCAATTTCATCGATCATGGTATTGAAGCGTGCATTGCGGGTGGCAATGCCAGACTTTAAAAAAGCCACGCCTTCTTCCTGCTCACGGCTAAAGCGTTGAGCGATCTGGTCATAGCGCGACAAGTCCAGGTCAATGATGGTCATCTCACCAAAATTGTCCTTAGTCTGGCGTCGCGGTGGCGAAGTCTGCAAGAGCTTGCCGGGCAGGTAATTGGCTTCCGTCATCAGGAACAGGCAAATTTGCGCCACGTGGGTGCCAGTGGTGATATGCACCCAGTATTCTTCTTTATCGGTATCGAAGGGGTAAGACCTGGCAAAGTCAAACAGACAGCCATAGACATCTTCAAAATCCCAGGGATCCTGTATTGATAACTGATGTGAACGTACTTTGGTTTCTGGCGAAGTATCGGCAATGTCCTTTTCTAATTGCGCAAGCAACAGTTCATGCTGGCCGCTATGCAGTAAATCGATGCGGTCGATGACGATATCTTCATGCTGGGTCAAAGCAACCGTGGGTCGCCATTTTTCCCAGCGACCGCTACCGCGACCGCTATCAAGTTGGGTGCCTATAAAACCGATGACAACTTTTTTCTTCTTGATCATTTTGGATAAATAATTATCTATTTGGATAATTATATATGAAATTGGACTTGATAGTCATTTCGATGGTTTTCTTGTGAATTCTGCATTTATCTATTTAAATCAATAACTTAAGCCATCTCGTTTGATGTTGGCACAGACCTGGCACGCCCATTGCAATAGAGATAGGCAAGAGCGAATAAATAAACAGCTCTTCAAACATAAAAATAATAGATAGCGAGGAAATGAAATGGTTAATACTCAATTGTTCCAGAGTTTAAAAAACTCACTGACAAATAAATTTTTGCCAGTCACAGATACAACAAATTTTTCTGGCGTAGCAGCCTACAAGTTCACTGCCGAACACAAGCTGGCGCAATACGCAGCAACCGGTTGTTTGAACGCGACTTACTACGCCAGCGCAGAAGCGCAACTGGCTACAGTGCTGGATTTGACAAAAGAGGTAACGCCTCTGTTCGTAGCGCAAACAGCAATTTACTGCCGCGAACGTGGCTATATGAAAGACATGCCAGCCCTGCTGGTGGCAGCACTGACCATGCGTAATGCAGTGGAGTTGCCGCGTACTTTCAAGCGAGTGATGAATAACGGCAAGATGTTGCGTAACTTTGTGCAGATTGTGCGTTCAGGTGCGATAGGCCGTAAATCCCTGGGCAGCCGTCCTAAGAAACTGGTACAGGCATGGTTGAATACTGCCAGCGAAAAAGAATTGTTGTCAGCTGCGGTGGGCACAACGCCATCACTGGCAGACGTTGTAAAAATGGTGCATCCAAAACCTGCCGAAGCATGGCGTGAAGCCTTCTTTGCCTGGTTGATAGGTAAGCCATACAAGGCAGAAGCTTTGCCACCTGTCGTCGCAGCCTTTGAAGCATACAAGAAAGACCGCAGCCTGGCTTTGCCGGATGTGCCTTTCCAGATGCTGACAGCGATGGATTTGACGACAGAAGACTGGGCGCAGATAGCCCGCCAGGCTGGCTGGCAGATGTTACGTATGAACTTGAACACCTTTGGCCGTCACGGTGTATATGCCTTGCCAGGCATGGTGGACTTGATCGCTGCGAAATTGAGTAATGCCGAAGCGATTGCCAAGGCCAAGGTATTTCCTTACCAGTTGATGGCAGCTTACAAGGCAGCGAATGAAGAAGTGCCATTGCCTATCAAGAATGCCTTGCAAGATGCGATGGAAATCGCCTTGAGCAATGTGCCAGAAATATTTGGCAAAGTTGTGGTGTGTGCTGACGTGTCAGGTTCCATGTCGTCTGCAGTCACAGGTTACCGTGGCTCCGCAACGACAGCGGTACGTTGCATAGATATCGCTGCCCTGGTTGCTGCTGCCATGTTGCGCAAAAATCCATCGACTCTGGTTTTGCCGTTTGAAAACCATGTCGTGAAGTGTGATTTGAACCCACGTGACAGCGTGATGACCAATGCACAGAAACTGGCTGCGATAGGTGGCGGCGGAACCAATTGCAGCGCACCACTGGTGCAGTTGAACAAGAGCAAGGCGCAGGCTGACCTGGTGATCTTTGTCTCTGACAACGAATCATGGATGGATGCAAGCCGTAGTCGTACGACTGCAACCATGGCGGAATGGAATGTGTTTAAACAACGCAATCCACAAGCCAAACTGGTATGCATAGATATTGCACCTTACGGCACGACACAGGCAGCAGAAAGAGATGATATTTTGAATGTAGGTGGCTTTTCTGATGCCGTATTTAAAATAATCGCTGCCTTTGCTGCGGGTCAGCTAAGTGCAGAGCGTTGGGTAGGTGAAGTAAAGGCAATTGATATTTAAAGAACCGCTGGCGGGGCAAATGCAGTAACAGTCTCGCCAGTCCAGGTAGTAAAAGTTTTTGAACGCAGCATGAATGTAAATGTGATTACATCTGAAAACTGTAAAATCACCTTTAATCCTTGTCATGCAGTGCTTCAAAGACCATGTGAGTGTGGTCTTGAGTTTGAAATGCAGT
This sequence comes from Burkholderiales bacterium, assembly GCA_016200895.1. GTDB lineage: Bacteria > Pseudomonadota > Gammaproteobacteria > Burkholderiales > Burkholderiaceae_D > Undibacterium. Next base: position 156,686 of record JACQDX010000104.1, read on the forward strand.
ACGAATGCGCAGGCGATTACATCCCAAAAAAAATCGCAGGCAGACCTTGTCGTACCGTGTTTCTCAATGCTGCAATCAGATGTCGCAGTACAGGTTTTGAATATGGCATGAATGCTGACGTGATTACATTTGAAACGTAAAATCACTATCTATTTTTGTCATGTCATATTCAATAAATATCATTGTGCTTGTTTTTTTGAATGCTACATGAATGCTTATGTGACTACATGGGGTGTTCACATCAATCACTTGTCATGTGGAGTTTCAAAGAGAAGTTCGTAAAGGTTTTGAGTAGCTCAAGAATGCAGTTGTGACTACATTTTTTGCAAAAGTGAAGCGGTCACAGCAAAGTTTTGTCTTGTTACTGCTCAATCTGGTTTTACCCGAATGCCATCAGGATTACATCGGTTAAATTGGTTCGACTCCAGTCTGGTCTGCACCGCAAGGACAGATCAGAAAATCCTGGTAACACTTGTCGGGGTTTTATTTTAAAGTAGAGACGTAATGAAAAGCGGAAAGCAAAGACGGACAGAAATCATGGAAAAGCGGCGCGCCCGCATACCTGTAAAAGAAAGTTTTGATGTTTATGTTATGCCAGCACCTGCTGGAGCAGTGATGGCTGATCGTGAGGCATTAAGTCACAATAAGAATGCTATTTTCCTGCCCTTGTTTTATGTGGACTATGCCTTCAACTGTCGTGATTGTGGATGCGCACAGATATGGACAGGCAAGCAGCAGAAGTGGTGGTATGAAATCATGCAGGGTAATATCAATAGCGTAGCCATTCGATGTCGTCCTTGCAGGAAGGTAGAGCAGCAAAGAAAGAAATTAGCCAGGGAAACTCATTTGAGTGGTCTGGCAGCAAAGCACAAACATTGAGTTTTCAGGCGAATGCCAGTGAACGTGCAACGGTCCTAAGGTGGTGAACAGATGCAATATGGTCTGGTGTAGCCTGGGTACTGACTCTTCATTGAGTCTCCCGGCCGTCGGTTTCACAGCCCCTTGTCGCCGCAAGTAATTTGGAAATGAAAGAGTTTGTGTGGTGAGTAAAAGTTTAGGCGAATGCTGGTGAAATTACATCACTTTTAATGAGGCTGTCGCGGGTTCGAAGCCCGTCACGAAATCTCGGTTTCGTGTAGCTCAGTTGGTAGAGCACCTGTGGGTGACCACATACATTTCACCGAATATTGTCGCCACCAAAAATGGCAGGTTTTAAAGTAAGAGAAGCAAGGTAGCGGCTAATAGCGGTTTGGCTGTTGCGGTAAAAAAAGTTTAGGCGAATGCGGATGAAACTACATCGCTACGAACGAAGTGGTCGTGGGTTCGATTCCCGCCATGGTGTAATCTGGCGCCGTGTAGCTCAGTGGCAGAGCACTTGTTTCATCATCCCCTTGTCGCCACCATGAATTGAAATAAAAAGAGAAAAATATGAAGCACGAAGATTATGATGTAATGCAATACAAAGATGGTCGTCCTATCAAAATGTGGACCAAAGGCGTCCCTGTTGAAGACGAAGCCAAAAAACAATTGGCCAATACTTCGCGTATGCCTTTCATCTACAAACATATTGCCGTGATGCCGGACGTGCATTTGGGTAAAGGTTCAACTATCGGTAGCGTGATACCGACACTGGGTGCGGTGATCCCGGCGGCTGTTGGTGTGGATATCGGTTGCGGGATGATGGCTGCCAAGACTACCCTGTTCGCCCATGATTTGCCAGATAACCTGGGTCCTTTGCGTACAGCGATAGAAAAAGCCATACCGCATGGTATGTCACCTAAGACCCGTAGCTTCAAAGGCCGTGATAAGGGTTCATGGGAATCGCCACCAAGCGCTGTGGATAATGCATGGGCAGAATTGAAAGATGGTTTTGATGAAATCTGCTTGAAAACCCCGCGTTTGAGAAACACCAATAACTACCGTCACCTGGGGACTTTGGGTAGCGGTAATCACTTCGTTGAAGTGTGTCTGGATGAAGCCAATGCCGTATGGTTCATGTTGCATTCTGGTTCACGTGGTGTAGGTAATGCGATCGGTAGCCATTTCATAGAACTGGCCAAGCAGGATATGCGCACCCATTTCATTAACTTGCCCGATCAGGACCTGGCTTATTTGCCAGAGGGTACCCAGCATTACAAGGATTACATTGAGGCAGTGGGTTGGGCGCAAAAATTTGCACGTATGAACCGTGAAGTGATGATGCAGAATTTGATTGCTGCTGTCCGTACCGTGATCAGCAAACCGTTTGAGACTCATGTCGAAGCGGTAAACTGCCACCATAATTATGTACAGAAAGAGCATCACTTCGGTAAAGATGTATTGGTAACCCGTAAAGGTGCAGTATCTGCGCGTGCTGGTGAATTGGGGATTATCCCTGGTTCCATGGGAGCAAAAAGCTTCATCGTGCGTGGTAAAGGAAATGAAGAAAGCTTCAATAGCTGCAGCCACGGCGCAGGCCGTACCATGAGCCGTACCGCAGCCAAGAAATTGTATACCGTCGCCGATCAGATCGCTGCAACCGAAGGTGTGGAATGCCGTAAAGATGCCAACGTGATTGATGAAATCCCTATGGCATATAAAGACATCGATGCCGTCATGCTGGCCCAAAGTGCCCTGGTAGATGTGGTGCATGTATTGAAGCAGGTAGTGTGTGTTAAGGGTTGATTTACGAAAGACCATTAACCACGGAGGCACAGAGGCACAGAGGCACAGAGAAAGACAAGAGAAAATATCTATGAAATTGAGTAACTCAAATTTTATGAAAAAGAGGTTTCTCTTGCTTTTCCTCTGTGTCTCTGTGCCTCTGTGTTGAGAGGTCTTGAACTTGCTTTTGATTTGAATTGAAAATAAAAATAATGAATAAAAAAATGATAGAGCTGGATGGCTCTTTGGGTGAGGGTGGTGGGCAGATATTGCGTACGTCTTTGAGCCTGTCCATGATTACCGGTCAACCGTTTCGCATCATCAATATCCGTGCTGGCCGCGCCAAGCCTGGCTTGTTGCGCCAGCATCTGGTTGCCGTGCAATCGGCTGCGGCTGTCAGCGGTGCGCAGGTGACCGGTGCAGAACTGGGTTCGACCACGCTGGAATTTATTCCATCGGGTATCTATGGCGGTACTTACCAGTTCGCCATTGGCAGTGCCGGTAGTTGCACCCTGGTATTGCAGACCTTGATACCCGCTTTGCTGTATGCCGATAAACCATCGACCATCAAGATCACTGGTGGCACCCACAATGACATGGCACCGCCTGCACAATTCTTGCAAAAGGCCTATGGCCGGGTATTGCAGCAGATGGGTGCAGATGTCAGCTTTGAATTAAAGCGCTATGGTTTTGTACCCGCCGGCGGTGGTGAAATCATCGCCCAGATACAGCCATGCAAGCAGTTGAAAAAAATCGATTTGCAGGAACGTGGTGAAAGACTCAAAGGATATGCAGAAAGCTTTGTCGCCGGTGTACCTGTCGATGTCGCCAAACGAGAACTGGAATGCGTAGGTGCAGGCATGGGCTGGACTGCTGATCAGTTGCTGGTGCGTGGCCTAAGCAATGATCAGGGGCCGGGCAATGTACTGCTGATTACGCTGGAACATGAACAGGTCACCGAAGTGTTTTGTGGTTTTGGTGAAAAAGCCGTCAAGGCAGAAAATGTTGCCAAGCGCACTGTGCAGGAATTGCGTGAGTATGTCGCATCCGGTGCAGCACTGGGCGAGCACCTGGCAGACCAGGTCATGTTGCCCTTTGCACTGGCGGGCGGAGGAAGTTTTACATGCAGCGTCGTTTCGCAACATGCGAAAACTAATGCGGATGTGATTGGACGGTTCTTGCCTGTGAGTACAGAGTTTACATCACAAAATAAGTGTTTCATTTGTGATATGCGTACTAATAATGGCTAATTTGTTATTTGATTAAAAATTGTGCACTACTTGGGAGTCGAGGATGGCAAACGAAAGTCTTTATAAATTAGCGCTTGATCACATGAGTCATACTGTGGATTTATTAACAAGCAATGTTCCTGCACCCCAAAAGGTGCCGTATCAAACTTCGTTTGTTTACCGATACGTCGAGAAAACAATTCATCAAGCGATAGTGCAAAAAGTTGCAAGAATTGTTTCCACATTGAGTGCAGCGCATTTGCTAATGCATCATGGTTTCGTGCAAGAGCAAGCATGTTTACAAAGAATTCTTCAGGAGCTGAATGAAGACGTTTATTTTCTCTCGATCGCAACAATAAATAATGACGTAACTGCACTTCATAAAAGTTATTTAGAAGCATTTTATGAAGAGGAATTTGATGCCAATACACCTCTTGAATCGACTCAAAAACGGATCATGATTCCGAGGCAAAAAATTCAAGCATATTTAGCTAGCGTGGGTGGTAGTGGTCTTGACCGAAGTACAGGTAATAATCTATTAAAAACACTTTCTAAAACATACTCTGGTTTTGTCCATGGCGCTTCTCCTCAAATTATGGAGATGTATGGCGGCGACCCTCCTAAGTTTCATGTGTATGGTTTATTGGGAACAAGTCGATATCAAGAGCATAGAGATGATCTTTGGAATTATTTTTATAGAAGCATTCTGGCCTTCGGGTTTGCTGCAAAAGCTTTTGGTGATCAAAGATTATTTGACCAAATAAGCGCATTTTTATACAAATTTGAGAAAAATTAATTTCAGGCCCATTTATAAAATTATTTTTCAGTGTGATGAATGCAGATATAAATGTATTTGATTAGAGGTAAAAACAGGGATGTCGCCACAATGGAGTTCTCTGAAATTTTTTATCAATAAAATTTTATGTTTACACAGTAATTTATTCTCGTGCAAAATCGAGTCTCTTCGATATGCAGTAATTCCACAATTCTCTGCAATTCGATTTTTTCATTAACACCTAATTCAAGAAAGGAACGGCCATGCCACGGAATACGGCTAGCAAGAACAATCAATACTTTTAGCCCCGTGCACGACGCTCGGGGCTAAGGCAAATCGCCAACCCGAGCCGGTCGTTTTTTTGAAAACCCCGGTGAGGAAACTCGTCGGGGTTTTTTACTTTTAAAAACGCTGATTTTTTGTTGGAACGCCAGAACTTGCATTGCCTTGCGCGGTGCGAGCAGGGTCGGTGTTCGTCAAAAAAATACGCAGCCTTATTTGCGAAGAATTATTTGCAAAGAAAAGCAGCCAGATATGTCTCATGTCAGCAGCACGATTTGTTGACTCGGTGAGAACAACTGACTGAAAAAACACCGGCATGACAAGAAGGAAAATTGTATGCCTATAGCTCAAAGTTTGCACAAGGCCAAAGTGCCTGTGCATTTATTTACCGATGATGTCGATCACACTGCCATACAGCAGTTGCTCAATATCGCTAATTTAAACATTGTCCATCCTTATGTGGCTGCCATGCCGGATGTGCATGCGGGTGTGGGGGCTACGGTAGGTAGTGTGATACCTACCCGCTCGGCCATCATTCCTGGTGCTGTGGGTGTGGACATAGGTTGTGGCATGAATGCCGTGCGCACGACGTTGACTGCCAGCCAGTTGCCTGACAATCTGGCGAAACTGCGCAGTGCGCTGGAAGCCGAAATACCGGTCGGTTTTCGCCAGCATGCCTGGAACAGGATGCGCGGGTCTGCCCTGGTCAGGGTAGGCAAGCCCTTGAATGACAGGCTGGACAAGATCGTCGCCAAGCACAAAAGCATCATGAAAATGCTGCCCAAGTTTTACCAAACCTGGATATGCCAGTTGGGTACCCTGGGTGGTGGCAATCACTTCATTGAAGTGTGTATTGATGAAGAGCAGCGTGTATGGATCATGCTGCATTCTGGTTCACGTGGCGTGGGCAATGTCATAGGCCGTCATTTTATCTGGGCCGCCAGGAAAGAAATGTGGCGGCACCAGATACATTTGCCGGACAAGGACTTGTCTTATTTCACTGAAGGCTCGGAATTGTTTGACGACTATATCGAAGCCGTGCAGTGGGCGCAGGACTATGCGCTGGCCAACCGCAGTGAAATGATGCGCAGGGCGCTTGCCGTGCTGGAAAAAGAAGTCACCAGCTTCAAGCTTGATGGTGAAGCTATCAATTGCCATCACAATTATGTGTCGCAAGAAACGCATAATAATGAAAATCTCTTCATCACCCGCAAGGGGGCAATTTCTGCCCGCATGGGTGAAATGGGGATTATTCCCGGCAGCATGGGGGCGCGCAGTTATATCGTCAGGGGCAAGGGTAATCCTGAATCATTCTGCTCCTGCTCGCATGGAGCAGGGCGCAGGATGAGCCGTGGAGAGGCAAGGGAAACTTTTGATGCAGATGATCTGGCAGCCCAGACTCAGGGTATAGAATGTCGCAAGGACAAGGGTGTAGTGGATGAAATTCCCGCAGCCTATAAAAATATCGACGAAGTTATGGCACATCAGCATGACCTGGTCGAGATTGTGCATACCTTGCGTCAGGTTGTTTGCGTAAAAGGATAGAGGATAAGAGATGAAGATCAATATCAAATTACCCAAACCGCGTAACCCGCTGGCCGTGCTGGTCAAGCAGCGCAATGCTGGTGTCCATGGCGCACTCAATCCCAAGCGTACTGAGCGCAGGCAAGAGAAGCAACGTCTGCAACAACTCAAGGGCGGGCGACTGAAGGATGAAGAGTAAGCTCGCAGCTTGTTTGATTTATTTGAAGTTATTTAAACCAGGGCGCTCATTTGGCAACAAATGGGCGCTTTTTTATTTCCTCAACTTGAAATACTTTGCTGCCACCAGCGAGTGCTGGATAAAATCGCTGGATTAAAAAAAAATACTGCGCCAGGTCGCAGACGGGAGATATGCCATGATGCGGCAAAACCGACTACAAGCCATAGACCTCTTGCGCGGCCTGGTCATCGTGCTGATGGCACTTGATCATACCCGCGACTTTTTTGCGGTCACCCCATTCGATCCGTTGGATTTGCAGCAAGGTTCGCCAGGCTGGTTCTGGACGCGCTGGATTACGCATTTATGCGCCCCCATCTTTGTTGCCCTGGCTGGCATGTCTGCCTTCTTGCGGGCGCAGCAGCGTGATAAAAAAGATATGACACGCTATCTGCTAAGCCGGGGTGCCTTGCTGGTTTTGCTGGAATGCACCTGGGTCAGCTTCAGTTGGCAATTTGACTTTAATGTCTTTATCCTGCAAGTGATCTGGGCGATAGGCGTGGCGATGATGGTGCTGGGCTTGCTGATCTGGTTGCCACGCTGGGCTATTATCCTGATCGCTGCGGCACTGATACTGCCACATAACCTGCTCGATGGCATGCATGCCAAAGACAGTCATGTCTTGTTCATGGCCTGGCACCAGGGTGGCTTTTATCCCCTGACTGACAAACTGGGTATAGTGTTTGCCTACCCGCTCATGCCATGGATAGGCTTGATGGCTGCAGGCTATGCGCTGGGCCCGGTGATGTTGTGGGAGGCTGACAAGCGTCAGCGTTTCCTGTTATCTGTCGCAGCTATCCTGTTTGTGAGTTTCGCGATTTTGCGCAGTGGTAATTATTATGGCGACCCTGATTTCTGGTCGGCACAAGGCAAAGGCTGGTCTGTGGATTTCATGTCATTTGTGAAGGTGCATAAATATCCGCCTTCCTTGCTTTACCTGTGCATCACGATCAGCATAGGATTGGGTACTCTCGCCTTGATGGATAAATACGTGAAAAAGCCTTTGCCATTGCTGATGCTGTTTGGCAAGACACCGATGTTCTTTTATCTGGTGCATATTGCGCTCATCCATGCGCTGGGCTGGATTTATATGCAGTTGCGTTATGGGCAGATCGTTGATTTCCGCAAGCCTGAGGCGACACCAGAGTATGAAGCTTCACTACTGGTTTGCTATCTTGCCTGGCTGTTTGCTTTGGCTCTGATGTGGGGGCTGACTAAACTGTGGTTGGCGTACAACCACAAGGCAAAGGCCAAATTGAGTACTGCCTAAGGCTGTTTTTTTTGTTTTTGAGTAGCTGGATGTAACATGAGCCCCAATAAGCTGATGCAGGCAAAAATGGCACCTGCATAAAAGGTAAAAGCAGATCCAAATTCCTGCCATAGCAAGCCTGCAACAACACTGGCCAGCAACAGACCGACACCACTGGCCAGATTAAAAAAACCAAAAGCCGTGCCGCGCAAATCAGCCGGGGCGCTGGCTGCAACCATGCTGGACAACAAACCCTGGGTCATGCCCATGTGCACGCCCCATAAGGCGATTCCGACTGCCAGTCCATACCAGTGCTGGCTATAGCCGAGTACCACATCCGAGGCCACCAGCACCAGCAGGCCCCATGCCAGTAACTGAGGGTGCGATATCCGGTCAGACAGTTTGCCAAAAGGGTAGGCTGTTGCTGCATACACGAGGTTCATGGCGACCATGATGAGTGGTACATAAGCGACGGGTATCTGCATTTGCTGGGCGCGCAGTATCAAAAACGCTTCACTGAAGCGAGCCAGGGTAAAAATGCTACCCAGTGCCACGACCCACCAGTAGGCAGCACCCATGCGGCGCAGATTGTGCATGCTGATGGGGTTGCCAGGCTTGTTCGCAATTTTGTTATCTGGTTCCTCAACACCCACGAAAAGCAAGACCATTGCGGCCAGACCGGGGATGACGGCCAGCCAGAATATGCGCCGGTAATCATTCATCCACAACAGCATCAGTGCAGTAGCCAGCAATGGTCCGACCACGGCACCTATGGTATCGAGGGATTGCCGCAAGCCGAAAGCCGCGCCGCGTATTTCTGCCGGGGTGATGTCGGTAATCAGGGCGTCACGCGGAGCGCCGCGTATGCCTTTGCCTATCCTGTCCATCATGCGGGCTGTCAGCAGCATGCCCATGCCCTGGGCGATGGCAAACAGGGGTTTGGTGAAGGCGCTCATGCCATAGCCAAACACCGCCAGGGCCTTGCGCTTGCCCAGGCGGTCACTCAGTGCCCCTGAAAACACCTTGACGATGAGGGTGGTTGATTCGGCGATGCCATCGATCAGGCCAACGGCAAACACGCTGATGCCCAGCGTGCCAACCATGAACATGGGCAGCAGGCTATGTATCATTTCTGAAGAAATATCCATGAGCATGCTGACAAAGCCAAGTATCCAGATACTTTTAGGCAGTGAAGGTTTGCTCATATGGGCATCTTCCCGTGGAGGTAATGATGAGAGTGTGCCTTAATTTGTGGATTGTGGGAATGTTGTCTTGTTTGTTGCAGCGCAAACCGGCTTCGGGCCAATACCGAAGCCGGGTTAAGAAAGGTCAGCCCCTATTTGCCTGCATCTTGCGCAATCTTACGGAGGGTTTCCAACGTTGCACCTGGCGTGATCAGATTGCCGTCATAGCGCAGTTCTATCAAGGCTGGCAGATGGTGCTGGCGGCTGTGTGCCAATGCTCTTTCCAGTGCGGGTGCAAATTCTGCGGTGGTATTGACGATTTCACCACTGCCGCCAAAGGCGCGGGCCAGTGCGGCAAAATCAGGATTATGCAATTCCGTACCTGATACGCGCGCGGGGAATTCTTTCTCCTGATGCATGCGTATGGTGCCATACATGCCGTTATTAAAGACGATGATGATGACGCCTGCCTTGTATTGCACGGCAGTTGCCAGTTCCTGGCCATTCATCAGGTATTCGCCATCGCCAGCAAAGGTGATGACAGTACGTTCTGGGTCTATGATCTTGGCAGCAATGCCAGATGGCACGCTATAGCCCATGGCGCCAGAGGTGGGTGCCAACTGGGTGCGCATGCTGCCGTATGGGAAGTAACGGTGCGCCCAGGTGGCGTAATTGCCTGCACCATTGGTGATGATGGTGTCTTTTGGTGCCAGGCGCTTGATGTCCTGTACTACTTGCCACAGGTTCAGGGGAGCGTTTTCTTTGGCGAAAATCGCTGGTTCGGTTTGCCAGGCCAGCAAGTCGGCTTTGGCTTCGCTGACTGTTGCCTTCCATTTAGTGGCGGCGTCCAGGCCTTCCATCTCGGCCAGGGCTTCGGCAATTTCCTTCATGCCGCTGTTGATCATCAGGTCAGCCTGATAGACACGGCCCAGTTCCAGTGCGTCGCTATGGATATGTACCAGTTTCTGTTTGGGGATCGGTGCTTCCAGGACGCTGTAACCGCTAGTTGTCATTTCACCCAAGCGCGGGCCTATGGCAATGATCAGGTCGGCATCCTTTAGTCTTTGTGCCAGCTTGGGGTTGATACCTATGCCGACGTCACCGATGTAGTTGGGATGGGCATTGTCCATCAAATCCTGGAAGCGGAAGGCGCAAGCTACCGGCAAGTGATTGCTGGTAGCGAATTCGCTGATGTGCTGGCAGGCTGCCTTGTCCCAGCCGCTGCCGCCCAGTAAAAGTACAGGGCGTTGCGACACGGTCAGCATATTGCGCAGTTGTGCCAGTTGCTGTGGCGAGGCTGATGCCTGCACCGGTGTGTAATGACGAGTGTCGGCTACTTCCGCCACCTGGGCCAGCATGTCTTCTGGCAATGCCAGTACGACAGGGCCGGGGCGGCCGCTGGTGGCTACCTGGAAGGCGCGGGCGATATATTCAGGCACGCGGTCAGCGCGGTCTATCTGGGCTACCCATTTCGCCATCTGGCCAAACATGCGGCGGTAGTCTATTTCCTGAAAGGCTTCACGCTCGACAAAATCATTGCCGACCTGGCCTATGAACAAAATCATTGGCGTTGAATCCTGGTAAGCCGTATGCACACCGATAGAGGCATTGGTCGCACCCGGCCCGCGGGTGACAAAACAAATGCCGGGTTTGCCTGTCATCTTGCCATAGGCGTCTGCCATGAAGGCAGCGCCGCCTTCCTGGCGGTTGATGATGAAACGTATGGGGCTGTCATGCAGGGCGTCCAACACCGGCAAATAACTCTCGCCAGGTACACCAAAGATGGTATCGACACCGTGGACTTGCAGGGCATCCACAATCAACTGGCCGCCAGAACGTGATTTCAGCATGATAGACAATGATTAAAAGTAAAAGCAGTACGCTACCAGAAAGCCTGCTTAATTTGCATCGTATTTGAGGCTTATGCACGGAATTATCATTGAATAGGTTAGATAAACTAACCCTGGATAAGGTAGAATAGCGCCCGAAGCAGGCCAGACAATCGCTGGTTGCCTTGAGCAATCAAGGTGACGGGAGGAAGGTCCGGACTCCATAGAGCAGGGTGACGGCTAACGGCCGTACGTTGAAAGCCAGGGCGCAAGTTTTGGTATAAGACGAGGAATAGGGCCACAGAGACGAGCGTATTTAGTTAAGGTGAAACGCGGTAACCTCCACCCGGAGCAATTTCAAATAGGCACGCGTTGATGTGGCTCGCGGAGCGTGCGGGTAGAAAGCTTGAGCGGCGGAGCAATCCGTCGCCTAGAGGAATGATTGTCATAGCAGACGGCAGCAATGCCTATGCCGTAACAGAATCCGGCCTACCGGCCTGCTTCAATTTATTTGGATTTGCACAAAATCGCCCCAGTTGCGCTCAGTTCACTATTTAGCTCCCGCCTTTACCTTTCCTTGTACTAAAGTACTGTCCTCGTCGCCACGGTGAATTCGGGGTTTCAGGCAATATATTGTCTGCCGACGTAACGAACCGCTCTTGCAAGGACGGTTTCCTAAAGCATGGCCTTGCTGGCACAATTTTGTGTAAGTCCTATTATTTAATTTGCACATTTCTTTGACTCCGTCCCAAACGCCCTCACAATATGCCGCAGTCCGCACCAGACTGTCGCCATCAAGCATCATTCCTTGCAAGCAAGCCCTTGTTCTGAAAATACCAGTGGTACACTGGTGCAATACGTTCTACTGAGGCTGTATCTACAAAAACTGCAAACGCATGGAGACTGGCGGTCTGAAAAAAGAGCGCGATGTGCCTATACTGGCATTCGTAATTTGCATCTGCCTGATTGCAGTCGCGATCATAGGGCAGAGCTGGTGGTCTATAGCCCAAGATAAAACACTGACCATCAATGCTGCGCAGGAACATAATTTTCTCGCAGTGCGCATGCTTGAAGAGCATGTCAGCGAAGTCATGCGTGGTGTGGTACGAGTCACCACGGTGGCAAGTGGCGAAGTTCTGTCAGAAACCAAAGTATCGGCTCCTGACGCCAGGCAGTTGCAGCAAATCCTCGCAATGCAAAGGCAGGAATCTGAATCCATACATGCGCTTTCCGTATTTGACTCTCAAGGAAAATGGCTGGCATCCAGTCAGATGGGGGCGGCTTTACCTGCGCCTGAAAAAATTGAAAACCAGCGCCATGTAAAATTTTTGCTTGAGCATCCTGACGATACCAGGGTAGTGCTGGGTGATGCTTATCAATTGAGCCAGTCCGGTCAGTGGGTTTTGCCTGTGCTTAAAAACTTTTTTGATAAAACTGGAAAACGCGCAGGCTTGATACAAGCTGATATTCAGCTTCGTTATCTTTATGATTTCTATGAGCGCATTGCTCTTGGCAGTGGTGCCAGCATCGTCTTGTATGATGAGTCCGGCAGAAAATTGGCTGCCGCTGGCTTGAAAGAGCGTGATTATTCCAAGTCTGTCGTCAATAGCATCATCCGCAATAAGTCACAGGAAGGGGCGCTGCGGGATGACGATGAAGAAGGCAAGGCCTGGTTGATCAGTTATCGCAAAATCAGTGATTTTCCCTTGATCCTGGTCTATGCACGTGAGAGTAATGTCATATTGACAGACTGGAATGCCAGGGTCACGCAAAAGATCATGGTGACAGCGGCAACGGCTGGTTTCATATTTTTACTGGCATTGATGCTGTTATGGCAAATTCGGCATTTGCGCGACTCCAAAAATCGGCTTGAGGCCAGTGAGAGTCGTTACCGGCTCATTTATCAGGGCGCACAGGATGCCATCCTGCTCATCAGCCGTGACTATATTTATGTCGATTGCAACCCGGCTGCCGTCGCCTTCTTTGGTGTCAATAGCCAGGAAGAAGTGATAGGGCGTAAGGTAGGCAGTTTCTCACCCAGCGTCCAATCCGTTGTCGGTTATGTCTCCCAGGACAAGGATGTGCTGGTAGCTACCCTGGTAGACCAGGCTTTTAAAGGACATCCACAACGCTTTGAATGGGTGACAGTCAGGAATGATCAGATACAGCACACAGAAATTTCCTTGAGCCGGGTTGAAGTTGATGGTGAAATGCTCTTGTTTTGCGTAGAGCGTGATATCAATGCGCGCAAATATAGCGAGTTATTGATTGCCGGACAAAACCGCTTGCTGAAACTCATCGGTGGTGAAGAAGAGCTGACTTCCATATTAGAGGCCATCAGTCAGTTTGTTGAAAAACTGTGCCCTCATTGGCGTTGCGGCATACAACTGCTGGCTGATGACAGGCGCAGCTTTGCCCATGCTACCGGCAGCCGTTTCCCTGAAGTTTTGCTGGCACAGATTCCTGGCATGACAGTAACCCACGGTAGCGGCATCTGGTCTGAGACTGTATTGACCATGGAGCCTATCTGGTTGCGTGAATTTTTGCAGGCGCCCGCCATGCAATTCGTTAATGGGGCAGAAACCCTGGTCGAATTTTCTTCTTGCTCAGCCTGGCCCATCTTTGGCAAGAACGGCCAGTTGCTCGGCAGCTTCACTCTGTTTTCATATAGCCGTGAACCGCTCGGCGAAAAAGACCTGGGCCTGGTCAGGATCACGGTGGATATTGCCGGCATTGCCATAGAAGGTCGGCGTTCAGAAAAGAAAATCATGCAGCTCGCCCATTATGATGAGCTGACGGGGTTGCCAAACCGCTTCCTGTATAACCAGCATCTGGCGCGTTCGCTGGCCATTGCTGAGCGTAACCGCAGTCAACTGGCTGTGTTATTCCTCGACCTGGACCGGTTTAAAAACATCAATGACACTTTTGGTCATGACGAGGGCGACAATGTCTTGCGCACCATTGCACTCAGTTTCCGGCAATGCCTGCGCGAATCCGACATTATTGCCAGGATAGGCGGTGACGAATTCATCCTCCTGATCGACCAGTTCAATGAGGCACGTGACCTTGGCGATGTTGCTGACAAACTTTTGTATGCGGCTGCCCAGCCTTTCGAGATAGACGGGCAGGAATGCCAGCTCAGTGCCAGCATAGGTATTGCCACTTTCCCGGCTGACGGCAGGGATGCGCAGACCCTGCTGAAAAATGCAGACATTGCCATGTACAAGGCAAAAAACAAGGGCAAGGATAATTACCAGTTCTATGCCTCGGAAATGAATACCCATACCGTGGAGAGACTGGCCTTTGAAGCGCGCTTGCGCAAGGCACTGGAGCGACGCGAGTTTGTCGTCCATTACCAGCCTAAGCTGGATGTCAAAACCGAGCGCATCGTTGGTGCTGAAGCACTGGTACGCTGGAACCACCCTGAACGTGGGGTATTGTCACCGGTTGAATTCATCGCCCTGGCAGAAGAGGCGGGCCTGATCGCCCGTCTGGGCATGCTGGTACTCGACATCGCCTGCCGCGACATATTGAGTTTCCGTAATGTTGACAAGGATTTTGGCCGGGTGGCAATCAATCTGTCCGGGGCACAGTTCAATGATGTGCACATGCTGGAAGAGGTCAAGAGCGTCGTCGATTTCTGGCGCGTGCCTGCCAATTCCATCGAATTTGAGATTACCGAAAGCATGGTCATGCATAACCGTGAGCAAGCCATTTTGCTCATGGATGGTCTCAAGGAAGCTGGTTTTACACTCTCTATAGATGATTTTGGTACAGGCTATTCCTCGCTGGCCTACCTGAAGCGCTTCCCTGTTGATAGCGTCAAGGTTGACCGTTCCTTCATTAAAGACATCCCTGAAGACCCAAATGACACCGCCATCGTGCTGGCCATAGTCGCCATGGCACATACCTTGGGCATCAAGGTGATTGCCGAGGGCGTGGATTCAGCCATACAGCTGGAAACCTTGCGTGAATGCAAATGCGATGAATTCCAGGGTTTCTATTTCAGCAAGGCCGTCCCGGACAAGGAATTTTTGCAATTATTGCAGCGTCAAAGAAGGGAAACTTAATAGCTATATATCGTAACGCAGCCAGTCTGGCATGCAGCGCTGAATGAACTCACTAATTCATCTGCTTTTGACGTGAAAACCTGCCCATGCAGGCAGGTTTTCAGCGATAATCTGCCCCCGTGTCCATCCTCCTCAGTAAATCAACGTTTATAAATTGTCACTTCAGCGGCTAAAATGCGGCGATCTCCTCTTTCCTGTAGGCATTTTCCTTAAGTCTTCCATCCCAAAACGCAACAGTCCGGGATAAACACATGGTTATATGTAAGGCGCTACTTTCACTATGTAGTGTAAGTATCTAATTTATCAGGATAAATTGTTTGAGGTTGGCTGCGCATCACCTCAAGTGTTAGCGCTAAGTCATTGACTTCATTAGAAATTTTCCCAAATTACCTCATAAATACGCTTGACCGGGCTCAAGTCATCCTCTAAAGTGGGCAATAGTGTGAAAAAGTGTAATTTTGTGGCATAGAATTTCCAATTTCGCTTACATTCCATGCGTGGCCAGACAGATTTTCAGGAAAAAGGTAGATAGCGTGTTTCAGGGGGCGTCCTCACTCAATCTCGATGCAAAAGGCAGGATGTCCATTCCTGCCCGGCACCGTGACGCGCTCAATGTACAGTGCGAAGGCCGGATTACCCTGACCCGTCACCCTGACGGTTGCCTTTTGCTTTTCCCGCGCCCTACCTGGGAATCCCACCGTGAACAAATCGCCGCCTGGCCTATACAGGCGCGTGACTGGAAACGTATTTTTCTCGGCAATGCCTTTGATGTCGAAATGGATGGCGCTGGCCGCATTCTGGTCGCGCCTGAATTGCGCAGTGCCGTGGGCATGCAGCGCGATGTCATGCTGCTCGGCATGGGTAGCCATTTTGAGATTTGGGATGCTGCCAAGCTGGCAGAAAACGAAGCGAAGGCCATTGCTGGCGGCGCTCCTGATGTATTAAACAATTTTTCTTTCTGATCGCAGGCAATGAGTATTCAGCAAGCGGCAGATTTTACGCACCAGACTGTGCTGTTGCATGAGGCTGTAGACGCCCTCGGCATCACAGATACAGATCAGCGTGCCAGCGGGATTTATGTAGACGGCACCTTTGGCCGTGGCGGACATAGCCGCCTGATCTTGTCGCAACTGGGCAGCAATGGCCGCCTGATTGCTTTTGACAAAGACACCCAGGCTATCGCCAGTGCAGCAGAAATACAAGACCCGCGTTTCCATATCGTGCATGACAGTTTTGCAGCTATCGGTGATGCCTTGCCTGACTGTGGTGTAGTCAAGGTCGATGGCATCTTGATGGATTTGGGCATTTCATCCCCGCAGGTGGATGATGCCAGCCGGGGGTTCAGCTTCAGGTCTGATGGTCCGCTGGACATGCGTATGGATACCACGCGTGGCATGTCGGCTGCCGAATGGCTGGCGACTGCCGAAGAAGAACAAATTACGGAGGTTATAAAAAATTATGGGGAAGAACGGTTTGCTTTTCAGATTGCAAAGGCGATTGTTGCTCGCAGGAAAACAGACGCCATTCGTGGAACACGACAGCTCGCAGAAATCGTCGCACACGCCGTCAAAACTCGCGAGAAGGGTAAAGACCCGGCAACTCGCACCTTTCAGGCTATACGGATTTTCATCAATCAGGAGCTTGAAGATCTCGAAATAGGTTTGGCCGCAGCGTACGAGGCACTGGCCCCGTATGGTCGCATGTCGGTGATCAGTTTTCATTCGCTCGAAGATCGCATCGTGAAGCAGTTCTTTGCTTCCAAGGTCAAGGTGGAGCAGCCTGACCGTCGTTTGCCTATACGTCATGTCGATTTGCCGAAACCGCAAATGCGTTTGCTGAACCGCATCAAGCCTACCGAGGCTGAGGTCAGCGCCAATCCGCGCTCGCGTTCGGCAATTTTGCGGGTGGCAGAGCGTTTGCCTGAGGTAGGCGCATGAGTACCCGCTGGAACATTATCCTGGCAGCGGCATTGATTGCCTGTGCTCTGTCATTGATTAATGCGCAGTATCAGGCTCGCCGCCTGTTTATAGAGCTGGAGCGTGAACAAAGTTTAAGCAAGCAATATGAATTGCAATGGACGCAACTGAAACTCGATCAATCCACTTTTGGCAAGCACGCACGCATAGAAGCGACGGCGGCGCGTGAATTGAATATGGTGGCAGTCACACCTGACCGTACTCAGTATTTGAAAGCGGTGGAGACAAAATGAGCAGATCAGCAAGTACATCCCGTACCGCCGCTGCACGCGGCGTCGCCTTTTCTTCCAGTCCTGTACTGGACGTGAAGCTGCCTGCCTGGCGTTCACGCTTTGTGCTGTTTTTGTTGTTTGCAGCATTTATCGCGCTGATCGCCAAAGCCCTGTATCTGCAAGGGTTTACCAATGATTTCCTGAAGCAGCAAGGTGCCAATCGCTACGCCCGTACGCTTGAGTTGCCAGCCACCCGTGGCAAGATCACTGACCGTAACGGCCAGGTATTGGCTTCATCCGTGCCTGTCAAAGCCATCTGGGCCATTCCAGATGATGTGCTGGAAGCACCAAAAGAAAAACTGCAGCAACTGGCTAAATTGCTGGACATGACGGAAGCTGAATTGCGCAAGAAGCTCGATTCTGACCGCCAGTTTGTTTACCTGAAACGCCAGGTTGAGCCTGCTATCTCTGACAAGGTCGTGGCACTGGGCATAGTCGGGATAGAAACCCGCAAAGAATATAAACGCTTTTATCCAGAAGGCGAAGTCATGGCCCATGTGGTCGGCTTCACCAATGTAGAAGACGTAGGACAAGAAGGTATAGAGCTGGCATCGGAAAAAAACCTGGCGGGTAAGACCGGGAGTCGTCGTGTCATCAAAGACAGGCTGGGCCATATTGTTGAAGATATACAAGCCGTGCGCGAACCGCATGATGGCAAGGATCTGACACTGTCGATCGATAGCAAGATTCAATACATTGCGTTTACGCATTTGAAAGAAGCGGTAGAAAAACACAAGGCCAAAGCAGGTGGTGCTGTGGTGCTGGATGTGCAAACCGGGGAAGTGCTGGCGCTGGTGAACCTGCCTACCTACAACCCGAATGACCGCTCTGTGCTGACGGGCGCGCAATTGCGTAACCGTGTCATGACCGATACTTTTGAACCAGGTTCCACCATGAAACCGGTGACCGTGGCACTGGCTTTGGACACTGGCAGGGTAACACCTGATACCGTATTCCAGACTGCGCCTGGTGTTATGGCTATCGGCCCGGCCTTGATCCATGATGCGCACAAGCAAGGCTCTTTGACAGTCGCGCAAGTCATACAAAAATCATCGAATATCGGTACGGTGAAAATGGCTTTGCAAATGCCACCGCAAGAAATGTGGGAAATGTTCACGACCCTGGGTTTTGGCCAGCAACCTAAATTCGGCTTCCCCGGTGCAGTGGCCGGGCGTCTGCGTAATTACAAAAACTGGCGTCCTATTGAGCAAGCCACCATGAGCTATGGCCATGGTATCTCGGTATCGCTGATACAGATGGCACGCGCCTATATGATTTTTGCCAGAAATGGCGACATGATCCCGCTGACTTTCCAAAAGTCGGCTGAATTGCCACAAGGCTCACGCGTGATTTCTGAAAAGACCGCAAAACAAATGCGCCTGATGATGGAAGCAGTGACTGAGCCGGGCGGCACTGCCACCCAGGCGCGCATTGCTGGCTACCGAGTCGCTGGCAAAACAGGCACTGCCCACAAGCTTGAGGGTGGCCGTTATGTAAATAAATATGTGGGTGATTTCGTCGGTTTTGCGCCTGTATCGAATCCGCGCGTCATCGTCGCGGTCATGATAGACGAACCAACCACTGGCGGTTATTACGGTGGTACCGTTGCCGCCCCGGTATTTGCGGCTATTACGGCGAACGTCCTGCGTTCGCTGAACGTGCCTCCAGACTCATCCGTCACCAGCATTATTCCTGAGACTAGCGTACAGGAAAGCATGTAATGACCCAGAAAAATATAACTATGATAGCAATACTGGACTGGCTGAAGCTGCATGCGCCGAATGCGCAACTGAGCTCAGATTCCCGTTCCATACAAACAGGGGATGTCTTCTTAGCCTTGCGCACCCACATTACCGATGGCCGTGCACACATCGCCCATGCAATTGCCAATGGCGCAGTTGCTGTGGTGTATGAAGCAAGTGAGTTCAAATGGGATGATGCTCACAATATCCCACATCTGCCTGTAGATAATTTGCAGGACGTGGTTGGCCATGTCGCCCATGCCTGGTATGGGCAGCCAGATAATGGCTGGTTCAATGTTGCCGTGACTGGCACCAATGGCAAGACTTCCTGCTCGCAATGGATAGCCAAAGCGCTGTCACTGAGCGGCACACCTGCGGCCGTCATCGGCACGCTGGGCATAGGCCAGTACCGCAATGGCATCCTGGGGCAACTGACGGAAACTGGTTACACCACGCCAGACGCGATAGGTTTGCAACAAAAACTGGCCGACCTGCAGCGCGATGGTGCGCAGGCGCTGGCGATAGAAGCTTCTTCCATAGGCCTGCATCAGGGCCGATTGAGCGGCCTGCATTTTGATGTGGCTGTGCTGACCAATCTGACGCGTGATCATCTTGATTATCATGGTGATATGCAGGGCTATGCTGCGGCGAAAACCAAACTCTTTGACTGGCAAGGTCTGGGTACGGCTGTCATCAATCTGGATGACACCTATGGTCTGGAATTGGTAAAGCATCTGCAAGCCAGTCAGCCAGCTACAAAACTGCTGGGCTATAGTCTCGAAAAAGAACTGGTGACGGATATTGAAGCACTGGTCGCCAGTAATCTGAAAACCAGCCATGCGGGTACCAGCTTTCATCTTGAATCTCCATTTGGTGCAGCACAGGTCAAGACCCAGCTCATCGGCAAGTTCAATGTCAGCAATATCCTGGCGGTACTCGCCGTCTTGCTGAGCAAGGGCATTGCCCTGAACAAGGCGGTGGGCATCATAGAAAAACTGACGCCTGTTCCTGGCCGCATGCAATTACTGGGTACTGCTGGTCACGTCATGGTCGTTATTGATTATGCGCACACACCAGATGCGCTGGAAAAAACCATTGAAGCCTTGCAGCAAGTCGCGCAAGAAAGAGCAGGGGCTTTGTGGTGCGTGTTTGGTTGTGGCGGCGACCGTGATCCGGGCAAGCGTCCACAAATGGGCAAGATTGCTGAACTGGCGCAGCATGTCGTCGTCACCAGTGATAATCCGCGCAGTGAAAATCCTGCGCAAATCATTCAGGACATACTGAAAGGCATGACGGGTACGCCGCAAGTCATCGAAGACCGCGCCAATGCGATCTTGTATGCGATCAAGCATGCTGATCATCATGATGTTGTTTTGCTGGCTGGTAAAGGGCATGAAACCTATCAGGATATCAATGGCAAGAAATGGCCATTTTCTGATGAAGAACATGCCGCCCTCTCACTCGCCACCGTGGCAACCAGCGGTAACATGAAGAGGGGGAGTTGATGGAATTCACTCTTCAGGAATTGCAGGCTGCCTTGCCTGCGGCAAAGCTGACAGGTGATGCCGGTGTCATTACCCATATCACTGGCCTGACTACTGACAGCCGCAAAGTCGGCGCTGGCGATCTGTTCGTCGCCTTGCGCGGTGAAAACTTTGATGCCCATGATTTCTTGCCGCAAGTAGCGGCTTCCGGCGCAGCAGCGGTGATTGCTGAACGCTTGCCTGATGACTTCAGTCTGCCTGCCTTGCAGGTAGCAGACAGCAAACTGGCGCTGGTAAAAGTAGGGCGCTTCTGGCGTCAAAAATTTGACTTACCCGTCATTGGTGTGACAGGCAGCAATGGCAAGACTACCGTCAAGGAAATGATTTCCTCGATATTGGCTGCTGCCTTTGGTGCAGATGGCCGTCTGGCGACTGCCGGTAATTTGAATAATGAAATCGGTGTCCCTCTGACCATCATGCAATTGCATGCAGGGCACAAGGCAGCCGTCATAGAAATGGGCATGAACCATCCTGGCGAAATCGCTTTGCTGGCATCTGCTGCCATGCCTACTGTGGCACTGGTCAATAATGCCCAGCGTGAGCATCAGGAATTCATGCAAAGTGTGGAAGCTGTCGCGCGTGAAAATGGTGTGGCGATACAGTGCCTGCCAGATGATGGCGTGGCTGTATTCCCAGCCAATGATCCTTACACAGCCTTATGGCAATCCTTTGCGTCTGAACGCGGTCAGCGTAAAACCCTGACTTTTGGTTTGACAGCCGATGCAGATGTGCATGCCACTTACCTGCCCAGCGTGTTTGGTAGTGATTTGCAAATCAATCTGGCAGGACAGGTCTTGTCAGTGCGTCTGAATGCAGCAGGCCAGCACAATGTATTGAATGCACTTGCCGCTGCAGCTTGCTGTCATGCGACGGGTGTCAGCAAAGAAGCCATAGTTTCCGGCCTGGAAAATTTCGCGCCTGTGAATGGTCGCCTGCAACGCAAGCAAGCCAAATCAGGTGCCACTGTGATTGATGATAGCTATAACGCCAATCCTGATTCAGTACGTGCCGCCATTGATGTACTGGCACAAATTGGCGGTGACACTGCGCTGGTGCTAGGCGACATGGGTGAGGTTGGTGAAAACGGCGCGCAATTCCATCATGAAATTGGTGAATATGCACAGCAGCGTGGAATTAAAAAACTGCTCTTGCTGGGTGAGTTGGTTGCCCATGCTGCGCAAGGATATGGCGTCGGCGCGCAGCATTTCGCCAGCCTGGAAAACTTGTGCCAGAACCTTGATGCACAAACTGCGGCTGACTCGATAGTGCTGGTGAAAGGCTCACGTTTCATGAAAATGGAAAGAGTCGTTGCTCATCTGTTGGCAGCAGATGAAGCAGACAAAAACACATTACAACAAAAAATAATAGGGAATCATTAGTATGTTGCTCTGGTTGGCTGAAATGTTAAAGCAGGATATAGGCTGGCTGCGCGTATTCGGGTTTATTACCTTCCGCGCAGTATTTGCCACGATGACGGCCATCTCCATCGGTATTTTTGCTGGTCCAGCCGTTATCCGCATGCTGACCAGGCTCAAGGTAGGCCAGGCTGTGCGCAGCTATGGCATGGAAACACATCTGGTCAAATCAGGTACACCCACCATGGGTGGTGTGTTGGTCTTGATTTCGATTGGTATCTCTACTTTGTTGTGGGGCGATTTGAGTAACCGTTTTATCTGGGTCGTGATGATAGTCACCCTGGGTTATGGCGCAGTCGGCTGGGTCGATGATTATCGCAAGGTGGTTCATAAAGACCCTGAGGGCATGCGTTCCAGGGAAAAATATTTCTGGCAATCGCTGATCGGTTTGATCGCCGCTTTTTACCTGGCGTTTTCAGTCTCCGCACCAAGTAATTCGAAAGTGCTGGAATTGTTTATTGCCTGGGTGCAGTCCGGCTTCAATATGGATTTACCACCCAAAGCAGATCTGATCGTGCCTTTCTTTAAAACGGTCAGCTACCCCCTCGGTGTCTGGGGTTTTATTGCGTTAACGTATTGTGTCATCGTCGGTACCAGCAATGCCGTGAATTTTACTGATGGTCTGGATGGCCTGGCCATCATGCCTACCATCATGGTGGGTTCTGCCCTGGGTCTGTTTGCTTACCTGACGGGTAATGTGGGCTATGCCAAATATCTGTTGATACCGCATATTCCAGGTGCTGGTGAATTGCTGATTTTCTGTGGTGCGATGGCGGGTGCTGGTCTGGCTTTCCTCTGGTTCAATGCCCATCCTGCGCAAGTATTCATGGGTGACGTCGGTGCACTGGCACTCGGTGGCGCGCTGGGTACAGTGGCTGTGATTGTCAGGCAAGAAATCGTGTTGTTCATCATGGGTGGTATTTTTGTGGCCGAGACTTTGTCCGTCATGCTGCAAGTCAGTTACTTCAAGTACACCAAGAGAAAATATGGCGAAGGCCGCCGCCTGTTGTTGATGGCACCTTTGCATCACCACTTTGAGAAAAAAGGCTGGAAAGAAACCCAGGTTGTCGTGCGTTTCTGGATCATCACCATGTTGTTGGTCTTGATAGGTTTGTCTTCCCTGAAGTTGCGTTAAAAAAGTGAATAAGTAGTTTGATGTTTGTTTTGTTGGATAGAAATAGCAGATATGGATTTTTCGGGTAAACATGTACTGGTTCTGGGCTTGGGTGAAACCGGGCTGGCGATGGCGCAATGGCTGCTGCGCGCCGGTGCGCACCTGCGTGTTGCCGACACCCGTGTAGCACCGGACAGGTTGCCGCAATTGCAGGCTTTGTCAGATCAGGTTGAGTTTATTGGTGGTACTTTCAGCCCAGCCTTGCTCGATGATGTTGAGTTGGTGACAGTCAGCCCCGGTTTGTCGCCTCTGCGTGAATTGCAGGAGTTGTTACCAGTAGCAACTGAAAAAAATATCTTGGTCTGGGGCGAGATAGAATTATTTGCCCAGGCACTTTTGACATTGAAAACTGAGCGCGAATATCAGCCCAAAGTCATCGCCATCACTGGCACCAATGGCAAAACTACGGTCACCAGCCTGGTTGGTTTACTGGTGGAGCGTGCTGGCCTGACGGTAAAAGTCGCCGGCAATATCAGCCCGGCTGTACTTGATGTCTTGCGTGTATGTTTGGAGCAAGACAGTTTGCCGCAGGTCTGGGTACTGGAGTTGTCCAGCTTCCAGTTGCACACTACGCATAGTCTGCAAGCAGATGTGGCGACAGTATTGAATATCACACAGGATCATCTGGACTGGCATGGCAGCCTGCAAGCTTATTGCGCTGACAAGGCAAAGATTTTTGGCGAACAGACTTTGCAGGTCTTGAACCGTGACGATGCGCTCGTCATGTCCATGGCAAAGCCACTTGGCAATGCCGTCAGCTTTGGTATCGATGCTCCCAAGCATCTGGCTGATCTGGGTTTGCTGAATGAACACGGCATGGGCTGGCTGGCAGTAGCAAATCCGGCAGAAGATGCACCGGTCGCGACAAATAGCCGTCGCAAGAAAAAAGAAGTGGAAGAAATGCCGGTAATCGTCAGCCGCCTGATGCCTACCGATGCTCTACAAATCCGTGGTCAGCACAATGCCGCGAATGCCCTGGCAGCTTTAGCCTTGTGCCGCGGCATAGGTTTGTCATTCGCTCCCTTGCTGCATGGCTTGCGTGATTACAAAGGCGAACCGCACAGGGTAGAGCAGGTTGCCAATATAGCGGGTGTTGATTATATCGATGACAGCAAGGGCACTAATGTCGGTGCGACAGTCGCAGCTTTGAAAGGGCTGGGCCAACAGTCCGATGCATTGCACAAGCGGATTATTTTGATAGCCGGTGGTGAGGGCAAAGGGCAGGATTTTTCTCCTCTTGCTGATCCGGTAGAACGTTATACCAAGGCTGTCATTCTGATAGGCAAAGCCAAAGAAGAATTGCAGCAGGCATTGGCGGTTACGGGTGTTTCTGTACACGATGTCGCGACGCTGGAAACGGCAGTGCAGACCGCAGCTGAAATTGCGGCAGATGGCGACATCGTTTTGCTCTCGCCAGCTTGCGCCAGCCTGGACATGTTCCGCAATTATGCCCATCGCGCCCAGGTGTTTGTGGATGCCGTGCGCGAAATCGCACTGGCACGTGGGGAGGTTTGCTGATGCGTCAGCTCTTGCTCCCATTGCAAAGATGGTCTCCGTTTGGCACGCCGCCAGCGAGTACCAACCTGGTCAGCAGGTCCAAGATGATGGACTATGACCAGCCTTTGGTGTGGGTGACAATTATCCTGATGCTGTTTGGCATGGTGATGGTGTATTCGGCTTCTATCTCTTTGCCGGATTCGCCCAAGTATGCCAATTACAAGAATTCGCATTTCCTTGTGCGCCAGGCGATCTTCGTCGTAGTGGCCTTGATTGCCAGTGCTTTGGTGTTCCGTGTCCCGATTGCGATCTGGCAAAAATATGCGCCTTATTTATTTGTTGCGACCCTGGTGTTGCTGGTGGCTGTATTGATACCGGGCCTGGGTAAAGGCGTCAATGGTGCCAAACGCTGGTTGTCTTTCAAGGTATTGAATTTGCAGCCATCCGAATTGATGAAGTTGTTCATGGTCTTGTATGCGGCTGACTATACCGTGCGCAAGCAGGAATACATGCACAAACTGACCAAGGGTTTCGTACCTATGCTGGCGGCGGTTGGTATCGTGGGCTTGCTGTTATTGCTGGAACCTGACTTGGGCGCATTTGGTGTCATCGTTTGCATCGCCATGGGCATCCTGTTTTTGGGCGGTATCAATGGCGTCTGGTTTGGTGGTATTGCTGCAACCCTGATTGGTATCTTTACTTCAGTGATTTTGCTGTCACCGTGGCGGCGTGAGCGTATTTTTGCCTACCTTAGCCCATTTGAAGAAGATCATGCGCTGGGTAAGGCTTACCAGTTGACTCATTCACTGATCGCATTTGGCCGTGGGGAATTATTTGGCGTGGGGCTGGGTGCCAGCGTACAAAAACTGCATTACCTGCCAGAAGCACACACAGATTTTTTGCTGGCTGTCATCGGAGAAGAGCTGGGCTTCGTTGGTGTCATGGTGGTTGTACTTTTATTTTACTGGCTGCTGAAACGTGCTTTCGAAATTGGCAGGCAGGCGATAGCGCTGGATCAAACCTTTGCCGGCTTGCTGGCCAAGGGTATCGGTATCTGGATAGGTGTGCAGGCGTTTATTAATATGGGGGTTAACCTGGGCTTGTTGCCAACCAAGGGTTTGACTCTGCCTTTGATGAGTTACGGTGGTTCTGGTGTCATGATTAATTGTGTGGGTCTGGCGATATTGTTGCGTGTCGATTATGAAAACCGCGTATTGATGCGTGGAGGCCGCGCATGAGCCAGTCTGTTCAAAAAATGCCAAAAAAATTGCTGATCATGGCAGCGGGTACCGGTGGGCATATCTTCCCCGGCCTGGCGATAGCAGACATCATGCGCGAACGCGGCTGGCAAGTCAGCTGGCTGGGCACGCAGACAGGCATGGAAGGGCAGATCGTCCCCAGACACAATATCGCCATGGACAATATTGATTTCTCTGGCTTGCGTGGCAAGGGTTTATCGCATACGGTCAGCGGTGCTTTCAAGCTGGTCAAGAGTTTCTTTAGCTGCTTTAGCATTATCGGTCGCCGTCAGCCAGATGTGGTCCTGGGCATGGGTGGTTATGTGACCGTGCCTGGCGGCATGATGGCTGCCTTGCGTGGCAAACCGGTGGTCTTGATGAATGCGGATGCGGCATTGTTATTGTCGAACAAGGCTTTGCGTCCTTTCGCCAGCAAATTATTGTTTGGCCTGCCATCGGTAACGGTAACTGCGGATAACAAAACTACTGTCATCGGCAATCCGATACGCAAAGAAATTTGCGAATTGCCCGCGCCAGCAGCACGTTATGGAAATCGCACAGGCCCTTTGCGCATACTGGTGGTGGGTGGCAGTCTGGGTGCCAAAGTATTGAATGATGCTGTACCGCAGGCAGTGGCCTTGTTGCCAGAAGCCCTGCGTCCGCTGATTACACATCAGTCTGGTAAAACACATATAGAAGCTTTGCGCCAGAGTTATGCGCAGGCAGGTGTGCAGGCAGAAGTGCTGGATTTTATTGACGACATGCCACGTCGCTATGCACAGGCTGATCTGGTGATTTGCCGTGCCGGTGCGATTACTGTATCTGAATTAACTGCTGCCGGGGTGGCCAGCATACTCGTGCCTTTCATGGCATCGAGTACTTCACACCAAAAAGAAAACGCCATCTGGATGGCAGGGCAAAAAGCCGCCATCCATTTTCCACAATCTGAATTAAGCCCAGCCTTGCTGGCAGAGAAATTAAAAGTACTGGACAGAGCGCAATGCCTGGCGATGGCAGAAACAGCCTACGCTCTGGGGCAGCGCGAAGCCAGTGCCAACATCGCCCATATTCTGGAAGCATTAGCATGAAACACAAAGTCAAACACATCCATTTTGTAGGCATAGGCGGCTCGGGCATGAGTGGTATTGCCGAAGTCTTGTTGAACCTTGGTTATACCATCTCTGGCTCTGACCTTGGCAGCAATGCTGCCTCAAAACGTCTGGCGCAACTGGGTGCCAATGTCATGCTGGGTCATGCGGCAGAAAACATTGCCGGTGCAGATGCCGTAGTGACGTCGACTGCAGTCAAGGGCGATAACCCTGAAGTCATCGCTGCTCGCGCTAAACATATTCCCATCGTGCCACGTGCAATGATGCTGGCCGAACTCATGCGTTTGAAAAGCGGCATCGCGATTGCTGGTACCCATGGCAAGACCACGACCACCAGCCTGGTCGCCAGCGTCCTGGCGCAGGGAGGCCTGGACCCGACTTTTGTTATAGGCGGTTTGCTCAATAGTGCCGGTGCCAATGCCAAACTGGGCAGTGGTGATTTCATCGTGGCAGAAGCCGACGAGTCAGATGCTTCTTTCCTCAATCTCTTGCCGGTCATCGAAGTCATCACCAATATCGATGCCGACCATATGGAGACCTATGGCCATGACTTCGCCCGCCTGAAACAGGCTTTCATCGAATTTACCCAGCGCCTGCCATTCTACGGTGTTGCAGTTTTGTGCCTGGATGATGCGAATGTGCGTGAAATCATGCCTTTTGTGTCCAAACCCATCGTCACTTATGGCTTTCATGCAGATGCCGATGTACGTGCAGTTGATGCCACGGCTGCCAATGGCAAGATGCATTTCACCGTAGTGCAAGATGGTTATGAGAATATGCAAGTCAGCCTGAACCAGCCTGGCATGCACAATGTACAAAACGCCTGCGCCGCGATTGCGATTGCGCGCGAAGTAGGTGTCAGCGATGAGGCAACGCAAAAAGCCCTGAGCGAATTCAATGGCGTAGGTCGTCGCTTTACCCGTTACGGCGAAATCGCTCTGGAAAATGGTGGTTCTTTTGCCCTGGTTGATGACTACGGTCATCATCCTGTGGAAATGGCGGCGACTCTGGCAGCAGCACGTGGCGCATATCCAGGCCGCAGGCTGGTGCTGGCTTTCCAGCCGCACCGTTATACCCGTACCCGCGATTTGTTTGAAGATTTCGTGCGCGTGATTTCTGATGCAGATGCGGTTGTGCTGGCAGAAGTGTATGCCGCAGGTGAGGCACCGATACTGGCGGCCGATGGTCGTTCCCTGTCCCGCGCCTTGCGCGTCATGGGCAAGGTGGAGCCGGTATTTGTTGAAGATATTTTGGAAATGCCCAACAGTATTTTACGGGTATTGAAAGGCGGCGATGTGGTCATCGTCATGGGGGCAGGTTCCATCAATGCTGTGCCGGCAAAACTGGCGCAGTCAGTGTAAATGTAGAAAACAAGTGATCAGATCATCATGAGCGAATTGAATTTGAAATCTCTGGGCAAAGTTGGTGTGCTGTTTGGCGGACGTTCGGCTGAACGTGAAATCTCCATCATGTCCGGTACTGGCGTACTGCAAGCTTTGCTGAGCAAGGGCATCGATGCCCATGCTTTCGACACGGCAGAACGCAGTATCGCCGAACTGGCAGCAGAAAAGTTTGACCGCGTCTTCATCGCTCTGCATGGCCGCTATGGTGAGGATGGCAGCCTGCAAGGTGTGCTGGAGCAGTTGAATATTCCTTATACCGGCAGCGGCGTGATGGCATCGGCAATTGCCATGGACAAGATTTTTACCAAGCGCATCTGGCAAACCTATGGCCTGAGCACTCCTGCTTATGCCGTATTGACAGGACAGACTGAATTGCGCCGAGTACCGGATGAATTGGGTTTGCCACTTATCATCAAGCCGCCACATGAAGGTTCTACCATTGGCATTACCAAGGTCGTGGGTTATTCCGACATGCAGGAGGCCTATGCGCTGGCGGCCCAGTTTGATGAAGTCGTGCTGGCAGAAGAATTTGTCGAAGGCCGTGAACTGACCGTGGCGATTTTGGGCAAGGGAGAGCAGGCGTATGCCTTGCCTATTACCGAAATCGTTGCACCTGATGGTAACTACGATTACCAGAACAAGTATTTTACTGACGACACACAGTACATTTGCCCGGCAGTGCTGGAGCAGGATCTGACCGATGCCATCCGCAAGATGGCTGTTGATGCCTACCGCGCATTGGATTGCGAAGGCTGGGCCAGGGTTGATGTCTTGTTGCGCAAGTCTGATAACAAGCCATTTTTGCTGGAGATTAATACTTCCCCAGGCATGACCGGGCATTCGCTGGTACCCATGGCAGCCAAGGCAGTAGGCATCAGTTATGAAGACTTATGTGTGGAAATTTTGAAGACGGCAAGTTTGAAAATTAAATCTGAACAAAAAAAGTAAACGAGTAAGAGTAAAAAATGTGGCATGACAGCAAGCTGATGAACAATACCGCGAATGCCCTGTTTGGGCTGGTGCTGTTCATCCTGGTGTTGTCCGGTGTGTGGTGGGTAATACAAAGGCCGTTTTTTACTTTGCGCGTAATTCGGGTAGAGGCTAGTAGTACAACAGATGGGACAGGTTTGCGACATGTGAACTCACTGACGATCAGGAACACGGCTTTACCCAAGATCAGGGGAAATTTTTTTACCGCGAATCTCGATGCAGTGCGGACAGCATTTGAAGCAGTACCCTGGGTGCGCAAGGCCAGTGTGCAAAGAGAATGGCCCAACAAGCTCATCGTCACTTTGGAAGAACATGTTGCGCTGGGTACCTGGGGTGAAAACGGGCAATTGATTTCTGCCAAGGGCGATGTGTTCACCGCCAACCTGGCAGAGGCCGAGGATGATGCAGATCTGATTACCCTGAGTGGGCCAGAGGGCAGTGAAAAAGAAGTGCTCGCGCAGTATATGGAATTTAAAAACTGGTTTGCCAAGATCAACCTGGCACCGGATGAAGTGAATTATTCCAGTCGTTACGCCTGGAGTCTGAAGTTGAATAATGGCATGCAGGTGCAATTGGGCAGGGTGCAGGATGCAACAACGCTCAAGAGCAGGGTGGATAAATTGATGACAGTTTACCCGCAACTGCTGGCCAGTTTGCAGGACAGTATTGAAAGTGTGGACATGCGTTATCCGAATGGCCTGGCGCTCAAATCGAGTCACAGTAATCTCGGATCAAAAAAGCAAACAAAAGCAAGTGGAAAGACATGACAAAAGACGCTAAAAATCTGATCGTTGGTCTCGATATCGGCACCTCAAAAATTGTGGCGGTCGTGGCAGAAGTCATGCCTGACGGCAGGCATGAAGTCATCGGTTTGGGACAGCATGAATCCAAAGGGCTGAAAAAAGGTGTCGTCGTCAATATCGAGGCGACCGTCGAATCCATACAGCGCGCTTTGGAAGAAGCCGAGTTGATGGCTGACTGCAAGATACGCAATGTGTACACCGGCATCGCCGGCAGCCATATCCGCAGCTTTAATTCCAGCGGCATGGTGGCGATCAAGGATAAAGAAGTCACCGCGGCCGATGTTTCGCGCGTGATAGAAACTGCCAAGGCCGTCAATATCCCGACCGACCAGCAATTGCTGCATACCTTGCCGCAAGAATTTATCGTCGATAGCCAGGATGATGTGCGCGAACCGATAGGCATGAGCGGCATACGCCTCGAAGTCAAAGTGCATATCGTCACAGGTGCTGTGTCTGCCGTTCAGAACATCGTCAAGTGTGTGCGCCGTTGTGGCCTGGAAGTGTCTGACCTCATCTTGCAACCGATGGCTTCGGCTGAAGCAGTGCTGACCAAGGATGAAAAAGAACTGGGCGTCGTGTTGATCGATATCGGTGGCGGCACGACTGATGTGGCAGTATTCAGCGAAGGCGCTATACGTCATACCGCAGTGATCCCGATTGCCGGTGACCAGATCACCAATGATATCGCCATGGCTTTGCGCACGCCGACCTCAGAAGCAGAAGAAATCAAGGTGCGTTTTGGTGTCGCCAAGCAGGTATTGGCTGACCCGTCCGACACGCTGGAAGTGCCAGGTCTGGGTGACCGCGGACCGCGTTCATTATCACGTCAGGCTTTGGCGGCTGTTATCGAGCCGCGCGTAGAAGAATTGTTTGCGCTGGTGCACCAGGTGGTGCGCGAATCCGGCTATGAAGATGTGCTGTCATCCGGCATCGTTTTGACAGGTGGTTCTGCTGCCATGCCGGGCATGGTTGAGATGGCAGAAGACATCTTTTTGAAGCCGACCAGATTAGGTATGCCGGCGTACAGCGGGCAGTTGGCAGATGTCGTGCGCAGCCTGCGTTACGCCACAGTTTTGGGGTTGTTGTTGGAAGCGAAGAAGCAGTATTTGCGCGGTCATCTGGTCACTCGGCAAGAAGGTTCAGCCAAAGCGGTCTGGCAACGCATGAAAGAGTGGTTTTTAGGGAATTTTTAGCTTGTATTTTGTATCTAAATTAGTGTAGTCATTTTATAATAGTTCGATATACAGTTATTAGTCGCTAGTCGTCACACCCCGGTGATGCCTAGCGACTGATAACTGCCTACCTGGAGGAGTCATGATGGAGTTCGATATGGTTGATAACGCCACACAAGGCACCGTAATCAAGGTTGTCGGCGTAGGTGGCGCAGGCGGCAATGCGGTTCAGCACATGATCAACAAAGGCGTGTCCGGCGTTGAGTTCATAGCAGCAAACACAGATGCGCAAGCACTGTTGCAGTCTAAAGCAAACAATGTGATACAGATCGGCGAGACTGGTCTGGGTGCAGGCATGAAACCGGAAGTCGGCCGCAAGCTGGCGGAAGAATCCCGTGCCCGTATTGAAGATGCATTGCGCGGCGCGCACATGGTATTTATCGCTGCAGGTATGGGCGGTGGTACAGGTACAGGTGCTGCTCCGGTAGTTGCGCAAGTCGCCAAAGAATTAGGTGCATTGACGGTTGCGGTGGTTTCCAAACCATTTTCTTACGAAGGTCAGAAATGCATGGACATCGCCGACGAAGGTCTGGAAGCTTTGTCCCAACATGTCGATTCACTGATCATCATTCTCAACGAAAAACTCGAAGAGATTTATGAAGACGACAGCATGATCGAATGGCTGCAACATGCAGATGATGTCCTGAACAATGCCGTCGCCGGTATTGCCGAGATCATCAATGTGCCTGGCCATATCAACGTCGACTTCAATGACGTGAAAACCATCATGGGTGAACAAGGCAAGGCCATGATGGGTACGGCAACAGCTTCTGGTGTTGACCGTGCACGTATCGCCGCTGAACAGGCAGTTGCGTCACCACTGCTGGACGGTATCGATTTGTCCGGTGCTCGTGGCGTGTTGGTGAATGTTACTGCCAGCCGTGGTCTGAAAGGTAAAGAGATCAAGGAAGTCATGTCTACAGTGCGCGCTTTTGCTGCACCGGATGCATCGATTGCCCAGGGTATCGCTTACGACGACAACATGGGCGACGATATCCGTGTAACAGTAGTCGCAACTGGTCTTGGTCGTGGCAAGAAAAATATACAGCTGGTGCAAACACCAATGCTGCGTACCGGTACGCACAATGAAACAGTGATGGCCAGCCCTGTCATGACATCTGCCACCATCAGCACTGGTGCTGCAACTGGTTCAGCAGGCTTTGATGGCTTGAGCAAACCTGCAGTATGGCGTCGTGAATCTGCGTCAGAGACAGTACGTGCCCTGGAAAAAAATGGCATGGAAACTTACGATATCCCAGCTTTCCTGCGCAAACAGGCTGACTGATTTATCTGGCTTTTCTGCAGAACGCCAGCTTCGAAAGAGGCTGGCGTTTTTTATTGTAAATCTCAAGAATTGCACACGAGTGTCCGGAATAAGGCGTGACAGAAAATGACTTGCATATCCCCTCCCTTTCAAGGGGAGGGTTAGGGTGGGGATGGGTTTCGGTCAATTGACAGTAAATGAATTTGCTAAAGAAACCCATCCCCATCCCTGCCATTCCACCGCGCTGCTTGCAAGCAGCTTAGAAATTTGTGGCACAAAGCTACGCTTTGCGAATTCCCACAAAGCTCCCCTTGAAGGGGAAGGAACTTGAAACACTTCTTTTCAAGGTAAGTACTTAAATTTCCTGTTACACCATAAAGGAAACAGGAGAAGTCGAAAATTTTTTCCATGCAAAAGTAGATGACCGAAAAAATCTAACGAAAAAATGATGAGAAACTGCATAAGGTCGCAAGATGGTTTTCTCTTGTCTTTCTCTGTGGTGTAGCAGGGAACTCGTGTGGCATGCCACGCGCCTGCGTAACTAAGTGCAAGCAGACTTTCCTTCCTCTGTGTCTCTGTGTTGAGAGGTCTTTCCTTTAACTTCTGCAAGAAAATTCTAGCTCAGGCATACTTGCGTCCTTCACTGTCGGTGTTGATATGGCTCAAACTTCCTGCTTTTTGCGGAGGCAGCATGCAGCAAGGCAATGAATATCCGAATACTTATCTAGGGAGCATAAAATGACAATCAAGATTGGCGATACC
The DNA here is from genome assembly GCA_016200895.1 of Burkholderiales bacterium. GTDB lineage: Bacteria > Pseudomonadota > Gammaproteobacteria > Burkholderiales > Burkholderiaceae_D > Undibacterium. Next base: position 190,127 of record JACQDX010000104.1, read on the forward strand.
CTGCCTGAAGGCAGCCTGGCAGAATTTATTGAAGTGGAATCAGAAGGATGTTCACTCGGACCAAATACGTTCAAAGTCGCAGACCTGACCAAAGGTAAAACAATTGCGATTTTTGGCCTGCCTGGCGCGTACACGCCAACTTGCTCAGCCAAGCATGTGCCTGGCTATGTTGCATTGGCAGCAGATTTGAAAGCCAAAGGCGTTGATGAAATCTGGTGTGTTTCTGTGAATGACGCATTCGTCATGGGCGCATGGGGCCGTGATCAAAAATCCACAGGTATCGTGCGCATGATGGCTGACGGCAATGCAGATTTCAGCAAGGCGCTGGGCCTGGATGCAGATTTTAGCAAATTCGGCATGGGCACACGCTCCCAGCGCTATTCCTTGCTGGCGGTTGACGGTGTCGTCAAGCAACTGAATATCGAAGAAGGCGGTAAGTTTGAAGTGTCGAACGCAGAAACACTGTTGGCACAACTGGGCTAATCAGGTCTTCTGACTCGCATAAAAAATGGCGCGCAGTTTTTGAACTGAGCGCCATTTTTTTCTATACGATATTTTATTCAAGCGACTTGCTCATGATATGCGATTGCACACCATAACCCTGGTCGCTATAAAAATCCATGGCATTGCGGTTGAAGTCGAATACTTCCAGCCTGATTTCCACTGCGTCATGCTGACGTGCCCAGTTAGTCGCGCCATCCATCAATAATTTTCCTATTCCTCGCTTCTGATGCGCATCAGATACCACGATAGTCCCTATGCGGCAGATACGGCGCCGGTACAAGAAGGGGATCGTGGTGTTTTCATGCCAGCTCATGGTGATAAAACCCAGAACTTGCTCTCTCTCGCAGGCCAGCAATGCACAGCCGACCGGGTTTTCAAACGTGCCGTGCCAGAACTGGCGGTCAAGTTCACGATTCGGTTTTCGCACAAAAATCCTGGGTGCAGCAGCATGATGCAGGGCATTGATCTGATCAGCGAGGTCGCACATGGCATCCAGATCAGTGACGGTTGCGCGGCGAATTTGAATTGTTGTTTTTGTATTCATTTTTAATATGTGAAACGGCTAATTTTTCTCACTCCTGCATGGGAAATTGCCTGAAACGCTATAATAGCGCGATGTTAAAGCAAAGAACCATCAAACAAGTCGTGAAAACCGTTGGCGTCGGTCTGCATTCTGGCACCAAGGTTGAACTCGTCATGCGCCCGGCACCGGTAGATACCGGCATTATCTTCACGCGTACTGACTTGAACCCTCCCGTGGTTTTGCCTGCCCAGGCGCTGGGCGTGGGCGACACCCGCATGGCGTCGACCTTGTCGAATGAGCATGGCAAGGTATCGACGGTGGAACATTTGCTGTCTGCCTGCGCAGGTCTGGGAATTGACAATCTGTACATTGACGTCAGCGCAGAAGAAATCCCCATCATGGACGGTTCAGCTTCATCTTTCGTCTATTTATTGCAGCAGGCTGGCATGCAGGAACAAGACGCGGCCAAGAAATTTATCCGCGTTTTGAAACCAGTAGAAATTCGCGAAGGTACGGGCAAATCTGAAAAGTGGGCGAGGCTGGAACCTTTCAATGGTTTCAAACTGCATTTCTTTATTGAGTTCAATCATCCGGCAGTCGATGGTACGGTGCAAACGGCAGAGGTTGATTTTGCCAGCGCCACCTTTGTGCAAGATGTTGCCAGAGCACGGACTTTCGGTTTCATGCAGGATGTGGAAATGCTCAGGGGCATAGGGCTGGCGCGTGGTGGTTCCATGGAAAACGCGATTGTCATGGATGAATACCGCATCCTGAATTCAGATGGCCTGCGTTTTGATGATGAGTTTGTGCGCCACAAAATCCTGGATGCGATTGGTGATTTATACCTGATAGGCCATCCTTTCCTCGCCAGTTATACTGCCCACAAGTCTGGTCATGGCTTGAATAATCAGTTACTGCGTGCCTTGTTGGCCCAGCCAGATGCTTATGAAATTGTTAGCTTTGATGATATGGACTTGGCACCACCGACTTATGCCACGCAAGTAGACAGGGAGTGGGCGCTCGCTTGATACTATGAGTTTTAGCTTATCTGCCTCAACTGATTCAGCTTTCAGAGCGATGGCGCTGTATCAAACGCCCTAGTGCGGCACGTAAACCTGCATTCTGTGGCGTATCTTCCAGCGCATGTTCCAACTGCCCAAAAGCCTGCAAAGCCTTGCCTGAAAAAGCTATTTGCTTTACGGCAACAGGTTTCTCCACGACACGCCTGACTTGTACTTTAATCCGGATTGCGTTAATCTGCCATCCCCGTTCTTGCAAAAATGCTTGCAGTTTCGGGCATTGTTGTTTCAATTTGGTCGCCAGTGCGGCATTCGGCGCGGAAAGCGTCAACTGTCCCTCCGTTACTTGCATAACCTCACAAGAGGCAAATATCGGCGGCAGTATGGACCCACAGTCTTTTTGCAGCTTCAAATTGCGCTGCACTGTGGGTAGCAGTTGGGAGATTCTCTCATTACTGCGCAAAAAGTCACCGGCTTCGCTGGCACCAGGCACTTTGCGACCGCGTTTAATGTTAATCGGATAGGTAGGGCGTGAGAATGTTGACATGCGCAATACCTTACCACAAACAGGACAGGCCAGCTCTCACAAGGAGCTATAGGTCATCCATCGTTTTCAGAGGAGCATATTGATGCAAATCATTTTGATGCACTCCCGTTTTACCCAGGCAAAGTCAGTGACTTTGTCTTCCCGTCACGTGATTCTTGGTTTATTTGCATTTCTGCTCGTTACTACTTTCTGTGCAGCACTGATGGCTGCGTTGACCTTGAAGTTGGCCAGTGCTGACTTGCCGCTTTTGCGCGACCTGGTACCGGTAGTTGCCAGTGATAATGGCAATGTTGGCAATAAAGATAAGTATATGAAAGAAAACCTGGCCGCCATGGCGGCCAAACTAGGCGAAATGCAGGCACAACTGATACGCCTGGACGCACTTGGTGAAAGGGTGCAGGGTCTGGCGGGTGTCAAGCCAGAGGAATTCAATTTCAAGGAAATGCCAGGACGTGGTGGCCCTGAAGTATCTACCCAGCCAGCGCAGGAATTGAATCTGGCTGAGTTCCAGGCCGCGCTGGCGGCCATGTCGGTGGATATAGAACACCGTTCAGATTATATGAATGTGGTGGAAACCAAGCTCATGGGCTTCAAGGTGCAATCCAAGCTCTTGCCCACTATCCAGCCAGTTAACGTTGCTTATAATGCATCCGGCTTTGGCTGGCGACTAGACCCATTCTCTGGCCGCAGTGCTTTTCATGAAGGCATCGATTTTTCCAGCCCCAGCGGTACACCTATCGTCGCAGCTGCTGGTGGTGTGGTGGTGGCGGCAGAATACCACCCGCAATTTGGCAATATGGTGGAAATCGATCATGGTGGTGAAATCATGACCCGTTATGCCCATTCCTCCAAAATCTACGTCAAGCTCGGCGATATTGTGAAGCGTGGCCAGCATATTGCTGACATTGGTTCTACAGGCCGGTCCACTGGTTCGCATTTGCACTTTGAAGTGCATGTCAAAGGCGTGCCGCAAAATCCTCATAAATTCCTGTCTGCAGGGGCTAATCAGGCCAATCTTGCCGCCGTGAACCAGAAGTAGGACATACGAAAAATTGCCCCAGCTACGTTGCAGCTCCTAGTCGTACTATTTGTACTGCCGTCGTCGCTGTCGGTGTAGTTGGGGTTTCAGACAACACGTTGTCTGCCGACGTAACGAACCGCCCCTGCAAGGGCGGTTTCCTAAAGCGATAGCCCTTGCTGAGGCAATTTTGTGTAAGTCCTATTGAGATTGCCGATTCAGTCACCAACTGCTAGCGCATGTCTGGGAATTGTTTGCCAGGAGCTCGCCTGGTAATTGCTAAAAAATCTATTTTCTTGCTTAGTTGGCAGGAGAATTGCGCATTTACTGGTTAATTGAGTGTCACATGGTAAAATCACAGGTTATCCTAATGTTGTTGTCAAATTAAGCACTATTCCAACAATTTTTTCAAGAATTTAACTTTCCGTTCATAGCATGTCATTCCTGACCAAGATATTCGGCAGCCGCAATCAGCGGCTTTTGAAGCAATACCAAAAGACGGTGCGTGAGATCAACGCATTGGAACCCAAGCTGGAAGCCTTGTCGGACGAGGCTTTGCAAGCCAAGACTGCAGAGTTCAAAGCACGTGTTGCGAACGGAGAGACACTTGATGCCATCCTCCCGGAAGCCTTCGCAGTCTGTCGCGAGGCTAGCAAACGCGTCCTGAAAATGCGTCACTTTGACGTGCAGATGATAGGCGGCATGGTTTTGCATTACGGCAAAATTGCTGAAATGGGCACGGGCGAGGGTAAAACCCTGATGGCGACCCTGCCAATTTACCTGAATGCCTTGTCAGGCAAGGGCGTGCACGTTGTTACCGTGAATGATTACCTGGCACAGCGCGACGCTGAATGGATGGGCCAATTGTATGGCTGGCTGGGTCTGACTACCGGTATCAATCTGTCGCAGCTTGATCACGACGCCAAGCAGGCAGCCTATGGCTCTGACATCACTTACGGCACGAATAACGAATATGGTTTCGATTATCTGCGCGATAACATGGTTTATGAAGCCAAAGACCGTGTACAACGCAGCTTGAATTTTGCCGTCGTCGATGAAGTTGACTCGATTCTTATCGATGAAGCCCGTACGCCTTTGATCATTTCCGGTCAGGCTGAAAATCACACCGAGCTGTATTACAAAATTAATGAAGTACCAAAACTGCTGACTCTGCAAATCGGTGAAGAAACACCGGATGGCAAAGGCAAGATTGAAGTACATGGTGATTACACCAAGGACGAAAAAGCCCATCAGGTCTTGCTGACTGAAGCGGGCCATGACAAGGCAGAAAACATACTCACGCAAATGGGATTGCTGCCTGAAGGCGCTTCCCTGTATGACGCGGCTAACATCACGCTGATCCATCACCTGTATGCGGCATTGCGCGCGCACGCTCTGTATTTCAAAGATCAGCACTATGTCGTGCAAGAGGGTGAAATCGTCATCGTTGATGAATTCACTGGCCGCATGATGACAGGTCGTCGCTGGTCTGATGGTTTGCACCAGGCTGTTGAAGCCAAAGAAGGTGTGCGCATCCAGAACGAAAACCAGACACTGGCATCGATCACTTTCCAGAATTATTTCCGTATGTATGCCAAGCTGTCAGGCATGACAGGTACGGCGGATACTGAGGCTTATGAATTCCAGGAAATCTACGGTCTGGAAACCGTGGTCATTCCACCCAACCGTCCTTCTCAGCGTAAGGACAGGCAAGATCAGGTTTATAAGTCTGCGCAAGAAAAATACAATGCCATGCTGATTGATATCCAGGATTGCTACGAACGTGGCCAGCCGGTGTTGGTGGGTACGACCTCGATTGAAAATTCTGAACTCTTGTCCGACATACTGACCAAGGCCAGTTTGCCGCACAATGTCTTGAACGCCAAACAGCATGCCCGCGAAGCGGAAATCATTGCCCAGGCTGGTCGTCCAAAAGCCATCACCATTGCTACCAATATGGCGGGCCGTGGTACGGATATCGTGCTCGGTGGTAATGTCGCCAAGCAAGTGCAAATGATAGAAGCCAATGCTGCTTTGTCTGACGCAGACAAGCAGACGCAATCGCAAAAACTGCGCGATGAATGGCAATCCCTGCATGAGGCTGTTGTCAATGCCGGTGGTTTGCATATCGTCGGTACTGAGCGTCATGAATCCCGCCGCGTTGATAATCAATTGCGTGGCCGTTCTGGTCGTCAGGGTGATCCGGGTTCTTCCCGTTTCTATCTGTCACTCGATGATACTTTGCTGCGTATTTTTGCCGGTGACCGTGTCCGTGCCATTATGGACAGGCTGAAAATGCCTGAAGGCGAACCTATCGAAGCAGGCATCGTTTCCCGCTCGATAGAATCTGCGCAGCGCAAGGTCGAAGCACGTAACTTTGATATTCGTAAGCAATTGCTGGAATACGATGACGTCGCCAATGACCAGCGTAAAGTGATCTACCAGCAGCGTAATGAATTGCTGGAAGCGCAGGACATGGCAGAACTGATTTCTTCGCTGCGTCATGGCATGTTCGAAGATATCGTACGTGAATATGTACCGGCAGAATCAGTCGAAGAGCAGTGGAATATCCCTGGCCTTGAAGCTGTCTTGCGTGATGAATGGGCGCTGGATTTGTCGCTGACGCAAATTCTGAAAGACGATGCCAATATCACGGATGAAGATATTCTTGAACGCGTGCAAAAAGGCGCTAAGGAAGTGTATGACGCCAAGATTGCTATCGTGGGTAAAGAGTCTTTTGCCGGTTTCGAGCGCAATGTCATGCTGCAAAGCATAGATACCCATTGGCGTGAACATCTGGCTGCGCTGGATCACTTGCGCCAAGGCATACATCTGCGCGGTTATGCACAGAAAAATCCCAAGCAGGAATACAAGCGCGAAGCTTTCGAGCTGTTTGGTCAGATGCTGGAAGCCATCAAGAACGAAGTGGTCAGGACCGTGGTTACTGTGCGCATACAATCCCGTGAAGAGATTGATGCCGCTGAAGAAAGACTGGCGCAGTCGCAGATTGAAAACGTCCATTATCAGCATGCTGATTTTGACGCTGATGCAACGCCTGAAGAAATGCTGGCCCCGGTTGCCGATTTTGGGACGGAACAGCCAGAAATTAATTATGCCCTGAAGGTAGGCCGTAATGATCCTTGCCCTTGTGGCAGTGGCAAGAAATTTAAGCAATGTCATGGCAGATTGGCTTGATCGATCTGCTGGCTAGTAAATGATCATGGAAAAGGGGCGATATATTCGCCCCTTTTTCTATTTTTTATCTTAATGTGCCGTGTAATTCACGCACCAGTTGCAAGAGTCTGGGCCTGACGCCGTTGAGCAAAAATTCCTTGCTTAGCAAGAAGGCTGGCCCACCACAATTAATGGCAACAGTGGCTTGCCCTGCGCCCGGTGAGAAGGCAAGCGCGATGGCATTCACATCGCTTTGCCATTCACCAAAGGAGCTGCAACATCCAGTCTCCCTGGCTTCATTCAGGCTGGCCTCAATGCCTGCGTACAGTTCCGGCCATAGGTCAGGCTGATATGCCTGGATCTCATCGAATACTGTCTGGCGTTCAGTCGCTGACATGCTGGCCAGCAAAGCCCTGCCCATCGCTGTACTCGCCAGAGGTATGCGCGAACCTACATCCAGGCTCAAAGTGAGTGCATTCTGGCTGCGGCAATTTTCTATGTAAATCATGCTGTGGCGATCACGCATGCCCAGCGACACCATGCCCTTGGAAAAATCTGCCAATTCTTGCATCAGAGGGCGCGCCAGTTGCCGCACATCCAACCTGGATATCATGGCGCTGCCCAGGGCCAGAGTTGCGGATCCAAGACGGTACTGCCCCTGGCTGGTAATGTAATGTAGATACCCGAGCTTGGTCAGGGTATAGGTCAGGCGCGAAACCGTGGATTTTGGGAGCTGGCAGCGTAATGCGATTTCCTGATTGCCCAGTGCTTTGTCGCCAGGGCGAAAGCAGGCAAGTACCTCCAGTCCGCGTGCCAGCGCAGTCACAAAATGGCGGTCTTCCTTGATGTTAGTAGTCTCTTTGCTATTCATAAAATTACTAGAATCCTCAACTTGACGCCGGTATGGGCACGGCCTAAAGTAAATGAAATGATATAAATTGGAATTTAATTCTGCAATGCAGAATAACATGCTCCCGTGATGCCAACCAAGGACGCCTATGGATTTGAACTTCAATGCTGCTGAGCTGGGCTTTCGCCAGGAAGTCACGGAATTTTTGCAACAGTCACTGCCTCAGGATATCAGCCATAAAGTCCATCACGGCATACCTCTGGAAAAAGCCGACTATCAGTGTTGGCAGAAAATCCTGCATGCCCATGGCTGGGGTGGCAGTTCGTGGCCGGTGAAATTCGGTGGTACCGGCTGGTCTGCCGTGCAGCGTTATATCTTCGAAGAGGAATGTGCAGCAGCAGGTGCACCGCGCTTGCCGCCTTTCGGCATCAAAATGGTCGCTCCCGTATTGATGGAATTTGGCTCGCCCGGGCAGCAGCAAAGATTCTTGCCCAGGATACTGTCGGCAGAAGAATGGTGGTGTCAGGGTTATTCCGAACCGGGTTCCGGTTCTGATCTGGCATCAGTCAAGACGACAGCTGAACTTAAACAAGATGGCGAGGATGATTATTATCTGGTGAACGGCCAAAAAACCTGGACTACACTGGCGCACTATGCCGACTGGATATTTTGCCTGGTACGCGCGGATCGTGCAGCCAAGGCCCAGCGTGGCATTTCATTTTTACTCATAGATATGAAGTCCCCTGGCGTCACTGTCAGGCCCATCATTACCATGGATGGCGCACATGAAGTCAATGAAGTCTGGTTTGACGACGTCAAAGTGCCGGTTGCCAACCTGGTTGGTGAAGAAAACAAGGGCTGGACTTATGCCAAGTTCTTGCTGGGGCATGAGCGCACCAATATCGCCGGTATAGGCATTGCCAAGCGGGAGCTGGCCAGGTTAAAAAGGGTGGCAGCGCGTGAATTCAAGAATGGCAAACCGCTCATGGAAGATGCTGTCTTTGCCGTGCGCCTGGCACAGGTAGAGATAGATTTGATGGCGCTGGAAATGACCAATCTGCGCGTCTTGTCAGCAGAAGAGCAAAGCCATGTGCCAGGGCCGGAAGCATCGATACTGAAGATCAAGGGCACTGAAATCCAGCAGGCAATCACCGAATTGCTGGTGCAAGCTGTAGGGGGGCAGGCCTTGCCCCTGCGTGATCGTCAGGATACAAGCGAGCTGGCCAGCCCGCTCGCCATCAATTACCTGAATATGAGGAAATTATCCATCTATGGTGGTTCAAATGAAATACAAAAAAATATCATTGCACAAATGATCATGGGACTGTGAGGGAGATATGTGGAGGGTATAGCCACTTTTCATGAAATTTCCTCAGCGCAAACATGCTTCGCAGTGCAACAAAATGCCCTACAATGTCGGCTTGATTTCAACGCAAGGAAAAACCATGGCCGTTAATTCACCCATCCCTGTGGCTGCAGATTTGAAACCGGTAGCTGGCATACGCCTGGGCTATGCCGAGGCTGGCATACGCAAGCCTAACCGTAAAGACGTACTGGTCATGGAACTGGCCCCTACGGCAACCGTCTCCGGGGTATTTACGACCAACCGCTTTTGCGCTGCACCCGTACAAGTTTGCAAGGCCCATCTGGAAGGCCTGCACATGGCGTCCAGCCCTATCCGAGCGCTGGTGGTGAACACCGGTAATGCAAATGCAGGTACTGGCGATGCAGGCCTGGCTGCAGCGAATGCAACGTGTGCGGCCCTGGCAGAATTGCTGGGTTGCGAGGCTTCCCAGATACTGCCATTTTCTACTGGCGTGATCCTCGAACAATTACCAGTCGACAGGCTGGTTGCCGGTTTGCCAGCAGCGATAGCAAACCTGACAGCCGATAACTGGTTCAATGCGGCAACTGCCATCATGACTACCGATACCCAGCCCAAGGCGGCATCGGCGACAGTGGAAATCAATGGTAAAACCGTGACCATGACAGGCATCAGCAAAGGCGCAGGCATGATCAAGCCAAATATGGCGACCATGCTGGGCTATCTGGCGATTGATGCCAAGGTTGCGCAAAATGTGCTTGATCACATGGTCAAGCAGGCTGCTGACAATTCTTTCAATTGCATCACGATAGATGGTGACACTTCCACCAATGATTCCTTCATGCTCATCGCCACAGGTGCGGGTGAAGTCGAAGTCAATGATGTCGAGACACCTGAATATGCAGCACTGGCAGAAGCCGTGACTGCGCTGTCGCAAAAACTCGCCCACATGATTATTCGTGATGGCGAAGGCGCGACCAAATTCATCACCATTGCCGTGGAAGAAGGCCGTGATGTAGAAGAGTGTCGCAAGATTGCTTACTCAATTGCCCATTCCCCACTGGTAAAAACGGCGTTCTTTGCCTCTGATCCTAACCTGGGCCGCATCCTGGCAGCCATCGGTTACGCCGGTGTGAATGACCTGGATGTGGGCAAGTTGAACCTGTACCTGGATGATGTCTGGGTTGCTAAAAACGGTGGCCGTAATCCTGATTACCGTGAAGAAGATGGTCAGCGCATCATGAAGCAAAGTGAGATCACCATACGCGTCAAACTGGCGCGTGGTGATGCGGCAGCGACAGTCTGGACTTGCGACCTGTCGCATGATTATGTCTCCATCAACGCCGATTACCGCTCCTGATTTGGACAGACAATGACGCAGCTCGATCAATTTCTGGCACGTGCCGAGCACTTGCTGAGCAGGCTAGAAAACATATTGCCAGCCAGCACGCCAGCACCTGACTGGAACCTGGGCTTTGCCTACCGCTGGCGCAAGCGTGGTGGTCAAGGCTATTTGCAAGTCGTGCGTCATGCCTCGACTATAGCGCTGGATGACTTGCGTAATGTCGCTGCACAAAAAGCCCAGATAGAACAAAACACCAGGCAATTTGTCCATGGCAAACCTGCCAATAATGTCTTGCTGACTGGTGCCCGTGGCACAGGCAAATCATCCTTGATCAAGGCTTGCCTGAACCAGTTTTCTGACCAGGGTTTGCGGCTGATCGAAGTCGACAAAGCTGACCTGGCTGATTTGCCGGATATTGTCGATCTGATCGCCGAACGCCCCGAGCGTTTCATTGTTTTTTGTGATGACCTGTCCTTTGAAGAGGGCGAGGCTGGTTACAAGGCTTTGAAGGTAGCGCTGGATGGCAGTATTTCTGCACAGTCCGACAATGTACTGATCTACGCAACCTCAAACCGCCGCCATCTCTTGCCTGAGAAAATGTCAGACAATGCCAGCTATAAATATAGCGATGATGGTGACTTGCATCCGGGTGAAACGGTAGAAGAAAAAATCTCTTTGTCTGAACGCTTTGGTGTCTGGGTTTCTTTCTATCCTTTCAAACAGGATGATTACCTCGACATCGTCGCTTACTGGCTGGGCAGCATGGGTTGCACTGCTGCACAAGTAGAAGAGGCACGTGGCGATGCCCTGCGCTGGGCTTTGCAACGCGGCTCACGTTCTGGCCGCGTGGCCTGGCAATTTGCCCGCGATTTTGCCGGCAAACTGGCGGAGTCCTGAGATGAGCGCAAAACCTGTGGATGTTGCCGTCGGCATCCTGATGAAAGCCAATGGAGATGTCTTGCTGGGACAACGCCCGGCTGGCAAACCCTATGAAGGTTATTGGGAATTCCCGGGCGGCAAAGTCGAAGCGGATGAGTCCATACTCGATGCACTCAAGCGTGAGTTTGTCGAAGAGCTGGGCATACAAGTGTTGACTGCGGAACCCTGGTGCGGCGTTGAACACATCTACCCGCATGCCCATGTCCGGCTGCATTTCTATATCAGCCGTGAATGGCAGGGCGAACCGCAAAGCCTGGAAGGACAGGCCTTTGCCTGGCAGGGCAGTGTGGGGCTCACGCCTTTATTGCCTGCCACCATACCCTTGCTGGAATGGCTGGATTTGCTGCGCAAGGACGAGGCTAGTCTGGCTACTTCAGCTTAAGCTACTTAAATTCTAAAGCCAGTGCTCTGGCTTGTTGATCCAACTTATCTCCGACTCCCTGAAGAACATCAGAGCCAACATTAGCTTGTTGGCTCTGTCCCTTTTTCAATCCTATTTTCATTCGCTTTATTGCCGCCTGTCTATACTTGGTATCAAACGCTTTCCTGCGCCTTGTCATCAAACTGTCTTTTTATGACAATCAATCCGTAGTATCACTTATTGTCGGATACTTTTTGGGCTGAGATTATCTGTGCTTTATTTTAATAGCGAGTCGTATTGAAAACAATACAGTGTATTTAAAATAGTACAGTGTGCGGTTTTTAGTACGCAATAGAGGGCGCTCTCTAGCGCGCAAAGTAGAGGAAAAGCAGTAACTGTATTAAATTCAATACGAAATTTTGGGTGATTCCAAAATAAATTTTCTAAGTCCTTGAATTTTATCAATAAAATTTTGTGGCACGACGATTGCTATGACTAGTCGCAGTTTCCTTACATGCGATGGAGTGGTGAAATATGAAGCAAGTTGCTGGAATAGCAGGTGCAGTACTTCGTATTGACTTACAGGCAATACGTTATAACTATCGTCTGTTGCGCGGTTTACTGGGCGCGGCGAAATGTGGTGCCGCAGTCAAGGCTGATGCTTATGGTGTGGGTGCAGTGCAAGTCGTGCAGGCGTTGTATGCAGAAGATTGCCGGGATTTTTTTGTCGCCCATTTGCAAGAGGCGATCATTATTCGTGAACATTTGCCTGCAGATGCAGCCATCTATGTCATGCATGGCTCACCAGTTGGGCATGAGGCGGAATTATTGGAATATAACTGCACACCAGTATTGAACAGCCTGCCACAAATGCTGGCCTGGCGTGCATTGGCGCAAAAAGAACAGCGCCGTCTGCCAGCCATCGTGCAGGTAGATACCGGCATGGCAAGAATGGGTCTGTCCGCAACCGAGGTGCAGCAATGGCAAGCCGATTGCAGTCTGAGTGAAGGCATAGACCTGCAATACATCATGAGCCATCTTGTCAGTGCAGAAGACCAGGCCAATCCTGTTAATCAGCAGCAGTTGGAAGCCTTTAATGCCTTGCGCACACAAATCCCGGCTTGCCAGGGTTTGCCAGCCAGCCTGGCAAATTCTTCCGGCATCTTCCTGGGTAAAGACTTTCATTTCAATATGGCCCGTCCTGGCGCTGCCTTATATGGCGTTGCCCCAGTAGCAGGGCAAGCCAACCCCATGCGTGCCGTTGCCCATCTGCAAGGCCGCATCATACAAACCCGTGAAATTGCGGCTGACACTGGTGTCGGTTATGGATCGACCTGGCGCAGTAGCCAGACCACCCGCATAGCCACCGTAGGTGTTGGCTATGCCGATGGCTGGATGCGCAGCCTCAGTAATCGTGGCGTCGCCCATATTGCTGGCCAGGCCGTGCCCATGGTGGGAAATGTATCAATGGACACCATCACCCTGGATGTTACTGCGGTCGCCGCAGAACATCTGCAACCCGGTTCCATGGTGGACCTGATCTCTGCTGACAATACAGTGGATCAGGTGGCAGCACGTGCCAACACCATAGGCTATGAAATCCTGACCAGTCTGGGAGGTCGCTATGAGCGTACTTATAGCAATTAAGCCTCCGCATGTATGGCCGCTTGCCTGAGCAAGTAGCCAGAATAAATAAAGAACACAACAGACAAACAGATTAATCCATCAGTCAGCCAGCAATGAGCCGGGAGAAATAAAATGAAAATAGTTATATTGGGTGCAGGTGTCATCGGAACAGCGTCAGCGTATTACCTCGCCAAAGCGGGCCATGAAGTTACCGTTATTGAACGTCAGCCAGCAGCAGGCCTGGAAACCAGTTATGCCAATGCTGGTGAAGTTTCTCCAGGTTATTCGGCCCCATGGGCGGGTCCCGGCGTTCCGATGAAGGCCATCAAATGGCTGATGATGCAGCATAGCCCGCTGGCAATCCGTCCCAGCTTTGACCCAAGCATGTGGCGCTGGGTCACGCAGATGCTGATGAACTGCACCAGCAAACGCTATGAAATCAATAAAGGCCGCATGTTGCGCATGGCTGAATACAGCCGCGATGTCTTGCAACAATTGCGCAGCGATACCGGTATCAGTTATGACGAACGTACCCAGGGTACCTTGCAGTTGTTCCGCAACCAGCAACAACTCGATGGCGCAGAGGCGGATATCGCGATCCTCAAGCGTTACGATGTGCCCTATGAAAAACTGGACAAGGCCGGTTGTCTGAAAGTGGAACCCGCACTGGTCAACGTGCAGGATAAATTTGTCGGTGCCTTGCGCCTGCCGGGTGATGAAACCGGCGACTGCTTCAAGTTCACCCAAAGCCTGTCCAAATTCGCGCAAGAGCTGGGTGTCCAGTTCAAGTACGGCGTCACTATACAAAGACTGGTCAAGAGCGGCGATACCATCAGTTCTGTCATCACCTCGGAAGGTGAGATCAAGGCAGACTGTTTCGTATTGGCTCTGGGCAGTTACTCCCCGATTCTCTTGAAAGAATTGGGCATCAAGATTCCTGTTTACCCTATCAAGGGCTATTCGATTACCGTCCCCATTACTGACGCACAAAAAGCGCCGGAATCGACGGTCATGGATGAGACCTATAAAGTCGCAATTACCCGTCTGGGCGACCGTATACGTGTCGGTGGTACGGCCGAAATCACTGGCTATAACCTCGACCTGCGCGCAGACCGTCGCGCCACCCTGGAACATTCCGTAACAGACCTGTTCCCTGGTGGCGGTGACGTTAGCAAAGCCGAATTCTGGACTGGCCTGCGTCCCATGACACCGGACGGCACACCTGTCATTGGCCCTACACCTTATCGCAACCTGTACCTGAACACCGGCCACGGCACGCTGGGCTGGACCATGGCTTGCGGTTCTGGTCAGTTTATTGCTGACGTGGTTTCTGGCAAGCGTCCGGCTATTTCTACTGAAGGTTTATTCATGGACCGTTACGGCAGCGTCAATAGTCCTATTTTTATCCACAAGGAGTTGGCATGAATCCAATTGAAGAATTACTGTCATCAACCCAGGTTTTTTCTGATGCCAACCTGAATGCGCGGTTTTATACCGCCATAGAATTATTGGCACAAATCATGATGGTGATGCCGCGTACTGCAAACATCACCACGCTGGCTCAAGCCACAGGCAAGACCCCGCGCCTGATACGTTCGATACTGGCGGTCCTGAGCAAGGATGCCCTGGTCAGCCGTGACAGCAAGGAAAAAGACGCCTGGCACTGTCGTGACTGCAATGGCATCATCACCCTGGCAGATGTCTACCGCAGCTTCGTGAATGCAGAAGAACGCGCTGCCGCCAAGGAAATCGAGAAATCAGTCCAGGAAGACGAGGCAGAAGTGCCACAGGAAAGACGTAATACGCGTACTTCCAGCCAGCAAAGTGTAGATCTGCTGATGATGCAAGTTAAAATGACGCTCAATCGCGCGGTCTTGCAGCAACTGGAGCAATTTGATCTGGGTCGCTTGCGTGGCCTGGCTTCCAATAGCGCTTTCCGTCGCCAGCATGCCCGCCCACGTGGTTATATCCCGGAGCCGTATTAAAGCGCATATTAATCAGACTTTCATCGTTTCATCAAACTAGCAACGCATGCGCATCAATATCCAGTTCAAGGACAGAGTAGGAATTGCCCACGAAATACTGGCGGTATTGGCGCGTCGCGGGCTCAATGTGGTGGCAGTTGAAGTTGACCCACCAAATATCTATATCGACAGCCCTGAACTGCTGGAATTCATGTTGCCCTCACTGCAGGCTGATTGCCAGTCTGTACGGGGTGTAGGTGAAATCAAGGTGCTGGATGTCTTGCCCGGCATACGTCGTCGTCTCAATCTCGACACCATGATGGCCGTTATGGAAGATCCGGTGCTGGCGATTGATGCCAGCGGCCATATCGTGATTGCCAATGTCGCGGCCGCTACCGCAACCCGCATGAGCGAACCCAGCCTTTGCCAGCTTAGCCTGAACCAGGTGCTGGATGATGCAGGCATACAGGAAGAGCTGGTCAATTGTGGTTTTCGTCTGCCCAGCCGTGAAGTCAGCCTCAACGGTGAGCCTTATTTTATGGACGTAACGCCAGTATCTGAGCCTCAGGGTCTTGATATTACGCATGGACGCTCGGTAGGGGCAGTACTGACCTTTCATGCGCCTACCCGTATAGGTGGCCGTCTGCATGCCTTGCAACACTCGGAAGGCAGCGGCTTTCATTTCATCATCGGTGAATCAGAACAGATACGTAGCCTGAAAACCAAGGCAGCGCGCGTGGCCGTAGTCGATGCCCCTTTGTTGATTACAGGTGAAACTGGCACGGGCAAGGAATTGCTGGCCCAGGCTTGTCATGGTGTCAGTGGCCGCAGTAGTGCCGCTTTTCTGGAGTTGAATTGCGCAGCCTTGCCAGAAAGCCTGGCTGAGAGCGAGTTGTTTGGCTATATGTCCGGAGCTTTCACCGGTGCCCAGCGTGGCGGCAAGCCTGGCCTGTTTGAAATGGCTGACGGTGGCACGGTCTTTCTCGATGAGATAGGCGAGATGTCGCTGTATTTGCAAGCCAAACTCCTGCGCTTCCTGAATGATGGCAAGTTTCGCCGCATTGGTAGTGATAAAGAGGTCAAGGTGAATGTCCGCATCATCAGCGCGACCCACAGGAACTTGCGCAAGATGGTGCAGGAGGGCAGTTTCCGTGAAGACCTGTTTTACCGCCTGAATGTCTTGCACCTGGAAATGCCTGCCCTGCGCGAGCGTCCTGACGACATCCTGCCACTGGCCAGGCATTTCCTCGAACGTGCCTGTACCCAGGCGCAAAAACCGGTATGCCGTTTGAATTCATCTGCCTGTGCGGCGCTGGTGTCTAACCATTGGCCTGGTAATGTCAGACAATTACAGAACGTGGTGTTCCGCGCAATTACCATGTCAGACCAGCGGGTATTGGATGCAGCTGACCTCGATTGGGCTGAGGGCAGTATCACTGCAGATGTAGTGAAGAGTGATGCTACCGAGAGCTGGGAGTTGTCGGTGAATGCCTTTGAGCGCAGTTTGCTGGAAAACCTGTATCCGCAATACCCTTCTAGCCGCAAGCTGGCGACGCGACTGGCAACTTCGCATTCCATGATCGCCACCAAGCTGCGTAAATACGGTATTCCGCAAAAGCGTTAAGAACGTGTTTACGATCTTAATAGCGTGCGTGATCGGGGCTCATGCGCTGCTCAAAATGCTCATGTACTAGACATTCCGCTTTTTGCGCTGCGTTCTATATTACGCTAACGCACGCTCGTTACAGATCGTAAACACGTTCTAAGTCAGTGACGTGGCTTATTCAGCCAGCTCTTCAGGGTCTTCAGGTAAATTTACTGCAGGGATGGTGTATTTCTCTTCGGCCCAGGCACCCAGGTCAATTTGTTTGCAGCGTTCACAGCAAAAAGGACGCCAGCGGTTCGCCTCTTTCCATTCCACCTTGATTTTGCAAGTGGGACAATCAACAAAAGTAGCCATGTTCAGAAATTACAGAGAGTCAGGTCAAACGGGATATCGTTTTCATAGGCCTTGGGCTTCATGTCGCCATCCTGGGACATAAAACGTATCCACAACATATATTTATTCGCAGAGATTTCAGGTATGGCACCAAGTTCTTGCAGAACATTGACGCGCAATAACTGATAAACCTTGCCTTGCAGCATCTGCTGGTAACTGCCAGCCTGGGCGATGACTTTTGATGTCGAGCCAGATTCGCGCAACAGGCGCAAGACCACATTGATGGCATCAAACAGCGGGGCGATAGGGGCAAACCAGGCACTTATGTCAGCGAAGCGTTTTTCTGCCGTATTTTTTTGCCAGGCATGATAGCTGGGCAGATCAAATTCGCAGGCACCACCAGGGATGATGGTGCGGCCACGTATGCTCATCAGCCATTCATTGTCGCGCACGTTCTGGCCGGTCTTGCCTGTGCTTCCAACCAGGCCGCTACTGGCGCGGTCAACATCGTCCAGTACCTTGTCGAGCATATCTGCCTGCACATTGGGATTGGATTTAAAACTGATGAGTGTGTGTCTTTGTCTTTCGAGTTCCTGCAAGAGATCGGATTTGAGGTCGGCACGACCAGCGACTTCCAACATTTCGAAAATGGTGGCAAGGGCAACGTGATGCTGCATGGGGTCAGACTGATGTAAGAAAAATGTGAATTTTTCGTATAAGTCTTCCAGCCGCAATAACGTGCGAATACGCTCGTTAAAAGGGTATTCGTAAACAATCAAAATAGATTCCCTGTCAAAATTTGGTGCTAATCAAAGCTGCACATGATTCTGAACCATACTGTGTGAAATTACAAACACCGCGTGCAGATTTCCATTATATTTTTTTGTAGGGAAATGTTGCATGCACTGCGCATGTTCACTTGTTGCCCCCTGCAAAAATCAGATACTGCTTGTGCAGACGTAAAACTTCTTCCCGTATATTTTTCAAATCACCGTCATTGACGATCACATCATCTGCTGCAGCCAGCCTGTCCTGTCTGCTGGCCTGATTACGCATGATGGCTACCACTTCTTCCCTATTTAACTGATTGCGGGACATGACGCGCCTGATCTGCGTTTCTTCATCGCAATCAACCACCAGAATGCGGTTTACACGCTTTTTCCAGCTACCAGATTCAACCAGCAGGGGGACGACGAAAATACGGTAAGCACCCTTGGCTTCTGCCGCTGCACGCTCGGTTTCCGTGCGTATCAAAGGATGTAGTATGGCTTCCAGCTTCAGTTTTTTCTCGGTATTGGCAAACACCAATTGCCGTATGGCAGCCCGGTCCATCGCACCATCTGCGGCGATAAATTCGTCACCAAACTGCTCTCGTATGGCAGGGATGGCCAGTCCACCTGGCACTGTCAACTGATGGGCGATCAAGTCGGTATCAATCAGCGCAGCACCCAGTTCACCCAACATATTGGCGATCGTGGTTTTACCACTCCCTATACCACCTGTCAGGCCAAGCGAAAAACCAGGTGAGAAACTACCTGTCATTACAAGGTGCTCAGATAAAAGTCGACAATTTGCCGACCCCAGATCAGGGCAATCAAACCTGCTCCAGTCAGGTAAGGGCCAAAAGGTATTTCTGATTCCCAACCAAATTTTTTCGAGACGATCTGCGCGATACCGATGACTGAGCCAACCAGGGTTGACAGCAGAATAATGACAGGGAGCATGCTCCAACCCATCCAGGCACCAAAGGCAGCCAGCAATTTAAAGTCACCGTAGCCAAAACCTTCTCTGCCACGGATAAGTTTATAGATCCAGTAAACCGACCATAGCGACAGGTATCCAATAATGGCACCCAGTACGGCATCTTTCAAAGTGACAAAGCCACCATAGGCATTGAGCAGCAAACCTAGCCACATCAAGCCTAGCGTCAGGTCGTCCAGCAGTAATTTGTGATCGAGGTCGATAAAGGTCATGGCGATCAGTAGCCAGACGAATACCACTGCACCCATGCCTACTACGCCACTACCAAAGTGCCAGATCATGCCCGCAGTGAGCAGGGCAGTCAGTGCTTCTATCAGCGGATATCGTATGGAGATTTTGGCTTTGCAGCCCGTGCATTTGCCACCAATGACGAGGTAGCTGATGATGGGTATATTTTCCAGTTCAGTGATCTTGTGCCCGCAATGTGGACAGGCAGACCGGGGCAGCATCAGGTTGAATTTGTCCTGATGTGGCAGTTCTTCCTGACGTTGCTCGGCGACAAAATTATCGACATCGCGCAAATACATTTTTGGCAGGCGATAAATCACCACATTCAAAAAACTGCCTATCAACAGTCCCAATAGCCCGAAGGCTATTGTGGACAAGCCGTTATGAGGCACGGCAAATACAAACGTCTCAATCATCCCGCAACCGAGCCCATTTTGAAGATAGGCAAATACATGGCAACCACCAGGCCGCCAATGACCACACCGAGAATCACCATGATGATAGGTTCCATCAGGCTCGACAATGCAGCAACGGCTTCATCGACTTCATCTTCATAAAAGTCGGCAACCTTGCCCAGCATTTGATCCAGCGCACCAGATTCTTCACCAATCGCAACCATTTGCGTGACCATGGCTGGGAATACATTGGAATTTTGCATGGCTACCGTCAGGCTGGTACCGGTGCTGACTTCAGTCTGGATTTTGATCGTCGCATCCAGATAGACTGCATTACCGGCAGCACCGCCAACAGAATCCAACGATTCAACCAAAGGCACACCCGCCGCAAACATGGTCGCCAGAGTACGTGTCCAGCGGGCGATGGTTGCTTTTTTCACGACGTCGCCAAAAATCGGTGCCTGTAACAGCAATCTATCCATTGTCTGCTGCATTTTTAATGAGCGACGCCATGTCTGCATAAAAAAGTAGATGCCGCCAAACAGACCGCCAAAAATGATATACCAATATTTAACGAAATTGTCCGAGATGTTCATGACGATCAGGGTAGGTGCTGGTAATTCTGCACCAAAGCTGCTGAATGCCTGTTTAAACGCTGGAACCACCCAGATCATGATAACGGCGGTGACGATGAAGGCGATACCCAAAATGGCGATAGGATAAGTCAGTGCTGACTTGATCTTGCCCTTGATGGCCATGGTTTTTTCTTTGTAAACGGCCAATCGGGTCAGCAAGTCTTCCAGAATACCTGCTTGTTCACCTGCACCCACCAGATTGCAGAACAAGGGGTCAAAGTACAGTGGAAATTTGCGGAAGGCTGCGTTCAGGCTGGTCCCAGTTTCTACGTCACCACGGATATCCTGCAATAATTTGGAGACTGAGGGGTTGCTATGGCCCTTGGACACAATATCAAAAGACTGCAACAGCGGTACACCCGCCTTCATCATGGTTGCCAATTGGCGGGTAAACAAGGTGATGTCCTTGTCAGTAATCGCCTTGCCTGAGGTATAGCTTTTCTTTTTTAACTTGGTAACAAGGATGCCCTGTCTGCGCAAGGTGGCGTTCACGATGGCTTCACCGCCCGCACGTGTTTCGCCCCTGACGACCTTGCCAAATTTGTCCTTGCCTTCCCAGGCGTACAGTTGTTCTTTGGGTTGGCCTGCTTTTGCCGATTTTGCCAGATTGGTTGCCATATTAATTTTCTCTTATTATTCGTTGGTACATCCGAGGACTTCTTCGAGGCTGGTCAGTCCCTGTCTGACTTTCATTAATCCAGATTGTCGTAAATTTCTGATACCTTCTCTTTGTGCCTGCTCTTCCAATTCCAGCGCGCTGGCACTGGCCAAAATCAGGCGTTCCAGAGCTACGGATATGGGCATCAATTGATAAATGCCGACCCGACCCTTGTAGCCGCCACCGTTGCAACGATCACAGCCCACTGGACCATAAGGTTTCCAGGTGCCATCCAGGTCTTCATCCTTGAAGCCTGCTGCCAATAAGACTTCATCGAGGATTTCTACTGGTTTTTTGCAGGTACACAGGCGGCGTGTCAGCCTTTGTGCCGTAATCAAAATAACGGATGAAGCGATATTGAAAGGCGCCACGCCCATGTTCATCAGACGCGTCAGGGTAGCAGGCGCATCATTGGTATGCAGGGTAGAGAACACCATGTGACCGGTTTGCGCAGCCTTGATGGCAATATCGGCGGTTTCCAGGTCGCGAATCTCACCCACCATGATGACGTCAGGATCCTGGCGCAAGAAAGACTTCAGGGCAACCGCAAAAGTCAGGCCAGCTTTGTCGTTGACGTTAACCTGATTTACTCCAGGCAAGTTAATCTCGGCCGGATCTTCGGCAGTCGAAATATTGATACCGGGTTTGTTAATGACGTTAAGGCAAGTGTATAAAGAAACGGTTTTACCGGAGCCTGTAGGCCCTGTGACCAGTACCATGCCGTAAGGGCGCTGGATGGCTTCCATCAAGATCGCTTTGTGATCCGCGTCGTAGCCCAGTGCATCAATACCCATTTGCGCCTGCGAACCATCCAGGATACGCATAACGATCTTTTCGCCAAACAAAGTAGGCAATGTACTCACACGAAAGTCGATGGACTTGTTGGCATTCAATTGCAATTTCATACGACCATCTTGCGGAATACGTTTTTCCGAGATGTCGAGTTTGGAAATAACCTTGATACGGGAAGACAGCTTGTCTTTGATGGCCAGCGGTGGCTGGGCAATCTCCCTGAGCTCACCGTCGACACGGAAGCGTATCCGGTAGAATTTTTCAAAAGGCTCAAAATGCAAATCGGATGCGCCAAGATTAATCGCATCAATCAGCATTTTCTGCAGGAATTTGACAACTGGCGCATCATCAATTTCAGTAGCCTGCGCTTCAGCAGCCGCTGCACCGAGATCATCTTCCTTGAATTCCAGCTCAAATTCGTCGCCGCCGATTTCATTCAGGCTCTGTTCTGAAGACTTGCCCAGTTTTTCCAGCAATTTGACCAGAGCATCGTGCTGCACGATGATAATGTCTATACCCAGGCCAGTCTGGAATTTGACTTGGTCCAGGGCAGAGTTATTGGTCGGGTCAGATATCGCCAGGGAAACTTTATTGCCTTTTTTTGCAATGGCGATCAGGCGCTGAGACTGCATGAGTTTTTGATCGACCAGTTTTTCGGGGATCTGTGACTCATTGATCAGTGATAAATCCAGCAAAGGGTAGCCAAAGGCATCTGAGCAAAATGTTGCCAGATCGCGCGCGCTTACCGTGCCACTTTGCGTCAGTGCATCAATGAAACCGCTTTTGTCAGCCTGTGCTTTTTTGTTGACAATGTCAACTTGAGCAGGGGTTAGTAAATTGGCCTGCGTCAACGCTCTCGCCAAGCCAGAGCTTGGCATCTGGGATGCTGAATTTGGTAAGACTGCGGACATAGGATCTTTTGAGTAAAATTTGCCAATACAATCAGTTGCTTCAGGATAATGCAACTAAGCCTGTTATTTGTAAAGTCGTTCCCTAGCACACAGGCTGGGGAATGGGCAAAAAATGCAGCGCTGCAACAACTGCATCAAGTTTTAAATCTATATGCTATTGACGACAAAGATTTGCAGCTTCTTTACTCTGTATAGAATGTTTTCAGGTAAATTGCCACGATGAATTTACCACTCTTTTATTTCCGTGGGGAGGCGTAGATTCCGGGCAGTGATGTGACCCTGCCCGATTTTGTAACAATCTGTTAAATCCGCAAATTTTGCGATTTAATGATTCCTGCCAACCGCAAAGGCACACAGCTTGACCATTGCCTGTCTATATTGATTATCTGGCCAGGCTGAAATGGCAGCTGCCGCGCGATCAGCTGCTTTCACGGCTTCACTTTGCGTATATGCCAGGGCACCGGATTGAGTAATCGCCGCCAGTATGGCATCAAATTTGGATTCGTCGCCATTTTCTATGCAGGCGCGTACCAGTTCTCGCTCTTCTGCGGTACCGTTTTTCATCAGGTAAATCAAAGGCAGGGTGGGTTTGCCTTCACGTAAGTCGTCACCGACATTTTTCCCTATGTCGTCGGCATTCCCTGAATAATCCAGTACATCGTCAATCAACTGGAAAGCCGTGCCCAGCGAACGACCGTATTCACCAGCGGCTTCTATTTCTGCCTGACTGGCACCAGCGATGAGGGCGCCGATTTCTGCTGCGGCTTCAAACAGCTTGGCGGTTTTTGAGCGTATTACTTGCAGGTAGCGTTCTTCAGTCACGTCAGGATCATGCATATTTAATAATTGCAAGACTTCACCCTCAGCGATGACATTGGTTGCGTCCGCCAGGATTTGCATGATTTGCATACTGTTGATAGACACCATCATCTGGAAGGCACGTGAATACAAAAAGTCGCCCACCAGGACCGAAGCGGCATTGCCAAACAGGGCATTGGCAGTCTTGCGGCCACGGCGCATGGATGATTCATCCACTACATCATCATGCAGCAGGGTAGCGGTATGGATGAACTCGACAATGGCGGCCAGTTCATGATGATGCTTGCCTTTATACTGGAAGGCATTTGCCACCAGCAAGACAAGTACGGGGCGTATGCGTTTGCCGCCAGCGCTGATAATGTATTCAGCGATCTGGTTGACCAGGGCAACTTCAGAATGCAATTTGTTACGGATTACCTGATTCACTTCGTCCATATCGACGGCGATCAGTTCAGTAATGGGGTTTTGGTTGTTTGTGGCAGACAAGGGAGAACCTGCTTAAGAATCCGGGATGGCCGAGATTATACGATGCAGTGCTGGTATTTGCTTGAATTGCACCAGTTCTCTTGCGCTTCATCCATTTATCACTAGTCAATTGCCTGTTTACCATGGGTGTGCTGAAAAAATATGCAAATAGTCTTTGACGCTTTTGGCAGGATTATGTACAATTTGGGGTTTTCCCGACTTCCCAGGTGTGTTTTTGTCTGGCGGGGAGAAAATCCCTAATATTTATTTGATGAGGTTTCACATGTACGCGGTCATAAAAACCTGAGGCAAACAATACAAAGTTGTCGCTGGTGAAAAACTTAAAGTAGAACAGATACCTGCAGACATTGGCTCCGAAATCACCATTGATCAAGTGCTCGCATTGGGCGCTGGGGAGACCATTAAATTTGGTGCTCCATTGGTCGCAGGTGCTACGGTGCTGGCTAAGGTTATAGATCACGGTCGTCACGACAAAGTGCGCATTTTCAAAATGCGTCGTCGTAAGCACTATCAGAAACGTCAAGGCCATCGCCAAAACTACACTGAATTGCAAATCGTTTCTATCAACGGCTAATCTGTAGATCAGCAATCAATCTACCTGTATTTAAGGAGCTAATTAAAAATGGCACACAAAAAAGGCGGCGGCACCACGCGCAATGGTCGTGACTCAGAATCAAAACGCCTTGGCGTTAAAGTCTACGGCGGCCAGGCTATCAATGCTGGCGGTATCATCATTCGTCAACGCGGCACTCGCGTACACGCTGGTGAAAACGTTGGTATGGGCAAAGATCACACTTTGTTCGCTCTGGTTAACGGCAAAGTACAATTTGCGATCAAAGGTGCCAACAAGCACCAGTACGCAATTGTTGTTGCAGACACAGCAGCAGCGTAATGCATTGAAGTAATTCAAAGCAGGGCGCAAGCCAGTATAATAAAAAGGCTCTGCCATCGGTAGGGCCTTTTTAGTTGGATCAGTCTTCGTTCCAACTCATTGCGGTTTATCTTTCCGCAAGTTCACCTCTCCGTAAGAACCTGTTTGCGATCTGTAGCGAGCGCGCGTCAGCGGGGGCAAGGTAACAAAAACCGCAGCGCAAAAAGCGGAATGTACTCTAGTACATGAGCATTTTGAGCAGCACATGAGCCCCGCATGAACTCCGATTGCGCTCGCGCAGTAAGATCGAAAACAGGTTCTGAGCACACCCCTGCATGGCAGTTTGGTGTTAGTCCTTTTAATTTGAAGAAATCCTGTATAAATTTATTGTTCCATCAGGTTACAAAAATTTATACAAGCTTTTTTAGGTGGTAAAAATGAAATTTATTGATGAAGCCCGTATCGAAGTAATCGCCGGCGATGGTGGCAATGGTGTGGCATCCTTTTGCCGTGAAAAATTCCGCCCATTTGGCGGTCCTGACGGTGGTGATGGCGGCCGTGGCGGCAGTATCTGGGCCGTAGCTGACCGTAATATCAACACTCTGGTTGATTACCGCTATTCCAAATTGCACAAAGCCAAAGACGGTGAAAATGGCCGTGGTGCAGATTGCTACGGCAAAGGCGCTGACGATATCCGTCTGCGTATGCCGGTTGGCACCCAGATTTGCGACCGGAATACCGATGAAGTCATCGCTGATCTGACTGAACATGGTCAGGAAGTTGAACTGGTTAAAGGCGGCGAGGGTGGCTGGGGTAATATTCACTTCAAGACGTCTACCAACCGTGCGCCACGTCAGCGTTCTGATGGTAAAGAAGGCGAACGCCGTGAATTGCGCCTGGAACTGAAAGTACTGGCCGACGTTGGCCTGCTTGGTTTGCCAAATGCCGGTAAATCCACTTTCATTACTGCAGTATCGAATGCACGCCCAAAAATCGCTGATTATCCTTTCACGACCCTGCATCCAAATCTGGGCATGGTCCGTGTCAGCCATGAAAAAAGCTTTGTTATCGCCGATATTCCTGGTCTGATCGAAGGTGCTGCAGATGGTGCTGGTCTGGGTATCCAGTTCCTCAAGCATTTGCAACGCACAGGCTTGCTCTTGCACATTGTGGATCTGGCACCGTTTGATGAAGCCGTTGACCCAGTCAAAGAAGCCAAGGCCCTGATCAAAGAATTGCGCAAGTATGACGAAAGCCTGTATGAGAAACCACGTTGGCTGGTACTCAACAAGCTCGACGTGCTGACCGAAGATGAACGCAAGAAAAAAGTCAAAGACTTCATCAAGCGCTTTACCTGGAAAGGCCCGGTCTTTGAAATTTCCGCCTTGAATCGTGAAGGCTGTGAAGAGCTGGTGACAGAGATCTATAAATACCTGGAAGAAAAGCGTACGCATGAACAGCGTTCGCAAGAAACCACGATGAAAGAAGAGGCGCAGGGTATTTTGTCCATTGATCCGGATGATCCTCGTTTTAAAGTACTGGAAGACTAATAAAAAACCTGGTGAAAGCCAGGTTTTTTTACGTCTGCCATTAACTGCTCACTATAGATCCGGCATTTAAATAGATGAACTTTTATGTAAAAGTGCAGTCAATAAGAGATGGAAAAAATAGACAGCAGAAAATTAAAGCCGGAAGCGCTCTATGAAAGACGCAAGCAAGTAATACGTCTTTCGAAGTTGGGG
>JACQDX010000105.1 GCA_016200895.1 Burkholderiales bacterium
GACTGGCTGCGTCAGTCTTCACGCTATTTCCCGGCAACTGGTTGGATAGTGGGCGGGGTCTGTGCTGGCGTGTATGCCGCCGCAGCACAATTATGGCCTCATGCAGTAGCAGTAGTACTATCTACTGTTGCGGGCATCTTGCTGACAGGCGCTTTTCATGAAGACGGTTTTGCCGATATCTGCGATGGCTTTGGCGGTGGCGTGACGCCAGTGCGCGTGCTGGAAATCATGAAAGATTCACGCGTCGGTGCCTATGGTGCCATCGGTATTTTACTGATGCTGGCCCTGAAGCTGACACTCTTGATCAGCTTGCCTGCATTGATGGTGGTACCAGCCTTGCTGTTGGCACACCCCTTTTCGCGGCTGGCTTCATGCAGCCTGATCTGGCTTATGCAATATGCCCGGCATGAAGGTAAAGCCAAACCGCTGGCGCAAGAAATGAGCAATGGTGAATTCTCGATCGCCTGTCTTGCCGTGCTATTGCCTGCTGCTGCGTTGTTGTATTACTTTCCCCTCCCTATTTATGCATTGTTGCTGGCCTGTGGCTTGATGCTATTGCTGACCTGGCGCATGGCGTGCATGTTCCAGCGCAGGATAAGCGGTTTTACCGGAGACTGCCTGGGTGCCACCCAGCAAGTGGCTGAGGTCGCTATCTATCTGGGTTTGCTGGCTTTTCAGGTGCAATGAGATGCGGTTGCATTTGATCAGGCATACCAGGCCGCAGATTGTTGATGGCTTGTGTTATGGTCAAACTGACGTGGATGTCTCTGACGCAGAATGTGCGGCATTGGCAGGTAAATTATCCATACAATTACAAGCTGGCTTGCCGGTATTTTCCAGCCCATTGCAGCGCTGTGCAAAGCTGGCAAGGGTTTTACATGCTGAGCCCATGTTTGATCATCGCTTGAAAGAACTCAATTTCGGCGCATGGGAAATGCTGGCCTGGAATAATATTCCAAGGTCAGAAATAGATGCCTGGGCTACAGCTCCGGCTACATACAAACCTGGTGGTATTGAATCAGCTGTTGACGTGGCACAACGCGTGATTCATTGGTTGGACGATTTGCGTGCGCTGAATATGCCAGCAGCCATGGTGGTGACGCATGCGGGCATCATGCGCACACTATTAGCATGGCAGGAAGACATGACGGCAGATGAGCTGGCGCAAGCGGTTTGTACACAGAAGCTGAGCCTTGCCTTTGGTGAGAATAAGGAAATACTGGTATTTTAGTAATATTGCAGATAGTATTTACGCAAGACTCACAAGAAAGCCATGTCCCCATGGTCATCGCATGATAGAACTCAGGAAATCTCCACGTGTTACCGTGACCTGGCGCTCTGGCGTAAAATTGCCGGATGGTCGCTTGATACTGGCCAAGATCGTTAATATTTCTGCCGAAGGCGTGCTCTTGCACACATCTGAAAACCTTATTCCGCAACGTAGTTACCCCATGTTGATAGAAATCCCCGGCATCTTTCAAGAAGCTGAGATTTACAAGGTCAGTTGTAAAGGGGTGGTCAGGCATGCCATCCTCAGTGGCGAAGTCTATCACGTCGGCATACAGCTCTCTGAAATGTCAGAATTACATGCCGAACTGGTGGTTGCCTGGATTTCAAAGACGGCACATCTGAGTTGAAGTGCAATGATTTCTCGATAAATTTCTTTGTTTTCAATAAGTTAATAAACTGATCTGCGTCAGTCTTTAGACCTCCCAAACTTGCAGCCACCCCCATCTGTCTATAGAATGGCGGGGTTTTGGTGCTCGCGGGTATATTCATATCCGCGGTTAAACGGGAAACACTAAGCTCTTGCAAAAGTGTGCTGCCCCCGCAACGGTGTACAAGTTGCTGCGCGTTGTTTCAAGTTTTTGAAATTGTTTGAACTGATTTTCAACTTATATAGTTCACACGCAGCCAGCCATTTTCCAATACCACTGTGCTATGTGCATGGGAAGGTCAGATGGTGATACTTGTCAGCCCGGATACCGGCCAGAATAAGTGAAGCAATACGGACGGGGAACTTTCGTGAAACAGAAACGCATGAATTGCCATGTTGATTGGCATCG
Organism: Burkholderiales bacterium; assembly: GCA_016200895.1. Classification (GTDB taxonomy): domain Bacteria; phylum Pseudomonadota; class Gammaproteobacteria; order Burkholderiales; family Burkholderiaceae_D; genus Undibacterium. The sequence continues at coordinate 2,067 of JACQDX010000105.1, forward strand.
TGCGAAATCCTGACAGTACAGGCTACCTGAATGGCCCAGTCGCTGGCGATCAATTGTCCTTATTGCTTTGTTCAAAGTAGCCTGCGGGGACGTCGGCCACTTGCTCTATTTTTTCTGAAATATCATGACATCTGTATTCAAACCGCTCGCCCTCAGCCTGGCCTTGGCCGCTGCATTCCCATCTTCCATCGTCTTTGCACAAACAGCTGCTGTCGGTGCAAGCTCCAGTGTGGTCATTACCGCTGGTCGTCAAACGCAAGCCGCCAAGGACGCGCTGGCTGACAATGTCGTCATCACTGCAGAAGACATCGCCAAATCCGGCGCTGCTTCTGTTGTCGATCTGTTGCAACAACAACGCGGCATAGAAATAACCCGCAATGGTGGCCCTGGTACGACAGCTTCCGTCTTCATGCGTGGCGGTAACAATGCGCAGAACGTAGTGCTGATTGATGGCGTGCGTATAGGTTCATCTACTACAGGCGGTGCCACCTGGTCTTCCATCCCACTGTCACAGATTGAGCGCATCGAAGTCGTGTATGGCCCGCTGTCTAGCCTGTATGGTGCTGATGCCATGGGTGGCGTTATTCAGATATTCACTAAAAAGGGTACTGGAGCTATCAGTCCTACCGTATCGGCTGGCTTGGGTAGCTATGGCACTCGTAAATTGCAGGCAGGCTTCTTTGGCTCGGTAGCTGATAATCTCAGCCTGAGCATGAATGCTGGACATGAAGAGAGCGAGGGTTTTTCTGCGACCAAGCCAACAGCGGATTTTGGCTATAATCCTGACAAAGACGGCTACAAACTGGATAGTTTCAATGGCCGTCTTGTGTGGGAACTTAGCAAGGGTTATGAGCTCGGCGCGAGTATTTTGCACAGCCGTAATAATGCACAATATGATTCCGGCTTAAATCGTGAAGATCGTTCAATTTCAACATTGGAAACTATTGCCGTATTTGGTCGTGGCAAGTTTACTGATAATTGGGCCGCTTCTCTGCAAGTAGCCAAAGCCACTGACAAAGGTGCAACAGAATCTGTTACCAGCACAAAGTATAGCTACAGCCAGATTAGCACGGTGCAGGATAGCCTGAGCTTCCAAAATGATATTCGCATTGGCAAAGACGCATTGCAAGTTATCGCTGAAACACGGGAAGAAAACGTCGATACACCTACTTTGGCTCTAAACGGCAAGCGGACGACAAACTCCTTTGCTGCATCTTATGTGTTCAAACATGACGCTCATCTGGCCAGTGCCAGCATACGTAATGACCGCAGCTCGCAATACGGCTCCAATACGACTGGCAGCATAGCTTACGGTTATCGTTTTACTGATGCTCTGCGCGTCAATGCCAGTTATGGCACCAGCTTCCGAGCCCCTACTTTCAATGAACTGTATTACCCTGGTTATGGTGTTGCTGCTAACAAACCGGAAAAAGCAAAGATTGCAGAAATCGGTGCGTATTTTGAACAAGGTAATACTCAGTTAAGTGCGGTGTACTATCAAAACAAGGCAACTGACCTGTTGATTTCTGCTGGATCTGCAGATTGTCCAGCTGGTTATACTTTTGGTTGCGCGCGCAACGTCAATAAAGCGACATTGTCCGGCTTGAGCATAGGTGGTAACACTCGTTTTGCTGACTTGACATTGCGTGGTTCCCTCGATATACAAAATCCTAAAGATGATACGACAGGCAAGCGCCTGGCACGTCGCTCCAAACAGCATGGTACTTTGGCCGCAGAATATGCTTTGCCAAACGCAAAAATTGGTGTGGAAACAATCTTCTCTGGAGAACGTTTTGATGATGCTACTAATAGCAGAGCTCTTGGTTCCTACCAGTTGCTGAACCTGTACGCAACCTATGAAATCGCAAAAAATACAACGGTGCTGGCACGCTGGAATAATGCCTTGAATAAGGATTATGAACTGGCAAGAGGTTATGCAACAGCCGGTTCCAATGTATTTGTTGGCGTGAACTACGGCTTTAAATGAGACTGAAATTGATGTGAAGCGATGTGGCTGATATAACTGCAGCGCCCATCACATCACAAGCTGATAGCCTGATGTGCAGGTCTGGATCTTCAAAAGACGCTGCATATCACAACCTGTTTTTCCTTTTTGGGCCAGACCGATGATGGCGTCTTTTTTTTCTGCACGACAGCGCAAGCAATCCCCCAGGATGGCGGTCGCGCAACGTGCTGGTCTGGTTCTCCCGATTTTATTGGCAGCAGCTGTAGGCAGTGTATTGATTGCCTGCGTCAGCGGTTCGGTATCCCTGAGCTTTGCTGAGCTATGGCAAGCCTTGCTGGAGTTGCTCCGCGGCCCGCCAACGACCCTGCCAGGCAGCTTGCTGGATTTGCGCCTGGGCCGTGCACTGACTGGTTTCGTTACCGGTGCCACGCTGGCGCTGGCTGGTGTCATGATGCAGGCGTTGTTGCGCAATCCGCTGGCTGACCCGTATGTGCTGGGCATATCTGGTGGTGCATCTGTCGGTGCGCTGGCAACTATATTGTTTTTCGGCGCTTTCTGGCTGGTGGATGTTGCCGCTTTTGCCGGTGCGATTACCGTTGCGCTGCTGTTATTCGGCCTGGCTTATCGCGACATGCGTGGCGCGGGCAGTACCGATGGCAGTGCACCTATATTATTATTGACCGGTGTTATTGTCGCCACCGGTTGTGGCGCCATCATCACTCTCATGCTGTCGATTGCGCCAGACAGCCGCCTGCGCGGCATGGTGTTCTGGATGATAGGTGATCTGTCGAATACCCAGTCCCGTTATTTGCCCTGGCTGATACTCGGTGCCATTTTGCTGTTCGCCATGCGCAATGCGCGCTCCATCAATGTCGCTGCCATGTATGCCGACAATGCCAGTACTCTGGGTGTCAATATTGGCCGTTTGCGCCAACTGCTGTTTTTTTGCTCTGCCTTGTTGACAGCCAGCGCAGTCAGCAATGCGGGCAGCATAGGCTTTGTTGGCCTCATCATGCCGCATATCTGCCGCTTTGCCTGGGGGCCAGATCATCGTTTGCTGGTGCCTGCTGCGACTTTGGCTGGTGGTTGTTTTCTGGTGTTGGCAGATACGGTGGCCCGTACCGTGATGGCACCGCAGCAGTTGCCAGTTGGCGTTATTACTGCACTGGTAGGCGTACCCATGTTCCTGCTTCAATTGCATCAATTGAGGAGGCGTTGATGGACATCCGTGCCCTCAATTTATCGGTAGGCAAGCGCGTACTGGTGCGTGAACTCAACTGGCAGATACAGCCAGGTGAATGCTGGTGCATCATAGGCCGCAATGGCGCTGGCAAAAGCACCTTGCTGCGCACACTGGCTGGTTTGCGCCCAATAGAAAGTGGCCAGGTCTATCTGCGTGACAAACCTCTGCAAGACTGGTCATTGATGGCTCTGGCCCGTGAACGTTCGTTTTTACCACAGGGCAGGGTAGATGCCTTTGGCTATTCTGCGCTGGATACCGTAATCAGTGCCCGCCATCCTTACCAGAATGCACATTACTGGGAAAACAACGAAGATATGGATCTTGCCATGTCTTCGTTGCGTAAAATGGATGTCGCTGACATGGCAGAACGAGATGTGCGCAGCCTGTCTGGCGGTGAAAGACAGCGTGTGGCCATTGCCGCCTTGCTGGCCCAGGATGCGAAGTGGATGTTGCTGGATGAGCCAGCCAATGCACTTGATCTCGGGCACCAGGTCAGCGTCATGCAACTGTTTGCCCGCTTGTGCAGCAAGGCAGATGCGCAACAAAACAAGGCCGTTGTCATGGTCAGCCATGACCTCAACATGGCCTACCGCATTGCTACCCATGCCCTGTTGCTGATGGGTGATGGTAGCTGGCAAGCCGGGCCAGCGGACGACATATTCAATGCACCCCAACTCAGTATCTGTCTTGGGCATCCTATAGAACGTTTTACGCATGGCGGACAAACCATATTCCTGCCTCAAAACTAAAAATAACGAGAAACTACACCATGACAAGTGCAATGCCACCAAAGCCGGATACAGAGACTGACAATATCAACACCCGTCATGAACGCCGCATGCAACGCAAAAAAGCGATGATGGATGAAAAGATAGAAAAGGCGCAGCGCAAGACCGGTGTCTTGCTGGTGCATACCGGCAATGGCAAGGGTAAAAGCTCCAGCGCTTTCGGCATGGTCATGCGTGCCATGGGGCATGGCATGAAGGTAGGCGTGGTGCAATTCATCAAGGGCGCAATGTCAACTGGCGAAGAAATTTTCTTGCGCCGCTTTCCTGATGAGGTTGAATTCCATGCCATGGGTGAAGGCTATACCTGGGTCACCCAGAACCGTGAACGTGATATGGAAAAAGCCGCCGTCGCGTGGGAACAGGCAAAACGCTTTTTGAATGACCCTACGATAGGCCTGGTGGTGCTGGATGAACTCAATATCGCCCTCAAATACCATTACCTGGATTTACAGATGGTCATTGATGATCTCGATGGCAGGCCTGAAATGCAGCACGTTGCCGTTACAGGCCGTGGTGCCTTGCCAGAGCTTATTGCCATTGCCGATACAGTCACAGAAATGAATGTCATCAAGCATGCATTCAAGGAAGGCATCGTGGCGCAAGCAGGTGTTGAATGGTAAGGCCCAGCGCCAAGGTCGTACTGATATCGGCTATCGCATCCGGCCAGGGCAAGACCACGACTACTGCAGCACTGGCACGCAAGCTTGTGAAGCTTGGCAAGACGGTACGTGTTTTTAAAACCGGGCCAGACTTTATCGACCCCATGATGCTGGAGCGCGCTTGCGGCTCAGCCGTACATTCACTGGATTTGTGGATGGTAGGGCAGGCTGATTCTGAAGACATGCTGGCACGCGCTGCTCTGGACGCCGACGTCATCCTCATCGAAGGTGTCATGGGCCTGTATGATGGTAATCCCTCATCGGCTGACCTGGCGCGCGCGTTTGGCGTGCCTGTCGTGGCGGTGCTTGATGCTTCTGCCATGGCACAAACTGTCGGCGCTTTGGCCATGGGTTTGCGTGATTTCGGACCAGTGCATCTGGCTGGCGTTATTGCCAACCGTATTGCCTCAGAAGGCCATGCCAATATGGTTGCCGCTGCCATGCGCGATATCCCCTTGCTCGGCAGCCTGCGTAAGCAGGAAGAAGCTTTGCCCGAGCGGCACCTGGGCCTGGTCTTGCCACAGGAAGTGGATAGGATCGAAGCCATACTTGAAGCCATGGCCGAGGGCCTGGATTTAGATATGCAAGCCTGGGATGCTTTGCCAGATACCAGTTTTGAATTGCATGAGCATCAGGCTCAGCATGTATTACAAACTGCCGGGAATTTGTCAGGTAAAACCATAGCTATTGCGCGTGATGCCGCATTTGCCTTTATCTATCCAGCCAATATCGAATGCCTGATCGGACTAGGTGCAGAACTGGTTTTCTTTTCGCCCTTGGCAGATGAAGCGATACCGGCACTAGCTGATGCTCTGTACCTGCCCGGCGGTTATCCTGAATTGCATGCCGAGACACTGACGCAGGCGAGCAACTGGCTGGCATCGCTGCGCGCAGCTTATGAGCAGGACATGCCTATCCTGGCAGAATGCGGCGGCATGATGGCAATCACCGAAGGTCTGGTAGATCAACAAGGGCAAAGCTGGCCCATGGCAGGCATATTGCCAGGCAAGGTCATCATGCAAAAAAGACTGGCAGCACTGGGTGCGCAAGCCTGGGCAACACCACAAGGTGAATTGCGCGGGCATACATTTCATTACTCGCGTTTTGAAACGACATTGACGGCCAGCAGCCATACGATTAAACATTCTACTCAGCAGCAGGGCGAAGCTATTTACCGTGTTGACAATGTACGTGCCTCTTATTTTCATGCCTACTTTGCTTCCAATCCGGCGGCAACGGCAGCGCTGTTCTTAAGAGATGCAATATGAGCACCGCGCAACGTACCAGCCTGATTTTTGGTGGTGCGCGCTCGGGCAAGAGTGCCTTTGCTGAGCAACTGGCGAGCAGGCTTAGTGAGAACAAGCAAGAAGTACTGTATCTGGCAACTGCCAAGGCGGGCGATGCTGAAATGCAGGAGCGTATTGCCCATCATCGCGCTCGCCGTCCCGCACATTGGGGCACGCTGGAGCAAAGTCTGGAGCTGGGTGCGACTATCATGTCGCATAGCCGGGCAGATAATATTATCCTCGTCGATTGCCTGACGGTCTGGTTGTCGAATCTGCTGTTTTCAGAAGCAACGCACTTCCCTGAGATAGGCCACGTCACACCGCCACTACAGTTCGCCGTGCAACGTCAGGCCTTGTTGGATGCATTAGTGCAGGCACCGGGGCAGATTATCCTGGTATCCAATGAAGTTGGCATGGGCATCGTTCCCATGGGCGCGGTATCTCGCTGGTTTGTCGATGAAGCAGGACGTTTGAACCAGGCTGTGGCTGCCATCTCAGACAATGTTGTCTGGGTTGCCGCCGGTTTGCCGCTGTATTTTAAAGGCCAGCCATGCTGATGCAAGATGGCCTGATCATGGTGCTATGCCTGCTACTGGGTATCTTGCTGGATGCGGGCTTGGGCGAGGTGAAGAAGTTCCATCCGCTGGTGGGTTTTGGTAATCTGGCAAATGCCATAGAGCACCGTCTGAACAAAACCACTGCTACCCGCTGGACCGGTGCTTTGGCATGGAGTCTGGCGGTCTTGCCACTCGTCGCATTAAGTGTGTTGGCGCTGTTGCTGGCACAATCTTTCAGTCTGTGGCTGGCCGCTATATTGCACATCGTATTGCTGTATTTTTGCCTGGGCTTGCGCAGTCTGCATGAACATAATGCCGCCATCGCCACGGCTTTGCAGGCGGGAAATTTGCCAGAAGCGAGAAAACGCACTTCGTATATCGTCAGCCGTGATACGCAAGATGCAGATGAAGCTTACCTGGCCAAAGCCAGTGTCGAATCCGTGCTGGAAAATGGCTGTGATGCCGTCTTTGCCACCTTGTTCTGGTTTATCTTGTTGGGTGGCGCTGGTGCAGTTTTGTACCGACTGGTGAACACTCTGGATGCCATGTGGGGTTATCGCTCCACACGTTTCCTGCGCTTTGGTTGCGTTGCTGCCCGCGTAGATGATGTCATGAACTGGATACCTGCCCGCCTGACTGCATGTACCTATGCGATATTGGGCAAGACCCGTCTGGCGTGGCAATGCTGGCAGCGTCAGGCGCCTGGCTGGCCTAGCCCAAATGCCGGGCCGGTGATGGCCGCTGGTGCTGGTGCGCTTGGCCTGGCACTTGGTGGCGCAGCCAGTTATGACGGCGTGGCAGAAATTCGTCCACCGCTGGGTGAAGGTGATACGGCAAAGGCCGCAGATATTTTACGTGCCCTGCGCCTGGTAGAAACTGGTGCCGCCTTGTGGTGTGGCATAGCTTTGCTGGCAGCCTTATTTTTGAGTGGAGTCATCCATGCTTGAACACGGTGGAAACCTGCGCGATGCAGTGCGGCATTTTGGCCGCCCGCTGGAAGACTGGCTGGACCTGTCCACCGGTATCAATCCTCATTTTTATGCGGCACCACAACTGGCAGCAAATGCCTGGCATCGCTTGCCCGAATATTCTGATGAACTGGTAAAAGCGGCACAGGCTTATTATCGCGCACCACAGATGCTCGCCGTGGCGGGATCACAAGCTGTAATACAGGCCCTGCCACGCTTGCGACCGGTTACGCGTGTCGTCGTATCGGCCCCCAGCTATGCTGAACATGCTTACCAATGGCGGCAAGCTGGTCATGCAGTGACAGAATGTATGTATGCAGAACTGGATGCATCCATTGAACAGGCAGATGTGGTGGTGCTGTGCAATCCAAATAATCCTACTGGTGAATTTATCCCGGCAGACCAGCTTTTGCGTTGGGCTGCGCAACTGGCTGAACGTGGTGGCTGGCTGGTGGTTGATGAAGCTTTTGCTGATACCGTACCCGACATTAGTGTGGCGGACCATGCAGATCAGCCTGGCCTGATCGTCTTGCGCTCAGTAGGCAAGTTCTTTGGCTTGGCGGGCATACGTCTGGGTTTTGTCACTGCTGAAAAGAATCTGTTACAGCAATTGGCGAATTTTCTTGGGCCCTGGAGTGTCAGCGGGCCTGCCCAGCAAATCGCCATCGCTGCTTTGAATGACCAGCAATGGCAGGTGCAGACAGCGCAACACTTGCAGCAAGAAGGCGAACGGCTGCGCCAGCTTTTGAAAACGCATGACATGCGTTCATCAGGTACTGATTTGTTCCAGTGGTGCAATCATCAAGACTTGAATAATAAATCGGAACAGTTATGGCAATTCATGGCAGAGCGTGGCATCTGGCTGCGCTGGTTTGCGCAAGGGGCACACAGGCCGCATGGAGTGCGTTTTGGATTGCCAGGGAGTGAGGCAGGATGGTTGCGTTTGGCGCGTGGTTTGGATGCATGGTGTGAGTTGAATTGTTAAGACCACTCACCACAGAGGCACAGAGTAGACACAGAGGGAATGCATAAGGGCATTTCGTTTTTATATTTTGAATGCGGGAAGTTTATGTCCAAGTTTTTAAGTTTTGCGATGGTCGTGGGATTTGCTGCATTGACTGCGCATGCGCGGGCATCAATTACGGTGACTGACGATATGGGCAATCAGGTCACCCTGACAAAGCCTGCACAACGAATTATCAGTTTGTCACCGCACGTGACGGAAATGATTTATGTCGCTGGGGCGGGTGACAAAATTATTGGTACGGTCAAGTATAGTGATTACCCGGCTGCGGCAAAAAATATTCCGCGGGTTGGAGACAATCGCCAACTGGATATTGAACGCATACTGGCGATGAAGCCGGATTTGCTGATAGTCTGGATGCATGGTGCCTATGAGCGTCAGTTGGAAATGTTGCACAATTCCGGTATCCCTTATTTTTTCAGTGAGCCGCATAAGCTCGATAATGTGGCCGAAACTTTGCTCAAGTTCGGCAGCCTGTTTGGTACAGAAAAACAGGCGCAGGTAGCGGCGGCAGAATTCAGGCAGCAAGTACAGCAATTGAACAGTCAGTACCAGGGTAAAAGCAAGGTCAGGACTTTTTACCAGGTATGGGGTAAGCCACTCTACACACTGAATGACAGCCACATCGTCAGCGATGCGATACGTACCTGCGGCGGTGAAAATATCTTTGGAAAATTAGCCACGACAGCACCCGTCGTCGGCACAGAAGCGGTCTTGCAGGAAAACCCTGAGGTCATCATCACTGGCGACAGTAAAACTCAGGCCGTCAGTGGCGTCGAGCAATGGAAAACTTTTCCCACCTTGCTGGCGACAAAAAACGATAATCTGATATCGATAGAGGGTGACCTGGTTAACCGCTCCGGCCCGCGCATTATCGAAGGTGCCAAGCTGATTTGTCAGGCACTGGAGCAAGCCAGACAAAAACGCGATAAAACCGTGGCACAGCCACAAGGGAAGAAATGAATTCAGCCAGCCTGTATCAACGCATTGCTTGCCTGTCTACCGAAGCAGTGGAAGTCTTGTATGCCCTCGGGGCAGAAGACTATGTGGTCGGCATCTCTGGCTACACCACCAGGCCAGCGCGTGCCCGTGATGAAAAGCCCAAGGTCAGCGGTTTTTCTTCTGCCCAGATAGATCGCATCCTGGCAGTCAAGCCAGACCTGGTGATTGCTTATTCGAATATGCAGTCCGAGATATCGCGTGAACTCATCAGTGCAGGTATAGAAGTACATGCCTTCAACCAGCGCGACGTTGCCGGTATTTTGCATATGATCAGAGTATTGGCGAACCTGGTGGGCAAGCAGGAGCAAGGGGCAATATTGATCGCAGAACTGCAAGCACAGATAGATACGGTCAAACAGCAAAGCGCAGGCTGGACACGCAGGCCAAAAATCTATTTTGAAGAATGGAATGACCCACTCATGTCCTGCATAGGCTGGGTGTCAGAACTGATCTACATCGCTGGTGGTGAGGATGCTTTTGCTGATCTGGCACAGCATCATAGCGCCAGGGAGCGCATTATTGCCGACCCGGCAGAAATCATGCGGCGTGCACCAGATATCATCATCGGTTCCTGGTGTGGCAAGAAGTTCCGGCCTGACAGCGTGATTGCCCGCGACGGCTGGGATCATATTCCTGCAGTAAGAAATGGCAGAGTGCTGGAAATAAAATCAGCAGACATACTTTCGCCCGGCCCATCAGCGATACAGCATGGCTTGGTGCAATTGCATATACTGATCGCTGAATGGCAGTCCGCACAAAACTCTTGAACAAGAATTTATTCCATGAAAATATCCACGCTGATGGTGCAAGGCACGACTTCTGACGCTGGCAAAAGTACGGTGGTCGCAGCCTTGTGCCGTCTGTTGCACAGGCAGGGCGTGCGCGTTGTCCCCATGAAGCCACAAAATATGGCACTCAATAGTGCAGTGACCATCGATGGTGGCGAGATAGGCCGCGCCCAGGCCTTGCAGGCGCTGGCTGCGGGTTTGCCTGCGCATACTGACATGAATCCGGTTTTGCTGAAACCTTCTTCCGATACCGGCGCGCAAGTCATCATCCATGGCAAGGTCAGGGCAGATATGGATGCGCGTGATTACCATCAATACAAAACCATTGCCATGGGCGCTGTGCTGGAATCTTATGGTCGCCTGCAACAGCAATATGAAGCGATTATCGTTGAGGGCGCTGGCAGCCCCGCCGAAGTGAATTTGCGTGACCGCGATATCGCCAATATGGGCTTTGCCGAGGCCGTAGATTGTCCCGTCATCCTGGTGGCAGATATTGACCGTGGTGGTGTGTTCGCTCATTTCGTCGGTACGCTGGATTGTCTGTCAGAGTCAGAACAAAAGCGCATTATCGGTTTTGTCATCAACCGCTTTCGCGGTGATATCCGTTTGCTGGAACCCGGTCTCGAATGGCTGGAGAAAAAGACCGGCAAGCCTGTACTGGCTGTGCTGCCTTACCTGCATGGCCTGCAACTGGATGCGGAAGATGCAATACAGTCCAGCCAGGGCAATGCTGGCAAGTTTCGCATCATCGTCCCTGCCATACCACGCATATCGAACCATACAGATTTCGATGCACTGCGCGCCCACCCTGATGTGGATCTGCAATTTATAGGTCCAGACAGGGCGATACCGCCAGCTGACCTGATCATCCTGCCGGGCAGCAAAAATACCCGCGCCGACCTGGCATTCTTGCAGGCGCAGGGCTGGCAGCCTGTGCTGGAAAAACACCTGCGCTATGGCGGTAAAGTCATCGGCATTTGTGGTGGTTATCAAATGCTGGGGCAAGTTATCAGCGACCCGCACGGCGTGGAAGGGCAGGCTGGTGATTCTGATGGCTTGGGCCTGCTCGACATCACCACTGAACTGACGCAAGAAAAACGCCTGCAGCAGGTGACAGGTGTTTGCGCATTCAATGCCAGTACCGCACAAGTCAGCGGCTATGAAATCCATATGGGCATCACCTATGCCAGCAATGACACACAACCAGTTTTCACTATCAATGGCGAAGACGAAGGCGCACGATCACCCGATGACCTGATACTTGGCACCTACCTGCACGGTCTGTTCGACCATCCCGAAGCCTGTGCAGCCTTGCTGTCCTGGGCAGGACTGGAAAGCGAACACAAGGTCGATCTGCCTGCATTGCGCGAACTTAGCCTGAACCGGGTGGCAGATGCCTGTGTGCCTTTGTTGGATGCTTTGCAAAAACTCTAATCAGTTACTGCCTGTTTTTGAACTGGCAGTAACTGCGCAATCCCAAAAGCAATTTCAAACACAGTGAACGCCAGTATGATCTGGCTGGCTCCATGGGCAACTGCATATAGCTGCCACATGCTGAACAGGACACGCCCGGCAGCATCGTAGCGGCCATATTCCATGCGCGTGTCAAGCAAGCGCAGTACGGCCCATACGGTGACGATAGACCCCAGCAAGTTCGCCATCAGGACATGGGCTGCGGCGAAGGCTGGGAATTCGCCCGGGATACCCAGACTATTATTGAGTTGTGTCAGGCTTTGGTGAATCAGGGCAAAGCTCCAGGGTGTGGCAAAACCTATGGTGACAATCAGGTCGTACCAAGCGCTGGCGCGCACGATGCGCAGGTAGTTTTTCAGTTCCATGAGTCTCTCCGGGATTAAGATAGACTATGCTAAACCTTGGACTAAAGACCAAGGTCAAGTATTGTAGATAAGAACCTGACGCTCCCCCCTTTTCTCCGTACTGAATGCGCTTGAGATCGTATTTGCCACATAAAGAAAATATCAATGTAGCAATCATGCGACCTTAAATATCTAATGAAAACAACCATTAATACATACCTTAATACATACGCAAGATCTTGGACGCAGACCTTATTGGTTTTAAAATACGCAAATAATGGAGTTTGATTGGTTTTGCCTATGCTTTAGAATTCATTCTTATTTATGAAATGAGTTCTGGCCTTGCACTTGCTCCCGTGGCATGCTTGTATCTACGGTAAGCAAGTAAATATTCTGTGCATAGATGCCAATGTAAAGGAAGCATGTTGAGTGAATCGCTTTCTAATTCGATAACATTATCGTTTTTTATTGAAGAACCCGACGGCATACTGTATGCGCAGTATGTTCCGGCAGAGGCTGCTGCAGTCCCTGATCTGAGCAGTCTGGAAAATGTTCTGCAAGACAGCGAATATGCAAGCTGCTACATTGATAATCCTGCTTTGCTGGCTTTCGCCAAACTTTGTCGCGACAGCAAAGAAACACAAAAGTTGCAAATAGGCCAGCGCAAGGATGCTGAGTTCACTCTGGACCTTGCAGAAGATTTATTGTCCGCCAGCCTGACTCTGATTCCGGCCATGGGAGGCAAGCCAGTAGGCACTGCAGTGAATGATGCCTTGCGTGAGCAGGGCATCATTCATGGAATATTGCATAAAGAACTGGATGCCGCACTGGCGGCAGGTGTATGTGAAAACTTAGTAATTGCGCAGGGTGATACCCCTCGCCAGGGTGTCGCTGGTCGCTTGGAGCCATTGTTTGGCACACACAAAAGCGAAATTACCCAAAGGGATGAACTGGCCGTCATCAAGTTCCGCGAGCTTAGCCATTTACTCCTGGTACATGTCGGCGATGAATTGATGCGGCGCATACCCCCAGTGCAAGGCAAGTTTGGCATGAATATCAGAGGCCAGGTGGTATTGGCCAGGCCGCTACCAGACATGGCTTTTGGCGCTAACCTGCAAGGTGCCGCACCTTCTGCAACGAACCCTGATTTGTTGATGGCGACCAATGCAGGTCAACCTGTTGTTGTTGACGATGGCGTTATCGTTAACCCTGTGCTGCAAGTGCCGGATGTGGATTTAAGTACCGGCAATATCAGTTTCGAAGGCACCATCCATGTCGATGGCGATATCAAGGCAGGAATGATTTTGAATGTGACAGGGGATGTCATCGTCAATGGACTAGTTGAGGCTGCAGATATTATTGCCGGGGGCAATGTCGCTGTGAAAGGCGGCATCATCGGTTTGGCAGAAAGAAAACCGGGTACGCAGAATCTCAGTGGCACCACCTCACGCATCAAATGTGGTGGTTCTGTGCAAGCCCTGTTTGCTGAAAATGCCCATATTGAAGCTGGCGACAGCATACAACTGGAACAAAATGCCAGGCAGTGTGAGCTGATTGCCAGAAAAGAGATTATTGTTGGCAAACCGGGTTCCAATGTAGGCAATATTCTTGGTGGCAAAACACAGGCGGCATTGATGGTGAGTGCCGTGTCTCTTGGTTCTGCTACCGGCACGCGTACGCAAATCCAGGTGGGTTTTGACCCATACAGGGATGTGCAAATTCATGACAAGCAATACCAGATAGGGCGCAAGGCTACTGAGTTGGATCAACTGATCAAGTTGCAAGTTTTTTTCGCTACCAACCCGCAAAAGGCAGCAGGTGGCGTTGGTGAAAAGGTCGAAGCCAAGCGCGTGCATTTGCTGGAAGAACTGGATATTCTGGAAAAAGAACTCGATGAGCTGGAAGCCGAGCAGGAACTGATAGACAAGGCCAGCGTGAAAATCATCAAGAAAATTCACGAAGGTGTAGAGATACAGATAGGCAGGCAGAAATGGCAAGTCAAGGAAGACGCTGGCCCAGGTAATTATCAATTACACGACGGGCATATTGCCATCATCTGAACTGTATTGCCTGGCAAAAACCTTGAGGGTAAAGGGCGAAGCCGCCAGGCTTATTCGGCAGCTTTCCGGGGTTTCCAGTCTTTTGCCAATGCCTGTGCTTCCGCAACTTCTTCCTTACTCATTTTGGCAGCCACATATTTCCTGAAGACTTCGCTATCGTCATAGTCGCCCGCCAGGCTCAGCCATTTATAAGCCTCGACAAGGTTTGCCGTCACACCGCGGCCTTTCAGGTAAAGCAAGCCCAATTGATACTGCGCGCTGGCATTGCTTTGATTGGCGGCTTGCTGGAATAACTCCCTGGCCTTGTTGTAGTCGCGTGGCGCGCCTGTACCCGTCACATACAAAATACCCAGGCTGTATTGGGCATCAGCATAGCCCTGGTCAGCGGCTTTCCTGAACCATGAAGCAGCGATGCCGTGATTCGACAGCATGCCTTTGCCTTTTGCATACATGCGTCCTATATTGACTTGCGCTTTGACATTGCCTTTGCTGGCAGATTGCTCGAACCAGTTGAGTGCCTGCTTGTAATCTTGTGCCACGCCTTCGCCATTTAAAAACATCAGGCCCAGATTGAACTGGGCATCGGCATTGCCTTTGGCTGCTGCAGCCTTGAATGATTCAAGCGCAGAAGTAAAATCACCTTGTTCGTAATAGCTGACACCATCTGTGAAATCGTCAGCGTGCACATTGCCAGTTACCAGCATGCAGGCCAGGATAAATATGGCTGGATTAAATTTGCGCATGATGTGTCCTTGAGAAAGTGAGGTCAACTTGCTTTCTTAATTCGCTGGTTTCAGAGTCCAGTCACTATTGCTTTGCTTGATATGTATCTTTGCTTTTTTAAAAGGTATTTGCATGTCGATGCTACCTTGCATCTGGCTATGCAGACACAGGCCTTGTTTATTGGGTTCAGTATAGCGCGTACTGAAGTCTGCATCAGCATAAAGGGCAACGTGTATGGATGTATTCATTTTGACCATGCAAGCTGTATCGGGAATGATCCATAGTTTGACGCTGACTTTTCTCCCCATGCCGCCATCGCTAAGCTGAAAGACGGCCAGATTTTTACCGTCGATAGTCTCGTTTGCCAGTTGCTTAGGCTTGATCTCTCCATCAAACAGGCTGGATTTCATTTCGTCGAGCGCCATCAGCAATTTATTGATTCCATCGGCTGTTTTTTTTTGATCACTTAAAGCTTGCCAATTATTGTCAGTACTGATGTTCGTGTAGGTAGGGTCCTGTTTTTCCCAGCCACTCAAACTGGATTTTATATAGTCGGTTTTAGTTGGCTGGTCTTTGCGTTCAGTGTCAAGCTGAGTTCGCATTTCTTTTGGTATCCACAGGTTCGCGGCTTTATATTGCGATAAGCTTTTGTTCCAGAGCGTATCGGTTTCTGCGGCAATGCTACTGCTGAAAAAACAGGTCAGGCTGAACAAGAGCAGAGTTTTGGTGATAGATGTCATCATGCTTATTTAAATTTTCCGGATAAACCGGCTTCCAGGGTTTCAACAAATTGATGCACATGGTAAGCATCGATCAGCCCATGATGCACAAAAATTGCAATCGGCAGCATCAGGCGTTGGTGCTGTTTGAAAAATTTCCCGACTGAGATTTTGGGCACGCTGTCCTTGCGGTCATATTGTCGGGCATGGGTCAGGCCGGTGAAGCTGATCCAGGGGATAGCGGAGAAATGGATCACATCTTCACGCGCGCATTCATCATTGAAGCAAAGGCCACTGCTGTTCTTGATTTGATCCATGGCGATGTTTGCTCCGGCGGCGAAGGCGGCAAAATCTTCTTCATAATAGATGGGGCAAAAACCGAAAGTATGATCGGCACGCTGCACGGTTGCATTCGCGTGTATTACCTCGTAATCAAACACTCTGCCATCTTCTATGCGATAACGCATGGCATCGGTGCGCATGGTCGCGCTTAGTATCTGATGCAGGTAAAACTGGAAGAAAGAGTATTGTTGTTCCTTGCAATGCTGATAGGCCCAGGTGCATTCCACATTCAGATTCAAGCCATGGAAGGGTTCATCCATTTGGGAAAAAAAGGCGTAATGTTCGCGCCGGTTCCATGTTGCGATGTCTAACTGCTTTTTCATATCCGGATCAATCAAAATAAAAAGGGCAGAAAATTCTGCCCCTTCATCATACTCTGTCAGATGGTGTTGATTCAACGCATTGCGGCAATCATCTTTTCTAGCTTGACGGTATCGGCGCAGAAAGCCCGTATGCCTTCTGACAGTTTTTCTGTCGCCATTGCATCTTCATTTAATTCAAGGCGGAAAGTTTTTTCATCCATGCTGATCTTTTGCAAGTCGGACGAAGCCGCCAGTTCCTTGCTCAGTTTTTGTGTGACATTGCTATTGCTGTCGCTGAGTTTTTGCAAGAGATCCGGGCTAATGGTCAGTAAGTCGCAGCCAGCCAGTTCGAGAATTTGTGAAGTATTGCGGAAGCTGGCACCCATGACTTCAGTGTCGTAGCCAAACTTGCGGTAGTAAGTGTAGATTTTTTTGACGGACAAAACTCCAGGATCATCCGCACCAAAAATTTCCTGGCCAGTCTTGTTTTTGTACCAGTCGTAGATACGGCCAACGAAAGGTGAGATCAGTTGCGCGCCTGCTTCAGCACAGGCAATCGCTTGAGCCAGGCAGAACAACAGGGTCATATTGCAACGTATGCCTTCTTTTTCCAATACTTCGGCAGCGCGTATGCCTTCCCAGGTCGAGGCTATCTTGATCAGGATGCGGTCACGCGGTATGCCTGCGGCTTCATACATGGCGATCAGTTGACGGCCTTTGGCAATGGTGCCAGCAGTATCAAATGACAGGCGGGCGTCGGTTTCAGTAGAAACGCGGCCAGGAATGACTTTTAAAATTTCCAGGCCAAAAGCAATCAGCAAGTGATCGATGGTTTCATCAATCGACTTGCCTGCAGTGTCCTTGACGGCTTTTTCCAGCAAAGGCAGGTATTCCGGCTTTTGCACGGCTTTCAGGATCAGGGATGGATTGGTCGTCGCATCGCGTGGTGCGTAAGCCTGGATAGCCTGAAAATCGCCAGTGTCAGCGACCACAGTGGTGTATTGCTTGAGTTGTTCTAATTGGTTCATGGTATTTGCAAAAGTAGGGGCAAAATCAAAAAATCAGGGCAAGACAGAAATTAAAGGCTCACCTGTAACAATATCACCAATCACAGCAGCTTCCAAGAAGCCACCCTGACGGAAAATCGCTAAAACATCGTTCACTGCCGCCGGATCGCAAGCAACCAGCAAGCCGCCCGATGTTTGTGGATCAGTTAACAAAGCTTGCTGGGCGGGGCTGATCTCTGCATCGAGATTGACAGACTCGCCATATGCAGCCCAGTTGCGGGCTGAGGCACCGGTGATATAGCCATCAGTCGCAAGTTGTTCTACATTCGCCAGCAAGGGTACTGCGGACATATCCAGACGCGCTGCCAGTCCTGAGCCTCGGCAGACTTCCAGCAAATGGCCTAGCAGGCCAAAGCCAGTGACGTCGGTCATGGCATGCACGCTATCAAGGGCAGATAGGTGCTGGCCGGGTTTGTTCAGCTTGGTGGTGCTGGCAATCATGGTGTCATAGCCTGCTGCATCCAGCACTTGCTTTTTCAATGCGGCCGACAAAATGCCTACGCCAAGCGGCTTGCTGAGTATCAGTTTGTCACCCGCTTTGGCATCCGCATTGCGCTTGACCTTGGATGGATGGATCAGACCCATGACGACCAGGCCATAAATGGGTTCGACAGAATCGATGGTGTGGCCACCCGCTATGGGTATGCCAGCCTCGGCACAGATGCTTTCACCACCCTGGATAATCTTGCCTATGACTTCCAGCGGTAGTTGATTGATGGGCATGCCAACCAGGGCCAGCGCCATGATGGGCGTGCCGCCCATGGCATAAATATCTGAAATGGCGTTGGTGGCAGCGATACGACCAAAATCAAAAGGGTCATCGACGATGGGCATGAAAAAATCGGTGGTGGCGATTAGCGCCTGCTCATCATTGAGCTTGTAGACGGCTGCATCATCTGCTGTTTCTATACCAACCATCAGGGCTGCTGGCACGGGAAAGCCTGAAGATTTCTTTAATATTTCGGCAAGTACGCCAGGCGCAATCTTGCAACCACAGCCGCCGCCATGCGAGAAAGAGGTAAGGCGGACTGGAGCGTCAGTTTCTTTACTCATGAGGCTTATACTTTTGTGTTGGTCGGAAACTAAGGATTATACGCCGGACCAGTTAGTGGACTGTAACAGTGAAAATCGGAGTGCTTGCCATGTGCGCGACGATCATGGCTGCGTTGCAAATGCTCGCGATAGCCCAGCTATCGCCGTGCTTTGCGTCTTGCCCTGATACGCCGGGGAACATGTCCTTCACTCCGATTTTCACTGTTACAGTCCACTATTGATCTTTACCTAATACATGACAGTGTCCTCGTGTTGGATCTTATAGGAGAATCAGCACGCGACGCGTTGTCATCATTTAGGAAAGCCTCAATAGTATAAAAAAAGCGACCACCAAAGTGATCGCTTTTTTATGATATTGCTTATGCAGCAATATCTATGTTGCTTGCTCTACGAGTAAAGCTATTGGCAAAATCAATAATCGCCAAATGTACGGCGAGCGCCGCTGTCATTCGAGCGATTGCCTTTGTAGCCGCCGCCTTCTTTGCGTGGACCAGCGCTGGTGCCAGTCGAAGTGCCAGCTGGTTTGCTGAAGCTGCGTTGACCTGGCTTGTTATTGCCGTAACCACCGCCACCACCTGCGCCAGCGCCTGTTTTACGGGCATCGCCTGGTTTCCAGCCGTTAGGCTTGCGGGCAGCAGAGCGTGCTGGTGCGGCAGATTTCTTAGGTTCAAAACCTTCGATGACATCGACAGGAATCAATTGCTTGGTGAAGCGCTCGATACGTTTGACGTGCATGCCTTCAGCATGGTTCACCAGGGAAATTGCCAGACCTTTACGACCGGCACGGCCAGTACGGCCAATACGGTGGACATAATCTTCCGGGAACTTAGGCAAATCGTAGTTGAATACATGCGTAATTGCAGGCACGTCAATACCACGGGCAGCTACGTCAGTCGCTACCAGTACACGTACTGTGCCGCGACGCAGTGAATCCAGCGTACGGTTGCGTGCACCCTGGTGCATGTCGCCATGCAGGGCAGCAGCAGCGAAACCAGCGATGTTCAAACGGTCAGCAATGGTGTCTGCATCACGTTTTGTGGCAGTGAACACAACAGCCTGGTCAACGGATACGTCACGCAGCAGATGGTCAAGCATGCGATTTTTGTGGGACAGGTCGTCCACAAAGTGAACGCGCTGCTGGATGTTTTCATGCTTGCTGGCAGAACCAGCGATCTGGATTACCAGAGGCTCAGTCGTGATGCGTTTTGCCATGTTACCGACCACGCCATCCAGGGTAGCAGAGAACAACATGGTCTGACGTGTAGGAGGCGTGGCAGCAACGATTTTTTCGATATCGTCGATGAAACCCATGTCCAGCATGCGGTCGGCTTCATCCAGAACCAGCATTTGCAGTTCAGAGAAATCGATCTTGCCAGATTCCATATGGTCGATCAGACGACCAGGTGTTGCCACCAGGATTTCTGGATTGCGGGACAGTAATTGCATTTGTTTGGGATAAGGCATGCCACCCAGGATGGAAACAGCCTTGATACGGCGTGAATAAGCGCTGTATTTGTCAGTTGCTGTAGTGACTTGCAAAGCCAGTTCGCGGGTTGGAGTCAACACCAGCATTTTTGGTTTTGCAGCAACGAAACGTGGTTTGTCGCCACGTGAACGGGCAGCCTGACGTTCTTGATTAGGGGTCTTGCTGCTGGCAGCATCATAGCTGACAACTTCAGCAGTAATCAGTTTATGCAAAGCAGGCAGCATGAAAGCGGCAGTTTTGCCGGAGCCGGTCTGGGATGAGACCATCAGGTCACGACCTTCAATCGCGGCTGGGATTGCCTGTTCTTGTACCGAAGTTGGTTTGGTATAGCCAGAGTCAGTCAGGGCGCGGATGATATTGACGTGTAGACCTAGTGCTTCAAAACTCATGAATTTCTTTCGTAATTGGGGCATTTGCAAAATGCGGCAGCAATGCCAAGCTCACCGGCGATAAAGCCGGATTGCAGCATGTTTTGCCGGAACGTTTGCTTCTGTCCCAGTATAAATTAGCGCGTTGCTAACGAACGCGCGCAACAATGCAGCGCCAACCAAACGAAATGAACACAGAAAATCCAACAAGGGACGACAATGAAATTTCGGCACAAAAGCTTTGCGCCGGGATGATGTCTATGGATTACTACCAGACATGCGAGGCGGGAGGGCTTTTACATGCACCATCCTGAGGATGTGCACAGGCTTGCGATGCTACTTGGTTTTGCACTGAAATTTATATTGCAGCGCAAAAAACGAAACTATACAGGATTTTTCAGGAAAAAGCAGCCTGTTTCAAAGAATATCTTGCGTTAGTCTCAAAATAAACGCCAGCAAAAGTGTTGCCAGTAAAAGTCAGCTTCTCCGCGCGCATCAAAACGGAAACGCTTGTCTTGCCAGCCCAGGGCGAACAAGGAGAGCACCTGATCATAATAAGCGTCGGCCTTGATGGGTTGCGCCTGCAAACGTAATTGCTGTTGCACGATGGTTTTTTGTACGCCCTGTGCTTGCAGGAAGGGTAGTAGTGCAGCACTGAAACCGCTGGACCCGGGGGCATTGATGTCACCAGTCAGGATGTCGACATATTCTGGAGGGTAGCCTTTGTTATCCACGAGCTGGGCCATGGGACGCAGCAACTTCAGCAAATTCGCGCGTTCTATTTCCTGGCTCGCCATCATGCCAGTCCATAGGTAAACGCGGATGGCGTTATAGCCGCCCTGGCCTTTTTCTGCACCCTGAGTATCAGGGAGAAAACCCTTTTGTGCATCATAAATGATCCAGTCTGCCGCATAGCCCTTGGGGGCGCTGCCAGCGACCAGACGCATCGCCGGGGCAATCATGCGCTTCCAGCGCTCATCACTTTCTTTTTGCTCAAACCAGCGCAGCAAAGGCAGGGGCAAATAGCTGGCATTGAGTTTCCATTGATTATTGGGCAAGTTGAAGCCGGTCGGCGCTGGCAACAGACTCAAACCCAGTCCGGGTAACTCTGCTGTTTCTTCATTCAGTATTCTTTGTGCCAGCAGACTGGACAGGGCGGCGTAGCGCTTTTCTTTCCAGACTTCTCCGGCAATACCGAGGCTATAAGCTATCCAGAGGTCGGCATCTGACGCGGGATTTTTATCGATGATGCCCCAGCTATTATCTTCGCGTTGCCCCCATTGCCAGGCAGGCAGGCGGGCAGTCAGGTCACCTGCTGCCAGGTTGTTTTCTGTCCAGGTCAGGACACGCTGAAATGCGGCTTTGTCGTTGGCGCTCAGGGCAAAAAACAGGGCATAAGCCTGACCTTCAGACGTCGTTGGTTTGCGTGCACCGCTATGGTCGATCACGCGACCATCATCGGCGACGAAAGTCTTCTTGAATTGTTCCCAGGCTGGCCATGGGTCATTGCAGGATGCTGCGAGACTGTTACCGGAAGATGCAAGGAGCACACTGAATATCAGCAGCAATAAAGTGTGTGCAATAGAGAAGGCGTTGTTCGGGATCTTGGGCATGGTGGAGAGTGCTTCATTCATGCCAATAGTATAAGGCTAGTACGGGATACATGTGCAAGATCCCGTACCGTCTTTTATATGCTGGGCTGCTTACTTGTCGTAAGAATCTGCGTTCAAGCCCATGACGTGCGAGAAGCCGCCATCGACGTAAGTGATTTCACCAGTAATACCGTTCGCCAGTGGTGACAGCAGGAAGGCCGCAGTATTGCCCACGTCTTCGATCGTCACATTACGGCGCAGTGGAGCGTGCGCGGCAACAAAGCCCAGCAATTTACCAAAGTCCTTAATGCCACTGGCAGCCAGGGTTTTGATCGGGCCTGCAGAAATACCATTGACGCGTATACCTTTTTTGCCCAGATGTTCTGCCAGGTAGCGTACCGAAGCTTCCAGAGACGCTTTGGCCATGCCCATGGTGTTGTAATGCGGGATGGCACGGATGGCACCCAGATAAGACAGTGTCAGGAGGGCAGAATCTTCACGCAGCAGTGGCAGGGCAGCTTTTGCCATTGCCGGGAAGCTATAGGCAGAAATGTCATGTGCAACGCGGAAAGCTTCGCGGGAAAAACCATCGAGGAATTCACCAGCAATCGCTTCACGCGGCGCAAAGCCGATAGCGTGTACCAGGCCATCAAGTTTGTCCCAGGACTTGCCCAAGTCAGCAAATACCGCTTCAATTTGTTCGTCGCTGGCGACGTCGCAATCAAAGATCAGTTTGCTATCAAATTCAGCCGCAAAATCAGTAATCCTGTCTTTGAAACGTTCGCCTACATAGGTAAATGCCAGTTCAGCGCCTTCGCGTTTGCATGCCTGGGCAATGCCGTAAGCGATAGAGCGGTTTGACAGCAAACCGGTGATCAGAATTTTTTTGCCTTGCAGAAATGCCATGTTAACTCCAGATATGACCGCAATATGCTTAAGACTCTCATACTGAGCTGCTTTATGAACAGCATTATGAAATGAATTAAAGCCTTATTCTATTGCGCTGTGGGTTTTATTACTTATTGTTTTACACCAGATTTTGATCGTGATGCGTAACGCTTACATTGCAGCCTTTTCCGCAACAGGTCGGAATTGTAGTTGCTCTCATCGAAACGGGCAAATGCTAAGTTCGCTAATGCTTATCTGAGCAGATTTAAGGATACATAGATCATCATAGTAGCACTTTGGTCAAATCCGCTATTTTGCTTGAATGTGCTACAACATCGCCTTTTATGATCGCAAAATACGGTTTATTGTAATTCTACAGGACAAAACGCATTTCCTTGAGTAGTGCTCCTGGCAAGATTGCGCCGCCTGTATGCCGCTCGCCATAAGAGCGGTCATCCATGATGACTTCGGTTTCCTGGCTTAGCGCCAGCAGATTTTCTCCGAGCATCTTGAATAAAGAGTCATCAAAACGCATGACATTTAGCGGGGCAATGATTTCACCATTCTCTACCCAAAAGGTGGCGAAGCGTGTCATACCCGTGATGCGGCAAGTGGCACGATCAGAAAAATTCAAATACCAAAGATTGGCGATGTAGATGCCTGTGCCCAACTCTTTCAATATGTCTGCATTCGCCAATGCACCAGCCCGCATGATCAGGGATTTTGCTGATTCATCTTCAGGTGCACCATTCGTGACCAGGCCAAATTCCTTGGCGCTGCGCGGTGAAATCATGCTGCCGCAGAGCTTGCCAGCCTGTATCAGAGGGATGACTTCAGGCTTGATGTAGCCTTGCGCCTGAAATCCTGGTTCCAGACCGGCGCGGCTGTCTTCACAGATATCGACCATGGCATGCATGCTGGCCTCACCTGATTGCATGCGGCGCAGACAACTATGGCGGGTACGCAGGGTTTTTTCGGATAAACCACCCCAGTTCAGCATCATGATCAATTCATTCAATGCGGCCGGGCTCAGGTAGGCTCGGTAATTACCTGCAGCTACCGTGATTGGGGGTCGCGCCAGCAAGGCCAGCTTTTTGCAGGCATCAGCGAATTTATTTAAAAATTCTGCCTCATTCCAGGTAAATCCGGCATAGTTGGATTTGACAGCCTTGTCAGTAGAATGAAATAAGCTCCAGTCAAAATTAACGTTGCTGGTCTCATACCAGTTGCGTTGGCCATAAGAATTGGCAAAGCCGCGATACTGTGTACCTGTAGTCAATAGGCCCACCATGTCTACACCATTTGCCGCTTCTATTATTTGTTCCAGCATAGTGGCTACGGGCGGCAGGGAAGATGGCAGAATTTGGCTAGTGTTATTGACTACTGTCGCTATCATCAGGTGCGGGTCTGCTGGCAAATCAGCCAGCTGCGTGCGCAAATCCCGAATTGCAGTATTGATGGTGGGTAGATCCAGTTCCGTCTTGCCGCTGAGGTTGAAACTCATGGCTGCATGCGTTTGCCCCTGTATCAATTGCAGGTTCAATATGATTTGCAAGACATGGCCGGGCTGGCGTATTGCGCTGTGATTGAAGCGCACAAAATCGCTGGATTCTGCCGACAGCCAGGTGGTGCTTACTTCATTTGCTGCCAACTGGGTTTCTATATGTGCAGCCAGAGATAAAAAATAGCTGTGCATCAGGCTTCGCCTCCAAATACTTCTACCTGATCAAACAGACAGGCTGGTGAAGCATGCCCCACGCGTATGACTTGCGATGGCTCACCTTTGCCACAGAAGGGCGTGCCCATGACTGCCAGGGTGGACGCATCACCGACCATTTTCAGAGAGCGCCAGAAGCTTTCTGATATGCCACGATAATTGGGATTCTTGACCAGTTCCTGCAATTTTCCATTGCGTATAATTTGTCCGTATTCACAGCCAAACTGGAATTTATTGCGTGAATCATCAATAGACCAGGACACATTGGTATTCATCAGCACCCCATACTCAACACTGGTGATCATTTCATCCAAGCTGCTGGTGCCAGCTTCTATATTCAGGTTAGCCATGCGGTCTATGGTTGGACGGTTCCAGTCGCAGGCGCGTGAATTGGCGACACCTGTCATGCCAGCGCGAGCTTGCGAGAGCGCGCTGCCCAGTGGTTTTTCCAGTATGCCATTTTTGATGATCCAGGTTTTTTCTGCGGTGCTGCCATCATCATCCCAGCCAAAGCTGGCGAATTGCTCGGCACGGCTGGGGTCGTAGGTGACGTTCAGTAATTCAGAGCCATACTGGAAATGGCCAAACATGTCGGGCGTGACAAAACTGGTGCCCGCAAAATTACGTTCATCGCCGAGTATGCGATCCAGTTCCAGCGGGTGACCTATGGATTCATGGATTTGCAGCATCATTTGTTCTGGCATCAGCAGCAAGTCCATGCGGCCACTGGGGCAATTTGCTGCATGTAATAGCGCCAGGGCTTCATCTGCAATACGTTTGCCTGCGCCATAAAAACCGGATTGCTGTAAGACTTCCATGCCACCCTGACGGCAAAAACCATTGTATTGCCCACCCAGACTACGGGTCTGGGTTTCTGATCCCTCATTTGCGGTGACGCTGAGATTGGGTATCAGGTAGTTGAATTGCTGACGTATGTCAGCACCGGCACTACTGATAAACAGTTGCTCAATCTGAGTCACGCCTATGGATGCGCTCCAGTCCACGATCTTGTCGCTAAAATGGGATGCGGCAGATTCCTGCATCAGCAAAGCGATCAAGTCTTTTCTCGCCACTATGGAAGCAGGAGGGCTCTGATATTTACCGGTCACAGTAGCTTGAGGGATCTGGCGGAAATCCGTTACTGTTTTTCCTGTACTGAGTTTGGCCCAACGCATAGCATGCTGCAGCGCAGTATGCAAACCGTTCCGTGATAAATCACTGGTTGCAGCATAGCCATACGCACCTTCATGAATGACTGTCAGCATGGCACCATGGCTGCGTGCATTGCGCAGCGGTTGCAATACATTTTGTCTGACCAGCAATTCTTCACTGCGCTCATCGACTACGCGCATGGAACAAAAATCCACGGCAGGTATTAATTCGTGGAATAATTTTCTTAATGCTTCCAATCCTGGCTCCAGTGAGGCGGGTGAAATTCTGGTGACTTGCGGGGCAATTGTGCCTGTTTCATCACGCAATAGGTAAATGTCATCTTGCCAGTGTTTGCAAGATTGGTCAAAAATATAAGTGTAAGGGGATTTTTCAGGCAGAGGGCGAACCGGCAGGCAGCCGGTTCGCATGCGCAACTTAGTGCTGCAAGCCTTTGGGAATGGCATTCAACAAAGTCTTGGTATACGCCTGGGTAGGGTTCAGATACAGATCATCTGAATTGGCCAGTTCAACGACCTTGCCCTTGTTCATTACCATGACCTGGTCAGCAATGTATTTGACCACGGCCAGATCATGCGAAATGAAGATGTAGGATAGGCCAAATTCTTCCTGCAAATCCTGCAGCAGATTCAATACCTGCGCTTGCACTGATACGTCCAGTGCTGATACTGACTCATCACAGACCAGCACTTCTGGCTTCATGGTCAGGCAGCGCGCAATTGCGATACGCTGGCGCTGGCCACCAGAAAATTCATGCGGATAACGATGGAAGGCGACAGTGGGTAGGCCAACCTTTTCCAGTAATTGATAAGCCATGGCAGAACGTTCACTGTCATTGGCACCAATGTTATGGATATGCATGGGTTCCATCAAAATCTGCCCGACTGTAAAGCGCGGGTTCAGAGAGGCATACGGGTTTTGAAAAATGATTTGTATGCGGCGTTTGTAGTGATGAAATTCCTTGTTCGACATGGCCAGGATATCCTTGCCTTCAAACAGAGCCTGGCCAGAGGTCGCCTGATGCAGACGCATCAGTGTCAGGCCAACCGTGGTTTTGCCTGAGCCTGATTCACCCACCACACCCAGGGTCTTGCCACGTGCCAGTTTGAAGGACACGCCTTCGACGGCCTTGAATTCTTTTTTGCCAAAAAAACCTACACGGGAGTAAAAGCTTTTACCGAGGTCTTTCACTTCCAGCACGATTTCTTCACTACCGTTGAGGCCACGCGGACGCTGCTTTTGATCAACCAGGGCACCATTGTTGTTCATGAAATCAGCAATTACTGGCAAGCGCCATGGACGGGTATCCAGCGTAGGGCGGCAATGCAACAGGGCCTGGGTATAGGTATCTTTCGGGCTTTCAAAGATTTGCTCTACCGTACCCGCTTCACGGATTTCACCATTGCGCATGACGATGACATGGTCAGCAATTTCACCGACCAGTGCCAGGTCATGGGTAATGAACAGTACCGACATCTTGTGTTTGATACGCAGGGCATCAATCAGGTCGATGATCTGTTTTTGTATGGTGACATCGAGGGCAGTCGTCGGTTCATCGGCAATCAGCAATTTAGGCTCACACGCAATCGCCATGGCGATCATCACCCTTTGCTGCTGCCCGCCGGACATCTGGCTGGGGTAGGCATCAATCTTGTTTTTTGGGTCGGGGATGCCGACTTCTTCCAGTAATTCTATAGAGCGCTGGCGGGCTTGTTTGGCATCCATGCCCATGTGCAGGCGCAAGACTTCAGCAATCTGGAAACCGACGGTAAACACCGGGTTCAAAGATGTCATCGGCTCCTGGAAAATCATGGAGATTTCCTTGCCGCACAGATCACGCCTTTCAGCGATGCTGAGTTCCAGCAGGCTGCGGCCTTCAAAAATGATCTTGCTGTCAGCGGCAATGCTGGATGTATCTGGTGGCAGGAGGCCCATGACGGCCAGTGAGCTGACTGACTTGCCGCTACCTGATTCACCCACCAGGGCAACGGTGGAATTGCGCGGTATTTCAAAGGAGATACCTTTGACCGTTTCCACACTGTCTTTTTTATTGACGCGGAAAGACACGCGCAGGTTTTCTACTTTCAGCAAAGCTTGATTTGGGTTTTCTTGACTCATGATCTGTCCTTATTTCAACTTGGGGTCAAGCGCATCGCGCAAGGCATCGGTGAACAATGAGAAGGCTGTCACCAGCACGGCCATTGCTGCTGTCGCTGCTACCAATTGCCACCATTTACCCAAGATCAATTCATTCTGCGCTTCATTGAGCATACTGCCCCAGGACACCACACCAACCGGCACACCAAAGCCCAGGAAACTCAAGATAACTTCTGACTTGATAAAGCCGACGACAAGTATCGATACCTGTACCAGTGCCACATGGCTGACATTCGGGAAGATATGCACGAACATCTTGCGCCAGTGCGAAGCACCAATGGCATCAGCCGCCCACACATACTCACGCGCCTTGTGCTTCATGTATTCAGCACGGATCAGGCGGAATGGCCCAGTCCAGCCAGTGAAAGCCAGGATCAGGATGATGGTGGTCACGCCTTTTTGCTGTAATACCGCAGCGACTGAAAGTATCAGCAACAGATAAGGGATGGAAGTGAAGATGCTATAGAACCAGTTAAAGAAATCATCGACTTTGCCGCCAAAGTAGCCAGCCAGTGCGCCAAACATGGTGCCCAGCAAGGTTGCCAGAAAGGCGGCGACCAGACCAACGACGATGGAAGTCTCTGCACCTTTGATGGTTTTCTTGATGATGTCATGCCCCCATTTGTCCGCGCCAAAGGGCAGTGTAGTCAGACGTTCACCCACCACAGCCTTGCCGGACTTGGCAAGCTCGGTGCGAATTTCTGCCATTTCCTTTGCCAGAGGATCAGGGATGCCGTAATCATTGACGATGACGGCTTGATCCGCATCGGGTTGCTTGCGCAATTCACGGATGATGTCAGCCAAAGGGTCAAGTGGATTTTCTGGCGGTGGCGCTTCGACCTCTGCTTTAGCTGCTACGCCGGTATCTGCGCCAACAAAGCCCGGTGGCGCATAGCTGACGCCGCTTTCCTGTTCCCAGTCAGAGGCGACAACGCCAGTCGCGGACAGTATCAATGTCAATAAAAAGGCAGCCACGATCGCCAAGGCAATCATGGCGACTTTGTCGGCGCGCAGGCGGCGCCAGGCCAGCGCCCAAAGTCCGGGTGAAACAGCTTGTACAGTTGGATTTGTGATAGTCGTGCTCATGAATGATCCTTATTTCAACTGTACGCGTGGATCAACCGCCTGGTACAGCAGATCGGTCAACAAATTAAAAAACATGGTTGCCGCAGCGACATACACGGTGATGGCTTTAATCACCGGGAAGTCACTGCGTTCTACGGCCAAAATCACTTCACGGCCTATACCGGGAATGGAAAAGAAGCGCTCGATCAGGAAAGCGCCAATCAGCAGCGCAGGCAAATTCGACATGACGTGGGTAATGATAGGGATGGATGCATTGCGCAATACATGCACCCATTTCACACGGCTTTCGGAAACGCCCTTGGCGCGTGCAGTGCGTACATAATCCTGATTGACTTCATCCAGCACAAAGGTGCGGAACAGGCGCAGGTTAGGTGCCACGCCCACAGCCAATGCAATCAGGATAGGCAGGGCAGAGTATTTGAACAGGTTCTCAGCAAAGTGATTGCCCCATCCCTGTACCGGGAACATACCCAGTTTATAGGCAAAGAAATATTGACCGACGATGATGTAGACCAGGATACTGACTGACATGCCAACGGTACAGGCAATCATCACAGAACGGTCAGTGAACGAGCCGCGCTTGAAAGCAATTGCCAGCGCCAGCGCAATCGCGATGAGCGTTTCGATAATTGTGAGAGGTATCAAGACTGTCAGCGAAGGGCCAAGACGTGTGCCTATGATGGATGATACGGCCTCACCGGTACTCCAGCTATTGCCAAAGTTGAAGGTGACAATTTGCTTGATGAAAATCCATAGCTGCACATAGTAAGGCTGGTCTATGCCTAACTGGGTGCGGATATTGGCAATCTGTTCTGCATTCGACATCTTGCCTGCCAGGATGTAGGCAGGGTCGCCGCCTACCCAGTTGAATAGAAAAAACACCAGCAGGATGACACCCAGCATCGTTGGTGCCATCTGCCATAAGCGGCGCAGTATATAAGCGGTCATGTTTGTCTCTCGGTTTTCAAATTTCAGTCAGCCTGCGGATTACTTGTTCTTGTCGATGTCTATCTGCATCCATTCTATATGCATGATAGGGTGCTTTTTATGTCCTATCACACGTGGCTGTGACAGCATCATACGGTGGCGGGCATAACCCAGGCGCTGGGCGCCGTACAATTCCATGATGCGTGTCATTTTGTGGTACAGCAGGTCGCGTTCTGGCCCTGGAGCCAATTTTTGTGATTGCTCATACAGCTTGTCATATTCAGGAATGGCGACGCAGCCATTATTATTCATGTGGATGTTTTTACCGTAAAATAATTGCATGAAATTGTCGCCATCGGGATAATCTGCTATCCATGGTGAAATGCGCTGCATTAGCTGACATTGCTTTTCTGCTTTGAGGATTTCAGCAAACGGGCGAAATTCGGCACGCATCCTGATACCTATGCCGTCATAGGATTTTTTCCATACTTCAGCCTGTAAATGGCCGCGTGATTCGGTCTGGGCGGTATGCACAATTTCCAGTGGGCTGCCGTCAGGTGTGGTGCGATAACCATCCTTGCCTTTCTTGTAGCCGAACTTGTCGAGCAAGGCATTGGCGGCGGCAGGGTTATATTGAATACTGCTTTTGTAGTTAGGGTCATGACCCACTACGCCAGGAGGGATAGGATATTGCAGCGGTATCGCATGACCATTGTCGACGATGCGTATTTCTTCTTCGACATTGTGTGCCATGGACATGGCGCGGCGCAATGCGATCTTTTCCTTGCTCATGCCACCAAATACCGGGTCTTGCATATTCCAGTAATAGATAGTCAGTTCAGGATCGACAATGCGCGACATCTGTATGCCGCGTTTGACAAATTCAGGCTTCAAATCAGGGCCGTTCAATACCTGGGGTGCCAGGCCGCCATATAACTGGAACAGATCAATTTCATCTTTCTGGAATGCCAGCAAGCGCGACTGGTCTTCCAAAATCACATTGACGACAACACGCCCGATTTGCGGCATACGCTTGCCTTTCATTGCCGCGATGATTTTTTGGTCATTCGGGTCAGCGCTGGCCTGGAAATCCCATATCGTTGTATGGAAATCAGGGTTGGCATCCAATACCATTTTCGAGCCGCGCACCCATTCAGTCAGTTTGAAAGGGCCGGTGCCTACCGGGTTTGCCATGGCAGCACCCTGTACATCCTGGTATTTTTCTATGACTTCGCGTGCAACGGCAGACATGGCGGTGTAGGCCAATATCATGGGCAGGTTGAAGTCCGGGCGCGTCAGGTGTATGCGCAGGGTATATTTATCGATCACTTCCAAGCCCGGTACTTTGGCAGAATAATCAAACTTGCCGGATTTTTTTGCCTGTGCCGCAAGTTGATCCAGTCCTGCAATCTTGTCCTCCAAGAGCCAGACGTGGGTAGAGGCGATTTTCGGGTCCATGATGCGCTTGAATGAATACACATAATCATCCACCGTCAGTTCACGCTTTTTGCCATTGAAAGCTGCATCAGGGGTGAAGTAAATACCTTTCTTCAGCTTGATGGTATAGGTTTTGCCATCAGCAGAAATCTCTGGCATGCCGTCGGCTGTTTCTGGAATGATTTTCGCCGGGCTGGCCAGGTAGTCATAAGTAAACAGGCGCTCAAAAATCGCTTCATTGATGGCGTTGGAGTACAAGTCGCGCGTCGCAGCAGGATCAAAGCCAGTTTCGGCAACCGGGAAGATGGTGCGTAACACTTTTTCCGGATCAGCAAACTCAGGTTTGGCGGCATGCGCCTGCAAGGGCAAGGTGGATGACATCAGGCCTGCAAGCGCCAGGCATATCGCCATGCCTGTTTTGCTCAGCTTGCGCATTGCCTTGTTGTGCTGATTGCGCTGTAACGGATGAATGGACTTCATTAACAAGTTCTCCTGCTATTTTGTACGATGGTAATAGATGCGTATTGAGTCAAACTGGTACTGACGGGCTAAGCTTAATGCTTTTCCACATCAATGAATGCCCAGTCTGAATGCAAGATGGGATGTTTTTTATAACCAGTGATCCACGGACGATACAGCCAACTGCGAATGCGGGAAGTGTGCATTATCCAGGGTGTATCAGCTTCTACCTGACGGTTCATTTGCGCATATACCTTATTGCGCTCTGCACCCAAGGGCATGGATACTGCCTTGCGGAATAGTGCATCATAGGCGGGTGACTCATAGCAGGCATGGTTGCCAGCACCAGATTTTGGGCCGTATAGTAATTGCAGGAAGTTTTCGCCATCAGGAAAGTCTGCATTCCAGGCGCCATTCCACATATTAAGCTTGCAGGCAGATGCAGCTTTCAGATTGTCGGCGAAATTGCTGACCTGAAATTCAATGCGCAAACCTATCTTGTCGAGACCGCGTTTATAAATCTCAGATTGCACTTTATAGATAGCGGCAGGTTCCACGGTTTTTTTAATCGTCAGTGGGCTGCCATCAGGGTTGTTTCTATAGCCATCCGCGCCACGCTTGTAGCCAAAATGATCAAGCAGTTTATTGGCCAGTTTGATGTCATACACCAGACTGCTGCGGTAGGATGGATCATAGCCAACGATGTCTTTGGGAATGATCATTTCCGAGCGTATCGCTTGCCCCAGGCGCATCTGGGCGATCTCGTCTTCATAGCTATAGGCCATACCTATGGCACGGCGCAGGGCAATTTTTTCTTTGGTATAGCCGCCGATGACAGGATCGCGCATATTGAAAATCGTAAAAGTATTACCTGCATCGGTGACTCTGTCCATCTTGATGCCCTGGTCTTTCAGCTCAGACTTGAGTTCAACGCCATTCAGTGCTGCAGTGGCAGCACTTTGTGGCAATTTATCTATATCCAGTTGTCCATCCTGGAATGCCAGCCAGCGCGATTGTTCTTCTTCTATGATACTGATATCGACCTTGCCAACCTGGGGCATTTTCTTGCCCTTCATTTGATTGACGATTTCTTCATCGCGGGCGCTGCCTGTCGATTTGAAATCCCAGGTATAGCCACGGTATTCGGGATTGGCCGTCAGTACGATTTTGCTACGCGGCAGATACTTTTCAACCATGTAAGGGCCGGTACCGATTGGGTGCAGGCCAGTCTGATCACCATAAGCCTCGATGACTTCTCTTGCCACAGCGCCAAACCCGCCATAGGCGACGACATACAGAAAATTGTAGTCAGTTGCCTTTAATTCTATTCTCAGTGTGTATTTGTCAATGGCCTTCAAACCTGCAACAGGCGCATCATAATCAAATTTGCCTGTTTTCTTTGCCTTGGTTGCGACATCATCAAGGCCGACGATCTTGCCTTCGATGAAGCTGGCATTGGGTGAACGGTTAGCCGGGTCAAGTACGCGTTTGAATGTGTAAACATAGTCATGCGCGGTCAGCTCATGTTTTTTACTCTTGAATGCAGGGTCGGGGGCAAAGTAAATGCCAGGTCTGATCTTGAAGATAAATACTTTGCCCTGTTCCGTCACTTCTGGCATGGTTTCTGCTGATAGTGGCAAGAGGCGGGCAGGGCGCGCGAGATAGTCATAACTCAGCAAGGGTTCGAAGATGGCTTCGCTGACCCAGCCAGAATAGAAGTTCTGGGTTTTAGCCATATCAAAACCATCATCTGCGGCTTCAAAGGCTTGCCTGACTACTTTATTGAGGTCTGCAGGATTGGCTGCCTGAGCCATCTGCAAGAAAAATGTAGCCAGCAGCATAGTGAAAATGCAAGCAACTCTCTGGTGACACATGAACATTTTTTAGACCTCATCATCTGATAGCGCAAATTTGCTGTGTTTAAGCATGGATCAGGCCCGGTAGTGAAATGCTTGGATTAATGGGACAAATCTTGAAAGAAACACTATCTGAATAGATTAATTTACATATTGCAGGTGCAAATTAATTTTGCTCTCGATTTTTCAGACAGCTTCTTTCGCTTAAGTTTCAAAAAGCCGTAACCATAACGCAAGAGTCTTACCGTTGGGGGAAGGAAAGAAATTTTTATTTCATACCGGATTGCTGCAGTGTGACAATTCTTTTCAATTTAGGTTTTTTGAGTGCATTTTGGCAATAATTGCGCATTATTAAAGGGATTATGATGTTGCCATGCACCATCGTAGTGCGGTATTTCAACGCAACTTTAGATAGTTTGCCGCTTGAAAAAAGGCTCAAAAAAAATTAAATTTTGGCGAGTGATGGAATGAGCAAATTTCTCAATGTAATGAAGTGTAAAAAAAGCTGCGCCGGAATAATTTATGCTGCATAGCACAAGAAATTAGGTTTCCTTTACGGGTGTTTTTTTGGCAAAATGCGCCATGTTGTTTTTTTGATGGAGCGACAGGTAAAGCACTTGACAGTTTCTGCGCATAAGTGGTTTTATGCGCCTTCGGAAAAAAATCTGACGGCTAAATTTACATTTTCCCTATGGTAAGTTGGTGCTTTTTTACATGGGAAGTTTTGTTAGTCGGTCTGATTACGTGTAATGACTGTAGTGCTGTGTAATTGCTGCAAGTAATATTAATTTCTTGCCTGTCTTTGGTTTGATGGCCACTTGTAGCTATATGAATTTGGCAGTAGAAATAGATCAATATTTTTATTGTCTGGTCAAGTACAGATATCGTCAGTAGAACCTGGTACTTTGGTTGCAGGCAAAATTAAATAAGTCAGTTTTAGGAAAAACCTCGATTTATATTTTGATGAGTCTGCAGCTTATGAATTTATAAGTGGTTTTGTATCGGTATGGCTTTTTATTGATGCGCAGCATTTATAATCACTTTTTTGTTTGAGTTGTTTTGACTTGCGTCAGACAGTTGACCTTGTGGTAGTGGAGGAGCAGTAATGGATTTTTCAAATCGCCAGCAAGAGCCGGGGAAGAAGTTTATAGGCTTAGGGCTGGTTATCGCATTTCACGTACTGGTGGTATATGCACTGGTATCAGGATTGGCGCGCAAGGCCATGGAAGTGGTAATCAAGCCAGCAGAAGTCAAGTTGGTGGAAGAAGTAAAACCACCCCCACCGCCGCCAGATACACCCCCACCGCCGCCACCAAAGTTGTTGGCACCGCCACCCCCGTTCATTCCCCCACCGGAAGTTCAGGTACAGCAACCGGTACAACAATCCCCGACCATCAGCGTCAAATCTGAAGTCAGGCCAGAATCGAATGTGATCCCCAAAGCCGTGGCAGCACCCTCACCGGTCGCAGACACCAAAGCAACAGGCCCATCCATTGTGCC
>JACQDX010000102.1 GCA_016200895.1 Burkholderiales bacterium
ACGTCTGCGACAAAGACTCGTCCACCTGCTCAATGAAGAACGGCCCGATCGTCAAGCCGACCGGGCCGTTAAGGCTCTTCCTAAGCGCTACCCTGTTCGCATCATTAAAAAAACTCTTAACTGAACGGTATTATCCGCAGTCACCTGATTTCGGGCTTTTGTCACAAGCTTGTTCTGCTATAGTCTTGCCCACTTTACAATTCCTCCCGTTGTCTAAAAATCCCCTGCTTGCAGTCTCTCGCTGGCAGCTCTATCCCGCTTAAATTTCCATACACATGCTCAAGCTTGCCTCAAGAAATAAATCTGTATCGTCCAACTCGCCATACCGGGCAATTATGAGAGCCAGCATGAGCTGTGCTGGAGTCTCGCTTTTATTTTTTAGTCCAGCATTGCGTGCTGCTGATGTGCCCGCCAAGAATAGCGAAGGAGTGCAAACGGTGGAAGTTGCCGGGCCGGGAGCGAATGTGCAAAGAAAGAACGACACTGCCACGAAAATCATCATCAATTCTGTTGAGTTATTGCAGTGGGGGGACACGCAATTGTCCGCAGTATTAAAGCGCCAGCCTGGGGTGTCTGTAGTGGGCAATGAATTGCGCATGCGTGGTCTGGGGGCAGGATACACCCAGATATTATTGAATGGCGATGCAGTAGCGCCAGGATTTTCCATAGACAGTATCGCGCCTGAGTTGATAGAGCGCGTGGAAATCCTGCGTACGACGACGGCGGAATTCAGCGCGCAGGCAGTGGCTGGGACCATCAATATCATTCTGAAAAAAGGTGTAAGCAGTGCCAGGAAAGAAGTCAAATTCGGCATAGCGCGTAGTGAAAATAACTGGAATCCTTCACTTGCTTTAGAGATTACTGACAAGAGTGCTGGCTTTTTCTATGCTGTTAGCGCAACCCTGTCGAAAACTGGCTATGAAAGCACGCCCCTGGTCACGGAGAGTATTTATGACGCGATCGGTGAATTTAAAATCTTACGTCTGAGGGCGCAAAAAAATGTCACGGACGTGTGGCGCTTTGGCCTTAGTCCCAGGCTGAACTGGAATCTGGAAAATGGCGACACGCTGAGCTGGCAGAGTTTCTTTGACTATTACAGCAATTTGAATTGGGGCAATGATCATGAAATAAATATGACGAAGCTCACGACGCAATATCCAGACAACAATTATCAGGCGTCCATGCATACCGCCATATTGCGCACAGACCTGAATTGGGCACACAGGCTAGATGCCGATAGTAAATTGAATGTAAAGCTGGGTTTCAATTACAATCATCGCGAGGTTGACTACAATTTCTTTGGTTATCCATTACCACAGGATCAACCTTTCAATCGTCATGTCGTGTCGAATGCTGCAGAAACCAGTGTCAGCAGTAGCGGCAAATACCTGAGCCGCTTTCGCGAAGATCATAGCCTTGCGTTTGGATGGGATGGTACTTTGACGCAACGCAGTGAAGCTCGCTTGCAATTTGACAGACCGACGAATTCCAATGTCCTCAATAAACCGCTAGTAGAGGACTACAAAGCCAATGTACGCCGCATTGCCATGTTTGCCCATGATGAATGGGATGTGACGAACCGACTGCAAGCCTATCTGGGCTTACGCTGGGAAGGTTTGAATACCGAAACCACAGGACGTTTGATGGATGCCGTGCAAACCAGGTCCAGCGTCTGGAGTCCGGTCTTGCAATTGTTGTGGAAACTGCCGGAACAGGAAAAAGACCAACTACGCTTTGCCCTGTCGCGTACCTATAAGGCACCAACTCCGCGTAGCCTGGTGCCACGCCGCTACACGGCGAATAATGACAATGGTCCGACTAACCCAGATTATCAGGGCAACCCGCAACTCTTGCCTGAACTAGCCTGGGGAGCTGACTTTGCATATGAATCTTATTTCGCCAAAAACAGTATGTTCAGCCTGTCGGCCTACATTAAGCGGGTGCAGGATGTGACAATGCAAAACCTGTACGAGCAAAAAGTGGATGAGCAAAAAAGTGTGTGGATTACGACGCCATATAACCATGGCACGGCCAAAGTGATGGGGATCGAGATGGACGCAAAGTTCGCTTTGCAGAATTTGCTGCCTGCAGCACCACCAGTGGAAGTACGGCTGAATGCAGCACGTAACTGGTCGAAACTGGATGCGATACCTGGGCCGGATAATCGCCTGACTGACCAGGTGCCGCTGACTGCCAATCTGGGCATGGATTACAAGCGCAGTGAACGGCAATCATTTGGCTTTAATTTTAATTTACAGACAGGTGGTAATGTGCAGGCCACATCAGGCTTGCGCACCTACACTGGCGTCAGCCGTAATCTTGACTTGTACGGTTTGTGGAAGCTGGAAAACAAGATGCAACTGCGCTTGTCTGTCAGTAATCTCCTGCATCAGGATGTGCTGCAGGCTTCGCAATACAGTGATCAGGATGGCCGCAAGCTGCGTAGCTCGGTAACACCTGGAAGTGCGATGATACGCCTGCAGTTTGAAAAGAGTTTATAGATTCATTGGGGATTTATCCCCAATGTTTGCCTGGTATTTGCTACTTGGCACATGCTACTCAGGACATGCTACTTGATACCTGCGCCTTTGAATTTTTCAGGATCAAAATCGGCAATATCAATTTTGCCAAAATGTCTGGGCGGCGTGTAAATTTTTTCTTTGGCTTTATCCGGTTCAGTGGTATGGAAGGATGATTCTGACACTTTCACCAGTTGCCAGGTATCGTCCTTGCGTGAATAATTGAATTGATAGGCATTCGCCCAGCGCCAGGCACTACCGCCGTAGTGGGACACGATGAATCTTTTCTTGTCTGCAGTCAATTCAGCGAAGGGATCACCAAAGACGCCGCCACAAGTAGAGCAGAGGACGATTTTCTCATTTGTCTTGACCAGCTTTAATTTGCCATCAGCCTGGCGTATGGCAATGTGCAAGGGACGCTGCCCTTGTTCTATATCTTCATCCTTGGGATTTTTCTTTTGCTTCTCCAGGATGAAGACATAATCAGCCTTGTCGTCGCCATTCAAGTCAGCGCTGACAAAGGCCAGCAGTTTGGTGTTGGCTGTGACGAAAGCGCGCAAATCTGCTGGGATTTCCTTGTCCTCCAGATAGATTCCAGCTTGGCTGAGGCCGGGCAACATCGCCATACTGGTAATGAAGGCTGCTTTTTTTGACAGACTGATACTTTGCATGGTGCTTCCTCTTGTACTGAATGAAAACATGGGAAACGATTGTTTCCCATGATGCTTGTTGGATTACTATTACACTAGGACTTACGCAAAATTGTCCCAGCAAGGCGTCAGCGACGAAGACAGTACTTTAGTACCGAGTTTTCCTGAATGCGGGAGCTGCAACGCAGCTGGGGCGGTTTTGCGTATGTCCTTCAAGCTCAAAGCGTCTTGATCTGCATACCCTCGGCCTTATCCTCGACTTCATAGCCTAGTGCATGCAGCTCGCCACGCAGGCGGTCTGCCTCGGCCCAGTTCTTGGCTTTACGTGCTGCCTGGCGTTGTTCTGCCAGAATTTGCACTTCCGCCGGAATTGCCAGCACGGCAGGTTGCCATTGCGCCAGACCCAGGCCAAACACTCTGTCGAATTCTGTCAGCGTGGCTTTTTTGTCGGCATCCGACAAATCGGCTTTCAACATTTCCCAGACCAGTGCCAAAGCACGGGGTACGTTCAGGTCTTCATTGATGAAGGCCGTGAATTTTTCGCGATATTCTGCGCTGGCACTGCCACCTTGTGGCCAGCCATGATAAGTTTCGCGCAAGCGTTGCAAGGCAGTTTGTGCTGATAACAGGGCTTCAAAACTGAACTGCATCTGGCTGCGGTAATGTGCAGTCAGGCATAGGTAGCGATATGCCAGTGGATCAACATTCTGATCCAGCAGGGTTTGCAGGCGCAGGAATTCACCGGTCGATTTGGACATCTTGCCAGAATCGATTTGCAGGAAGTAACCATGCATCCAGAAGTTGGCCAGGCGGGTACCGTGGCAAGCCTGGTTTTGCGCGATCTCATTGCTGTGATGGATGGCGATATGGTCTTCACCACCGCAATGGATATCAAACCATGGCGTCAGGTATTTGGCTGACATGGCTGAGCATTCTATATGCCAGCCAGGGAAACCACGGCCCCATGGGCTGTCCCATTCCATTTGACGGTGTTCATCGGGAGGGCTGAATTTCCACAGCGCGAAATCAGTCGCATGCAGTTTTTCACCGAGTTCAACACGGCTGCCAGCCTTGATGGCATCACGTTTGATGCGCGCCAGGAAGCCATAGTCATCTTGCTTGCTGGTATCAAAATAAATGCCATCGCTGGTGCGATAGGTGTAGCCATTCTTTTCTATGGCAGCGATGAAATCGATTTGCTCAGCGATGTGGTCGGTGGCCTTGCACCAGATGGCCGGTTCCAGGATGTGCAGTTTTTGCAAATCATCCTTGAAGGCGGCAGTGAAACGGTCCGCGATCTGCCAGGCAGATTCACCGGCCTTGCGGCTGCCTTTTTCCATTTTGTCTTCACCGTCATCACCGTCAGACACCAGATGGCCGACGTCGGTAATGTTGATGACATGGCGTACGGTATAGCCATTCCATTCGAGAGCGCGGCGCAACAAGTCTTCAAACAGATATGTGCGCAGGTTGCCGATATGGGCATAGTCATACACGGTAGGTCCGCAGCAATACAGGCCCACCCAGTCTTTGTTCAGGGGGCTGAAAGGGCGCAGGCGGCGTTCCCAGTTATCGTAGAGAAGTATGTCCATTTATTGTGAAATAGCTAAGTGTGAATGTGATCGATGGTGAAAACAGGTACTCAAGACGGGCAGGCAGAGGTATCCCTACTGCATGCAGTTTTGCAGACTCAACAACAGCTTGAGTTGAAAACTTGTGTTTGCGTGGACGCAGACATGCCAGACACAGACGTTTCGCCTATGCAATCTTTAACATGTTGTTGGTCCAAGTGGGGCATATAATTAAGTCTGACTGGTTCCGTTAGTGCAGAATTTAAGAAATTCAGAGTGAGAATGTAGCATACATATGCACTTTTGATCAAAATTGAACAATCTTGAACTGTCTGATCGCGAGTCAAATAGTTGAAGCCAGATGTAGCTGAAAAATAAAGCGGTGCAAAAATGCAAACGAATTATAAAGACGTCAGCGAAGAAAACTATCGTTCCCAATACATCAAACAGGACAGGGCGCAAGTCCGTCGCGTCGTGCGCATCATGCTATGGGCGTTCCTGCCGCTGGCACTGATTG
This sequence comes from Burkholderiales bacterium, assembly GCA_016200895.1. Taxonomy (GTDB): domain Bacteria; phylum Pseudomonadota; class Gammaproteobacteria; order Burkholderiales; family Burkholderiaceae_D; genus Undibacterium. The sequence goes on from JACQDX010000102.1 coordinate 5,258, forward strand.
ATGTGCTATTTCATGAGTTTGACATCCCACTGGCTATCTTGTTGGTCATGCGTCTGGCCGGTTTCGCTTATTCCCTGTGGTTAATACGGCAATATGGCAGGGAAGAAAATGTACCAAAACTTGACCGTTATGCCATGCACTGGATAGTCATGGTCTTACTGATACAGTTCATCAGCAACACCTGCCTGCCGCGCGATTATCTGGGGCATTACATGGTTGATGCCTGGCTGGTGTTGATGGCTTTCATTTCCCTGCCCCTGGCTTTGAGTGTCTTGCGTATTCCTCTGTACTTGTTTGTCGCAGCATCCTGTTTGCTGCTATTGTATAAACAATCAGGTACTTTTTCTCAGGCTGCCAGCGTATTGCTGGTCTTGCCCGCAGTCGCCATCACTGGTCATGCTATCGCATCGTATGTGCACAGATACAGGCGCAAGTTGCTAAGTGCAGAGCAGGAACTGGAAAGACAGGCGAATATCGACCCTGTCACTGGTGTCGCCAATTGGAAAGAATTCATGCGTATCTCTGACACTGAGCTGCAACGTCACCGGCGCCTGGGCAAGCAATTGTCGATGTTGGTTCTTGACCTTGATGACTTCAAACATATCAACGATACACATGGCCCACAGGTGGGTGATGTGATCCTGGTTGAAGTCAGCCGCAGGGTGAAACGTGCAATGCGCGCTTATGATTGCATAGCCCGTTTTAGCGGAGAAGAATTTTGCGTACTCTTGCCTGAAGCATCTGCGGAAGATGCCAATAAAATTGCCGACCGTACCCGTGCCACTGTGATCGCCATGCCTATCTCCGTCTCCGGCAAGGAAATGAAAGTCAGCGCCTCCGTACGCACTGCTACTTTGCGTGAAGGCGATACTGCACTATCACTTTTACGCAGGGCAGGCGAGGGTTCTGACAGGTCAGAGCAAGAAGTGCTACAAGATGTTAATCTCATGCCTGCGCCGGTGTAGACGGCGGAACCCGGTAGAGTCTACTGAGCAATCTACAGAGAAAAATAAAGGCAGAGCAAAATGAGTTTTTATGGTGTAACTGATTTATGGACTTATGTATTGGGTGCCTTAGGCATTATTTTGTTGCCAGGACCTAATTCTTTGTATGTATTGGCGGTTGCCACTGCACGTGGTGTACGTGAAGGATATAAAGGCGCTCTGGGCATTTTTGTGGGCGACAGTATTTTGCTGATGCTGACAGCCCTGGGTGCTGCGGGTATCTTGCGTACTTATCCAGCTTTGTTCATGGTCGTCAAATATGCCGGAGCGGCTTACCTGGCCTGGGTGGGTGTCAATCTGATCTGGGCAGCCATACAAAAATGGCGTAACAAGACCGCAACGGTGGCAGAAACGCAAGCGACTGCTGTGAATATGCAAAACCCTTTCAAGCGCGCCCTGGTCATCAGTTTACTGAACCCTAAAGCGATCCTGTTTTTGCTGTCTTTCTTTGTGCAATTCATAGACCCCAACTACCCGACGCCAGCAGTACCTTTTTTGATACTCAGTGCTGTGGTAATGGTATTCAGCACCACTTATTTATCGGTATTGATCTTCCTGGGCGCACGCCTGGCACGTAATTTCAGCAAACGCCGTCGCCTGTCTGCCAGTTTATCGAGTGGCGTGGGCAGCATGTTTGTCTGGTTTGGTGTCAAGCTGGCCAATGCCAGCCTGCATTGATTACTCATTGGCTAATTTATCTCACGTTTTAAAAATTCCCAGACACCAGGATCAGACATCGCAGCGATATTGATGCGCATCTTGGTGGAAGGGAGTTGGCTGGGCGAGAATAAACTGCCAGGTGCCAGCAAATAGCCCTGTTCCATAGCTTTCTCTGTCAGCTTATTGGTGTCGCAGCCAGTTTCTGTCCACAAGAACATCCCTGCCGGTGTGCGATAGTCAACCTTCATACCTTGTTGTTCCAGGCGTTTGGTGATGTCATCGCGCACGCCATCCAGCTTTACGCGTATGCGGTCTACATGCTTGCGGTAATGACCTTCTGACAGGATTTTATACACCACACGTTCGCCAATTTCTGTCGTCGTCAGGGTAGACAGCATTTTGCGGTCGGCCAGGCGTATCGCCAGTTCCGGCGAGGTGGCGATAAAACCTACCCGCAGATTGGCGGCCAGCGATTTTGAAAATCCACCAAGATAAATCACCCGGTTTAACTGATCCAGCGCAGCAATGCGGGTGGCGGCCTGTACCGCCGGGCCGGGGTGCATGTCGCAGTACACATCATCTTCGACAATCATGAAGTCATGTTCTTCTGCAGCTTTCAATACCTGGAAAGCCTTGGCTGCAGACAGCGAAGTCGAGGTCGGATTATGCAAGACCGAGTTAATGATATACAGCTTGGGTTTGTGCACCGCCGCCAGTTCAGCGAGCTTGGCCACATCCGGGCCGTCATGCAGGCGTGGTATGCCGATTACCTTGGTGCCAAGGATGGCGAAAGAGCCAAACATCAAAAACCAGGCAGGGTCATCGACAAAGATGGTGTCGCCAGGCTGGGTAAATTCACGTGCCACCAGATCCAGTGCCTGGGTAACGCCGCTGGTCATGACGATTTGTTCCGGTGATGCGGCAATTTCCAGCTCCGCCAATTTCAACTGCAATTGCTGGCGCAGCGGCAAAAAACCTTGCTGGGTGCCGTAATGCAGCAAGAGGTTCTGGTTCAGCCTGCTGATGGAGCGCAAACCATTTGCCACCAGTTCGCCATCCAGCCAGTCATGTGGCAAAACGCCGGAACCCGGCATTTTTTGCGGCGGTAATTGCCTGAACATATTACGTACCAGCCACACCACATCCAGGTTTTGGGTGACGGGCGCAATTTGTGGGGTAGTGGGGACATTATTCAGCATGGAAGCACGTTCGCGCACAAAGAAACCGGCACCCCGGCGCGATTCCAGATAACCCTTGGCGACCAGCCTGTCATAGGCTTCCACTACGGTAAAGCGCGACACTGCCTGTTCATCGGCAAACTGGCGTATCGAAGGCATGCGGGCACCGGTGCGCAGCAATTTATCGTCGATGCGGTTGGCCACGGCGTTGACGATTTGTTCTACGAGCGAACCGCCAGAATCACGTGAGATAAAAAAAGTGGGCGTCAGCATTGCATGTCTCCAGGCTGGTCTTCTGTAATGGGTAATTGACCATTACAGTACGAATATTATCGTTTGTAGTGTATTGGTACTGTATCGGTTTTTGCGTTTAGGATAGCACAACACTAAAGCAAAAACAGGAGAAGCACGATGGATGACCGACAGAATTTTGATCACTGCCAGCAGGAACATGAACCTGGAGTTAAACATGGCAATTGATACCTTGATGGCCTTCGCTCTGTTTGCGCTGGTGGCATCCATCACACCAGGCCCGAATAACATGATGTTGCTGGCTTCTGGCGTGAACTTTGGTTTTCGTGCCACCTTGCCTCATATGCTGGGCATTAACATCGGTTTCATGATACTGGTGCTGGCAGTTGGCGTTGGTCTGGCGGGCTTGTTTGCGGTGTTCCCATGGTTATATGTCGTGCTGAAATGGGCAGGCGCAGCTTATCTGCTGTATCTGGCCTGGAATATTGCCAACGCCGGGCCGATGGAAAATAAAGCGCAAGACGGTGCACGAAAAGCTGGTCCCATGAGTTTTTTGAGTGCGGCAGCTTTTCAATGGATAAATCCTAAAGCCTGGGTCATGGCGCTGGGTGCTTTCAGTACCTATATACCCGCAACCAGCGAATTTTGGATCGTTGCCCTGGCAACAGGTGTTTTTGCGGTCATTAATTTGCCTAGCATAAGTCTGTGGGCTTTGTTTGGCGCAAAGGTCAGGCATTTGCTGAAGGTAGAGCGCAATCTGCGCATCTTCAACTACGGCATGGCCTTGCTGCTGGTCTTGTCGCTTTACCCTATGCTGGTGAGTTCATAATGACAACCGGCACGCAAATTAAAACAGGCAGCTCTGTCATGCCGATACAAGAAAACAAGGGCATGGCCTTGGGTTTGGTGGGCGTCATGATTTTCAGCCTGACCCTGCCATTTACCCGCATGGCAGTGGCGGAACTCAATCCGGTCTTTGTCGCATTAGGGAGGGCTGTGGTGGCAGCATGTTGCTCAGGCATCCTGTTATGGCTGCAGGGTGCCAGATTGCCGCAACGTTCGCAAATCAAATCCTTGCTGATCACCTCGCTGGGTGTGGTGGTCGGCTTTCCTTTGTTCAGCTCTGTTGCCATGGCTTATGTGCCAGCTACTCATGGGGCTATCGTGCTGGGTATCTTACCCTTGGCAACGGCCTTGTTTGCGGCGTTGCGCTTTAATGAAAAACCGTCAATTGGTTTTTGGATCATGGCGGTATTGGGCAGTGGTCTGGTGGTCGTGTTCGCGCTGATACAGGGAGGTGGCTCATTTCAATTTGCTGACCTGGCTTTGTTCATCGCCGTGATCGCTGCCGCCATGGGTTATGCCGAAGGTGGGAGGCTGTCGCAAAGCATGGGCGGGCAGCAAGTGATTTCCTGGGCTTTGCTGCTGGCTTTGCCAGTATTGTTACCTGTTACAGCCTGGCTGGGCTGGCATTATGGCGTACAGGCTTCTGGTCGTGCCTGGGCCGGGTTTGCCTATGTTTCGGTATTTTCCATGTTCATCGGTTTTTTCTTTTGGTACAAGGCGCTGGCGATCGGTGGTATTGCCCGCGTTGGTCAGGTGCAATTGCTACAACCATTTTTGAGTTTGCTGGGCGCTGCTGTGATATTGGGGGAAGTCCTGACTGGACGTGAAATCTTCTTTGCGCTGGCAGTCATCATCGTGGTGGCACTGGGTCGACGCATGAATATTCAACGGTGAAGCTGAGAAATCTCTTGGAGTGACCAAATTTAATCTGTCACAAGCAGTGTCGCAGGGGGTGTTAATCGCATCAGTGCGGGCTTACAATAGAGGACTGGTATGATAGGACTTACGCAAAACTACCCCAGCTGCGTTGCAGCTCCTAGCCGTACTAAAGTACTGTCTTCGTCGCTGACGCCTTGCTGGGACAATTTTGCGTAAGTCCTATCAAAACGGTATCGGCTTGAATATGGGTTGGAATTCTGCAAGTTCTTTAAATTTGCAGAAAATAATAATAAAAATTTAATTATCTCTAGTGCATCAGTGAGGGCTGCTGCGCTTTTTCCTGGAAAATAGACATGTCATTTTATGAAAAGCTTCAAGCATTAAATATTGAATTGCCTGCTGTAGCGACACCTGCTGCTGCCTATGTCATGTATGCACAAACTGGTAACACGGTATTCCTGTCCGGCCATATTGCCAAGAAAGATGGCAAACCATGGGTAGGTCAACTGGGTAAAAATATCTCTACAGAAGAAGGCAAACTGGCAGCACGTGCGGTCGCGATAGATATGATCGCCACTTTGCAGGCAGCCTGCGGTGGTGATCTGAACCGCGTTAAACGCATCGTCAAGCTCATGAGCCTGGTCAATTCTACGCCTGACTTTATCGAGCAGCATCTGGTGACAAATGGCGCATCTGAACTCATCGGTGAAATCTTTGGTGAACAAGGCAAGCATGCACGTTCTGCCTTTGGCGTGGCTCAGATACCTCTGGGTGCTTGCGTAGAAATTGAAATGATCGTCGAGATCGCCTGATTTTATAAAACAATATGCTTGCCCGAGATGGCAATCCTAACCGAGAGATAGTGAGACCAGCATGAAACTTGAGAATCCCAGCCCCATAGATTGGAAATTTTCTGACCGCGCCGAGCAGTTGCAAAGCTCAGCCATCAGGGAAATTCTAAAAGTGACCATGCGTCCTGAAGTGATTTCTTTCGCTGGTGGATTGCCATCTCCAGAAACTTTCCCGGTAGAGCGCATGCGCGCTGCCTTTGACAAGGTGCTGACACAACAAGGCAAGTCAGCATTGCAATATGGCCCTACCGATGGTTATGCTCCATTGCGTGAATTTTTGGCTGACTCTTTGTCCACCAATGATTCAAAAATCCTGCCTGATCAAATCATGATGGTGTCCGGTTCGCAGCAGGGTCTGGACTTGCTCGGCAAAGTCCTGGTCGATGAGGGCAGCAAGGTTCTGGTGGAAACACCGAGTTATTTGGGGGCATTGCAGGCTTTTTCCGTATATCGCCCTGAATTTGAATCAGTGGATACCGATGATCATGGTTTGATACCAGCCTCGGTCGCTGCCAAAGGTGCGGGCGCACGTCTGATGTATGCCTTGCCGAACTTCCAGAATCCAACAGGCCGCACCTTGTCGGTTGAGCGTCGCTATGAATTGGTGGAAACCTGTGCACGCATGGGTATCCCGCTGGTTGAAGATAACCCGTATGGCGACCTTTGCTACAGCGGCGAACCTTTGCCAAAGATGCTGAACATGAATCCAGGCGGCGTGATTTACATGGGCTCTTTCTCCAAGGTGCTGACACCTGGCATACGTCTGGGTTATGTGGTTGGCCCTACGCCACTGATACGCAAACTTGAACAGGCCAAGCAGGCGGCTGATTTGCACACTGCGCAGCTGACACAAATGGTGGTGTATGAAGTCATCAAGGATGGTTTCCTGAGTGAGCACATCCCTACTATCCGGACTTTGTATGCCAAACAATGCAACGCCATGCTGGATGCCATGAGCAAGCATTTCCCAGAAGGCGTGCGCTGGACCAAGCCTGAAGGCGGCATGTTCATCTGGGTAACCCTGCCTGAGCATATGGACAGCAAGCAATTGCTGGATGAAGCAATTCAGCAAAATGTTGCCTTTGTTCCTGGTGGCCCTTTTTATGCCAACAATCCAGAAAAAAATACTCTGCGCCTGTCATTCGTGACCGTGTCGCCTGAGCGTATCAATGAAGGCATAGAGAAACTGGGCAAATTGATCAAGGCAAAAATCTGATTTTTGATTTGATTCTTAAATTGTCAGCTCATCGGTGTCGAAAAGTAAAACCCGCCAACTGGCGGGTTTTTTTATGTTTGAGAAATATTCCATTGACCTTGGTCTAATATGTAACTGTCAACTATTGTAATTTACGTCATCTTTTTTCGTCGTGAACCGTTATTGGACTTAGTTTCTAATCTGTGTTTCGCAAAGAGATACTGAACTTTGATCAATCGAGGAGTAGTAAATGAATAAAAATTTGTTTCTGGCCAGTCTGATGTTAACAGCTGTGACGGGTGCTTTTGCGCAAAATATGACTGCCAAACAACAATATGCTGCAGACAGCAAACGCGCCACGCAAAGATACAATGATGATAAAAAACTGTGCGCTGATGCTGGCAGCTCATCGGCCAGGTTGCAGTGTCTGCGTGATGCCAAGGCTGAATACAATACATCGCTGGCAGTTGCCAGGCAAAACATGAGTAAGCCTGTAGCAGCTCCAGTGAATGCAAGGCACGAACCGGTTTGCCCTGACTGCGGCAAAGTCGTCGCCGTTGCTGTTGTGGATAAAGAAGGTGAGGGTGGAGCCCTGGGCGTGATTGCAGGTGGCGTTGCTGGTGCCCTGCTGGGTAATCAGGTTGGTGGCGGCACTGGCCGTGATCTGGCGACTATTGCCGGTGCTGCCGGTGGTGCATTGGCCGGGCACAAGATAGAACAAAAAGTGAAGACGACCAAGGAGTGGAATGTGACGGTCGCTTTTGACAATGGCAACAAGCAAACCTATGCTTTTGATCATGACCCGGGTTTGCTGTCTGGTGATGCTGTCAGGAGCAATGGTAATTCTATCGTCAGGCGCTAAACTAATGCCATAAACATATGGCATTAACATATGCAAAAAATGGATTGCACCAGTTAATATTGTCTAATGCAATCCTTTTCCTGCCCGATTTCGAGATGGTAAAAATCTTGCACTTATAGTCAGCATTTGGAGGAATTATTTTCTTTTTGGAAACCGTTCCTCCTTCACAACTACTTCCTTGCCAAGCCTAATTCCAGCAGTTAGACTTAGGTGTCTATCCCCTAACGTTCTTGTCGAGAAGGTCGTGCCATGAAGCTTGATACTTGCAAAGCTAGTCCTTCAAATAATGTCATGTTGCAGTTGCTCTGTTGGATGGCATTGTTGTTGATGACAGCGTTTAGTTCAGCCGCACGTGCCAATGAATCCTGCAAAAGCCTGATTGCGACTGGCAACCCTGAATATCCCCCTTATTTGTGGCGTGACCCAGAAGATGAAAGCCGCCTGATAGGGGCGAATGCAGAATGGATGCAGTTATTGTCCAAAGAAATTGGCATACCGATAGACATTAAATATGTAGGCCCGTGGGGACGGGTGCAAGAAGAAGCCAAGCTGGGCCGCGTGGACTTGCTAGCAGGAGCCTTTTTTACCCTGCCAAGACTGGAATATATGGATTATTTCTATCCAGCTTTTCGTGAAACACGCACAGTCATATGGACCCGCAATAATTTTAATCTGCCGTATAAAAAATGGTCTGACCTTGCAGGCAAGCAGGGTGTGACTGTGATTAATAATAGTTTTGGCGAAGACTTTGATCGCTATGCCAAAGAGTCACTCAAGATTTCCATGGTTCCCAGTCTGGAACAGGCTTTGAAAATGCTCAGCCTTTCCCGTGCAGATTATTTAATTTATGAAGAAGACCCAGGCCTGGCCTATGTCGCCAAGCTAAATATTTCAGGCTTGAAAACCGTCACGCCACCTGTCACAAATGAAAATTTATATTTGACCCTGTCCCATAAATCAGCCTGCAACACGCCGGAAATGCGTGGTCGTATTGCCAAAGCAGTTTATAAACTGGACAAACAAAACGTGATGAATAAGCTCATCACGGCAAATATACAATTGTGGCGTAAGCAACAATCGAAGTAAGCGTTGCAAACAACAGGTAATCCATTGCATACACTCTCCCTTCGACAAATTCTTATTATCGGCGTTGTGGTTGGCATCGTATTGCCTGCGATTGTTTTGGGGCGTTTTCTGGTTCAGGACAGATACGAGCGCGAGCTGCAACTACGCGTACGTAATCCCATGTCGCAATATGCCGATATGCTGTCGCGCGGCATGGCAGTGCCAGTCTGGACGCTGGATAAGGCCGTCGCCAATCAATTCATACAAGCCGTCATGCGCAACCCTGAAGTGGTTAGCGTGGAAGTGCTGGATGAATCCAGATCCATTTTTGCTCATAGCAGTAAATTCAAAAAAGAGGGTGCTAAATTCTTGCGCGAAGAACGCCCTATCTTGCTGGAAACCAAGGTGATAGGCAGCGTCATGCTGGAACTGACCACCGAGCATATAGAAAAAGAATTATGGGCAGATTTTCTTAAACTCGGCCTGGCCTTGCTGGTCCAGGTGGTGTTTTCTTTTATCCTGATCTGGTTATTGTTTGAGCGCCGCATCGTCAGGCCCATCATGGAATTGCAGTCTGCAACGGCACGGCTGGCACGTGGCAAACTGGATCAACCGCTGGAATGGGTGCGTCAGGATGAAATTGGAAATCTGGCACAGGGCCTGGATAAGATGCGCCTGAACCTGGGGCGTTTGATTACCGAAAGAGAAGCGCAAAATATCACCTTGCAACAAGAACTCAATGAGCGCCTGCGTGCCGAGCAGGCCTTGAAGGTCACTGAAGAGAAATTCATCGGTATTTTCCAGGCTTCCCCCGTTGCCATGACAGTGCTGCGCAAGAGCCAGCACTACAGCATGATCGACGTGAATGATGCCTGGGTCAGGCAGTTCTATTGGTCACATGATGAAATTTTGGGGGATAGCGAAACCCAGAAAGCACTGTGGCGCAATGAGGCTGATTTCCTGGAAATTTTGCGCATCATAGAACGTGATGGCGAAATCCATGATTATGAAGCCTGGCTTACATGTGGCCAGCAAGAAAAAATTATTCTCTGCCAGGTGTCAGGTCGTATGATACGGCTGGGCAATGAACCCCTGATTATTCTGGTACAAGAAGACATTACTGAAAAACGCCAGAACGAGCAGGAAATCCGCAATATGAACACCACGTTGGAACGCCGGGTGTCCGAGCGCACCCAGGCGCTGGAAGCTGCTAACAGCGAATTGACCATTGTGCTGGAAAACCTGCAGCGTGCACAAAGGGAATTGCTCAGGACTGAAAAAATGGCGGCGCTGGGTTCTCTGGTGGCGGGAGTTGCCCACGAACTCAATACACCTATAGGCACCAGTGTTACCGTGGCCAGCACGCTGGCCCAGCATACCGATAATGTGCTGGCCGAATTTGAAAAAGGCTTGCGCCGTTCTGTGCTGGAAGAATATCTGAGAAACGCCAAGACTGGTGCGGATTTGCTCTTGCGCAATTTGAGCAAGGCGTCTGAACTGGTGATCAGCTTCAAGCAAGTTGCCGTCGACAGGGCCAGTGCCAACCGCCGTGTCTTTGCGCTTGATGAAATGCTGTCTGAGCTGATTTTGACTATGGGCCCCGCAATACGCAAGACACGTCACGATGTTGTGCATAATGTCCCAGCCAAGCTGATGATGGATAGTTATCCCGGGCCTTTGGGGCAAGTTGTGACCAATTTGATCAACAATGCCTTCATTCACGCATTTGAAGGGGACTATCGCGGCACCGTGAGTATTACAGCGCGCATTTTTGATGAAAGTTTTGTCGAAGTAACCGTGCGCGACAATGGCAAGGGCATACCGGATGGAAATTTAGGGCGTATTTTTGACCCCTTCTTCACTACTCGCCTGGGCTTGGGCGGTAGTGGCCTGGGGCTCAATATTGTGTACAACCTGGTGACTGGCATCCTGGGTGGCAATATCATGGTTGAAAGTGAAGTGGGCAAGGGAACCTGCTTCAAGATCAGTTTGCCTCTTGATCCAAAAATGGTGGATGAAGAAACCGCTGAGGTCAATTGAAAGCAGGCCACTAGCCTGGTGAGTGCTACATCTGATAAAGTCGCGGCATGACAAAATTAAGCTTAGATAAAATCCTGCAGTCGCAAGGATTTGGAACCCGAAAATATTGCCGCGACCTGGTAGAAGATGGTGAAGTCTCCATCAACGGTGAAGTGATACGCAACGTCAAAACCAGTTTTGAAACCCAGGACTTGCAGTTTCATATATTTGAAGAAGACTGGGAATATCGCGAGCGCGTCTATATCGTTCTTAATAAACCGGCAAACTTTGAATGCTCACGCAAGCCCAGCCATCATCCTGGTGTGTTAACACTTTTGCCAGAGCAATTCAGTTGGCGCGATGTGCAGCCTGTGGGGCGGCTTGACCATGACACCACCGGTATGTTGCTAATGTCTGACGACGGCCCGTTTATCCATGCACAATCTTCACCCAAGCGCCACGTGCCCAAGGTGTATCAGGCGACGACGGCTGAACCAGTGACTGATGAGCTGGTGGATTTATTATTGCAAGGCGTCAAACTGCATGATGAACCTGCACCGTTGGCTGCAATACATTGCCAAAAGCTGGGTGATCATCTGCTGGAAATCGTGCTGGAGCAGGGTAAATACCATCAGGTCAAGCGCATGCTGGCCGCTGCAGGCAATCATTGTGCAGCCTTGCAGCGTACAGCCATAGGTAAATTAACACTGGATTCGTTGGAGCTGGAAGAAGGGGAATGGTGTTATCTGAGCCCTCAACATCTCGCTTTATTGGTGCCTGCCTGATGCTCCTTTAGTGCTTGCTGCAGAGCTTGGGTGGACTGGAGCAGGTCCTTTTCCAGATGAAGTCTTGCTATCTTCCGGTTAATATGGATAATCTGACCAGATGCTGCGGATCTTAAACTGTAAAAGGAGCGGATATGCCCGTCATTGCAATTGTCAACCCCAAAGGGGGCGTCGGTAAAAGCACTGTGGCTACCAACCTGGCGGGCTATTTTGCTGCGCATGGGCATAAAGTCATGCTGGGCGATACCGATGTTCAGCAGTCTTCGCGCACCTGGCTGACATTACGGCCACAGAATCTGCCGCAAATCCAGGCTTGGGATATTGCTGACGGCAATGTATTGAAACCACCCAAAGGCACGACCCATGTTGTGCTGGACACGCCAGCTGGCCTGGTTGGCAGCAAACTCGACATGGTGTTGAAGTCAGCAGATAAGATCATTGTGCCCTTGCAAGCATCGATTTTTGATATCCTGGCCACCGAAGAATTTCTGAAAAGCCTGTCTCAGCATAAAAAAAATGGCTACCAGATCGGCATACTTGGCATGCGCGTGAACACCCGCAGCAAGGCAGCCGAGCAGCTTGAACATTACGTAGGCCAGCTAGGCTTGCCGGTACTTGGTTTTTTGCGGGATACACAAAACTATATACAACTGGCAGCCCACGGCGCCACTTTGTGGGATGTCGCGCCCTCCAGAGTAGAAAAAGACTTGCCCCAATGGGAACACATCCTGAATTGGGTAAAGACTTGACCTGCTGTTTTTGATATTGCTTTCGTTAATTAATTTTAAAAAAGCCGATATTTATTTCCCAGAGTTGCTATCGCTCACTATAATGCCGCTTGCTTGAAGAGAAGGCAGAATTCTCTTTTCTTATCAAAGACTTACGGCATGCATCTTACCATTTTTGAAACTCCCATCATTAATACCATCATGCGCTGGCTGTCCGTACTCGGACTGAAGCTGATCGGTTGGAAGGTTGAGGGTATCGTTCCTGCCGAACAAAAATACATACTGATTGCAGCTCCACATACCAGTAACTGGGACTTTCCAGTCACTTTAATGGTTTGCTTTGTCCTGCGTTTGCGGGTTTACTGGATGGGCAAGTCCAGTCTGTTTCCGCCAGTGTTGGGACACGTTATGCGCTGGCTGGGTGGTATTCCTGTTGACCGTAGCAAGTCCGGTAACCTGGTGCAAGGGACGGTAGATGCTTTTCATGCCAATCAAAGATTGACGGTGATCGTGCCGCCCGAAGGTACCAGAGGTAAGGTTACTCTCTGGAAAACCGGGTTTTACTATATAGCGCTTGGTGCCGGGGTGCCGATCGCACTTGGTTATCTGGACTTCAAACGCAAGGCGGGCGGTATCGGAAAAATGTTCACTGTGAGTGGGGATATTGAAGCGGATATGGGGCAGATACGTGAGTTTTACTGCGGCATATCTGGCAAGAATCCACAACAGTTTGATGAAGGTATAACAAAGGCGCCAACCCAGGACTGAGCTGATGCCATTTTGTGTCGGATAAGATTTAGCTGAAGATGAACTTGCTTTGGCTGAGGATAAACCCGCTTCTATCAATCAAACGAGTTGTTCAAGATTTAAGGTTCTTGCTGCACAGGTTTTTCCTGTGCTTCGGGGATGATCTCAGCAGGTTCGCTTGTTGGCTGAGGTATTAACAACCATGCGAGTGGATTCAGAATCAGGCGCTTGGTCAGCGTTTCAGTTTTTTCATGCGCGCATACCCATGTGATAGCCATGGACACCAGCACTGAAATCGCCAGGGCTACAGTATTTTCATGTTTGAAAATGGCCCGTAATACGCCGGTTTCTTGCAAAATAATTAGCGCCATGCCATGCCATACCAGGACATAGATGGAACGTTTGCCTATCTGTGCCAGACGCAAATCTTTTTGCGCCAGCAAATACAGCACTGATAATCCTATTACGGTCGAGGCCGCATACTGTAATAACTGATACATGCTGCCAGTCAGATTGGCCATTTCCAGACGGTGCAGTGAGTAACTGCCATAGAACCAGCGATAGTCAAAATCACTTTTCAGCATGAAAGAGCCGATGAAGGCTGCCACCACAACTGCCGCGCTTATCAACAGTCTTTCCTTCTTTTTGACATTGAGTATTTCAGGGCCAAGCTTCCAGCCCAACAAGAAGTAGGGGAAGAAGATCAGGGTGCGTGAAATACCGAGGTAGTAGCCAGCATGCTCAGAATAACTCCCTACCAGTGACAGCGCCAATGCCAGCATGACACCAAACTGCATGCGCGAAAATAAAGGCAGCAGCAGACGCCAACATAACAAACTCAGCAGATACCACAGCATCCAGTAAGGGGCGATCAAGCCGACATAAACGCTGCCCGTGCCTTTCAGGGCAAATTCGGTTGCTTCATAAATAATTTCAAAGCCTATCAATGGCACCAAAACCGTGGAAATCAGTTGCGTAGCGTTTTTGCCATCCCATTGCGCCTTCGAAAACATGCCTGACATCAGGGCAAACATGGGCATGTGGAAGGAATAAACAAAAATCCAGATGGAGCGCAAAAGATGATCTTCACCAACATAAATTTCTATCAGATGGCCGAAAACGACAAAAAATATCAAGACAGCCTTGATATTGTCTATGCTCGTATTTCTGACTTTGGGAATTGCGGGATTGGTCATGCCTGTCGTGGTCGTACGGGGAAATGCCCACATAATAGCGAAATTGGCAGCTGATTTACACTCTTAGTTTGTAACGAAGCATTTAAATGCCAAACCTGGCTGGATGTGGAAGCGGCGAAGCAGGAAGCATGATTGTTGAAAAACAAATGCTCCAAATAGGATAAACACAATACATAGTTAATACCTAGTTCATTGATTTTTTCGAACCCATGCCTTGGATTTTTGTGGATTTGGGTAAAATATGGGCTATGCTTTCTCTGCTTTAAAATTTCCAGATGGCAATGTAATTGCTTGTTGACCAGTGTCATGGGCGTATTGCCATGCGCAAGCTATAAGAGGTAGTCATGTCTAAAGATAGGTCAAAAGCCAGCTTGCTCAGTACGCAATTGGATTTTGAAGCAATAGATGGCAGTGAAACAAAAAGTCCAGACCCTGCTTTGGGTTTTGATGTCGGCACTGACACGCCCGCCACCCAGGCTGCCAGCCCCGCATCTAAAGGTAGCGCCACCCCATCTCGCAGTCCTGCACCCGCCTATAGCGCCCCCAAAAAGACAACTGCAAAAAACAAAACAAGAAAGGCTGATGCATCTAAAGATCGCTTTGGTATATATGCCGCTGTCATTGTTGTGCTTGGTTTTGCAATGTTGCTGGGAATTTTCTTTTATATCCGCAGCGTGACCAGTAATACTGCCGGGCTAAGTTATTTTGTATTGCCGCAGCAAGTCGCCAACCTGAATGGTCAAGTGGTGCGCATGCAAGTCACCATCCAAGTCCGCACTGAAGATAAGGAATGGTTATTTGAAAACAAGAAAATACTGACGAATATCTTTCAAATCGAATTTGCCAAGATTGATCCGGATGATTTGCATAGTGAAGAAGGATTCGACACAGTCAGGGTGCAACTCAAGTCAGGCTTGAATACGGCGCTGCAAACAGACAAGATAGAGTCCGTCCTGATCAATGAGTTATTGATGCAAAATCGGGAATAATAACAATTCCTTGAATCGGGAAAACCAGAAAGGCACATGGTGTACATGTGCCTTTCTGCTATTTGGTTCTTACTGGATTATTTTGTTTTTCAAGCGCTGACAGAAATACTTTGGCTGGTAGATGTAGTTGGGGGAGAGCTATACGCGCGCAATAACTGTAAAGCCTTTTTGAACAAGGCCGCATCAGTATTCGTACTTGTGTTCGTAACCGAACTGGCCGTGCCATCTGGTGCTGTGCTGGTGCGGGAACTCGCCCTCGTACTTGAGCTACTGCCTGTTGAGCTACTGCCTGTTGAGCTGCTGGTGGTCGCGGTGTTAGCTGTACTGGCAGTTGTGGACGTACTATTCGCCTGAGTATTGGGGGTAGTAGTCTTTTCAAGATAGGCCAGGGTTTCTTGCAGACTGACCTTGCCATCCTGATTCGTATCGGCCGCCTCAAAATTTTGCGCCACCTGACTGAGTGCAGCACCAGCACTGCTATTGGTTTTGCCAACTTCGGCAGATAAATCTGTCAACTGGGTTTTGTCCAGGCCAGCCTGGTCAGTACCATCACCACCTTCTGGTGGAGGAGGTGGCGGCGGTGGCCTGGAACCTTCTGCACCACGGGTGCGTCTGGCATTGAATTGCGTTTCCAAAGCATCGCTAAGTTTTTTAATGCCATCGCTAAACTCGCTTTTGGTGACTTTACCGTCGCCATCACTATCGAGTTTTTTAAACAGGTCATTAATGCTAGTGTTATTGCCTGTTGTATTGGTAGAGCTGGTTGTACTGTCACTACCGGTAGCACCAGTAGGTGAGGTTGATGCAATATTACCAAATGCAGTTTCCAGATCAGTGACTTCAAGATAACCCTGGTTTTTGGTGTCAAGTTTGGAAAAAACATTCTCCGCTATCTTGCTGGTGTCGCGCTCACGCCTTTGTGTGCCGCCAGTCTGCGGGAAATAACTGCTGTTGCTGCCACTTACGCCAGTGATACTGCTCATTGCGTTCTCCTTCAGTCATGCTTGTCATGTTCTGAAGTGTCGCATTCTCGTGTTGCTTGCTTGTGTCTGCTTTGTATCGGTTTTGACACAATGCGGAAATCATACTCTTGGCAGGCGCAGTTCTGCTATCAAGCCTTGCTGATCAGGGCGATTTTTTAATATCAGGCTGCCTTGATGACGCCTTGCGACTTCCCTGGCAATGCTGAGCCCCAGGCCAACACCACCGGTATTTTTATTTCTGGAAATAGCCAGACGTACGAAGGGGGCGAATACTTTTTCCAAATCCGCTTCGGGTATGCCCGGCCCCTGATCCTCGATACTGATCAATAATTCTTGTTGACTGTCATGCAAACTCACTTGCGCGGTTTTGCCATAGGTAATTGCGTTTTCCAGCAGATTGCTGATGCAGCGCCTCAGTTCATTTGGTAGTGCTGGTAAGGGCTGGGCTTCTCCGTGCATGCAGACAGTTTTTCCTTCGTCCTGCATATTGTCAACAATGGCTGCCACCAGTGACGTTACGTCTAGCATTTGCGGGGACTCTTCACTGCCACGCAGGTAATTCAGGGTGGCGTCCAGCATCAGGCGCATTTCTTCTACGTCATTCAGCAACTTTTCGCCTGTTGCTTCATGTTGAATTTGCTCTATACGAAGCTTCATACGCGTTAGAGGTGTGCGCAAATCATGGGAAACTGCGGCTAGAAAACGCTCCCTTTCTTCCATTTGCTGGAACAGGCGTTCTTGCATTTGATTAAAGACCTTGGCACTTTGGCGTGCTTCTTCTGGTCCGGTCTCAGGAATCGCCAGGGGCTGTTTGTGATTGCCCAGGATACTTGCCGCAGCAGCCAGTTTTTGCATGGGACGTGCCAGGCTGCGTGAACCTATCCAGGCAGCTACCGCCAGTAATAACAGTTGTATTGCCATGCTCAGGCAAAAACCCAGAAAAGGACCATGCAATATGCCATGCGGGGGATGCGGCGGCATATGTTCTGGCGACGGGGGAGGGCGGTGATCGCCCAGAAAGACAAACAACAGAATAAAGGTGACAATGTGACTGACAACTACCGCTGCCATAGCCAGGCCAAACCTTCGCCACGTATGGTTTTTAACAGGCTGGGATTGCGTGAATCATCCCCCAGTTTTTGACGCAGGCGAGACACCAGCAAATCTATGCTTCTATCGAAGACTTCGGTGGACTTATTGTGTGCAAAATCGATTAATTGGTCGCGGCTGAGTATTTGGCCGGGTCTTTTGACAAAGGCCAATAAGAGCCTGAATTCTGCATTTGACAGCGGGATAATGAGTTTATCCGGGTTGCATAATTGCCGCGTCGGCAAATTCAACACCCAGGCATCAAAGCGTATTTCCGTCGCCTTGCTATCGTTGGCTTCTTGCGTTTGCCGTGCAGATGTATGCGCGCGTCTGCTAACGCTTTGTATGCGTGCGACCAGTTCCCGGGTATCGATGGGTTTGATCAGATAATCATCCGCACCTGATTCCAGCCCCTGTATTTTGTCAGCAAATTCACCTCTGGCCGTCAGCATGATCACAGGTGTGGTAGCGTGGCGGCGTAGCTGGCGCAACAGACTGAGACCATCCTCGCCAGGCAGCATCAAGTCCAGCAAAATGACATCAAAATGATGAGACTGTAATGCCGTGCGCATGGTCACGCCATCTTGTACGGCAACACAGCTGATATCAAATTTCCCCAGATAATTGCCGAGTAGCTCAGCAATTTCCACATCATCGTCTACCAGCAAGATACGCAGGCGGCTGCTATGTGCGGCTAATCTTGCTGGCGAATGTGTAGATAAGTCAGCTGTTGCTGGCAATGCCGTCGGCAATTTATAACTCCTTGATATACCTGAGTAATTTATCTAATGCATGCACAACTGTTTGTTCGCGTACGGATTTCCTGTCGCCTGCAAATACCAGTCTTTCTGTGTGAGAGACACCGCCAACTACCCAGCCAAAGCAAATGGTTCCTACCGGTTTGCCTGGCACTGCCCCAGTTGGGCCGGCAATACCTGTAGTCGATAAAGACAGATGGGCCTCAGAATTAGCCAATGCACCCTGCGCCATGGCGGCGGCGATTTCTTCGCTAACGGCACCATGCTGGGCGATCAGTGCTGCCGGGATATCCAGCAATTCAGTTTTGGAGGAATTGGAATAGGTAACAAAGCCACAGTCAAACCATTCCGAAGAACCGGCTATTTCTGTAATGGCATGGGCTACGCCGCCACCGGTACAGGATTCGGCTATGCTAAGTATCAGTTTTCTGGATTTGAGTTCTTCACCGACTTGTGTTGCGAGTTCTATGGCGTTTTGCATGATACGTCTCCTGGGCTGCTTGCTCTGACTTGATGAACTTATCCAAAACTTGTTTCTAGAACTCATTTCATAAATAGGGTGAGATGCGTTTGCCTCATAACGTGGGCTGGCAAGGCGGACGAGGCAGTCAATAGCTTTGCCTATTGATAACGAGTCCAACGCAGTCCTGCGCGCGTTATGAGGCAAACCCTCCGGGAACTGACGATTTGGGCGCATTGTTGCGTGACGCGCCTAGCACTGCATCCCAAATCGTCATGTTCGCACTCTTCCTATTTATGAAATGAGTTCTAATGGCTTAAAAGTACTTTACCACCATGTCTACCCTGAAGTGAAGTAAAGAAATAAGTCAGAAAGTAAGCTGGCGAGAAAATAACAAATTACATCTGTGCAAGCAGAAAAGTGATAAGCAAAATACTGTACCCTGTCTGAATTGTTAGCAATCTTGTGTAAAGCGATACATGCAACAAAAAAGCATTTCTGAAAAACCAATATCAGAGTATGATTTTTGATAGCAATGCGCATTTCTCCCGGTTGTTCAGGGAATTTGCTGACTGGTATTCAATTTCCTGAAAATATAAGAGGCATAGACCTCTTTATCCACATCCCCAAAGGAGATGCCCTATGAAAATCGAGAATCTGTTTCAGCAGCAAAATGCTTTGCCATCGATACCCAAAGTGGTCCAGGAAGTCATCGACAGTTTCAATAATGACGATGTCTCCATAGACGAGATTGCCCGCAAGCTGTCTGCAGACCAGGTCCTCAGCGCAAAACTGCTGCGCCTGGCAAACTCTTCTTATTATCATGCATCAAGGACTGTCGGTTCAGTCGATGATGCTGTGCTGATGCTGGGTTTCATGACCGTACGTACTCTCGTGGTCAGCAGCGGTTTAACCAGCGGTTTCAAAGCGATGCCTGGGGTAGACCTGAAGCAATTCTGGCGTTATAGCCTGCATACTGCGGTCGTATCAAAATGGCTGGCAAAAAAAGCCCACTGCAATTCTGACTTTGCCTTTACTGTTGGATTAATGCATGCCATAGGCCAGTTGGTCATGCATGCCGGCATGCCAGAGCAAATGCTGCAAGTCGACAAGACTGCCGGACCCCTTGACCCGCGCAGGCCAGATGTAGAGCACACATCTTTTGGTTATGATTTCTTTGATGTGGGTGCTGAACTGGCTAAACGTTGGCGTTTTCCTGACACTTTCTCTACCGCTATCAAGGCTTGTGGAGAACCCTTGCAACAGTCAGAGTTTGACCAGATAGGCGCAGTCGTTCATATCGCCTCCTGGTGTGCAAGGGGGGAGGAAAGCCATTATTCCAAGGAAGAGCGTGAAGCCACTTTCCCAACAGAAGTGGCAAAAAAACTGGGAATCAAACCTGAGCTTATTCTCGAAGAAATGCCGCCATTAGCAGAGCTCGCAGCAGGACTGGAAGATCTTTTGGGTTAAAGCAAGTAGCAAAGAAAAATGGCAAAAACGGATTTCGTTTTTGCCATTTTCTATATACGTCTCGTTTTTTTACAGGTTTGCCTGAATATCAAGGGCAACTGCTTCTGCAACCCTGATGCCATCGACTGCAGCAGACAAGATCCCGCCTGCGTAGCCAGCACCTTCACCCGCCGGGAACAGACCGCGGGTGTTCAAGCTTTGCAAATCATCGTCATTACGTTTGATACGGATAGGGGACGAAGTGCGAGTTTCCACACCAGTCAAAATCGCATCCTTCATTGCAAAGCCTTTGATCTTCTTCTCAAACTCCGGCAAAGCTTCACGTATCGCTGTGATCGCAAATTCAGGTAACACCGTTGCCAGATCACACAAAGTAATGCCAGGTTTATAGGATGGCTCTACTGTACCCAGTGCCGTCGACGCACGTGCCGCCAAGAAGTCGCCGACTAACTGGCCGGGTGCGTTGTAGTTGCTACCGCCCACTTCATAAGCCTTTTCTTCCAGCGCCCTTTGCAAATCTATGCCAGCCAATGGGTTGCCAGGATAATCTGCAGGCGTAATGCCAACGACGATCGCCGAGTTGGCATTGCGCTCATTGCGAGAATACTGACTCATGCCATTCGTGACGACCCGACCCGGCTCAGATGTTGCGGCCACCACAGTGCCGCCTGGGCACATACAGAAGCTATAAACTGAGCGACCATTCTTGGCATGATGCACCAGCTTGTAATCGGCCGCCCCCAGTATCTTGTTGCCCGCATTAGGACCAAAGCGCGCCTTATCAATGATAGATTGTGGGTGCTCTATCCGAAAGCCGATGGAAAATGGCTTTGCCTCCACATACACGCCACGATCCGCGATCATCTTAAACGTATCGCGCGCGCTATGGCCTATCGCCAGCACCACATGGGCAGTCTCTATATATTCATTGTCATTTAGTTGAACACCCTGAACCTTGCCTTCAACGATATCAATATCCGTCACTCTTTGTTCAAAACGAATTTCACCACCCAGCGCCTCTATATTGTGACGCATCTCTTCTATCATCTTCACCAGACGGAAGGTACCAATATGCGGTTTGCTGACATACATGATCTCTTCCGGCGCACCAGCCTTGACGAATTCCGTCAACACCTTGCGGCCATAATGCTTAGGGTCCTTGATCTGACTATATAACTTGCCGTCAGAAAAAGTGCCTGCACCACCTTCACCAAACTGCACGTTGGATTCCGGCTTCAATTCGCGCTTGCGCCACAAACCCCAAGTATCCTTGGTACGTTCCCGCACAGTCTTGCCACGCTCCAGCACGATAGGATTAAAACCCATTTCCGCCAGGAGTAATGCAACAAACAAACCACAAGGCCCAAAACCAATCACAACGGGGCGCTTGAAAGGCTTGTTATCTGCATGCGTGACAAATTTATAGGAAGTATCCGGTGTCTCGGACAATTTTGTACGGTTTCTGTGACTAGCCAGCAAGGCAGCTTCATTCGCCGTTGCGACATCTATCGTGTAGATCAAGATGATCGCCGTCTTCTTGCGCGCATCATAGCTACGGCGGAACACCGTAAAATTAATCAGTTCTTGTTCTGTTATTCCCAATTCCTTCAGGACAGCAGCTTTCAGCTCGTCTTCGGCATGGTCCAGCGGGAGTTGTAAATCGGTAATGCGCAACATAAATTCGGTCCGGATAACACTAATGACAAATGATCTGCTTATAAATGATCTGCTTATATATGTATACATAAGCAGATGTTCTATTAGTGGTTTAATGAATCCGCTATTTTACCCGCATGTGCTTTGATATACGGATTTCCTTGCGGGAAAAGCCAACGTTAATTATGTATGCGAAACCCCTTCCTCCTCAAGGGGATGATGTCGGAGTTTCTCAGAGCCTGCTTTGCGCCGGCAGAATCTAAGCAGCCTGCAAGCCGCGCAGTGGAATGGATGGTGACGGGTTTCGGTCGCTAAGCGAAATGCCATCAATATGGAGACCCATCGAATCGTCGCTCCTGCGCAGGCAGGAGCCCAGTGTCGTCTGTTGATAGGCCGTGGGCAAGCTGCAGGGCCATACGCCATACGCCAAACACCAGGAACAGCAGGGTGCGCCTTGCTCACCTCCTTATATACATACAACCGCCAACTCC
>JACQDX010000103.1 GCA_016200895.1 Burkholderiales bacterium
TCCATTTTCTGTACAGCACAAACGGCGGCTACACATGGGAACTGCGAATGTCAAAACCAACGACAAAGTCAAAACCAGCATACGCGTATTACTATCGTATTAGCTAGCCTAGCCTTCAGTCCCTCACTCATCCTCACCATGCGTAGCCACCTTCTTCACCACCGCATACCGCGTCAAAGTCTGCTTGCGCGCCACATCATGCTCAACGAGTGGAAACGGATAATCCCTGCCTATCTTCACCCCAGCCTGTTCCAGCAACAGCGGTGCAGCCTTCCACGGCGCATGAATGCTGCGTTTGTCCAGTTTCGCCAGTTGCGGCAGGTTGCGTTTGATGAACTTGCCTTCGGCGTCGAATTTTTCTGACTGAGTGATGGGGTTGAAGATGCGGAAGTAGGGTTGGGCGTCGCAGCCAGAGGAGGATGCCCATTGCCAGCCGCCGTTGTTGGCGGAGAGGTCGAAGTCGTTCAGGTGTTCGGCGAAATAGGCTTCGCCGCGGCGCCAGTCTATACCCAGGTCTTTGATGAGGAAGCAGGCGGTGACCATGCGCAGGCGGTTGTGCATGTAGCCGGTCTGGTTCAGTTGCAGCATGGCGGCATCGACCAGGGGGTAGCCGGTGCGGCCTTCGCACCAGGCGGCGAAATGGGCATCGGCTTGCGGGCCGGCTTCCCATTGTACGGCGTCATAATCTGGCTTAAAAGAACGGCTGGCGACATGCGGGTGGTGATGCAGTATCATGAAATAAAAATCGCGCCAGACCAGTTCAGACAACCAGATTTCTGCTCCGCGATTGGCAGAGATGCGCATTTGCCGCACAGCTTCCTGTACTAGTTGCCGTATCGATATCGTGCCAAAACGCAGGTGGACTGACAGATAAGATGGCCCCTTGATCGCCGGAAAATCGCGTGACTGTTCATACAGTTTCATGCGGCCGACAAAGTCTTCCAGTAAAACCTGTGCACCCGACATGCCAGCGGCGACGGGCATACGACGCTCAGTGGCTTGCGCAAAACCCATTTCTGCCAGCGTCGGTATAGTTTGCGCTGAGATGCTGTTTAGCTTGTGCGCATATTTTTCTATAGAGTAAGAGCGTGAATAAAAGTCGCTTCCTTCTGCATGGAATTTTTTCAGCCAGGCATTTTTGTAGGGCGTGAAAACAGAGAAGGGCGCATTCGCCAGCGACAAGACTTCTGACTTTTCAAAAATGACCTGGTCTTTAAAACTCAGAAATGCACAATTTCGTTTTGATAATTCTTGCCTGACGGATTCATCACGGGCCACAGCCTGTGGTTCGTAATCATGATTGGTGAACACGGCATCCACACCAAGCTCGGCCACCAGTTGCGGTATGGCTGTTTCTACATGGGCATAGCGCACCAGCAAGCCACCGCCCATTTGCTGTAAGTCTTGATCCAGTTCAACAATACTTTCATGAATAAAGGCCAGCCGCCTGTCATTTTCTGGCAAATTGTCTAATATTGTTTTATCGAAGATGAAAGCGCAGTAGACCTCGTCACTTTGCCGCAGGGCTCGGTACAGCGCAGCATGATCAAAATTTCGCAGGTCGCGACGGAACCAGACCAGCGCACGAGGGAAATGGGCTTTATTTTCTTGCATGATCTGTCTGATAGTGTGGTCAAAACGCAGTGTGGCACCTTAGCACACATCGAAAATGCACGCTAAAAATGCTAAAATGTGACCATGGCGAAGCAAACAAAATCACTACATACCAATCTGCACGACGATGCAACACAGTCGGCCCCCATGACTTCCAGACATAAATTCCAGGTGAAAAGCGAAGACGATAACAATTTGGAATTGAATTTAACCAATCATTTCCTGATTGCAATGCCATCCATGATGGACCCCGTCTTTGGCGGCACGGTGATTTATCTATGCGAACACAGCCCGCGCGGTGCCATGGGCATGGTCATTAACCGCCCCATAGAGTTGACCGTGGCTGGCCTGTTTGACCGCATAGACCTGAAGCTGGAAATTATTCCTGACTCTCATCCAATAGGCAAACGCCCCGTCATATTTGGCGGGCCGGTGCAAGATGATCGTGGGTTTGTCCTGCACACTCCGGTTGGTAAGTATTCATCTTCATTAAAAGTGACCGATGATATTGCCTTCACCACTTCACGCGATGTGCTGGAAGCCGTGGCAGCCGGTGACGGACCTGAGCAAGTCCTGATCAGCGTCGGTTATGCAGGCTGGGGCGCTGGACAACTGGAACAAGAGATACTGGCCAATGGCTGGCTGACAGTGGCTGCCGATGCACGCATCCTGTTCGATTTGCCACTGGAAGAACGTTTTGCCGCCGCCATCAAATTGCTGGGTATAGACCCGCTGATGCTGGCAGCCGAAGCGGGGCACGCCTGATGGCTGCAAGCGAAGGTACGGTACTCGCCTTTGATTTTGGTTTGAAACGCATAGGCGTTGCCGTTGGTAATACCTTTTTACGCCAGGCTGAAGCACTCGGTATCATCCATGCACCTACCAATGACGGCAAATTTGCCGACATCACCAAGCTCATAGAACAATGGCAGCCCGTGCTGTGCGTAGTGGGTTTGCCCATGCATCCTGACGGTGCCGACAATGAAATGACACAGCGCTGCAAGCGTTTTGCCAACCAGCTTAACGGCCGCTTCAATCTGCCTGCTGTGCTGGTCGATGAACGTTATTCTTCTGCCGTACTCAGCAGCTCGCGCGGTGAGTTCATCGACGACGATGCGGCTGCCCTCATTCTACAACAATATTTTGATGAAACGCCATGACTACCACGATGACTAATGCTGCCACACTTGATGCAGAAGCACTGTATCAGCAGCTACTGGAGCAAATCAGGCCACATGCGCTGGCACAAAACAAGCTGGCCATCGTTGGCATTTATTCAGGCGGTGCCTGGATAGCCGAGCGCCTGGTGCAAGACCTGGGCTTGTCGAGTAAAGCTGGCCTTATCGACGTATCCTTTTACCGCGATGACTATGCTGCCAAGGGCCTGCATGCCGAGGTCAAACCTACGCAAATTCCTTTCGATGTCGATGGCGCACAAATCATCCTGGTCGATGATGTGCTATACACAGGCCGCACCACCCGCGCCGCCATCAATGAGTTATTCGATTATGGCCGCCCGGCCCGCATCATGCTGGCTACGCTGGTAGACCGCGGTGGTCGCGAATTGCCGGTGGCTGCTGATTTTGTAGCTCATACCGCCTCATTTGAACCCGCCGTCTCTGTCAATCTGCAACGCGCAGATGATGGCACTTTCAGCATCTCTGTCGACCATGCATAATCCCCAGCTCAATAAACACGGCGAACTCCAGCATTTGCTGACGATAGATGGCTTGCCGAAAGCCATCGTTAATCATATTCTCGATACCGCTTCTTCTTTCGTCAGCGTCAGCGACAGGGAAGTCAAAAAAGTGCCGCTCATGCGTGGCAAAAGCGTCTTCAATCTGTTCTTTGAAAACTCTACCCGCACGCGCACGACCTTTGAGATCGCCTCCAAGCGTTTGTCAGCAGACGTCATCAATCTCAATATCGCCGCTTCCAGTACCAGTAAAGGTGAATCCCTGCTCGACACCATCGACAATCTGGCGGCCATGCACGCAGACATGTTTGTCGTGCGTCATGCAACTTCAGGCGCGCCTTTCCTGATCGCCAAACATCTGAACGACACCAGGCAGCACCATGTACACGTGGTGAACGCCGGTGATGGCCGCCATGCTCATCCCACCCAGGGTTTGTTGGACATGTACACCATACGTCACTATAAAAAAGACTTCACCAACCTTACAGTGGCGATTGTCGGTGACGTCTTGCACAGCCGCGTGGCCCGTTCTGACATCCACGCGTTGACGACGCTGGGCGTACCGGAAGTACGCGTGATCGGCCCACGTACCCTGTTGCCAGGCGGCCTGGATCAAATGGGTGTGCGGGTTTTCAACAACATGGATGAAGGCCTCAAAGGCGTCGATGTCATCATCATGCTGCGTTTGCAAAATGAACGCATGAGTGGTGCCCTGCTGCCTTCAGCACAAGAATATTTCAAGAGCTATGGCCTGACGCCAGAACGCCTGGCGCTGGCAAAACCAGATGCCATTGTCATGCACCCCGGCCCCATGAACCGTGGTGTGGAAATTGATTCTGCCGTGGCCGATGGCCCGCAGGCAGTGATACTGCCACAAGTGACTTTTGGTATCGCCGTGCGCATGGCTGTCATGAGCATCGTTGCAGGCAACAGCGGCGGGGTATGAGGAGAATATGAAGATACATATCAAAAATGGCCGTGTGATAGATCCGGCAAGTGCTATCGATGCAGTACAAGACGTGTTTATCGCTGCTGGCAAGATCGTCGCCATTGGTCAGGCACCTGTTGACTTTGTCGCCAATAAAACTGTTGATGCAACTGGCTTGATCGTCGCCCCTGGTCTGGTCGACCTGAGTGCCCGTCTGCGTGAACCTGGCTTTGAATACAAGGCCACGCTGGAATCTGAATTGCAAGCCGCCATGCGCGGCGGCGTCACGAGCCTGGTCTGCCCGCCGGATACTGATCCTGTGCTTGATGAATCAGGCCTGGTGGAAATGCTCAAGCAAAGAGCACGCATGCAAAACAAGGCCCACGTTTATCCACTGGGCGCGCTGACCGTCGGTTTGAAAGGCGAATCGCTGACTGAGATGGTTGAGCTGACCGCGGCAGGCTGCATCGGTTTCTCTCAGGCTGAAGAAACCATCGCCAATACCAATACCCTGCAAAGGGCGCTGGATTACGCTGCCACCTTTGGTTTCACCGTTTGGTTGCGTCCGCAAGATGCCTATATAGGCAAGGGCGGTGTCGCCCATAGCGGCCCACTGGCTTCACGCCTGGGTTTGTCTGGCGTGCCTGTCATGGCCGAGACGATTGCCCTGCATACCCTGTTTGAACTCATGCGCACGACCGGTGCTAAAGTGCATTTGTGCCGCATCTCTTCTGCTGCCGGTCTGGAGCTGGTACGCAAGGCCAAGAAAGAAGGCTTGCCGTTGACCTGCGATGTCGGCGCCCACCATGTTCATCTGACGGACGCCGACATAGGTTACTTCGATTCCAACGCCCGCCTGACCCCGCCTTTGCGCAGCCAGCGTGACCGCGATGCCATTTCTGCGGCACTGAAAGACGGCACCATCGATGCGATCTGCTCAGACCATACACCGGTCGATGATGATGAAAAACTGCTGCCCTTTGCCGAAGCGTCGCCAGGTGCCACTGGCCTGGAATTGTTGCTGTCACTGGCACTGAAATGGGCAGAAGACAGCCGTGGAGAAGTCAGCCTGACGCTGGCACTGTCCAGGATCAGCCAACATGCCGCCAGAGTGGCAGGCGTGCCCGGCGGCCAAATCGCCATTGGCCAGACTGCCGACATCTGCATCTTTGATCCTGCCACGCGCTGGAAGGTAGAAGCTAAAGCCCTCGCCAGCCAAGGCAAGCACACGCCTTTCCTGGGGTATGAATTGCCAGGTGTGGTCAAGGCGACGATAGTGTCAGGGCATATTGCATTTGATACATTGCATTAACGTTGAAGATGAAAAGTAATCAGCTTACCCGTGGTGAACAAAGACGCGTCATGTATGTGGAAAACAAGAACGGCTTGATCGATGGCGTCGCTGCGCGCATAGGTTGGGTTGAGTTTTCCAAAACAGGAAGAACAGTTTACTACCGTGGCAAGTCCTTGCAGGCATGTACCGGAGGTGGAATTTCCGGTAATTTTATGGACGCCGATACCCGTGAAGAATATTGGGTTTCAGGTGTCAAAAAACGCGGTTCCAATGTGCATTCTGCAGTATCAGTGAGTGTCTTGATTGATGAAGATGCCGAAGAAGAAGTGGCAAGGTTGCGCGCCTGAAGCAGGCTGAGGTAGTGATCCAAACTGCTCAGTGAGAAATTCGTTTGATTGAGTGGGATGAGTGGGAGTATAGGCGGATATAGCCTTACTCCCGCTTTTGTTTATTCAGCTTGGCTATTTTTAATTATTACTCTACGTGAGTATTTTTGTGAGTCAGTATGATCGTTTGGCATTTTTTCCGGATATTTCTCCATCTCACGGCAGGTCTGCTTACTTGCGCCGTGATCTTTCCGTTTTACTCTGATGCGAGGCGTGACGAGTTGGTACGTCGCTGGTCGGTCAAATTGCTCGCCATCTGTACTGTGGATGTAGCTTTCAAGGATAAAAGCGAGGGTATGGTGAATGCGTCGGCGATGATCGTCTCTAACCATGTGTCATGGCTGGATATTTTTGTCATCAATACTATGCACCCTTGTCATTTCGTTGCCAAGTCAGATATCCGCAATTGGCCTTTGCTGGGCTGGTTATGTGAAAAGGCGGGCACGATTTTTCTGGTACGCGGCAGGCAGCGTGATGTGCGCCGTATCTATGAAGGGCTGGTACATCAGATAGAAGCAGGCAAGCGCATCGCGTTTTTCCCTGAAGGTACGACTGCAGCACAAGGCAATTTGTTGTCTTTTCACGCCAACCTGTTTGAAGCGGCAATAGAAGCGCATGTACCTGTGCAACCCTTTGTTGTGCGCTATCTTGATGCTCGGGGGCAGTTCCATTCTGCTGCCGATTTTATTGGCGACATGACTTTTGCAGAGAGCATGCGCATCATCTTGCTGGCACCGCGAATGACGGCAGAACTGGTACGCCTGCCCGCTATTCCTACCGAAGGCGCACACCGCAGAGAAGTGGCGCAAGTGGCGCGTGCGGCGGTGATGAAAGAGCTGGGTTTAAGTGAGTAAGGCTTAACCCGGTTTTTGCTGTTGCGGGCAATCTATCTGCACGACTTGCCTGTCTTCCAGCGTGACAGCAGTCAGCTTGCCGCCCCAGACGCAGCCGGTATCAAGGCTGATCAGATTGTCGCGCAAGACCAGGCCCAAGGTGGACCAGTGGCCAAATACAACAGTGGTTTTTTCACTGGCACGTGGCAGGTCAAACCAGGGGGCAAAGCCTTCCGGTGCGCTGTCCAGTCCATCCTTGCTGTCAAAGTCCATGACTCCATCCGCACTACAAAAACGCATGCGTGTCAGTGCATTGATGATGCAGCGTAATCTGTCATAGTCTTGCAAATCATCATGCCATTGTGCCGGGGTGTTGCCATACATATTGCGCAATAGATCTATCCAGTCTTTACTGCGTAGCCGTGTCTCCACTTCCTGCGCCAGCGTGATGGTTTGCTTTGTTGACCAGTGCGGGAATATCCCTGCATGCACCAGCAAATGCTGATGCTGCAAAATCGCCATGGGCCTGTGCCGTAACCAGTCCAACAATTCTTCACGGTCTGGTGCTTGCAGGATATCGTCGAGGGTATCGCTACGACTTGCTTTGCGTATGCCATTGGCAACCGCCAGTAAATGCAGGTCATGGTTGCCGAGCACGGATTCGGCCCGGCCAGCAATTTGCAAATCACGTATCAGGCGCAGGCTGGCCAGCGATTTGGGGCCGCGATTGACGAGGTCACCCGCAAACAAATACTGCGCATCCGGTTCGGTCTGCTCTATCTTGCTGAGCAGGCTTTGCAACTGGTCGGCACAGCCTTGTATATCACCGATAAAATAAGTTTTTGCCATTGCCATCTCAGGGTTCACCACCCATGCGTTTGGCTTCTGCGCGGCTGATCAGGGCTTGCTGTTTTTGCTGTTCACGCACGCTGGCAGTAATCATGGTTGGCCAGCCTATCAAATGCTGTTCTGCAATTTCAGCCAGGCCACGCAGCCATGCCGGTGACTCATTCAGGCAGGGGATGTAGTTGAATTCCTTGCCTCCTGCTTTGAGGAAATCGGTCTTTACTTCCATGGCGATTTCTTCCAGGGTTTCCAGACAGTCTGCGATAAAGCCGGGGCAAATCACATCGACCCGTTTGACACCTTCTTTGGCGAGTTTTGCTACCGTTGGCGCAGTGTAAGGTTGTAGCCATTCTGCACGGCCCAGACGAGACTGGAAGGTGACCACATAATCATCCTTGCCCAGCCCAAGCTTCTCCGCCAACAGGCGGGCGGTTTTATAGCATTCACAATGGTAGGCATCGCCGCGCAATAAAAAAGCCTTGGGCAAACCATGGAAACTCATCACCAGTTTGTCAGGGCGGCCATGGCTTTGCCAGTGATCCATGACCGATACGCGCAGCGCCTGTATATAACCATCATGGTCATGATAATTCTTGACGAAGCGCAGCTCAGGCACGTTCCTGACTTGCTGGTAATGCTGGGTCACGGCGTCAAAATTGGATGCCGTCGTGGTGGCAGAATATTGCGGGTAAGCGGGCAATATCAGTATGCGTTCGCAACCGTCTGTTTTGAGTTTTTGCAAGACATCGGGTATCGAAGGTGAGCCGTACCGCATGGCATAGGCAACTTGCACTTCATGCCCGCGTTCACCCAAATAACCTTTCAGCAAGGCTGCCTGTTTTTGCGTATGGATTTTTAGTGGTGAGCCATCCCTGGTCCAGATAGACGCATATTTTTTTGCTGACTGACCAGAACGAAAGGGCAGGATAATCCCATGCAAGAGCAGCCACCAGACTGGGCGCGGCACTTCAACCACGCGTCTGTCCCATAAAAATTGTTTGAGATAGCGGCGCACGGCTGAAGTTGTCGGTGCATCAGGTGTACCGAGGTTGATCAGCACCACGGCTGTCTTGGCGATTTTGCCGTGTGAATATTCAGGTTCTTTTAGGAAGCGCATGATGTTTTTTTTCTTAAGATGCCAATAATTCTCTGGCGTGTTTGCGCGTAGTCGCTGTAATTTCTATGCCGCCCAGCATGCGGGCGATTTCTTCCACTCTCTGCTTATTATCAAGTGTTTCTATCTGTGAAACGGTCTTGCCATTCTGGCTGGCCTTGCTGACCTGGAAGTGCTGGTTGGCCTGGCTCGCCACTTGTGGCAGATGGGTAACGCACAAGACTTGCCTGTCTTGTCCGAGGCGTTTTAATAAACGTCCAACCACTTCAGCCACGCCTCCACCTATACCGCTATCGACTTCATCAAAGATCAGGGTAGGGGTGGCTGTAGCGCAAGAGGTGATAACAGAAATCGCCAACGAGATACGCGCCAGCTCACCACCAGATGCCACCTTGGCCAGCGGTCTTGCCTGCACTCCGGCATGGCCAGCCACCAGGAATTCCACTTGTTCCAGGCCATAAGCGGCTGGTTCAACAGGATTGAGTGCAACCAGGAAGCTGCCGCCACTCATGCTCAGGTCTTGCATGGCTGTGGTGACTGCCGCGCCCAGATCCTTGGCAACTTTTTGTCTGGCCTTGCTGAGTTTTTGTGCTGTTTGCAGGTAAGCCAGCCTGGCTTTTTCTTCTTGTGCTTTCAGGGCATCCATGTCAGTCGCATTTGATAGCTGCGCCAACTGGGCTGACAGCGTGGCAAATTCTTCATGCAATTTTTCTGGTGCAACGTGAAAGCGCCGTGCCGTGGTGTGGATAGTTTCTACGCGGTTTTCCACCACGCGCAAGCGGGCTGGATCAAGCTCGGTGCGGCTCAGGTAAACATTGAGTGCATAAGTGGTTTCCTGCAAATTGATGCAGGCAGATTCCAGCGCATCAGTGACGGGCTTTAATGCGGCATCATAATCAAGCAGCTTTAAAAGCTTTTGCTGGATGGCTGTCAGTTGTGACAAGACCGGATGCTCGGATTCAGAGATCAGAGTCGCCGCCTCTTGCCCGCCCTCCAGCAGGCTGGCAGCGTGGGCGAGGCGGGTATGTTCCTGGCTGATGCTTTCCCATTCGCCGGGTTTGATCTGCAATTTATCGAGTTCACCGACTTGCCATTCCAGGCGCTCGCGTTCTTGTAAAACGCTCTTGGCATTGGTTTCAAATTCTTCGCGTTGCTTGCTGATGTTGCGCCAGGCACGGTAACACAAGCCAACTTCACTGACTTGCTCTTGCAAGCCGCCTTGCATATCCAGCAAATCGCGTTGTGCCTCGGTTTTCAACAGGGACTGATGTGCATGTTGACCATGGATATCCACCAGCATGTCGCCAATCTCGCGCAATTGCCCGGCAGTGGCGGTGATGCCATTGATCCATGCTTTGGAACGGCCTGCATTATCGATGGTACGACGCAAGATCAGTGGCTGATCCTGGTCAAAGAATTCATGTTCTTTCAGCCAGGTAGCGAGGATGTCATTGACAGCGAATTCTGCGCTGATATCAGTTTTGCTGGCAGACTCACGCACCATGCTGGCGTCACCCCGGCCACCCAAAGCCAGGGCCAGGGCATCAATCAGGATGGATTTACCAGCACCGGTTTCTCCGGTCAGCACACTGAAGCCAGAAGAAAATTCAAGTTCCAGCGTATCAACAATGACAAAATCACGAATGGCAAGCGTGCGCAACATAATGGGCAGACATGTAGGAATTTGTTAAGAAAACAGGGCTGGACTGCATGCAACAGTGGCACCAGCGGCACCAGTTGCACCAGCATAGCAAAATCGCTATTCTAGCAACAGCCTGTGACTTCTGTGTTCGTAAGAGTGGGTGGGCTAAAACTTAATTCAGCGCACCCTCTACGGAAGGATATTCGTTCCAGTGCAGTTTCTCGCGCAAGGTGTTGTAATAATTCCAGCCTGGAGGATGCAGAAAAGTCACCGTATGGGCAGAACGGTTGACGATAATCCTGTCCTGGTGCTGCAGGCTGGCAAAATTTTGCATATCAAAATTCAGGCTGATATCGCGCCCCGCCACGATGGTGATGACGATTTCGCTACTGTCTGGCAAGACGATGGGCCGGTTCGACAAGGCATGCGGGGCAATCGGCACCATCGCGATGCCAGATAAACTGGGGTGCAGCAGCGGGCCACCGGCAGAAAGGGCGTAAGCCGTCGAGCCTGTCGGTGTCGAGACGATAAGACCGTCAGAGCGCTGGTTGTACATGAAATGCCCGTCTACCTCGACGCGCAATTCCACCATGCCAGAGCCAGCGCCACGTGAGACCACGATGTCATTGAAAGCCACGCCACTGAAAATCTGGTTGCCATCGCGGGTAACGATGGCCTGTAACAGGCTGCGGCGCTCAGAGACATATTTGCCATCCAGCATTTCCGTGATGACAGGGATCATGCGGTCAAGCGCGATATCGGTAATGAAACCAAGCCTGCCCTGGTTGATGCCGATCAGGGGGATATTATAAGGAGCCAGTTGCCGCGCTATGCCCAGCATGGTGCCGTCGCCGCCAACCACGATGGCAACATCTGCCAGCTTGCCTATCTCGGGCACGGGCATGTTGCTGAACTCGCTCAATTGCAGGTATTGCGCCGTTTCTGCCTCGATGACGACACGATGTCCTGCAGCCGCGAGAAAATTGGCCAGTTCCTTAATCGAGTCCGCAATGCCTGGGGCATTAGATTTTCCAACAAGTGCAATGGTTTTGGCCTGTACTGTCATAAACAAAGGTAGAGTGACATGATGGCTAAGATTAGAACATAATTAGGACATCAACGAATGGAATGAGTACTCTTTATGGCAATAAAAGCAGTTTTGCTGGATCTGGATGATACTTTGTGGCCAGTTGCGCCTGTAATTCGCCATGCCGAATCAGTGTTGCAGCAATGGATGCATCAGCATGTGCCCGCTGTTGCGCAAAATTACAATGTGGAAAAATTGCGTGAGCGCAGGAATGTGCTGGTAGCGAGCGACCAGCGGTTTCAATATGATTTATGGGCCTTGCGTCATACCCTGTTGAAACAGGTGTTTGATGAATACGGTGTGGGTGCCGAAAAAGCCGACCAGGCCATGGCAGTATTTGCCGACGCCAGGAACAAAGTGGATTTGTATAGCGATGTCAAACCGGCCTTGCAGGCTTTGCAAGAAAAACTGGTGCTGGGCACCGTTTCGAATGGTTTTGCCGATTTGCAGGCGATAGGCCTGGCGCATCATTTCAAAGTGTCTATCGCGGCATTTCGCTTTGGCTGTGCCAAGCCTGACCCCAGAATATTCTTGGCTGCATGCGAGGAGTTGGGCCTGGAACCCACCGAGGTTTTGTATGTAGGGGATGATTTATTGCTCGATGTGCAAGGCGCGCAACAGGCAGGTTTGAAAGGCGGCTGGATGAACCGTCAGGGTTTAAAAATTGAAGATGAGCGCCATCTGCATATCAAGCCGGACGCAGAATTTGCCAATCTGCATGACCTGACTCTATGGCTATGAATTTTTCTATGTTCATGTCAGTCATGAACGCATAAAATGAAACCATGCAACTAGATATCCGTGCACAAACTTTGTTAAAAGCCCTGGTCGAGCGTTATATCGCTGACGGCCAGCCTGTGGGTTCCCGCGCCTTGTCAAAAATATCCGGCCTGGAATTATCACCAGCGACGATTCGCAATGTCATGGCCGATCTTGAAGAAATGGGCTTTGTGGCAAGCCCGCACACTTCTGCGGGCCGTATTCCTACTCCCAGAGGCTATCGCGTCTTCGTCGATACCTTGCTTACTGTGCAAGACGTGAATGGCGCAGGTATGGATTCACGCCTGCAATCAAGCCTGCAATCGAATATGAGTGCTCAGCCGCCGCAAAAGCTGATTGCGAATGCGGCGCAAATTTTATCTTCGTTGACACAGTTTGCCGGTGTCGTCGTGACGCCGCGCACCGAGTCGATTTTCCAGCAGGTAGAATTCTTGCGCCTGTCAGAAAAACGTATTTTACTGGTGGTCGTTACCCCAGCAGGTGAAGTCCATAACCGACTACTGTTGACTGATGTTGATTACACGCCCACACAACTAGTGCAGGCAGCCAATTACCTGAACCAGAACTTTGGTGGCCTGAGCTTTACCGATGCTCGTACCCGTATCAACAGCGAGTTGCGGCAACTGCAAAATGACATGACCAGGCTCATGCAGGTGGCGGTAGAAGCGGGCAGCAATGCCATGGATGAAGATAATGACGAAGTCGTTATCTCTGGAGAGCGCAATTTACTGAATGTGCAGGATTTGTCGTCAAATATGAGTTCTTTGCGTAAGCTGTTTGATATGTTTGAGCAAAAAAACAGCCTTATGCAATTGCTGGATGTGTCCAGCAAGGCAACTGGCGTGCAGATTTTCATAGGTGGCGAATCGCAACTGGTACCCATGGAGGAAATGAGTATTGTCACCGCACCTTATGAGGTAAACGGTAAGATAGTCGGTACCCTGGGTGTCATAGGTCCAACCCGTATGGCATATGAAAGAGTTATCCCGATTGTGGATATCACTTCGAAATTACTATCGAATGCATTAAGTCAATAAGTTAGTAAGTCAGGATGTCAACAAACTCTGGCTGGCAAAGCAGTTTATTAGGACTTACGCAAAATTGTCCCAGCAAGGCGTAGTGACGAAGACAGTACTTTAGTACGGCTAGGAGCTGCAACGCAGCTGGGGCGGTTTTGCGTAAGTCCTATTTATTAAACATTCACGCGAATACAGTTTGCCATGGACAAGAGAAGCGCAAAGATTTTACTAATTGATGACAATGATGTAACCCGCGAAGTGCTCAGGGTCATATTGCGCAGCGAGGGATATGACGTCATTGGTGAGGCCACTGATGGCAGCACTGGCCTGGAAATGGCAATAAAGCTCATGCCTGACCTGATCTTGCTAGATATCGTAATGCCTAAAATCAGCGGTACTGAAATTTTACCGCGTATCCGGGAGCTGCTGCCAGATGCACGAGTGCTCATGGTCACAGCCAATAAAGATCAAGAAACCATTAATGAGGTAGTCAAAACTGGCATACATGGCTATATTCTCAAGCCATTTAATGCGCAAAAAATCATAGATGCCGTGGAAGCTGTAGTGACCAAAATCAAGAAGTAAGCTTGGCTGCGCACAGGACTTGTATGTCCTGGTGCGCTAGAAAAAAACAAAGCCGGGATGTTGGAGCCTGACTTAAGTCTTATGCTCACAATTCGGTTTGGTGCAATTGCCATAAATGGCCAGTGCATGTTCTGCAATCTTGAAACCGCGTTCCATAGCGATAGTTTGCTGGCGCCGTTCGATTTCTTCATCGAAAAATTCCTCTACGCGGCCACAATCAAGGCAAACCAGATGGTCATGGTGCGAACCCTCATTCAATTCAAAAATGGCTTTGCCAGTCTCAAAATGATTGCGGTTTAACAGTCCAGCCTGTTCGAATTGGGTCAGGACACGGTACACAGTTGCCAGACCGACATCCATATTTTCATTCAGCAGGATCTTATATACATCTTCTGCTGTCAGATGACGGACCCGGCTGTTCTGGAAGATTTCCAGGATTTTCAGGCGGGGCAGAGTGGCTTTCAGACCGCTGGCTTTGAGGTTGGGGGTGCTGTTCGTCATGTTTTCGATCAAAAATTTGCTATCTGCTTTATGATATCGGGTTTTAGGGCTTGTTGCTCAATTAAGAGGTTATCTATGCAACTGTTGTTTTCAGAATTAACACGGAAGAAGATGAGCCGCGTCGCGGGTCTGGTTTTGCTGGCTAGCCTGACAGCATGTTCCTCGCCTATTCCGCTGTTGTCATCGGCTGACAGGACTTCAGTATACGCAACATCGGGCACGCCTAGCGATACGAATGGTGCACAAGTGGTAGAACCTACTGGCTTTGGCAAAGTATTGGCCTTCTTTTCACCTTACCGTGTTTCCATACAGCAAGGTAACTTTGTTTCCCAGGAAATGGTGGCGCAATTAAAAGAAGGCATGACACGCGAACAAGTGCGTTTTGTGCTGGGCACAGCCCTGCTGACAGACATGTTCCATGAAGACCGCTGGGATTATCCTTTCCGCCTGATCAAACCGAATGGTGAGCGTATTACCAGCCGCGTCTCGGTTTACTTCAAGGATGGTACGGTAGCAAAGTTTGAAGGCGGTAACTTGCCGACAGAAAAAGAATACCTGGCACGCATCACAGAATCCGCACTGGGTTTGAATCGCGTGCAATCGGTGGTGGAAACCGATGCTCCGAAGAAAAAAGAGAAATAAGTCTAAAGAAAAATAAATCTAAAGAAAAATAAATATTTATGACTGCACTGAAAATCGCCGTGGCCGGGGCTTCTGGCCGTATGGGGAAAATGCTGGTCGAAGCGATCAGTAATGCGGATGATATGGTCCTGGTTGGCGCTTTGGACGTGCCTGCATCGCCAGCTTTGGGCACGGATGCAGCAGCCGGTCTGGGTAAGCCTTCTGGCGTCAGCATTACAGCCGATCTGGCGGCTGGCCTGGCGAATGCCGATTACCTTATCGACTTCACCCGTCCCGAAGGTACGCTCAAGCATCTTGAATATTGTGCTGCGCATGGTATCAAGCTGATTATCGGCACCACAGGCTTTGATGAAGCTGGCAAGGCAGCGATTGCCGCTGCCGCAGAGAAAACTGCCATCATGTTCGCGCCAAATATGAGCGTGGGCGTGAATGTCACGATGAAGTTGCTGGAAATGGCAGCCAAGAGCTTTGCTGAAGGTTATGACATAGAAATCGTCGAAGCTCATCACCGCTTCAAGGTGGATGCCCCTTCAGGCACTGCCCTGAAAATGGGTGAAGTCATTGCCGATGCACTGGGCCGTGACCTCAATGAAGTAGGCGTATTCGCCCGCGAAGGTGTGACTGGCGAACGTGATCCATCTTCCATCGGTTTTGCCACTATCCGTGGTGGTGACATCGTTGGTGATCATACGGTCTTGTTTGCCGGCATAGGTGAGCGCGTGGAAATCAGCCACAAGTCTTCCAGCAGGTTGCCTTATGCTCATGGCAGTTTGCGTGCTGCGCGTTTCTTGCACGACAAGTCTACAGGCTTGTTTGATATGTATGATGTGCTGGGTTTTCGTTAATCAGTCTGCAACAGTACATTTCGCCTATACATGAATTCTGCAATCGCACATTACTGGGAGCAGGCTGATGCCCTGGGTCATCTGGTCGGCTGGCTATTATTGCTGATGTCCGTACTCAGTTGGACACTGATCTTGATGAAGGGCTGGAGTTTCTGGCGCATCCGTAAGGCAGCGCCAGCCTTGCGCGCATTCTGGCGCGCACCCAGCCTGGCCGATGCCTTGTCATCATTACGTCAGGCCGATCAATCCAAGGTATTCATCACTCTGGCAGAGGCAGCACATGCGGCTGGCGATACTGCGCAACGCAGTGCCACCTTGTCTGCCAATGCCGGGCTCAGCGAAATCCTGACGCGTAGCTTGCGCCAGGAATTGCAAGGCTTGACGGTCAAGCTGGAAACCGGCTTGAGTTTTCTGGCATCAGTCGGTGCTACCGCACCTTTCGTTGGTTTGCTGGGAACAGTCTGGGGTATATACCGTGCCTTGACTGCGATCTCATCCAACGGCGTGGTGCAAATCGACCAACTGGCAGGGCCGGTAGGTGAAGCCCTGATCATGACTGCCCTGGGTTTGCTGGTGGCGATACCCGCCGTGCTGGCGTATAACGCTTTTAACCGAGTCAACCGCATCACCCTGGCAGAGCTTGATGGCTTTGCTTTTGACTTGCATGCTCATATGAGCAAAGCCTGATGTAAAGTTTAAGAAAAATCAAAAGATGACATTCGGTCAATTCCATACGCCGCGCGAATCCTCATCCCGTCCCCTGACCTCAATGGCAGACATCAATGTCACGCCCATGGTCGACGTGATGCTGGTTTTGCTGGTCATCTTTATCATTGCAGCACCGTTCATGACACATGCTGTCAAGCTGGATTTGCCGCAAGCGCAATCAGCACCGGTGCAAGAGCAGGCAGACGCCGTGCGCATTTCCTTTGACGCCGATGGCATACTGTATTGGGATAAGCAAGTTTTGGCCATGACTGATCTGGATTCCAAGCTGGCCCTGCTGGCGAAAAAGAACAAACAGACAGAATTGCAACTGCGCGCAGATAAATCCACCCGTTATGAAATTATTGCTCAGGTCATGGCAGCCGCCCAGGCGCAAGGTTTGACCAGGATTTCGTTCGTGACGGATAGCAAGCAGGCAAAAAAGCCTTAAAAATCTCAGGCTACTCGCAGGTAATTCAGGCTTCGTCAGCCGGGATAGACGGCCAGTTCACTATAAAATCGCCTTGATAGCCTTTGCCCATAAGGCTTTCCTCAATAATGTGCCTGAACCAGTTATAATCAAAGGTTCTGAGTCATTTTCGCATCTACCTCTGCTTACGCCATGCAAGAAAAATACACGCCCTCTGACGTCGAACAATCGGCGCAAACCCATTGGAAAAAGATCGATGCCTATACGGCAATAGAAAACAATCCACGTTTCCCAAAAGGCAAGTACTACGCTTGCTCCATGCTGCCTTACCCTTCCGGCAAGCTGCACATGGGTCACGTGCGCAATTACACGATCAATGACATGCTGGCACGCCAGCTGCGCATGAAGGGCTATAACGTCCTCATGCCTATGGGTTGGGATGCATTTGGCTTGCCGGCAGAAAATGCGGCGATTGCCTATAAAAAGTCCCCGGCAGAATGGACTTACGCCAACATCGAAGACATGAAGTCACAAATGCAGCCCCTGGGCCTGGCATTTGACTGGACGCGTGAAGTCGCAACCTGCGACCCTGATTACTACCGCTGGAACCAGTGGCTGTTCCTGAAGATGCTGGAAAAAGGCGTGGCCTACAAAAAAACCCAGGTTGTGAACTGGGACCCTGTCGATCAAACCGTGCTGGCGAATGAGCAGGTGATTGATGGCCGCGGCTGGCGCTCTGGTGCCCTGGTCGAAAAACGCGAAATCCCAGGCTATTACTTTGGTATCACCCAATACGCAGACGAACTGCTGAACAGCATCGATAACCTTGATGGCTGGCCTGAGCAAGTACGCACCATGCAACGCAACTGGATAGGCAAGAGCGAAGGCGTACGCTTTGCTTTCCCGCACCAGATCGCTGATGAAGCTGGCGTGCTGGTACAAGACGGCAAGATGTACGTGTTTACGACTCGTCCTGACACCATCATGGGCGTGACTTTCTGCGCAGTAGCAGCAGAACATCCTGTTGCCACGCTGGCAGCAAAGAGCAATGCTGCACTGGCAGCCTTCATCGAAGTCTGCAAAGCAGGCGGCACGACAGAAGCCGAAATGGCGACCAAGGAAAAAGAGGGCATGCCTACCGGCTTGTTCGTTACCCATCCTTTGACTGGCGAACAGGTCGAAGTCTGGGTTGGTAACTATGTCCTCATGACGTATGGCGATGGTGCTGTCATGGGCGTGCCTGCACATGATGAACGCGATTTCGCTTTCGCGAAAAAATACAATATCGCCATCAAGCAAGTGGTGGCGATTGAAGGTGACACGTTCACGACTGACGCCTGGGCCGAGTCCTATGGCGACAAGCAACGTGGCGTCACCGTCAATTCCGGCAAATATGATGGCCTGAGCTTCAAGGCAACTGTTGATGCCGTGGCCGCCGACCTGATCGCCAAAGGCCTGGGTGAAAAGAAAACCACATGGCGCTTGCGCGACTGGGGTATTTCCCGTCAACGCTACTGGGGTACACCTATCCCTATCATTCACTGTGCGAGTTGCGGTGACGTGCCTGTGCCTTATGAAGATTTGCCGGTGGTATTGCCTACGGACTGCATCCCTGATGGTTCTGGCAATCCGTTGAAACACCGTGAAGATTTCCTGAATGTGCCTTGCCCTAAATGCGGCAGCCCGGCACAGCGTGAAACTGACACCATGGACACCTTCGTTGATTCCAGCTGGTATTTCATGCGTTATACCTGCCCTGATGCAACGACAATGGTTGATGGCCGCAATGACTACTGGATGGCAATGGACCAGTACATCGGCGGCGTCGAACATGCGGTCCTGCATTTGCTGTACGCACGTTTCTGGACCAAGGCCATGCGTGATCTGGGTCTGGTCAAGATAGACGAGCCTTTCAAAAACCTGTTCACCCAGGGCATGTTGCTTAACGAGTCTTACTATCGTGAAGATGCCAGCGGCAAGAAAATCTGGTTCTACCCGAATGAAATCGAAGTCCAGCATGATGACAAGGGGCGTCCAGTTTCGGCATCGCTGAAAAGCGATGGTCAGCCTGTGCAAATGGGTGGCATTGAAAAGATGTCCAAGTCCAAGAACAATGTGGTTGAGCCCAAAGACATCATTGAACAGTTCGGTGCTGATACAGCACGCCTGTTCACCATGTTTGCCGGTCCTCCAGATCAAAGTGCGGCATGGAGTAACAGCGGTGTAGAAGGCGCATCGCGTTACCTGCGTCGTTTGTGGGCATCCGCATTGAAACTGTCTGGCACGATTGCTTCTGGTACTGCTGTACCTGCGGCGTATGCCAATGATGTCAAGGTGCTGCGCCGTGAAGTGCATCTGACGCTGAAGCAGATTGATGCCGATTACGATCGCCTGCAATACAACACCGTTGTCTCTGGCGCGATGAAGTTGCTCAACACCATAGAGTCCTTCAAGTCAGAAGCCGAAGGCAGTGCCGCAGCTTTGCGCGAAGCCTTCGGCATCTTGCTCCGTGGCTTGTATCCAGTATGTCCGCATATTACCCACGTACTGTGGCAGGAGCTGGGTCTGGCGACAGAACTCGGTGAAATCATCGATGCGCCTTGGCCGCTGGTGGATGAAGCTGCATTGGTGCAAGATGAAATCGAGCTGATGGTGCAAGTCAATGGCAAACTGCGCGGCAGCATCAAGGTCGCCAAGGATGCCGACAAGGCGACGATAGAAGCGACTGCCCTCGCCAATGAAAGCGTACAGAAGTTCATGGAAGGCGCAGCCAAGAAAATTATTATCGTGCCTGGCAAACTGGTGAATATAGTTGCGTGATATCTGGTCTTGAACAATAGTGTGACAAAGTAATAAAGGAAACCGCATGCAAGCAAAGTATTTAAAGCGTCTGCAATGGCTGGCAGCCATCATGGTCGTGATGTTGTTGTCCGCTTGTGGCTTTGCCCTGCGTGGCCCGGTTGCTTTGCCATTCAAGAGTATCTATATCGGCATGCCTGAAAGCTCGGCCCTGGGGGGGGAATTACGCCGCCATATCCGTGCCAACGGCCAGACGCAAGTCATGTCTGAAGCCAAGGATGCGCAAGTCATACTGGAAGTGCTCAGCGAAACCAGGGACAAGCAAATCCTGTCCCTGAATAGCCAGGGTCGTGTCCGTGAATACAATCTGATTTATAACTTCCGTTTCCGGGTCCGCAATAATGTGGGCAAGGAATATCTGGAACCGGTAGATCTGCAGTTGAAGCGCAATATCAGCTTTAATGAATCGCAAGTGCTGGCGAAAGAAGCGGAAGAAGTCTTGTTGTACCGCGATATGCAAAGTGACCTGGTGCAGCAAATCATGCGCAGACTGGCTGTTGTGAAGATGGACGATTAATATGCAATTACGCTTCGATGCCCTTGATGGCCATCTGGCGAAAACACTGGCGCCACTGTATGTGATCACCAGTGATGAGCATTTGCTGGCGCTGGAAGCAGCGGACAAGATACGCCGCACGGCCAAGGCACAGGGTTTTTACGAGCGTGAAATCCTGACGGTGGAACGCAGTTTCAAATGGGGTGCCTTGCTGGCAGCGAATCAGTCGCAATCCCTGTTTGGTGATAAAAAACTCATCGACTTGCGCATCCCCACCGGCAAGCCCGGCAAGGATGGTGGCCAGGCCCTGCAGGATTATGTGACGAATCTGTCGCCCGATAACCTGACCCTGATCACTTTGCCCAAGCTGGACTGGGCGACGCAAAAAGCCGCCTGGGTAGGCAGCTTGCAGCAAGCCGCGGTATATATCGATATCCCGCTGGTAGAACGTAATCAACTGCCAGGCTGGATCAGCCTGCGTCTGTCTTTGCAACAGCAAAGCGCAGACCGGCAAAGCCTGGATTTCATTGCTGACAGGGTAGAGGGCAATTTGCTGGCGGCCCATCAGGAAATCCAGAAACTGGCCCTGCTGCATCCACCCGGCAAACTGAGTTTTGAACAAATCCATGATGCAGTGCTGAATGTGGCGCGCTATGATGTCTTCAAGCTCAATGAAGCCATGTTGGCCGGTGATGTCGCAAGACTGGTGCGCATGTTGAATGGTTTGAAAGGCGAGGGCGAAGCCCTGCCGCTGGTCTTGTGGGCCATGGCAGAAGAGATACGCACCTTGTTGAAATTGAAGTCGGGTATGGCACAGGGACGACCCTTGTCAGCCTTGTTGAAAGAATACCGCATCTGGGGCCCGCGGGAAAAACTCATGGACCCCGCCTTACGTCGCGTCAGCCTGGCAAATTTGCGGGTCGCACTGCAAGAAGCATCGCAAGTCGATAAGATGGTAAAAGGTTTGCGCGCCAAGGCGTTTGCAGGAGATCCCTGGGATGCC
Organism: Burkholderiales bacterium; assembly: GCA_016200895.1. Classification (GTDB taxonomy): domain Bacteria; phylum Pseudomonadota; class Gammaproteobacteria; order Burkholderiales; family Burkholderiaceae_D; genus Undibacterium. The sequence continues at coordinate 21,306 of JACQDX010000103.1, forward strand.
TTATTACAATTGGGCTTGAGGGTGGCAAAAGCGGCATAGCTGCAATTCGGATTCACCTGATAGCACGGTTTACCAAACCGGAAATGGATTTCTCTTGCCGCCTTTCTGGTGGTTAATCAACGAAGTCCCTGATCGCTGCCGCCATCAGGCGTGAAGCTGCTGCCTTGCGCGCCGCCAATGAAATGGACCTGGCCGCAGCAAAAGCAGCAGGCATGGAAGCTGCCATGCTGGACAGACTGACCCTGTCTGACAAGGCGATTGCGACCATGGCTGAAGGCCTGGAACAGATCGTCAGCCTGTCTGACCCTATTGGTGAAATCTCGAACATGAAATACCGCCCCACCGGCATACAGGTAGGGCAGATGCGGGTGCCGCTGGGTGTCATAGGCATTATTTACGAAGCTCGCCCGAATGTGACAGTAGATGCCGCTGGCCTGTGCATCAAGAGCGGCAATGCGACGATATTGCGCGGCGGTTCAGAAGCCATCCATTGCAACCAGGCTCTGGCGAAACTGGTCAAGGAGGGCCTGGCTGGTGCCGGTTTGCCTGCTGATGCAGTACAGATCGTCGAGACTACCGACCGCGCTGCTGTCGGTGAACTGATCACCATGCCGCAATTTGTTGACGTCATCGTCCCGCGTGGTGGTAAGGGCTTGATAGCGCGTTTGATGCAAGAGGCTACAGTACCCATGATCAAGCATCTGGATGGTATCTGCCATGTATATATCGATGACAAGGCTGACCTGAAAAAAGCGGTCGATGTGGCTTTCAATGCCAAGTGCCATCGCTACGGCACCTGCAACACTATGGAAACCTTACTGGTCGCGCAAGGCATTGCCGCGCAAATCTTGCCAGCACTGGCTGAGTTGTATGCAGGCAAGCAGGTCGAATTGCGTTGTGATGAAGCTGCCGCTGCGATTCTGGCAGGCTACCCGCATCTGGCTAAAGCGACTGAAGAAGACTGGAGTACAGAATACCTCGCCCCTATCCTGGCCATCAAGCTAGTGGCTGACATTGATGAAGCCATCACGCATATCAATGATTATTCATCCAAACATACAGAATCCATCATCACTGAAGACTATAGCCGCGCCCTGCGTTTCTTGCGCGAAGTCGATTCAGCCTCAGTGATGGTAAATGCCTCTACCCGTTTTGCTGATGGTTTTGAATATGGCCTGGGTGCCGAGATAGGAATCTCGAATGACAAGCTGCATGCGCGTGGCCCGGTTGGCCTGGAAGGGCTGACGTCAATGAAGTATGTGGTATTTGGTCATGGTGAAGTACGTCAATAATATAGAAGCTCATTGTAAGAAAATAAGAAAGAAAGTAAGCCATGCTCTGGGTTAAAGTTTTCCACATCCTGTTTGTCACATCCTGGTTCGCGGGCCTGTTTTATATGCCACGTATCCTGGTTAATCTGGCGATGGAAAATCACTCACCCACGACAGAACGCCTGTTACTGATGGCACGCAAGCTGTATCGTTTCATGACGATATTGGCAGTGCTTGCGTTGATATTTGGTCTTTGGTTGTGGCAAGGCTATGGCATAGGCAAGGGGCCAGGGAATGGCTGGCTGCATGCCAAGCTGACTTTCGTGATCTTGCTGATAGGCTATCACCATGCCTGCGGCAGCTTGTTGAAAAAGTTTGAGAAGGGTGTTAACAAGCGCAGCCATGTCTGGTTCCGCTGGTTTAATGAAGTGCCGGTGATTTTGTTGCTGGCGATATTGATTTTGGTTGTTGTCAAACCTTTCTAGGTTTGGCTGAGTTTTGCAGTAAGGCAGGTCTGGAGTGCAGAACTTCAGACAGGCAATTGGCGGTGAAAATTCACCATAGTTTTTTTTAACGGATAAAGGGTACTCCTATGACGCGTTATTCTTATTTTTGCCCATGCCCACGTGGCCTGGAAATAGCCCTGGCCGAAGAGCTGGGTGAAATTGCAGCCATGGATAAAACCATGACTGTACATAATCAGGTGCCGGGTGGCGTGCATTGCTCAGGTAGCCAGCATGACGGCTGGCGTATCAACCTGCATTCACGCATCGCATCCCGCGTGTTGATGCGTATGGCGCATTCTGGCTATACCAATGAAAACGATATTTATGACCTGGTGCTGGATCAACCCTGGGAAGACTGGTTTGGTTATCACCACACCATCCGTGTTGATGTCACTGCAGTCAAGTCGCCTTTGAAGAGCCTGGATTTTGCCACGCTCAAAATCAAGGATGCAATTTGCGACCGTTTCCGCGACCAGTTCACTCAACGCCCATCGGTGAATACCAAGAACCCTGACATGCGCATCGTCGGCTTCATGGATGCGCGCAATTTCACCGTGTATCTGGATATCTCTGGCGAACCCTTGTTCAAGCGCGGCTGGCGTATGGAAACTGGTGATGCGCCTTTGCGTGAAAACCTGGCAGCCGGCTTGTTGCGCACCGCTGGCTGGAAACCTGGCACACCTTTGTTTGATCCTATGTGTGGCTCTGGCACCATCCTCATCGAAGCTGCGCAAATCCTGGCAGGCATACCACCCGGCTTGAAGCGTGATTTTGCGTTCGAAAAAATGCATCAGTTCGATGCTGATGCCTGGGCACAGATCAAGGCCAGCGCCAAACCACATCCTTTGCCTGCTGAACCAACGATTTTCGGTAGCGATATTTCTGGCGACATGATCGTCATGACGCGCAATAACCTGAACAAGGCGGGCATACGTTTTGACGTACCACTCAAGCAGATAGAAGCGCAGGAAATCAAGGCACCAACGACAGAGCCAGGCATCTTGCTGACCAACCCTCCTTACGGTGAACGTATCGGTGTGCGTGGTGACAGTTCGATGGAAGATGATGACATGGCCAAAGATTTCTTCAGTGCTTTCAGTACGACCTTGAAGCAGCGTTTTGCTGGCTGGAGCGTGTTCCTGTTCACTGCAGATCTGGGTTTGCCCAAGATGTTGCGCCTCAAAGAATCGCGCAAGACCCCATTCTTTAACGGCGCACTGGAATGCCGCTTGTTCCGCTTTGACATGGTGGCAGGCTTTAACCGCAGGGAAGAAGCGAAGCCAAAAGATATCGCTGAATAATTTTCATGCGATTTGTTATAACTTGCAATAAGTTGTAATAAGTCGCTAAATGCAGCTATAAATCACTATTAAGTCTTTACCAAAACGGCCAGGTCTCAGCAGACCTGGCCGTTTTGCTTTAGGCTTGAGGCTTCACTTCAAGATTCTGCAAGGAGATGTAGTCATGGCACTGGAATCAACAGCAAAGCAATTGAATTTAAAAGACCCATCCTTATTACGCAACCAGGCCTATATCAATGGCGAGTGGGTCACAGGCAAGACCAGTTTTGAAGTGAATAATCCTTCCACGCTGGCAATCCTGGGTACAGTCCCCAATCTTGATGCCAGCCATACAGAAGCCGCCATCAAGGCCGCGCAAGTTGCATTCCCGCTCTGGGCTGCAAAAACCGGCAAAGAGCGCGCCATTCTCATGCGCAAATGGTTTGACCTCATGATAGAGAATGCTGACGACCTGGCCGCCATCATGACTGCCGAGCAGGGCAAGCCTTTGGCTGAAGCGAAGGGCGAAGTTATCTATGGTGCCAGCTTCATAGAATGGTTTGCCGAAGAAGCCAAGCGCGTTTCTGGTGATGTCATGGCATCGACCTGGAGCGACAAGCGCATGGTGGTCTTGAAGCAGCCTATCGGTGTCTGCGCTTCCATTACACCATGGAATTTCCCTATCGCGATGATCACGCGCAAGGTGGCACCAGCGCTTGCGGCCGGTTGCTCTATCGTCATCAAGCCTGCCGAGCAAACGCCTTTGTCCGCACTGGCCATGGCAGAACTGGCGCGCAGGGCAGGCATACCGGCAGGCATCATCAATATCATCACCGCTGACTCGGAGCAGTCTATTGCTGTCGGCAAGGTCTTGTGTGACAGCCCGGTAGTGCGGCATTTGTCTTTCACAGGTTCAACGCCGGTAGGCCGTATCCTGATGCGGCAATCTGCCCAGACAGTCAAAAAACTGGCGCTGGAACTGGGCGGTCATGCCCCCTTCATCGTATTTGAAGATGCTGACCTGGATGCTGCCGTCGAAGGTGCGCTGCAATCGAAATTCCGTAATTCTGGCCAGACCTGTGTCTGTACCAACCGCTTTTATGCGCATGAATCTATCTACGATGCCTTCGTTGAAAAGCTCTCAGCCGGGGCTAGAAAGATCAAGGTAGGCGATGGCTTTGGTGCTGGTATCAATCAGGGGCCAATGATCGATGCGCAAGCGGTAGCCAAGGTAGAAGAGCATGTGGCCGACGCCTTGAAACAAGGTGCAAGCTTGCAGGCTGGTGGCAAATTGCTGGAAGCAGGCAAACTTTTTTATGAACCAACGGTGCTGTCGAATGTCACATCTGGCATGTTGATCATGAATGAAGAGACCTTTGGTCCGGTAGCCGCAGTCGTCAAGTTCAAGACCGAAGAAGAAGCCATTGCCGCTGCGAATAACACTGACTTTGGTTTGGCCTCGTATTTTTATTCACGCGACATAGGCCGTGTCTGGCGGGTGGCTGAAAAACTGGAATACGGCATGGTAGGTATCAATACCGGCCTGATCTCGAATGAAGTGGCTCCGTTCGGCGGCGTCAAACAATCCGGCCTGGGGCGTGAAGGCTCCAAATATGGCATGGATGAGTATCTGGAAATGAAATATCTGTGTATGGGTGGCATCTGAATCTCAGCGTGAACCTCGGCCTGAACATCAGCGCAGTTCTCGCTTCAGGTTCCAAGTCCCTCAATTTGTAGTCCCATGCCTGATAGCTAATCTGGCTATCAGGCGTAAAAACTGAATTTACCCATGTCCTCTGCAACCAAGATCAATAATGCCGGCCTGGCGACCTTACTGGCTGCCCTGGCCATGCTGGGTCCGTTTTCCATCGATACTTACCTTCCTGCTTTCCCCAATATCCAGGCTACCCTGAATGCCAGTGCGCTGGAAGTGCAGCAGACCCTGACGGCCTATATGCTGTCCTTTGCCGTCATGACCTTATGGCACGGCGCTTTGTCAGATGCTTTCGGGCGGCGCAATGTGATCCTGGTGGCCCTGGTAGTTTTTGCCGTCGCCAGCTTTGGTTGCGCCTCGGTGCACAGCATTCATTACCTGTGGGGCTTCCGCATACTGCAAGGCGTCTCTGCCGGTGCTGGTATGGTGGTGGGGCGTGCCATCATACGTGACCTGTATGCCGGTGCACCGGCTGAGCGACTGCTGTCGCTGGTGACCATGATTTTTTCTATTGCTCCTGCAATTGCACCTATCCTGGGCGGCTGGGTAGTCAGTTTCCTGAGCTGGCGAGCGATTTTCCTGCTGTTGTTTGGCTATACCGTGGCCTTGTGGTGGGCCAGTTACAAGTATTTGCCTGAATCATTGCCTATGGATAAGCGCCAGCCTTTTAGTGCAGAGTTTTTATGGACCAGTTATAAAAAAGTATTCAAATCCCCCTTATTCCATTTGAAGGCAGGCACCATCGCCTTTAATTTTGCCGGACTTTTTCTCTATGTTTCAGCTGCCCCGGCTTTTATCACTCAGCATTTACACCTGGGGCCGGATCAGTTTGGCTGGCAATTCGTGCCGTCGGTAGGCGGCATATTCTTTGGCGCGCTGGCCGCCAACCGCCTGGCAGGCAAAATGACGGTGTGGAAGCAGGTCAGCATAGGTTTTTGTTTTTTGATAGGGGCGTCCCTGTTCAATGTCGTTTTTCACTACTTTTCGCCACCGATACTCTTGTGGACGGTGACGCCGCTGTTTTTTTATACTTTTGGCATGTCGCTGGTAGCGCCAGGGGCAACCTTGCTGGTACTGGACTTGTTCCCGAATATACGCGGCATAGTTGCTTCGTGCCAGTCGGCGACGGTGACCCTGTTGGGGGCGGTTATCGCTGGTATTGTTGCACCGGCCCTTGATCATTCTGTACTGACTTTAGCGCTTGGACAGTTTGCTTGTGCCGCCATAGGTGCAGTCATGTGGTACACCGGACGTGCTTACTGGCGCGCTATGACCGCGCAAAAGCAGAACGCCTGGGAAACCATAGAATAGGGGTTTTTACGGATTATGAAATGTTTCAATTACTGTAATATATAAATAAATTTCAAGTCAGTTACTTGAAATGCTTGTTACTGGCCTTATATAATTGGTGCTTTGCAGCAACGATGCAAAATCATGTGGGCAGCAGCTTTTGGTGATTTTGTGTACTATTCGTTCCGCATATGCAAATAAGATTTCTATCGTGTTCTTTTTAACTGAACTTAATTAAAGTGTGGCTTTCTAAACACGTTGAATTCATCAAGTTGTCACTTTTCACAGGTATCGTGCCGCTTGTCATTGGATCTCTTGCCGATTCAAGGCTGTAAAACACCTGTAATTCTGTTTTTACCGTGCTTGATGTTAAATTGGTAAAAACTTAACATTCATTTTTGGATACTAGATAATGAAAAAATCATTCCTCGCACTCGCTCTGATGAGTGCTTTCTCCGGTGCAGCGTTCGCTCAATCTTCCGTTGTTGTCTACGGTATTGTTGACGCTGGCTTCCAAAGTCTGGACAACGGCACACCTGCTGGCCGTTTCAACAAACTGCAGAGTGGTCAGGAAAACGGTTCCCGCGTCGGCTTCAAAGGTACTGAAGACCTCGGTGGTGGCTTGAAAGCCAACTTCGTTCTGGAAATGGGTCTGAACGTTGATGACGGTAGCTCTGCCCAAGGCCGTACATTTGGCCGTCGTTCTACAGTTGGCCTGTCTGGCGATTTCGGTACAGTAGATCTGGGCCGCGACAAGACTCCAACTTTCAAGTTCTTCGACAACTTTGATCCGTTTGCATCTGGCTACATCAACAGCGGCAATGGTCTGTCCAATCTGTACTTCATCGGCGGTACGGCAACTGTTGCTGGCGCTAACGCCAACTCCGGTGGCCGTGCAAGCAATGCAGTTTACTACTACACACCAGCTAACCTGGGTGGTTTCTCTGCTGTTGGTCAATATGGCTTCGGCGAAGCCGCTGGCGACAACTCTGCTGGCCGTTCCCTGGGTCTGAACCTGCGTTACGCAGCAAATGGTCTGGACGTTGGTTACTCTTTCGTTAAAGACAATGGTCAAGCTTTGGTTGGTGGCCCAATCAATGCACGTAAAGGTAACACTCTGGCCGCTTCCTACGACTTCGGCGTAGCGAAACCAGTCTTTATCTATCAAAAAGTGAGCGATGATGCTGCTTTGGCTGTTGATCAAAAGATCTTCACTCTGGGCGTAACAGTTCCGTTTGACCCAAGCAACAAAATCCTGGCTACTTTCACCAAGATCAAAGACTCTACTCTGGTTGCGGCTAACTCCGCTGCTACAGTTGGCGACGCTAAGCAATTCGCAATCGGTTATCAGTACACATTCTCCAAGCGTACTGATCTGTATGCTGCTTTCGCAAGCACAACACAAGACGCAAATTCCCAAAAAGTGGGCGCAGCAGTTAAAGGCGCTGACGTAAAAGAATTGACAGTCGGTATACGTCACCAGTTCTAAATTGGTTCTGATTAAACGGGCTCAGGCCCGTTTGATCTGAATACGAAAGAGGCGCTATCTTTAAGATAGCGCCTCTTTTATTTTGGACTCCCCAGCCGTTGTAATTGTGAATGCAGGTAATCGCTGACAGTGGCTTTGCACCCGGTTTGACCGGATATTCCTGTCAGACCGGGCGGGGTTTGTTACAATGACTGAATATATATCGTTTCCGGGCTTCAACATGAAAATCACAAACAAATCTGCATTGGTGCTGATACCGTTCTTGTTGGCATTCACAGCTGCGCCATCAGCTTTTGCACAAGCAGCTTCTGCACAGGCGCCATCCAAGGCTGATGTGCCACCTCCACCAAGGTTGGAGAAACTGGAAGAGCTTCCTGATCCCAAGGGCGTATCGGTGAGCAAGCCAGAACCTAAAACCAAAGTGACCGAAAAGCGCGTCGTTGGTGGCAAGGGAACCGAAGTGCAAGTGAAGTCTGGCAAAAGCAATTACACCGTCAAAACCGATACCGAAGTAGGTAATGCACCAAAAGGTACGGTGCAAGGTGATGCCAATCGCGCAGCCCAATGGACCATACTCGAATTCGGTGGCAAGAAAGAAGTTAAAGAGGGTAATCCTCCTGATGTGCTGGCACCTGCACCAGTAAAATCAGCCGCCTCCGCCAGTGCTGCAGCATCGAAGTAAGCATTCACTTAGCTCCTCATTTTTAATTGATATGGCAGTTTTTACACCGGTAAGTCTGGAAGACCTTGGCCCCTGGATGCAGCAATTCCCGCTGGGCAAGGCCGTAAATATCAAAGGTATTGCTTCGGGGATAGAAAATAGCAATTTTTTCATCAATACTGAAGCAGGCGAATTCGTATTGACGATTTTTGAAAACCTGAGCTTTGAGCAACTGCCGTTTTACCTGAAGCTAATGCGTCACCTGGCTGATCATGGCGTACTGGTACCTGCACCTATCGCTAACGATCAAGGTGAGTTAGTGGTCGCTCTGCATGGTAAGCCTGCTGCTATTGTCAGTAAGCTTGAAGGCAGTTCACAAATGCAGCCGCAGGCTGTGCACTGTGCTGAGGTAGGTGCCATGCTGGCACGCATGCATATGGTAGGCAAAGATTTCAGCATACAGCAACCCAATCTGCGTTCGCTGGACTGGTGGCATGAAACAACGCCTAAAGTGCTGCCATTCTTGTCAGATGAATTGCAGCATTTGCTACGTGCCGAAGTCCATTTTCAGGATGCTTTCGACAGCACAGCAATTTACCGTGCCTTGCCACGTGGCCCTGTTCATGCCGACCTGTTTCGCAATAATGTCATGTTTGATGGTGAACGCCTGACCGGTTTCTTCGACTTTTATTTTGCCGGTTGCGATACCTGGATTTTTGATGTGGCCGTGACGGTCAATGACTGGTGTATTGATGTCGCCACTGGTGTGCTGGATGATGCGCGCGTGCTGGCCTTGCTGAACGCCTATCATGCAGTGCGCCCTTTCACGAAAGAAGAGGGCATTGCCTGGCAGCCGATGTTGCGCGCAGCTGCCCTGCGTTTCTGGCTTTCTCGTCTGTATGATTTTTATCAGCCCAGGGATGCAGAAATGCTGACCCCACATGACCCTACCCATTTTGAGCGTATCTTACGCCTGAGGGAATCTGGCCGGGTACCGGCCTTACCTGTTGAATAAATGAACGCTGTGAACGCAAAGTCCGGCTGGACATGGGTGAGACTGGGGTTTGCGTTATTTCGCAAGCGGCCGGCAGAAATGTCGGCATTATTCTTTGCCTATCTATTTTTGAATCTGGTCGTGTGCCTTGTTCCCCTTATAGGGCCGATGTTACCGCTGATACTGGTCCCCGTATTTGCCATCAGTTTTATGCAGGCTTGCCACAATATTGATGGCGATCAGGCAGTGTCTCCGGGTTTATTGTGGATAGGTTTCAGGTCTCCTGCCTTATCCAAATTATTGACACTTGGTCTTTGCAACATCGCTGCACTGGTATTGGCGGAATGGATATCATCGCTGGCTGACGGTGGTGCATTGCGGACTTATGTTCGCAGCATGATAGAGCTGGATACCAAATACGAAGCGAACCCTGATGCCCTACTTGGCATCATCGTATTTTTCCTTGCATATCTGCCGGGTATGATGGCCTTTTGGCACTCCGCTCCTTTGGTTGTGTGGCAAAGGCTGTCGGTGCCCAAGGCATTGTTTTTCAGTTTCTTTGCCGTGCTGCGTGCCTGGCAGGCATTTATTATTTATGGCATATCATGGATAGCATTACGAATGCTGATTCCCATGCTCGCGGGCAATTTGATTCACCTTGTTTTTGGTAGCCTCTTGATGATGGCTTTGACCGCTGTAACAGTTTCCATGATATTAACCATCGCCATGTATTGTTCCTTCTATCCGACTTACACAGATGTTTTTGGTAAGCCGGACGAAGAAAATCAGCCTGCAGCCTGATGCTCTGAAGGCAGGTCGAGGTCTTCAATAATCTCGAAGCTATGTGTCATCTCTGCTGTTTTTTCCAGCATGATGGAGGCCGAGCAATATTTTTCATGTGACAGCTTGATGGCACGCTCCACCAGGTTAGCCTTTAACTGACGGCCACGCACGACGAAGTGGAAATTGATCTTTGTGAATACCTTGGGTTCGGTGTCAGCACGTTCCGCTGTCAGCTTGACGTCACAGCCACGGATATCCTGTTTACCCTTGCGCAAGATCAGCACCACATCATAAGCAGAGCATCCACCGGTACCTAGCAACACCATTTCCATGGGGCGCGGCGCCAGATTGCGGCCACCGCCATCGGGTGCTCCATCCATTAATACAGCATGACCGGAGCCGGTTTCTGCCAGAAAAGACATACCGGACGAACCTGTCCAGCGCACTGTTGCTTCCATTCCTTACCCCCGTTGAATTAGAAAATACTGCCCTCAGATTGTAGCCTATTGCTCAAAATCGTGAACTTTTGCGCAGAAAACTGTAAATTACCTTGCACTGCACAATTTCTTATCCTATTATTGACTCATCGGTTAGTTAATGGCAAGTTTGTCAACTAACCCTGCAATTGTCTCCTCCACCTACTCCTTTGGTGGATTCAGCCCGAAGCTAGTCTTCGGGTTTTTTTTGCCTGTATTTCCGCAAAATTTCCACACAGTCGCCGTGAAGCCTGCACAAAAATTAAACAGTCCTTGCACTAAGTCTTTGAAAATACTATAATTTCCGACTCCCTGATCGCCCAAGGGAGAAGTGATAAGGACGAGTCTGCTGAAATTAATGGCAGAACCACCAAAAACACAGAATATTTTCAGGGCGTTTTTAACTTTTATTAGGATTCAACATGAAAACCTTTTCCGCTAAGGGCCATGAGGTTCAGCGCGACTGGTTCGTGATTGACGCGACAGATAAAGTACTCGGACGTGTTGCCAGCGAAGTGGCACTCCGTTTACGCGGCAAACATAAACCAGAATTTACACCACACGTAGACACAGGCGATTTTATCGTTGTTGTTAACGCAGGCAAACTGCGCGTGACTGGTACTAAAGCTCTGAACAAAACATACTACCGTCACACTGGTTATCCAGGCGGTATCTATGAAACAAATTTCCAGAAAATGCAAGAGCGTTTTCCAGGTCGTGCACTCGAGAAAGCTGTCAAAGGCATGTTGCCTAAAGGCCCACTCGGCTATGCAATGATCAAGAAGCTGAAAGTATATGCAGAGGCAACACATCCGCATGCAGCTCAGCAACCACAAGTACTCGACATCTAAGGATTAGCCATGATCGGTAATTACAACTACGGGACTGGCCGTCGCAAGAGCGCAGTTGCTCGCGTATTCCTGAAATCCGGCAGCGGCAAGATTGTTGTCAACGGCAAACCAGCAAACGAGTATTTCTCTCGTGAAACTGGCCTGATGGTTATCCGTCAACCTCTGGAACTGACTAATAATCTCGAAACATTCGACATTATGGTGAACGTTCACGGCGGCGGCGAATCTGGCCAATCCGGTGCTGTTCGTCACGGTATCACTCGTGCCCTGATTGACTACGATGCAGCTTTGAAGCCTGAATTGTCAAAAGCTGGCTTCGTTACTCGTGATGCTCGCGAAGTTGAACGTAAAAAAGTTGGTCTGCGCAAAGCTCGTCGCGCAAAACAATTCTCCAAGCGTTAATTTTTTATCGCTGTACGGAATTGCTACAAAAAAGCCGCCTGCAAGGGCGGCTTTTTTGCTTTGGAGCATGTAACGAGTTTTTTCAGTCGCAACGGCATAGACTCTTATGCTGCTAGAATAGCGTCAAAATTTCTTGCAAGGAAAGCATATGATTAAAATTGGCATCGTAGGTGGCACGGGTTATACCGGAGTAGAATTACTGCGCATATTGGCCACCCACCCTGAAGCGCACATCACGGCGATCACTTCCCGCAAAGAAGATGGCTTGCCAGTTTCTGAAATGTATCCCTCCTTGCGTGGGCGTGTGGATGTCGCTTTTTCTGCGCCTGACAAAGCCAATCTCAAAGAATGTGATGTCGTCTTCTTTGCCACCCCGCATGGCGTCGCCATGGCGCAAGCGCCTGAATTGCTGGCCGCTGGCGTCAAGGTCATTGACCTGGCAGCCGACTTCCGCATGAAGAACGTAGCTGAATTTGAAAAGTGGTATGGCATCCCGCATACCTGTACCGATATCCTTGACGAAGCCGTGTATGGCCTGCCAGAGCTGAACCGTGCCGCGATCAAGAGCGCCAGAGTGGTTGGCAACCCAGGTTGCTATCCAACCACCATGCAATTGGGTTTTGCACCGCTGCTGAAGGCGGGCATCATTGATGCAGGCAACCTCATCGCTGACTGCAAATCCGGCGTCTCCGGCGCTGGCCGTAAGGCTGAACTTGGCCTCTTGTTCTCTGAAACCAGTGACAGCTTCAAAGCCTACGGCGTATCCGGCCACAGGCATACCCCTGAAACCATAGAACAATTGCAGCGCATCAGCAAAGACCAGATTGGCCTGCTGTTCACGCCGCACCTGGTGCCGATGATACGTGGCATGCATTCCACCCTGTATGCGCGCCTGAATGCAGAAATCAGCGACGAAGACTTGCAAGCCCTGTTTGAAAACGCCTATAAGGATGAGGTTTTTGTTGATGTACTGCCATTCGGCTCGCATCCGGAAACTCGTTCCACCCGCGCCTCCAACATGTTGCGGCTGGCTTTGCACAGGCCAAACAACGGCAATACCGTCGTCATACTGGTAGTGCAGGATAATCTGGTGAAAGGCGCATCAGGTCAGGCAGTGCAGTGTATGAATTTGATGTTCGGCCTGGACGAAAGCACTGGGCTGATGCACGTACCGGTCATGCCTTAATCGCCCGGTCATGCCAAAGTCACGTCTGACACCCAAGCGCTTCCTGGCGCCAAAAATGACGATTACGCATGAAAAGCCATGGACATTCAAAGTGGCCATGGCTGGCATCGTCATTGGTATTGCCGCTGGTGTTGCCTGGTGGACTTATGATCTGGGCAAGAGCTTTGCCTTTGGTTCCAGGATCAGTGCTGACCAGGTCGAAGAGCTGAAAGAAAAAATCAAGGAGTTGACTGCCGAGCGTGACAAGTTGTCGCTGGCAGCCAATACCATAGAGAGTACAGTCAATATCGACAAGTCCACGCAAAAGCAGTTGACCGACCAGGTCAAGGCCTTGACGACAGAAAACCTCAAGCTCAAGGATGATTTGGCTTTTTTTGAAAGCCTGACGCCATCAGCAGTCGGTGCCGAAGGTATATCACTGCAAAATTTCAAGGTGGAAATACTGAGCCCAGGCCAGTTACGCTATAGGGCACTGGTCATGCAGGGTGGTAAAAGTGGCCGTGATTTCACTGGGGAAATGCAATTCAGCCTGAACTTGGTACAAGCGGGTAAACCTGCTACGATGCTGTTTCCCGATCCTAAGTCGGGCGATGCCGGAAAATTAAAATTATTATTCCGGCATTATCAGAGACTGGAAGGTACCATTACCTTACCAGAAGGAGCTACGGTTAAAGGTGTGCAGGCCAAGGTGTTAGCAAATGGCCAGATCCGGGCTCAGCAAATGGTCAATTTATAAGCGGTCAATTTATAAACCACGCAAAGAAAAGCTGCGCTTGCTAAAATAGCATTTCTGATATGCTGCGGCTTCTGGCTCACTTCCTCAAGAAGGAATACGAATGTTTAATCGAAAAACCAAAAACACCATAGACAGCCTGATCGGTGCAACTACCGTCATCCAAGGCGACTTGCATTTCAAAGGCGGTTTGCGCATCGATGGCCATATCCGCGGCAATGTTGTCGCTGACTTGGAAGCATCCAGCATGCTGGTGATCTCTGAGCAGGCAAAAATTGATGGTGAAGTCCGCGCCGCTCACATTGTGGTGAATGGCGTCATCAATGGCCCGGTATTTTCGTCAGAATTACTTGAATTACAGCCGAAAGCACAAATATCTGGTGATGTGCACTACAAAACACTGGAAATGCTGAGCGGTGCCGTGGTCTCTGGCAAGCTTAGTCATGATCAGGGACAAGAACCTGTCTTGAAACTCGCAGCGAACAATGCATAGATTTCTGTGCGGGTCTATAATGATGGTAAATAGTCTGAAGGAGTAATTATGAACGCTGTTGCCGAAATGCCCGCACCCATTGTTTTCACTGAAAGCGCCGCTGCCAAAGTAGCCCAGCTGATTGAAGAAGAGGGTAACCCTGACCTGAAACTGCGCGTCTTCGTACAAGGCGGTGGTTGCTCAGGTTTTCAGTATGGTTTCACATTTGATGAAATCACCAATGA
>JACQDX010000106.1 GCA_016200895.1 Burkholderiales bacterium
CATCGCTGACATACTGACTGCAATACACATGACCATTGCCTATGCGATGTTGCAGCGGGATACGCCATTGCCAGCCAGCGCGGTGCGCAGTTGCGCGGGTATAGGGCAAGAGCTCTGGCGCAGACTCACAAGGCACGGCCTGTGCCCGGTCACAAGGCAACCAGTGCGACCAGTCCTCATAACCTGTTTGCAAAGTCTGCTCTATCAGCAAGCCACGGAAGCCGGAACAATCGATGAATAAATCACCAGCGATGCGCTCACCATTTTCCAGAACAATGGCATCGACAAAGCCATTAGCTTCGCGCTGGCTGACCGATACTATCTTGCCTTCAGTGCGCACCACGCCATGTGATTCAGCAATCTTGCGCAAGTAACGCGCATACAGGCTGGCATCAAAATGATAAGCGTGGGCAATCTGGTTCAAGGGTGAATTAGGCACATCGTGGCGGGCCGGCATGAATTTATTTGCCTTGCCCATCATACGGGTGATTGAATACGCAGCCAGCTCATCGGCCTTACCCAGCTTGCGCATTTTTTGCCAGTATTGATCAAAACGCACACTGCCAAGATCCTGGCCGATAGTACCAAAGCCATGCATATAGCGCTCGCCCTGCTTGCCCCAGTTAACAAATTCTATCGCCAGCTTGAAAGTGCCCTGAGTCTCGCGCAGGAATTCATTTTCATCGATGCCGACGACCTGGTTAAATCTTTGTATCATCGGTATGGTAGCCTCACCGACACCGACAATACCAATTTCATCCGACTCCACTACTCGGATTTGATATTGCCTCTGTAGCACAGTCGCAAGCGCCGTTGCAGCCATCCAGCCAGCAGTACCACCACCAACGATCACTACATTTTTTATAGTTGTATTTTGCATTATGTCTCCACCAAAAAAAACAAGCCCCCGTGAGCTCGCGCTGACAGGGGCTGCTTGCAGTTCAGCTTAGAACCTGTTTACGGCCTTAGAACCTGTTTACGATCTGTAGCGAGCGAGCGTCAGCGGGGTGAAGAGCAGCGCAAAAAGCGGAATGTACTCTAGTACATGAGCATTTTGAGCAGCGCATGAGCCCCGATCACGCTCGCGCAGTAAGATCGCGAACAGGTTCTTAGAACTTGTAGTTCAGGCCGAATAGATAAGTCCTGCCATACACAGTTTTATCTGTGATTTTGTTTGGATCAGTATCATATTGCTGGAACGGTGCATTGTTCCAGTTATTGGCTTGCGCCAGCAATGATAAACCTTTCAGGTAACCAGTCTGGAATTCATACGACACCTGGAAATCAACGATAGTTTCACCCTTGATGAAAGTCAATTGCTGATTATCCTGGAAGTCACTGATCTGGCCCAGGAAGTCAGAACGTTTGCGTCCCGCTATCGCTATCTGGAAACCATTCTTTTCGTAGTACAGACGCAGATTGCTGACGCGTTTGGACAAACCTGGCAATGGGATGTTTTCAGCACTGATATTTTGCGTACCAAAACCAAATGCAGGCAAAGTAATCTGGCTCGAAGTATCAGAATGATTTACCATGACACCAAAGCCATCCAGCACTGGAGTGATCATGGAGAATGGAATATTCAGGGCAACTTCAAAGCCATGGATATTACCGCCATTGCCATTTTGTGGCGTCGTCAACAAGCCGACAGTAGAACCTTGATATGGGCCACTCAGAGGCAAAGGGGTGGTTGCACTGACAAAAGGTTTGAAGTCGAAAGTACGTGGTGCACGGTAGATATAAGTATCAAGCTGCTTATAGAAACCGGCAACACTGAAATAACCCTTCTTGCCGAAATATTTCTCATAAGACAAATCAAAAGCCTTGGCACTGAAAGGCTTGAGTTCAGCATTGCCGCCAGTACCAGTGAGGATAGGGAAAGCACCGCCGGTTTTGACACCAAATTCCTGGCTTGCACGCAAATCATCCATGTTTGCGCGTGACAAAACTTTTGCCAGACCTACACGCAAGAACTGTTCTTTACCCAGATCAAAAGAGAGGTTCAGGCTAGGCAAGAAATCAGAATAAGACTTACCACCAGAGGTAGTCTTGAATGGGCAGGTATCCACAGTGATGCCCGTGCACTTAGCCAGATCAACCTGATTACCAGTCGAGCGCTGGTTGGTATGAATGAATTGACCGCCAAAGTTACCACGGTAATTCAAACCCATTACCTGGCCATCCAGATCACCCATCGCGTAGGCGGTCGTTACTTTTTCATTGACGGACCAGTCTTTTGCCAATACAGATGCGTCAACCCAGCGCGCCAGTTCATAAATCGTACCCAGAGAACCATCGGGATCAAACGACACAACTGGCAAACCAACCGTACCTGCAGTTGCCACTGCACTACCAGGCACAGCTGCAGATGCGTATCCGCCATTACCCTTGACAACCAGGCGCCCTTCCTGACCAGTACGGGCTTTATCACGCTCAGTATAGTTTAAGCCAAACTGGGCCGCTACAACAGGACCAAAACTCAGGTCACGTTTAGCGGTCAAACGTATGCTATTGACCTTGTCGTTAATATCTGGCAAAGCTACGTATCCAGCTTGCGGCGTATTCGGCCCGCCACCCCAGCCGTCAACGTCAGTCAGCCTGGAGACATTGCGGTCGGAATAGTTCAGACTGGTGGAGTACTTCACATCTGCAAAATTACCACCATTAAAACCGGTATAAGAAATCGAACCCAGTGGCGATACATCACCAGGCTGACCAGCTGTGGTTTCATAGCGCTTGCTATGCTTGACAGCTTTCGAATAAGACAGATCGGCTGCTGCCGTCCACTCATCGAGTTTCATTTCATTATTCCAGCCTATTGAAGTCAACTTGTCGTCAGCGCTTTCCTTGTGATTGCGAACTACGCCTTTATAGTTACTGAAAGTACCCGCAGTCGCAACACCGTTGACTATGGTTGCATTGCTGAGTACGCCATCTGGATCATATCCACCGGCTGAACCGGCAATTGCGCCTTCCAGTCCTGTTTTCTTCAGGCTGTTAGAACCAGCGGAATAAAATACGTCTACAGAAGATTTGAAGTTTTTATTTGGCTTGTATTGCAAAGTCAGAGAAGCGCCGTCGCGGTTACTCTTGCTGACTTCAGTGTCAGACTTAAATCCGCCCGGTGCCACAACTTTGGCGCCGTTATAATCGACTGTGGGCGCAAAGCCGCCCCAGGAATCAAACTTTTGCTGGCCACCGCCGTCTTCCTTGAACTTGGTCAACCCCAGCGAGACACCAATCGTACGATTGGCAAACTGGTCTACATAAGAGAAAGATGCGCGGTCGCCTGTGCCCTCTTCGGAGCCTGATTGCACGCCTGTGCGTTGTTTGCGATAGCTGGCAGCCAGTACTCGCTTGCCAAAATCCAGCGGCTTGAGTGTATTCAAATCGATAGTTGCGGCCAGACCCTGACCAACCAGTGCGGCGTCTGGTGTCTTATAGATCAATACAGAACCCATGAGTTCAGCCGGGAACAGATCAAACTCAGGGCTGCGGGCATTACCCGTGGAAGCCTGTTCGCGACCATTGAGCAAAGAACCATTGAAACTTGGCGACAAGCCACGCACGCTGACGTCTGCGGCCTTGCCTGACGAACGGCTGCGCTGTGCAGTAACACCAGGCAAACGGGCGATCGATTCTGCTACGCTGGCGTCAGGTAATTTGCCGATATCTTCAGCAGAAATTGCCTCGACGATGGAATTGGAATTTCTTTTTATCGAGATGGCTTCTTCTATACCCTTGCGGATGCCTGTCACGACCACAGTATTGTTTGCTGCTTCTTGCGCAGTAGCGATGTCGGTCATACCAAATATCAATACCGCACATCCAGCCGCAACCGGGCTCAACTTAAAAGAAAAACGGTGCAGAGCTTCGCCCTGCCGACGCTTTTGCGTAGCTTGTTTCATGTAATGTCCCCTCACACTTTTATTTGACTTGCACTCTTTGAGTCACCAGACAGAAACCCAACATCCCTGCCTGGCAATCAGAACCCAACGTTCCGAGATGAATTTTGTACTAAAACTAGATTCAATGTCAAACGAAGACTACAAAAAACTACAAAGAAAATACATGCACCACATAAAACCTCTATAGCAAGGTGTGCTCTATGCACTGAAATGTGTTGTGTATGCCCCACAAGCGGGCGAGAGAGCAATGTAGTTAGACTACTTTATGTAATTAGACTACTTATTAAATTAAAAAGATTTGGTAAGCGACGCCAGACGAAAAACGGACGAAAGCTATTCCGCACAGGAAAAACTGCAATGCCAAGGCTATGCTCGGGCTGAGATCGATGGCTTGAGACATGCAGAATTTGTCACGATATTGTTCTGCTACCATGTCAAAGGGATCGTGCCGCTTTTGCCGCAGATCGTGGGAAATTTTGTGATTTTTTGTGCAGATGTTGGGACAGAGGCATTCATGCCGGGCCAATACGCCTCAGCTCTACATCCCACAAACACTCAGGCCTTATACGTAAAGCTCGCCCTGGGCAACCAGACAGACTTGTCCATGTACCAGGACAGTTTCATCTTCAGCGTTCAGGCTCACATGTAATTCACTGGGTCTGTGCACATAAGCCCCCTGAGCGAAAATTTGCGTATCACCCGCCGGGGCGCGCTGATGCCTGACCATATATGCGCCTGCAGGCCCGACCGCACTGCCAGTAGCAATATCTTCAACCCTGCCCTCGTTGTCCCAGGTGCGCCCTTCGCGGCGCTGCACATCGAGCACGTAGACAAATTTTGCACCCACGCTGGCTAGCAGGGCTTCAAATTTCTCATGACAGATACGCGCCTTGTCCAGGTGTTGCTGTATCGGCACGATCAGATAAGGCAGGCCTGTTGACACTACTTGCAAAGGCAAGTCTGTTACCTGGTCATGGGCGTGCAGGTTAAGGGCTTTCAAGAAATTTTCCGCAATACTGCTGGTCAATGGCTCGCCAAAGCTGGCTTTGCCCTGATTCATTTCAGCGAAGAAATTGCCGTTCTCTTGCCTGCTGCTGGCAAATACACTGCGTTCATTCAAGACAAATTCAAATTCTGCAGTCTTGCTTTCTGGTTGATAACGTTGATGCAAGCAGGCTGCTGCGCCGATGATGGGGTGGCCGGCGAAGCCCAGCTCTTCTTCCATCGTGAAGATGTGGGTGCGCCATCTGTCTTGCCCTTCGAGTTTCTGCAGGAAGATGCTTTCGAACTGGCGCATTTCCCGCGTCATGGCCTGCATCATATAGGCCGACAAGGTTTGCTCCAGCACAAAGATGCTCAGGCCATTGCCCGCCAGCGTTTGTCTGGCAAAGACATCTACCATGGTAAATGGGAAAATTTGTTTTTTCATTTTTTGCTCCCTGTATGGTTTCAGCTACGGCCAGTGTTCAGTATAGGCAAAAAACTTCAGTGCCAAGCAAAATCTCAGGCAGCTTTCTGTTGTTGGCGACGCCAGTGCCTGCCGTAAAGATGCAGACCTGCCATGGGCAGCAAGAACCAGAAAATGCCATTGGCGACCACACTGGCCTGCGTAAAATTGAAATGATAGTGATAACCAGTACCATCAACATACACCGCCACATACGGAAAACCGGCAAACCAGCCTTCACCAGCAATATTGGGATAAGGCAGCAGCATCCAGAAAGTGCCTAGCCATGAAGCCAGCCCCAGCACCAATCCTGCCAGCAAACTGCCATAACAGAGTTTTCTCCAGTTTTTTGGGCCCTTACCAGACAGCGACAGAAAGAGGCTGCTGAACAGGCTATAAACCCCGGCCAGCATCAGCAAGCTGGCTGCCACAAAAATAGTGATAAGCATGATCTGTCAAACCATAAAAAGAAAACCAAATAAGCATGATAGCACCTGCATTTTGCTTTATTTTTTCCTTTTTCATGATTTCATGCGTCCGTTGTAAAACAGCTTTGTTTTCGGCAATTTAGTTGCCTATTAGCTGCCTGTGGCTTGATAGTCTGGTTTGGGTGGATTAAGCTGAACCGGATGCGTTTTAGAATAAAAAAAGAAACCTATGTCATCCCTGTCATCCCTACCGTTCCCACTGTCTCTACGTTCCTTGCAACGCCTGTCCCTGATTTCTGTTCTGCCCTTATTTTTACTAAGTCATTCTGCCATGGCAACAGATTCCAATGAGGAAGAAGACCTGACTCTGGTCTATGGTGACAAATCCATGATCAGCATCGCCACAGGCAGGCCACAAAGTCTGCGGCGGGCACCTGCCGTGGCGTCGGTCATTACGGCAGAAGATATACGCACACAGGGCTTCACCGATATTGATCAGGTGCTGGAGACCATACCCGGCATGCATGTCAGCCATGCTGCCATCCTGTATTTCCCTGCCTATATCATGCGCGGCATAGGTGGCGGCGGCGTGGCCAACCCGCATATGCTGGTATTACAAAACGGCATACCCATGACCACCTCTTACACTGGCGACAAAGGGCAGGCGCTGTGGCATGCCATCTCTGTTGAAAACATCTCCCGCATTGAAGTCATACGCGGTCCTGGTTCTGCCCTGTATGGCGCAGATGCCTATTCCGGCGTCATCAATATCATCACCAAGACAGCCGAAGAAATATCCGGCACTTTCGCGGGAGCTGGCCTGGGTTCTTTCCGCACCCGTGACGCCTGGGTATTACATGGCGGGCAATGGGGCCCATTCAAGCTCGCCGCTTATCTGCGCGCTGGTGCCACTGATGGCCAGAAAGAACTCTTGGCGGCTGATGTCCAGTCCAGGAATGACAAACTGTTTGGTACCCGTGCCAGCCTGGCGCCAGGCAGTGTGCATACCGGCCTCAATCCTGTAGATGCGAATCTGGATGTCAGTATGGGTAACTGGCGTTGGCGTTCCAGCTTGTTAAGTAGAACCGACCTGCAAACCGGCGCGGGCGTGTCTTCAGCACTTGATTTTGGCTCAGGTGTGACGACAGAAAGACTGACTTCTGACCTGTCATGGACCAATCCGGCTTTTGCACAAGACTGGGCACTGGGCAGTACGCTGAGCTTCATGCATTACACGGAAAAAAGCAGCCTGCAGCTCTTGCCGCCCGGGACCAGGCTACCTACTGGTGTTTTCCCTGATGGCATGATAGGCGGCCCTTCACGCTGGGAGAGGCAATTCCGTCTGTCAGCCTTTGCCAGCTATACAGGCTGGGCAGATCATCAGTGGCGTATGGGTCTCGGGCACGACGATATCAATCTGTATCGCACACAAACGATCAAAAATTTCCTGCTAAGCCCTGCTGGCATCCCGATACCAACCGGACCAGTCATGGACTACAGCCAGATACAACCCCATATCTTGCCAACCCGCAGGCAAAATGATTACCTGTATCTGCAGGATGAGTGGAATCTGGCCAAGGACTGGACCATTACAACTGGCTTGCGCCATGATCATTATTCCGATTTTGGTGGTACCACCAATCCGCGCCTGGCCATCGTCTGGGATGCGCGGCATGACCTGACCGCCAAGCTTTTGTATGGTCGAGCCTTTCGCGCCCCTGCGTTTAATGAATCATATGGACTCAATCCTGTCGCCAATGGCAATCCAAACCTGAAACCTGAGCGCATAGCCACTACCGAGCTGGCTTTATCCTGGCAAGCCAGCAAGGATGTGTTACTAAACCTGAATGTATTCCGCTACAACATGCAAGACATCATCCGTGCCATTGCCAACCCCACACCCGGGACAGGTTCGACCTTCTTCAATACAGGCAATCAAAACGGCAAAGGACTGGAAGCAGAGCTGCGCTGGGATGTAAATAAAGACTTGAAATTGCTGGCCAATTATTCTTATCAACACTCTGTCGATGAAAGCACGCAAACCGATGCAGGTTATGCCCCGCATCATCACTTGTATGCACGGGCAGACTGGCAAATCAGTTCTGGCTGGGCCATCAGCCCGCAAGTGAACTGGGTAGCAGACCGCCGTCGTGCCGCTGGTGACCTGCGCCCGGCTATCGCAGACTACACTAGTCTTGACCTGAGTCTGCGTTCACTTCGTGGGCGCGGCAAATGGGAATGGGTAGCAACAGTCAGGAATCTTTTCAATGCCGATATACGTGAACCCAGCATCGCGCCAGGTCTTGCTATTCCCTATGACTTGCCGATGGCACCAAGAGCCATCTACCTGCAGGTCATGTATAAAATGTAACTCCGCAGAAAGTACAATAAAGGATGCGGCATTCCCGCCACACTACATGTCATAAGACTTGTAAAGCATTGATACTTTCAGCGCTTGCTTGCAGAAATCGGTGACAGTCCTTCCCGGCAGATTTATGATGAATGCATTGTAGCAATGACTGCCCTCGGGAGGAATGATGTACTTGCCACCACATACAGCCATGCTGACAGCCATGCTCTTATCATTTTCCATGGCCGCCCATGCCAGCGCAGACAACAATGAAGAAGACGATGATCTCAAGGCGATCTATGGCGACAAACTGACCGTCAGTATTGCCACCGGTAGCCAGAAATCCTTGCGGCTGGCTCCGGCCGTCACCAGTGTCATCACGGCTGCCGACATACGCGCCATGGGAGCTACTGACCTGGATCAGGTTCTCGAAACCGTAGCGGGCATGCATGTGGAAAAAATAGGTGCCAATTATTTTTCTGCCTATGTATTGCGTGGCATTATCAATGAACTCAATTCACAAATCCTGGTATTGCAAAACGGTGTACCAATGACCGTGCTGCTGACTGGCAACAGGTCACGGCTCTGGGGTGGTTACCCTTTGCAGCATATCTCGCGCATAGAAATCATACGCGGGCCGGGTTCAGCCTTATATGGGGCCGACGCCTATAGTGGCGTGATCAATATCATCACCAAAAATTCTACAGAAATAAAGGGCACAGAGTTTGGTGTCACCGCTGGCTCATTTTCTACCCGCGATGTCTGGATACAACATGGAGGTAAATTGGGCAGCGTAGACTTTGCGGCCTATTTGCGTACAGGTAAAACCGCAGGCAGTGCCAACATCATTGAAGCCGATGCGCAAACCGGACTGGACCGCGTATTTGGTACGCATGCCAGTCTGGCTCCCGGCCCCATGAATAACGGCCACGATGCCATTGATGCAAATCTTGACTTGAGCTATGAAAAATGGCGCTGGCGCAGCAATTTCATCCTGCGCGATAACATAGGCACTGGTACCGGTGTTTCTTCTTCGCTGGACCCGGTTGGCAAATTGAAAAGCCAGCGCCTGACTTCAGATGTATCCTGGAGTGACAATCATGCAGGGCAAGACTGGGGTATGGGTTTCAATCTCAGTTACGTGCAGTACCTGCAGCGTCTGCCCAAGCCGCTGGTTTTGTACCCGGCGGGTGTGACCTTTCCCACGGGTAGTTTTCCAGATGGCATCATAGGATCGCCAAATACCTCTGAACGGCAACTACGTGCTTCGGCCTATGCCATGTATTCAGGCTGGCGGGAACATCAGCTACGTATCGGTGTGGGGCATGATGACCTGAATATGTACGATACCTATGAATTCAAGAATTTCCTGATTACCCCCGCGGGACTCCCTCAACCAGCGGGGGCAGTGCAAACCTATACCGGCACGCTGGCATTTTTGCAGCCACACCGCCGCACGATTGACTATGTGTATATCCAGGATGAATGGCAATTCGCACCAGACTGGAACCTGACCGCAGGGCTCAGGCATGACCGTTACTCTGATGTCGGCAGCACCACCAATCCGCGTCTGGCGCTGGTGTGGGATGCAGCCTATGACCTGACCGCCAAACTCATGTATGGCGAAGCTTTCCGTGCGCCGTCTTTTGCCGAGCTGTACAGCATCAATAATCCAGCCCAGCGTGGCAACCCGTCCATACTACCTGAGAGCGTCAAGACGCTGGAAGCAGCCCTGATCTGGCAAGCACGCAGTGACTTGCAGGCAAAATTCAATATCTTCCAGTTCAGGATGAAAAACCTGATACGCACCGTGCCCAATGCGATCAAAGGTACCGGCAGCTCATATGCCAATACCAATAGCCAGGAAGGGCATGGCATAGAGACAGAATTGAACTGGCAAGCCAGCCGTCAACTGCGATTGAGCGGCAACCACAGTTATCAAATCAATACAGACCAGGTCACCAATCAGGATGCTGGTTATGCACCACACCACCATGTCTTTGCCCGCGCCGACTGGCAATTTGCGCAGGACTGGTTATTCAGCCCACAATTCAACTGGGTGGCAGGACGCAAGCGTACAGGGGGCGACTTGCGCCCGCCTGTGGCAGATTACAAGATGATAGATCTCAGTCTGCGTACCAATGCTGGTGCATGGGAAGTGTCAGGTAGCATACGCAATCTGATGAATGTCGATGCACGCGAACCCAGTTTTGCACCGGGTAGTATCCCGAATGACATACCGCTGGCGAAACGCAGTTTTTATTTGCAGCTTATGTATAAAATGTGATCACTGCAGCACATGGAAGCCTGGTCAACTGCGACGTGAAACCAGCAAACCCAGGCCCGCTGTGGCCAGCAAGGCAGAACAACTGCGGTTGAACAGGCGCTTGCCACGCGGCTGGCCAAACCAGCGGCGCATATGTATGCCCATATAAGCATACAAGACAATGGCTATCCATTCCAGCGCCAAGAATGCTGCGCCAAGAACGGCGAATTGCCAGCCAGTCGGTTCAGCCGGATTGACGAACTGAGGCAAGAAAGCCGTAAATATCAGTATCGCTTTTGGATTGCCTATGGCAACCAGAAACTCTTGCCTGGCCAGTGCTGGCAAACCCAGTCGCGGAGTAATCACTTCTGCTGTTTGGCTGGTATCACTACGCCATAATTGCCACGCAAGGTAAAACAGATAAGCAGCACCACCAAGCTTGATGACAGTGAACAACAATTCCGAGGTGTGCAAGACCACTGCAAGCCCGGCAGAAGCCAGTACCAGCATCAGGGCAAATGCCAGCAGGCGTCCCACACCAGCGACACAAGAGATACGCAAGCCATAACGGGTGGCATTGCTGAGGGATAGCAGATTATTCGGTCCCGGTGCCATGTTCAAGGCAAAACATGCAGGAACGAAGAGTAACAAGGTGGTCAGATTCATATATGTTCCAAATAAAATGGCATAACTCAAAAATTCTCTTTCAAGTATAAAGGATTTGGCATGAATCTAAATTCTGCCATCCACCACATGAAATCACAACGATTCCTATGCTTTGGGTAAAATAACAGCCCAGGCTTTCAACCATCTCACAAACATCTGGCAAACCTTGCACACACCTATCCATTATCAGGTTTTTCCCTCACATCCAAAACTATCCCCATTGATCATGCATATCATGGTGGTGGAATTGAATGCTTGTGAAGCGTTTTTGCCAGCCACCTTAAGTCCTGCCATCATGCTGTTTGCCCACGGTGGCGGCGTGGTGATACAGTCGGATCAATCAGAGATACTCGCCGAGCGCTTTTTTTTGCGCGGCCCAGTAATGGAGCCTACGCATGTGCGCTATGAACCAAAATCGCTGGCATTGTCAGTATGTTTTCGCCCCGGCATGTTGCAGCAAGCCATGGGCATCAATGTTGCCAGCATTGCCGGCAATGCCCTGCCCTTTCATGAACTGGTAGCTGCTGAGCGTGTTCAGGCCTTCTTACAAGCGCTGGAGGATTTGCAAGATGTCAGTGCCATTGTGGCGCTATTTCAGGAATTCTTGCTCAATGTACTGGATCACAGACCCAGGAGTAGCATGGGCGCTGCATTTCTGGCGGCTCACAAAAAAATCTTTTTTCCCTTACTGGAATTGTCTGAATATTTTGGCATAGGGCAAAGGCAACTGGAACGCCGGGTGCGCGAAAATTTTGGTGTCACCCTGCGCGATGTCAGGCGCATAGTCAGATTTGGTTTTTCCCTGCCTCACATCATCAAGCCCGATGTTGCCTGGGGTGACCTGACTCAAATTGCCCATGATGCTGGCTATTACGATCAAGCCCACATGCATCGCGAATATCTGGAATTGGCAGGCATTCCACCAGCACAGCTCAGGCAAAAAATTAGTGCCCGCGATCCTGCTTACTGGATTTATCTGATGTCAGATGCAGACTTCAATAATCTCTTTTTGATGATAGATTGACGGGTCGGTACAAATTTGACGCTTTGGTACAAGTAAGAATCAGGCTAATTATTTAGACTGTTTTTTATTGCAAACATGAGAAGCGTGATGAATATGAGCCAGCAAAAAGATGGAAGTCGCAAACCAAACAGCGTTCGAAAACCGCTGCAAGTGCGTCAATTAAAAATCGATCTATCCCAGGGATTTTCACGTCACTGGCTCGGGGGTGATGCATTCCGTACACATTTGTTCAATGCCCAGTCCTTCAGTTTTCCGCTCGGTGAGCAATATTTCATCGACAGCGTCAAGGCAGCCCTGCCCTTGCTCAAGGATAAGCAACTGAAAGAAGAGATCAAAGGGTTCATAGGCCAGGAAGCCAGTCACCGTCACATCCATGCGCAATATAATCAGCATTTGAATACACAAGGCCTCAGCTATTTTATCGAGCCCTTCGTCAAATGGCGCATCCGCAGTGCCGCCAGTCTCAGCATCAAAAGCAATCTCGCCATCACCATCGCATATGAACACTTCACCGCCATTTTTGCTGATGGTGCATTGAGTGAACCTTGTTGGATAGGTGATGCAGAGGAACCGCTGAAAACCCTGTGGACCTGGCATTCCATAGAAGAGACCGAACATAAATCCGTGGCCTTTGACACTTATCATGCGATAGGTGGTGGCTATCTGCGGCGCATAGCCTGGTTTTTGTATGTGACCATGTTGTTCAGTTTTGATACCACGGTGCAAACCATGCATTGCCTGTATCGCGATGGTCAATTATTCAAGCCCAGGACCTGGTGGCAGGCACTAAAATATTGCCTGCGTCCGCGTGGATTGCTGTGGTTTTCGCTGCCGCATTACCTCGCCTATTTCAAACCAGGCTTTCAACCCTGGGAACGCGAAAATCTGTACCTGACTGAGCAATGGCTGGCAGAACAAAAACCTATTTACCGTGAAATCGGCAAACCTGCTGAAGCCTGAAAAGCATGTGTCCAAAGAAAAAGCTCGCTGACAGCGAGCTTTTTCTTTGGCGATTAAGTTCAGGAACGCAGTCCTGATCCTATAGATCCGGCATTTAAATAGATGAACTTTTATGTAAAAGTGCAGTCAATAAGAGATGGAAAAAATAGACAGCAGAAAATTAAAGCCGGAAGCGCTCTATGAAAGACGCAAGCAAGTAATACGTCTTTCGAAGTTGGGG
>JACQDX010000004.1 GCA_016200895.1 Burkholderiales bacterium
CAAGCTCTAACACGATCTGTGTCAAGATGAGTCGATGGTGAAATAGTCTCACGTATGAGCCACACGGGAGCACCGCTTAGGCCGTGTGGCGAAGGATTGGCATCGACGTAGTCAATTGTATAACGCTTGCTGTCGGAGGAGTGACTGTCCCCTTGCGAGCCTGTGAATAGATGCATCAGAGGCACATAGTTGATCAGTCTGCTCTCTGGTAAACTGGTCATTAGTGCGGCCGGAAAGCCGCAAACCGCGAAAACATCCTGGTTGAATATCTCTTGAAAATTGGCGCTTGCGAGATAACCGTAGGGATAATAGTTGGTGCAGCGAATTCCGGGAAAATCATAACCATTGAGGCATGAACCTAACATCGCGAGATCGCAGTCCTCGCTTTTGAAATATTTACGCCTCAACAGAAATGCAGACTGTATTGTCGAATCGTCATCCTGAAAAACTCTTCCGGTATCGTCGACTCGCCCCAAGTTTTCAAGGTACGAGTGCTGAACAACTTTGCGGCTGTCCGTTGGGACTCTGGAAGAAGGCGTGACTACGTGGTTTGCTGTAAGGCAAAAGGTCTGTCGGTGCTGGTTGGTTAGTAGTAGCCCAGTCCCAGAGTGCTCTTCGAAGTTCTGATCTACATAGCGCGTGAGAATGGCAGTGACGTAAGCCAGTATCGCGGGACCCGCTCGTTCAGTGAGAATTGCTCGTATGTCTTCAGGAACATGAGCCAACGCAACCTCCTTTACTAAGTATCATAGCGCGAGGCCGGGGGCAAGCGAAGCCGCGCAACAATTATTCATAATGACAGATTCACCCGGACATGTTTTTATAATACAGATAGACACATCATTACTTCACATCAGTAGTGTCCGGTTAAAAACCAAACAAATCTAATTGGTTATGAAAATCTGTCTGATCTTGAAGTTGCCCGCCGCCTGCGAGGGCTTGTGATAGCGGGGTTTTCTCGAAAACAGACACCGATAAAATCTGTAGCATATTGTATAGAGAGGCATCGAGTTGAAGCTCCTTTTTGGCAATCGCAATCAGAACGTAAGTGGAGACCGCACACCAGATTTGCGTCTTCACGGCGTTCTCGCTGTTGCCGATGAAACGCTTGATG
Source organism: Burkholderiales bacterium (assembly GCA_016200895.1). Lineage (GTDB taxonomy): Bacteria > Pseudomonadota > Gammaproteobacteria > Burkholderiales > Burkholderiaceae_D > Undibacterium. Next base: position 1,115 of record JACQDX010000004.1, read on the forward strand.
CGCAGGTGCTGCTTGATCCACTTGAAGAACAGTTCGACTTGCCAGCGGCTTTTGTAAAGTGCTGCGATGGTCAGCGCGGGCAAGGCGGTGTTGTTGGTCAGGAACACCAGCGTCTTGCCGGTTTCCGGGTCTTTGAAGCGGATGCGCCGCAACTGCTCTGGGTAGTCCTGCGAGGCATAGAACCCGTCCAGCGCGATGCGCTGGTCGCAGATGATGCCGGTGCTGCGGTCTGCCTGCATCGAATACACCCTGTGCGCGTCCATGCCCCGTTTGGCGCGGGTCACGAAGAATGCGCCCCCTTGATGCAGCGCGAACAATCGAGCGAAATCCAGGTATCCGCGATCCATCACGTAGAATGCGCCCGGCTCGAAGGTCAGCATGTCGAGCACGTTGACGTCGCCCATCTTGCCATCCGAGATATGAATGAAAGCCGGAATATTGCCGCGCAAATCCAGCAACGTGTGCAGCTTGACCGCCGCCTTGGTGGAGCGAAACGGCGCCCACGGAAACAGCGACAGGCACAAATCTATCGTCGTGGAGTCCAGCGCGTAGACGGTGTTGGAAAGATCGCTGCCGAAACTGTCGTTGCAATACAGCTTGCGCGCACGCCGGATAAGCAGTGCTGCCAAATCTTCCCAGATGTGCCAGTCGCGGCCTTCGTTGGCATCGGCCAGCGTCGAGCGTTTGACTGGGGAACGAAAGCCCATGCCATACAGCTTCGCTTGATTGGAAGCCAAACAAGTTTCGATGTCGCGCAGGCTCTCGCGGTAAGTCAGTTGGGCAAAGGCCATGGCTCGAAATTGTTCGGTGCAGCTCAAGCTGCGAACACCGGAATCGCCGCCATAGCGCTCCACGATTCTCGTGAAGCTGGTCCACGGAACAAACTCCATGATCTGCGCGAACAGCGTCTTGCCCACGTTCATAGCTCACTTCCAGAGAATTCAATCCCTGGACGTTACTTGAACCTGAATAGACGAAAACTGATTTCAAATCGGCACCAAAATAAATCGCTTTGTAAGCCGCGCCAATACACAATCTTGGCTCGGCATTTTGTAAGTTAACCGGACACTACTGACAAAATAGCCCTACTTACAAATACATTTAAGAGCCATAATAATCGCAGGTTTGATTGTCATCGAACGGTACATTTGTATACCGGGATTTTCCGGAGAATCAGTTGAAATCCAACATCACAAAACTAGCTGCACCAACCGCATCGTCGTGCAACAAACGCATTTCCCCAAAAAAACCCGTCAGATCGCCTAAATACGCAAGGAAATCAGCCGGAATCTTGGCCCAGCAAGAAATCAGCAAGCTGGCCGCATTATTTGCGGCAGAACGATATACCGAAGCCGCCACACTTGCCCATACAATAACGAAACGCGCGCCCTCGTCTGGATTTGGCTGGAAAGCGTTGGGGGTTGCGCTCAAACAGCTGGGCCATAGTGCAGCTGCGCTGACGCCCATGCAAAAAGCCGCAGAGCTGCTAAGCAATGATGCCGAAGCGTACAATAACTTAGGTGCATTGCTCTACGAACTAGGCATGCTGGATCTGGCGACAATCAGTTGCCAACAAGCATTGCGGATCAATCCTAACTATCCGGAAGCCTATTGCAACCTGGGCATCGTCTTCAAGGTGCTGGGGCAGCTCAACGAGGCAGAGGCATGCTATGGTCGCGCGCTAACCATCAATCCCAAGAGCGTTGAAGCATTGCACGGCCTTGGGGACTTGCATCTCGAAAACGGAGACGCGGAGAAGGCAGAAAAACTTTACCGGCAGGCATTGCTAATCAAGCCCAGCAGCATGGCGGTCCGTTATAGCCTGAGTTTCTCCCGCCAAGAGAATACACAAGACGAAAATTTTGCCGCATTAATCGAGATAGCCAAGGCTGTACAAAATCATACCGTGACCCTGTCGACCCGGGAAATGATCTATCTTCATTTTGCCTTGGGTATATGTTTTGAACAAAACGAAGATTATGCTCAGGCGTTCCCTCATTTCCAGGCAGGCTGCAAGCTCAAACGCACCACGCTAAACTACGCCTCGGATCGTAGCGCAGAACAATTTTCCAAACTCATCGAAATTTTCGATAAACACACGATAGAACGGCTACGCGGCGCGGGCGACCCTTCCGACTTGCCGATTTTTATTCTGGGTATGCCGCGCTCCGGCACCACATTGGTCGAGCAGATCATCGCCAGCCACCCCGCTGTATATGGCGCGGGAGAATTGCCCGATCTGATGAGCATAACAAGGCAAAATACCACCAATTCGGCAGTTCAAATTGCCTTTCCAGACAATCTGCGTTCTCTCGATCAAGCTACTCTCGATACATGGGGTGAGCAGTATGTCGCCGGACTGAAACCGCGCGCATTCACCGCTCAACACATCACCGACAAGATGCCCGAGAATTTCTTTGCGGTGGGACTGATC
>JACQDX010000099.1 GCA_016200895.1 Burkholderiales bacterium
GTCGGCTGGGCAAGTGGGTGGATCAGTTTTGTCGACGCCAACACAAATGGACAGTTTGATGGGGGGGATACCTTAATAAAAGTACAGCCGGCATTGCTGCGTAATGTCTCTGAAGGCTCTGTAGTTCCAGTTCCTCAGACTCAAAACATTGTTATTGACGGAACAGGCAATCGATTTGCTGTAGCTACTTATTTTTATGTTAAACCACCAGATGCATATGTTGGAGCAACCTATAACCGCTACGTTTGCGTCTCTTCTATAGGAAGAGTCAGTGTAGTCAAAACTCTTCCATGCTGAGGCTGTTATGAAAATTTTTAGTTTGAATAAGCAAAAGGGTGTCTCGATGGTCGAAATCATCGTAACGATGGTTATCGTGGCAATCGGGCTTTTGGGGGTGGCGAGTTTGCAAGCAAATACCTTGAAGTATTTAAAAGGGGCAAATTATCGCTCTGAGGCAACCCAGGCAGCCTACGATATTAGTGATCGTATGCGCGCGAATGGACAGGCAATCAAAGATAAGGATACAGGAATAAACCCGAATTTCTATAGTTATCAAACTGCATACAGCTCGACAGTTGCTGCTTTGCCAACTGTACCATCCTGTTCGAATGTGAATAACTGTACTGCTCAGGAAGTCGCAAATAAAGATGTTGCCGAATGGTTGAGGAATTTGGGCGTGCGTATGTATGGTGGCGCTGGCTATATTACGTTGAATGCAGCGGGAGGGTATGACGTGACTGTGATGTGGAAGGAACCGAATATGACAGCAGTTGACCCTTCTTGCCCAACTGGCGCTCCACCAGCTCCGGGTGCCGGTGTGCGCTGCATTAACCTCAGATTTACACCTTGATTGAGGCGAATATGAAAAGAATGCAAACAAAATATTCAAAAGGACGAACCTTGATTGAGGTGATGATCGCCATGGCAATTGGGCTGGTTATTTCCTTGGCTGTTACGTCCTTGTTTGTGAGTAATTCGCAAACTTATAGGATTTTCGATGATAAATCTTTAATGGAAGAAGACGGGCGTATGGCCCTGAATATCCTGGCAGTTCATGTGCGTCAGGCGGGTTATGGAAATTTGATGAATTCTGGATTTCAGGCCGACAGTGGCGGCGGTTCAACAGATTATAATCCTGGAGTTATAGCCGCTAATGAAGCGGTTCGTGGATGTACTGGAGGATTTGTTTCGGAAACCGGCGACCCTACGCAGTGTAATAATACAAGCACTACACCAGATGCGTTCCTCATAAAGTACGTGGCGAGCGGTGATAACACTAACTCAGTGAGCGCATCGGGTGTTGCCGTTCCTACAGATTGTTTGGGGCAAACCATTGCGAGCAGTGCTTCAGGAACATACATTGTCGAAAATCGCTTTTATGTCGCTAGTAATCCTAGTACGAGTCGCCGTGAACTGTATTGTGCTGGCAATGGGGGCGTGGGATTTGGTGTAACTCCATTGAATGCCGGTCAGCCATTTATGGAAAATGTGGTTGATATGAAGATTACTTACGGCTATGACCAGCAAGGAACCAAGTCAGCTAATAGTTTCTTTAGCGCTGCCTCTTTGGAGAGCCCCACAGTGCCTGAACCAATGTCTAATGGCGCACTCGTTGATCAGACTATTAATCCTTGGGAGACCAAGTGGGGGCGAGTAGTTTCCGCAAAAATCTGTTTGGTTATGCGCTCTGCTAACGATAATTTGACACCTGCGCCTACAAAATATACAGACTGCTCCGGCACTGTCGTCACTGCGACTGATAAAAGATTGTATACAACATTTTCAACGGTAGTTGCTCTGCGCGCACGTGCATCAGGACGGACACTATGAATACTAAGTACAAAGCCCAGACTGGGTTTGTCATGCTGACCTCACTGGTCTTTTTGATGGTCTTGACCATACTAGCGATAACGGCTGTGAAGCGGGCAACACAGGATGAGGGTATCGCCAATAATTTAAGGGGGCAGAATCTTGCTTTCCAGGCGGCAGAAACGGCCTTGCGTTTTTGTCAAAAAGAAATAGAAGTTACTGGCGCTGGTTCAGAATTGGGAACTGGCGTGGTTCAGACTGTGAATGGTGTACCTGTAAATATTTACCCTGGCTTGCCAGGTTCACCCATGCCTAACTTGTGGCAAACAAGGTCGAATTGGACTACTAAGGCTTTTACATTACCAGCGAATACTGTTCCTAATGTATCAGCGCAGCCAGAATGCATGATAGAGGAGTGGAAAAAATTGAATGAAACTTTCGGGATGACAGAAGGTGTGAATGCAGGTTCTGGCATTGGTAAAGCATATGTGATTACCGCGCGAGGCCAGGGAGTAACTGCAAACACGGTAATCTGGCTACAAGTTGAATGGTATCTGGGATCAGGTGCGTAACTGAGCACAATGACTGAGCTGAGGCGAGAAAAGCAAATTTAAGAGGAAATCATGATTAATACATTAAGAAAACCAGTCAGTTATTACTTGATCTGTGCACTTGCAGCTCAACTCGGCATATCTGGCTATGCATACGCTGGTATTTCGCAAGTGCCACCTTTGGTGAAGCCCAATGTGCCACCAAATATTTTTTATACTCTTGATGACTCAGGCTCGATGATGTTCGAGATGATGCCCGACGATATTCCAAAAACTGGTGATCCAACACTGGACAGATATTGGAATGGCAGTAGCTGGCAGGTAAAAGGCACCGAAATGGATAACTACTGTGCAAATACAGGCCATTCTTGCTGGGTGACAAATGTATTCCCCAAACCTGCCAATTTATATAATGTTGGCGGTGCCGGTGACTACGGTTCAGCTAATCAGGTTGTAGTAGGTTTTAATCATAATATTACCGTTGCCCGTTGGCGTTCGTCCGATATCAACAAGGCTTACTATGATCCAAAAGTCTTGTATCAACCTTGGGCCGCGGCAGGTGGTGGGCAGATGTCGTCTGCAAACGTTGCGGCCGCTTTATATAATCCAGTCGCACCAAATGGTGGTACTAACACCAACGTGATCGACTTGACACAAAATCAGACCTTCGCTGCGGGAACCTATTCCTGGTTAAAAGATGATGCCAGTGACTATGAAACGACTGCACATACGATTTTTCCTGCGCTCTATTATATCTATAACGGCGGCACCGGTTGTACTACCAGTATATTGACTTGTTTTACCAGGATTGAAATCAAGGCCGGCACTACTTTACCTGCTAAAGCACCTGCCAGGACAGATTGCCCGTTAACAGCCTGTACAATTGCGCAGGAGTTGCAGAATTTTGCAAATTGGTTTCAATACCACCGTTCGCGTATCCTGACCGCACGTGGTGGTAGTGGGCAGGCGTTTTCCAAGCAAAGCTCAACAATTCGGGTTGGCTTTGGGACAATTAATACGAGTGGTACGATCATAAACAAGGTTTCCGATGATTTTAGTACTACTAATAAAACTAATTTCCTGAATACTTTATATAAGCAGAGGATGCCGGCTGCCGGCACTCCTTTGCGTAATGCGGTGGATGATGTTGGCCAGTATTTTACCGACACTTCTATCACTGGACCGTGGCAAACGCAGAGTGGTGTTGGTACGGCAAGCACACAACTCACTTGCCGTCAAAACTACAATATCCTGATGACAGATGGTTATTGGAATGGTGCGGCAGCAGCAGGCGGTCGTAACGCTAATTATGATGGTACAGCTGGACCTACGATCACAGGGCCTAGCTCGACCTATACGTACTCGCCAGTGGGGCCATATAGTGATACTTATAGTGATACCCTGGCGGATATTGCGTTTTATTATTGGTCGCGTGACCTACGTCCTGACTGGACTTCAGCAAAGAAAAATGTCCCCGTTTCTGGTGCCGACCCCGCATTTTGGCAGCATTTGGTTCACTTTACCGTAGGTTTGGGCGTTAATGGAAGCCTGGATTCAAATGCTGATTTGCCGGCACTGACTGCTGGTACAAAACAGTGGCCTCAGGCGTCTACAAATCAGGTTGATGATTTGTGGCACGCGGCAGTTAATTCACGAGGTAAGTACTTTAGTGCATCGAATCCTACTGAATTTGCGAATGCTCTGGAGTCCTCATTGAATACCATTTCAGAGCGTATTGGTGATGCGGCTGCGGTAGGTACCTCCAGCAATACTGTGCGTAGTGGTAGTAGTTTGTATACCTCAAGTTATCGTACATCTGACTGGTCAGGTCAGGTTGTGCAAAGGCCCTTGGATGCCGATGGGAATCTCACTACTGGTGGTTGGACTGCCTCGATACCTGCATTTTCAACCAGAAAAGATAATGTTTATACCTATGTTGATTCAACCGTAAAAGGTAAGAAGTTTGAGCTGCTCAATTTGGCTCCTGCTGACCAGGTATTGTTCACGACCGAGGCGGCAACTTATAGCCCACCTGGCGCAGTTACTGCGACCAATATTGTTGATTATATTAAAGGTGGACCTAATCTTGGGTATTTGCGTCCGCGCACTATGTCATTCGGCGATTTTGTAAATTCTGCACCACAGTACATGAAGGAAGGAAATGATAGCGGTTATTCATTCTTGCCAGTGGGTGCGCCTGAAAAAGCAAATTCGTATAATGATTTCCTGACAGTAAAAAGAGCACGTGCATCTATGGTGTACATCGGCGGTAATGACGGTATGTTGCATGCACTGGATGGTGCAACCGGTATTGAAAAATTCGCTTACGTACCTAAAGCAGCCATCAGTAATTTGCCATTGTTGTCCAGAACCACTTATGGACATAAATTCTTTGTTGACGGCACTCCTTCATTAGGAGACTACTGGAACAATGGTTGGAAAACTGCCTTGGTAGGAACAACTGGGGCTGGCGGTCGCTCCGTATTTGCAATGGATGTAACTGATCCTACTGCCTTTGATGCTAGCAAAATCTTGTGGGAAATTACTTCTGCAAATGATGGTGATCTGGGTTACACGATCGGTAATGCACAAATTGGTCGCATGCCAAATGGCGACTGGGTTGCTGTCATGGGTAATGGCTATGAGAGCGATAATAAACACGCGGTATTGTTTATAATCCGTCTCAAAGATGGTGTCATTACGAAGGTGGATACTGGGGTCGGGAATGCAACGACGCCAAATGGCATGGCCTCACCGAAACTCTTGATGAATTCGGATGCCACCATTAAAGCAATTTATGCAGGTGATTTGTTAGGAAATTTGTGGAAATTCAATGTTGCCAATAGTGGTACCACCATTGCGTTTTCCAATGCGCCCTTGTTTAAAGCGATACGTGCTACCAAAACTCAGCCGATTACTGTACAGCCTGACTTAGTGCCTCACCCTAAAGGTGGTGCAATCGTGTTGTTTGGTACCGGCAAGATTTATGAAACTGATGACCCATTGAATACCGATATTCAATCTATTTATGGTGTGTGGGATAACTTCGGCGTACCAAGCGTTACAACAAGTGCTATTACTGGTAGTCAATCTGCCTTGCAAAAGCAGACTTTGACTGCAACGGGTTCTTTCTACACTGTAAATAATTTACCTGTTGACTACACGTCCAAACGTGGTTGGTATATGGACCTGGATACAACATTGTCTACTGGTGAGCGTATTACAATAGACCCACAAGTGTATTTTGATGAGGTAGTATTTACGTCGATTATTCCAGCAGGCGCGACAGACACCTGTTCATCTGATGGTAAATCAACAACCTTTATCTTACGTTCTTTGACAGGCGGTGTATTCCCCTACCCAACAATAGATACAACGGGAGACGGCAAGGTGGATGCGGCAGATACACTGGTTGCTGGTAAACAAGGTTCATTGACGTTCGGTACTACGATTTTGAAAAAAGGTGCAAAGTCTATTATTTATCAACCGCCATCTTCTGGTTCAACAGATGCAAGTGGACCAAAACCGAATAAACTGGACATAATTCAAAATGCTAATCCGTCAAAACGCATCTGGAGGCAACTCTTGCGTACGGATTGATATTACCAATAAATAAATTTGACAGAGGTGTTAAGTGTTACCACAGAAATCAAAAAAGGGTTTTACCCTGGTTGAATTAATGATAGCGGTAGTCATAATTGGTATTTTGGCTGCTATTGCGATCCCTTCCTATCTGGAGCATGTGAGAAGGGGAAGGCGTGCGGATGCCAAAGCCAAGATTATGCAAAATGATCAGTTTATGGCGAGTTTTCTTGCGATTAATGACCGATATGATATTGATAAAGGCGGTACTGCTGTAGCATTACCTGTGGTTGCAAGTCCCGGCGGCGCAACCGGGGCTTCAATTGACTACAACATTAGTTTTGCGGTCGCCACTACAGCAACAACCTACAGGATACAGGCAGTGCCGCGCGCTGGAGGTAAAATGGCGACTGACCCTTGCGGGACTTTCACGATTGATAATTTTGGTGCCAGAACAGTGTCAGGATCGCTTTCTGTGGATGAGTGTTGGTATAAGTAAATATAGCTATTTGCAGTTTAGCTCTTCCTGACTTCCTGAATCGCCTCGGCAAATTCGGATACATCTTCAAAGCTTTTGTACACAGAAGCGAAGCGGATGTAGGCGATTTTGTCGAGGCGTTTCAATTCGCGCATGACTAGTTCACCCAGGTGGCCGGACATGACTTCGCGCTCTCCGCTGGACAATAATTTTTCTTCTATTCTTTGTATGGCTGTCTCAACAGCTTCGGCCGATACCGGGCGCTTGCGCAGGGCCAGCATCAGGCTGGCGCGCAGCTTGGCGGTTTCGTATTCTGTGCGGCTGCCGTTTTTCTTGACGATGACGGGCATCACCAGTTCTATACGCTCATAGGTGGTAAAGCGCTTATCGCAGTCGGCACAGCGACGGCGACGGCGGATGACATTACCTTCTTCTGAAACGCGGGTGTCGATGACCTGAGTGTCATCGTGGTGGCAAAATGGGCATTTCATGGCGTATAGAGATCCGTTAATTTACTGGCTTACTTACTTATAGGCTTAGTGCTTGCTTATTTTATTGCTTTTATAAAAAAGCCACTCGTCTGAGTGGCTTTTTATTGTGCTTTTTGAGCCTGCTTATTTCAGTTTAAGATCAAACTTGAATTTTCAAGCTGACATGAAGCCTGATACTAAGCCTGATATTAAGCCCGATATCAAGCCTGATAAACCGGGAATGCATCAGTCAATTGTTTGACTTCAGCCTTCACACGTTCTATCGTCGCTGCATCGTGTGGATTGTCGAGCACGTCAGCGATCAGATTGCCTACCTTGACGGCTTGTTCTTCCTTGAAACCACGAGTAGTAAAAGCTGGGCTACCTAAACGGATACCAGAAGTGACCATAGGTTTTTGCGGGTCATTAGGAATGCCGTTCTTGTTGCAAGTCATGTGGGCAGAACCCAGGATGGCTTCCGCTTCTTTACCTGTCAAGTTTTTAGGACGCAGGTCGACCAGCATCACATGAGATTCAGTACGGCCAGAAACGATGCGCAGGCCGCGATCAGTCAAGGTGTTTGCCAGGGCAGCAGCATTCTTGACTACTTGTTCCTGATAAGCCTTGAATTCTGGTGTCAGCGATTCTTTAAAGGCAACTGCTTTACCCGCGATAACGTGCATCAATGGGCCACCCTGGATGCCAGGGAAGATAGCAGAATTGATCTTCTTGGCGATCGCTTCATCATTCGTCAAAATGATACCGCCGCGTGGGCCGCGCAGGCTCTTGTGGGTCGTGGATGTGACCACATCAGCGAAAGGCACAGGGTTAGGATAAACACCTGCAGCGATCAAGCCAGCATAGTGGGCCATGTCGACCATGAAGTAAGCACCGATTTCTTTGGCGATTTTTGAAAATCGTTCGAAGTCTATGCGCAGCGCAAATGCCGAAGCACCAGCGATGATCAGTTTTGGTTTAGCTTCGCGTGCCAGTTTTTCCATGGCGTCGTAGTCAATATCTTCTTGCTCGTTGAGGCCATAAGATACGACGTTGAACCATTTGCCGGACATATTCAAAGGCATGCCGTGGGTCAGGTGACCACCTTCAGCCAGGCTCATGCCCATGATGGTGTCGCCTGGGTTCAGCAAGGCAAAGAATACGCCCTGATTGGCTTGTGAACCAGAATTAGGCTGTACATTGGCAAAATTGGCGTTGAACAATTGCTTCAGGCGGTCAATCGCCAGTTGTTCAACCACGTCTACATGTTCGCAACCGCCGTAATAGCGCTTGCCTGGATAACCTTCAGCATATTTGTTGGTCAACTGGGAGCCTTGGGCTTCCATGACGGCTGGGGAGCAATAGTTTTCAGAGGCGATCAACTCGATATGCTCTTGTTGACGGACGTTTTCTTTTTGTATCGTAGCAAACAGTTCTGGATCTACGTTGGCGAGGGTATGGTTTTTTGCAAACATGGCGGTTCCTGATTATTCCTGTAAATAAACAATGATTGTTGTTAATGAGGTGTCTGAAACGGATATGGGGCAGCCTCATTGCTTTTACCATCAGGCTACCCAGGCGCACGGCTGGAGTCAGATTGACTCCGAAATCTCACGCTTCCCGATGGATCTCCATCTTTGGCCAGAATTCTTGCTCGTCGTAATTACAAAAGAGAGCAGAGTTGGCCGTTTCGCCAGTCACGTGAAATGAAATGGTGATTGGATTTTACGTGATGGCGTTTGAATGGGCAAGTGCCAGCGTTGCTATTGGAAAAATTAATTTTCACACAAGTATGTATCTTGAAATTTTCGACGCTCAAGTATTGGATGACAAAAGCACTTAAAATAGTATGTATTCAGGCTGACAAGTCAGCTAGACAAATTACCTACAAAAACTTAAGGAATTCAGCATGATCGTATTAATTACAGGCGCAAGTTCAGGTTTTGGCGAGGAAATGGCGCGCAAATTTGTCCGTGAAGGGCATAAAGTCATCGCTGCCGCCCGTCGCACTGACAGACTGGACGCTTTGAAAGCTGAACTCGGTGCAGCCTTGTTGCCAGTCACACTGGATGTGACCAGCAAAGATTCCATCAAACAGGCTTTGGCAGGTTTGAGTGTCGAATGGAAAAATATTGATGTGCTGGTCAATAATGCCGGTCTGGCCCTGGGGACTGAGCCTGCCCATCTGGCTTCCCAGGATGAATGGGATACCATGATAGATACCAATACCAAGGGCCTGGTGACGGTCACCAGAGCAGTTCTGCCAGACATGGTGGCACGTGGCACTGGAGTGGTCATTAATATAGGTTCAGTGGCTGGTGAAACTCCTTATCCGGGTGGCAATGTGTATGGTGCAACCAAGGCTTTTGTAGACCAGTTCACCCGCAATTTGCGTGCTGACCTGGTTGGTACTGGGGTGCGTGCCACTAATATTGCCCCCGGCTTGTGCGGCGGTACTGAATTTTCGAATGTACGCTTTCGTGGCAATGACGATGCTGCGGCCAAGGTGTATGAAGGCACGGTACCGCTGACCGCTGTTGATATCGCTGAAACGGCCTACTGGATAGCAACTTTGCCTGCGCATGTGAATATCAATCATATAGAAATGATGCCTACTTGCCAGGGTTATGGGCCACTGGTCATCAAGCGCACGACGGCGTGATCTTCAAACAGTTTTTGAGATAGCTGATTTGCTCTGCTTGCTGCCAACTAAGATGGCAGCAACTGGTTCTCGAATGCCGCACGCGCTTTATCCTGCTGACTTTGAGTGACAAAGAGTAAATATACGCACCTAATAGCCGGTAAAGTTTATACTATGAAAACAGAATTTGTATGGCCGGTCAGAGTCTACTATGAAGACACCGATGCAGGTGGTATCGTTTTTTATGCGAATTACCTGAAATTTTTTGAGCGAGCCCGCACAGAGTGGCTCAGGGCTGCAGGCGTCAACCAGCAGCAAATGGCAGATGAGCATGGCCTGATGTTTGTCGTCAAAGCCACCGCAGTCGAGTATCATGCACCCGCCAGGCTTGATGATGAACTAAGGCTCACTGTTGTGGTCGAAAAGCTGGGCAGGGCATCTGTACAGTTTATGCAAGAAGCCTGGTGTGGTCAGCGTTTGCTGGCTTCGGGCAAGATCAAGGTGGGCTGTGTCAGCAAGGCTGAAGTCAGGCCGGCGGCTATTCCTGCTGAAGTGCTCGCAAAGATAGGCTGAGATTATTTTTATTTTAGGGCTGCAACAATGCCCGGTGTTTTGTTTTTGAATTGATTCAATATGACTGTTACCCAAGACCTTTCATTTTTAAGTCTGATCACGAATGCCTCGATTCTGGTGCAACTGGTCATGGCACTTCTGCTAGGCGTGTCACTGACGAGCTGGACTTACATCTTCAGTAAAATGTTCGCCATCAAAAAAGCCCGTGGACAAACAGAAGAATTTGAACGCAACTTCTGGTCTGGTGGCAATCTGGTTGATCTGTATGCGGCAGCGACCAATAGCCGCCGTACTGGCCGCGACACAAGTGGTGCGCTCGAACGCATATTCGAAGCCGGTATGAGCGAATACCACAAGGTAAAGACAGCCAATAAAACCACGCTGGATGCCACGGCCATGCTTGACGGTGCGCGCCGTGCCATGCGCGCGTCTTACCAGCGTGAAATGGATTTACTGGAGTCGCACTTGTCCTTCCTGGCTTCCGTTGGTTCTGTCTCACCGTATATTGGTTTGTTCGGTACAGTCTGGGGCATCATGAATTCTTTCCGTGGTCTTGCAAATGTGCAGCAAGCTACACTGGCTGCGGTGGCTCCTGGTATTGCCGAGGCCTTGATTGCTACGGCGATAGGCCTGTTTGCCGCTATCCCTGCTGTGCTGGCCTATAACCGTTACTCCCATGATATAGACAGGCTGGCGATACGCTTTGAAACCTTTATCGAGGAATTCTCCAACATTCTCCAGCGTCAGTCACGCTAGTAAGAATGAAATAGCATGAGTACCCTGCGTGGCGAACGTAAACGCAAATTCAAGGCAGAAATCAACGTCGTTCCGTATATCGACGTGATGCTGGTGCTGCTGGTGATTTTCATGGTGTGCGCACCGATGACCAATCCCAGTGTCATCAACTTGCCCACGGCCGGACAATCTACACAGCCGCCATCTGATTACATAGAAATCACTTTGCGACCCGATGCAGCTTCAACCATCAGTATCAATAGCAAAGCCGGTAGCAATGGCAATAACCGCCAGGAAAGCAAGGAAGAAGCGAAAGACCGCAAGCAGCTGATGCAAAAACTGCGCGAGTATCATGATGCCAAACCCGAATTGTCCGTATTGGTATCTGCTGATAAAGGCATGATTTATGACGAGGTCATACAAGTGATTTCAGAAGCAAAAAAATTGGGTATTAATCGCGTTGGTCTGGCGACCAAGTGAGTTTTTTCAGATGCAGATAAGACTGCGCCTCTCACTGATATTGTTCTGTGCCGCCGGATTATGCGGTGCAGGCTTGGTGAGGGCGCAGCAGCCTGCACAAACTGAAGCCCCCGCCGTTGTCGTACCAGCACCCGAGGCAGATAGCGAAGCCACTACCAGCAGTGCCAGCAGCGGCCGCTTGCAACTGGTCGCGGTCAAATCACATTGGGCAGATTTGTTGAGGGAGCATATCCCGGAATTTTCCAGCAATGCCGAAGCACAAAATATTACACCTGCATTGATCAGAAGATTACGTCTGGATATTGGCAATATCCTCGCCACTGAAGGATATTTCTCACCACAGATCCAGTTTGAAAATCCTGATCAAACTGCAGCGGCACCTGCAACTGCAAGCGCGACAAATAAAATCATTCACGTCACTGTGGAAGCTGGCCAGCGTACCTTCATAGAGAATGTATCTCTAAAGGTGTTGGGGCCCATGGCAGATGCCATTGATGCAGGTGACAAAGCCGTCATCAAAAGGCGGCGTACGCTTCAGGAAGACTGGGGTCTGGCTGTCGGTCAGCCATTCCGCGACGCTGACTGGTCCGACTCCAAGACACAATTGCTGGAAAGCCTGCGTGCCGATGCTTACGCGTCAGCCAACATCACTTCCAGCGAAGCAAAAATAGACGCTGACCAACATAGCGGCGTGTTGCAAGTCGAAGTCAATAGCGGCCCGGTTTTTACCCTTGGTGATTTGCGTGTTAATGGTTTGCAGCGTTACCCGTCTTGGTTGATAGAGCGTTATCAGGCGCCTCAAAAAGGCGAAGTATATTCACGTTCGCGCTTGCTGGATTTCCAGCGTTCCTTGCAAAACTCGGCTTATTTTGCCACTGTCGCTGTGGGTGTAGATCCTGACCCGGAAAAAGCCGATGCCGTACCTGTGGATGTGACTGTGGTTGAGCGTCAGGCACGCGATTTGAGTTTTGGTCTGGGTTATAGCACCAATACCGGTTATCGCAGCGAAGTAGCCTACCGTGACCGTAATATTCTCGATCAGGCATGGGATTTGCGGAGTGCTGTCAGACTGGAACAACGCCGCCAACTTGGTTATGTCGATATTTATCTTCCACCCAGAGAAAGCAAATTCCTTGATTCTTTTGGCGTGCTGGTAGAGCGTGAAAACATCGCTGGCGTACGCTCCAGTCGCAACGCCCTGGGCGTAAAACGTACCAGTACACGCGGCCACCTGGAACAGCGCCTGGGCTTGAATATCATCAGGGAAAAAATTTCTCCAGATGGTGAAGCAGAAGAAGTCAACAAGGCGCTGGTTGCCAGCATAGGCTGGACCTGGCGTGATGTTGATCAGCCTTTCGATCCGCGCAAAGGGCAGATTTTGCAATTCGATCTTGCAGCATCTGAAAAGGCATTGTTCTCTGACCAGCGCTTCATCCGCAGCTATGCCAAATACCAGCGCTGGATACCCGTACAAAAAACAGATACCGTGATCTTGCGCGCAGAACTTGGCGCTGTTTTTTCCAAGGATGAAGAGGGTATCCCAGAAGATTACTTGTTCCGCACTGGCGGCAGCACTACCGTGCGCGGCTATGGGTATCAAACCCTGGGTATACAACATGTAGGCAGCACCCGTGGTGGCCGCGTGATGGCAACTGCCAGTGCAGAATATGTGCACTGGCTGAACTCTACATGGGGTGCTGCGACTTTTCTGGACGTGGGCAATGCCGCTGACAATTTCCGTGAGTTGAGTCTGAAGCAGGGTATGGGCGTCGGTGCGCGCTACAAAACCCCGGCAGGGCCGATTGCACTTGATCTGGCTTATGGTCGCCAAACAAAAAAAGTCCGGCTGGATTTTTCCATTGCTATCGCGTTCTGATATGAGTGCAAACAAAAAAAATCAGACGGAGAAGACGGAGAAAAATCTGCCCGCTGAAAAAAAGCGTAGTCATTTGCGTCGATTAAGTTTGTTTACGCTCAAGCTGTTTCTGATATTGCTCGTAGTGGGTACTCTCGCCTTCGTCTGGATGTACAAAACTGAAAGTGGCACCAGAACCGCACTGGCCCTGATAGAAAATATCAGTCTTGGTAGTCTCAAATTCAGTGGCGTACAAGGTACTTTGGATGACCAACTCAAGCTCGATGAATTCAGCTTCATCTCCCAAGGTTTGCATATCAACGGCAGCGCTATTTCTTTGCAGTGGCGGCCAATTGCCTTATGGCGACGTCATGTCGATATCACCAGCCTGCAATTGAGTGCTTTGACTATCGCCAGCAGGCCCAGCAAAAAAGCCACCAGCGTCCCTGTTGATATTGGCCTGCCCTTTAGCCTGAGTGCGCCAAAGCTGGCACTGGGGCGCTTGCATATCGCTACCCTGGCTGATGGTGGCAAACTGGTGGAAACTCTGAAGCTCAGTGCACTGACTGGCAGTTTTTCGTATCAGGACAATTTATACAAAGCGCAAACCACACTGAGCAGCCCCTGGGGTAATTTGAAAGGCGACGCTGACATGGCCAGCCTCGCGCCTTTCAAGCTGAATAGCCGCCTTAGCCTGCAAGGTCAGATTCAGGAAGGCATCCCGCCTGTCATCTTGCAAGGCGCAGTCTCGGGCAGCTTGCAGGATATGCAAGTTGCAATGGAGGCGGCGTTGGACAGCGTAGCTGATAAGGATATCCGGAATAAAAATCTGCAAGGACATGCGAAGGGGCGTATCAGCGCATTTACAGCGCCGTATATACGTGAGCTGGACATTGATGTCCAACATTTTGACCCGTCTGCATGGCAGATGAATGCACCACACGCAGACTTGCGCATACTCACGCAATTGAAGCCAGTCACAGATGAAAAAAATACTGAAAAAAACGCGCAAAAAAATGCTGAGTTTGGTTTGACTGGCCCAATCAACATTCAAAATAACCAGACTGCCAGCATCAATAAGCAAGGCTTGCCAGTGCAGTCGCTGAGTACCAAGTTATTCTGGCAAGGCCAGCATCTGAACCTGACAGACCTGGCGGTGCAACTGGCAGGCAAGGGCAAGTTGCAAGGTGAGGCCGATATCAATTGGCAGGCGGTTGAGTTACAAGCTGACTTGAAGCTGAACTTGTCCAATATCGATCTGAATCAAATCGACCAGCGTCTGCATACCAGCAATATACAAGGCAAGTTTTCTGCGCAGACTGCAAAAGATAAAAGCGTCAAGCTGCAAGCGAAGTTGCAGGATGCGCACACCAGACTGAATGCCGATGCCACTTATCAGCACGAAAAACTTCTCTTGAATCTGGATAAGTTTGATTTGCAGGCAGAGGATGCACACTTGCAAGGCGCTGGTGACATCAGCTTCGCTGACAAGCAGCTATTCAATGTCAAAGCCAGCCTCAAAGATTTTGACACCGCACGCTGGGTGACCACGCCTGCGGGCCGTTTGCAGGCAGATTTCAGTGCCCGTGGCCAACTCTCACCTCGCCTGGATGTGCAAGTCAATCTGCAGCAATTGCAGGGGCAATATGCAGGGCAGTCTGTGCAGGCGGGCATGGATATGCGTTGGCTGCAAGACCAACAGCTACAAGTCAAACAGCTTGATCTGCGCTTTGGTAAAAATACCCTGACCGGACAAGGTAACTGGGGCGGGGCAGACGATGTATTGAAATTGAATATCGATGCCCAGGATTTAAGTCACCTCAACCCCTTGTTCAGTAATTGGGAACTGGCACTCGGCGGTAGTCTGAAAGCAGATGCCGTATTGCGTGGCCGCTTCAATGAGCCTGCAGGTAGCCTGGATGCCTTGGCACAGCAAGTCAGCATCAAGCGCGGCAAGCAGCAATTCAGTATTGCGGAATTGAAGTCCCGCCTGAACCTGGCAAATGGTATCAAAGGACAATTTGATGGTGAAATTGTAGCCAGACATATAGGTGGTGATTTGCCAGCATGGAGTGCAACAGCCAACAACCCAGACAAACTGGAACAATTGAGTCTGAAATTACAGGGCAGGCGCGATGCCCATAAGCTGAGCCTGGAAACCATCTTCCCTAACAAACAAGCACTAAATCTGGTCGCCAATGGCAGCATGCAAGCCGATTCAAAAAGTGATACTGCGTGGTCATGGAATGGCCAATTGCAGACATTGAACTTAAATGGCAGACCAGATTTGCGTCTCCAAAGCTCCGCGCCCCTGCAAGTGTCGGCGCAAGCAGTGCGACTGGGGAGCTTGTCACTGCAAAGTGCGCTTGGTAGTCTGCAACTGGATGAATTGGAATGGACGCCAGCGGCACTTAAAACCAAGGGGCAAATCAGTGATGTGCATGTGTTAGATATCGCCAATCTGTTTTATCCGCAAAATGCGGTGACAGGTAATCTGCGATTGAACGCACAATGGAAGCTGCAGTTAACTGAGCATGCACTGGGCGAAATTAAACTGCAACGCCAGAGTGGTGATTTGCGCTTTAATGATCCTGAAGGAACCGGTACTTCAGTCGCGCTGGGCATACGCGATGTGCAATTGCAAATGAAGCTGGGCGGTCTGGTCGCTGGCACCGATGGTGAAAGCCTGAATCTTGACCTGGTTGCTGATGGTAGCCGCCTCGGGCAATGGCAAGTTAAGGCGAATACCCAGTTAAGCAAACAAAACAATGTCTGGACAATATTAGCAAGTGCGCCACTTGGCGGGCAAATCACGGCAGCCGTACCTGATCTGCAATGGTTGGGGCCCTTCATCAATCCCGGTCTGGTACTCAAAGGCAAACTGAATGCGGATGCGAGCCTGTCTGGCAGCATAGGCAAGCCGGGGTATCGTGCCAACCTGGCTGGGCGTGAAATGGAAATCGCTTTTGCCTCAGAAGGCGTGCTTTTGCCCAATGGTAGCTTTGATGCACAGATAGAAGACAAACACCTGAAAGTGACGAACCTGCAGTTTTCCAACACAGTCACAAGTATGCCGCGCCATGCGCAATTCCGGGACGAGAACTGGATAGGCAAGAAGGGTGAGTTCAAAGCCAGTGGCGATATCGACATGGGCAAGGAAACTGGCAGCATACAGGCGCAATGGGCTCAGTTTCCGCTTTTGCAGCGCAAGGACAGATGGTTGGTCGCCTCTGGTCAGGCGAACATCGTCGAGGCCAATAATATCTGGACCCTGACGGGCAAAGTGCTGGCAGACGGTGCTTATTTCAGGCTGCCAAAATTGCCACCGCCAAGTTTGTCCAGTGATGTTGTGGTCATACGCAAAACGGACAAGGCAGCGGCTAAAGCTGCGGAGGTTGACAGCAATCGAAAAGGCTTGAAGACCCGTGTCGATGTCAGTTTCGATATGGGACCACGTTTTGTCTTCGTTGGCCGTGGTCTCGATACCGGCCTGGAAGGCAGCCTGCGCCTGCGCTCCAGTGATGGCAGCCCCTTGCAGGCAAATGGTTCTATACGCGCTGTAAAGGGCGTTTATGAGGGCTACGGCCAGCAATTGGCGATAGAGCGCGGTATATTGAATTTCCAGGGACCACCTGCCAATCCCGGCCTGAATATTCGCGCCCTGCGCAAGGGCTTACCTGTTGAAGCCGGGGTAGAAGTGGCTGGCATCGTCAGCGCGCCGCAAGTCAGGCTGGTATCTGAACCGGACGTGCCGGATGCAGAAAAACTCTCCTGGCTGGTATTGGGAAGAGGCTCAGATCAACTTGCCAGTGGTGACGCATCGTTGCTGATGTCGGCAGCCACCGCGATATTTGGTGGCGATGGCAGCCGCAATGTGCCACGCGATATTGTGCAAGGCCTGGGTTTTGATGAGTTCTCGATAGGCTCATCCTCAAACGGTTCAACCAGTCGTTTGCCAATACAGACTATCGCGGGTTCCACGGGCACGAGCAATGCCAGCACAGACCAGGTAGTCAGCGTCGGCAAACGCATCATGCCGGGGCTGGTACTGTCAGTAGAACGCGGCTTGTCAGATGCCAGTGGCGGCATCAAGCTGAGCTGGCAACTGACCAGGCGCATCAGCGTCACTGGCCGCACCGGCACTGAGTCTGCGGTGGATGTGAATTACACCTTCTCCTTCAATTAAAGCAAGCTGAAAAAGAAGCGGGGAGGCAATCCTGATGAATTGCCTCCCCGTGTTTTATGTTGCCAATGCTGCCAATATTGCCGACGTCGCTGCCGATATTACTTGGCTTCTTTTTTCTGCTCCGGATACATCACGATCTGCGCATAATTCAGGAAGTTAAAATAGCGTTGCGCTGCTTCTTTGATCTGCACTGGTGTAAGAGCGCGTATGCGTTTTTCCACCGTCAATATAGCTTCAGCTTCGGTTTTGTAATAGACGGCGTTTTGCAAGTGGTTCAACCAGTTTTCATTACTGCGCAGTTCTTGCTGATGCTCTTTCAGCCAGGATTGTTTGATCTTGTTCAAATCTTCCAACTGCGGGCCAGATTGCTGTATTTTTTTGATTTCTGCAAATAAGGCGGCAATGACCTTGTCCACATTCTCAGGGCTGCAGGGTAATTCAGCATCTATGCTGTACCTGTTTTGTGGAATACGTTCAAAAGAACCATTCAGGCCACCGCTGTAAATCAAGCCCTGTTTTTCGCGCAGCACGTCAATGATCTTCAGGTTCAAGATATCCACCATGGCATGGAAGCGGGCATTTTCTTCGCGTGTATAAGTCGATGGCCCGGTGAAACTCAATACCACCGTACTTTTCTCTTCATTGCCTGCACGGACTTCTTTCTTGACGACGCCTTGTACTGGATTGATATGCAAATCCTGATACTCGGTCTTGATGTCAGTATTGGGCAAGCTGGCCAGATAAGTTGCAATCAGAGGTTTGATCTTGTCCAGTTCAAAACTGCCTACAAAAATAAAGTGCAAGCCCTTGGCGCTGCCAAAGCGGGATTGATAAATTTCTATACTGCGGTCCAACGAGATTTTGTCAAAATCTTCAACCTTGGCCAAGTGGGCAACACGCGGATGGTCTTTATAAATAGTCGTCGTAATTGCTTCTGAGAAGATAGCTTCAGGACGTGCCCAGGTATTTCTTGCCAACTCTTTTTGCGAACTGATCAGTGACTGGAATAAGGCCTCATCCCTGCGCGGGCTGGTCATGCGCAGATACAGCAATTGCAGCATGGTTTCCACGTCGTTGCTGCTGGATGCAGCGCCTATGCTCTCAGAATAATTATCCATACTGGTTCTGACATTGGCTGACTTGCCTGCCAGAGTTTCCTGCAAGTCTTTCTGGCTAAAATTAGCCATGCCCATACCCCAGACTACAGGATTACTATAATACGCATTAAAATAATCTGCATCAGAGAACAGGGACATGCCGCCCGCACGGCGTGCACTCATCAAGACTTGATCATTCTTGAAGTCGGTCTTTTTCAAGGTCACTTTTACGCCATTGGATAAAGTCATTTCTACCAGGCCCAACAGTTTGTTTTCTTTTTCAGAAACGATTTGGCCGGGTTGAGGAAGTGTCGTCATCAAGCTGGCACTGGCCGCTTTTTCTGTGCGGGTTTGCAATGGTTTTTGCTCTGCCAGGGCGGTCATGCTCAGCAAATCTGCTTCGCTGGGTATGGTCTCGCCAGCCTTGTTAGAGCCTACATAAAACGCCAGCCTGATACTGTCATCCGGCGTTGCTTTTTTTGCGAACTGGTTCATTTCTTCCAACGAAATACCTTCAGCAAATTCCTTGAAATACAAGTACTCATTCTTGATGCCAGGGATAGGTTCATTGGTCAGGAAATTACGTATGTATTCAGCTGCAAATGTCGCAGAATTCGACTTGCTACGCTCATTGAACATGCTTTCATATTCACGGGCTTCAATCTTCTTGGCACGGTCAAATTCAGCTGCCGTAAAACCAAATTGACGTATGCTGTTTTTCTCTTGCATCAAGGCATCCAGCGCTGGCTGTATGCCTGCCTGCGACAACATCGCTGTCGAGATGAATGAATCATAGCCAGGCACTACCTGCTCATTGCCAGCAGAGGCCCCCAGGAAAGGCGGGGTGGCCTGCTCAATCAATGCTCCCAGGCGGCGGTTAAGCATGGACTTGTAGAAGCCAGCAATGATATCTTGACGGTAGTCGGCGATAACATCATGGGCTGGTTGCTTTGCCAGCGGGTAGCGCAGCATCAGTAAATTGTTGGTGGCTTCTTTATCCGTAATCACCATCGCCTTGGATACGGTGTTTTTTGGAATGCTGATTTCTGGCCTGACGCGGGCAGGCACGGGATTTTGCAGACCTGAAAAATACTTGCGTATCATCTTCTCTGCTTCTGCAGGCTGTACATCGCCAATGACGACCACCGCCATCAGGTCTGGTCTGTACCAGTCCTTGTAAAAGCGCCGCAGGGCATCATGTTTGAATTGCTTGATGATGTCTTCTTTACCTATGGGCAGGCGTTCTGCATATTTGGAACCATTGAATACCTCAGGCAAAAACTGACGCATCATACGGTCACTGGCGCCTTTACCCAGCCGCGCTTCTTCCAGGATAATGCCGCGTTCCTTGTCGATATCGACAGCCTTCATCTCCACGCCTTGCGCCCAGTCAGCCAATACCTGAAAACCTGTTTTCAGATAAGCAGGTTTGTCAGTTGGGATGGGCAAGATATATACCGTCTCATCAAAGCTGGTATAGGCATTCAGATCAGCACCAAATTTCACGCCTATCGACTGCAGGTAAGAAATCAGCTGATGTTTTTTGAAATGTTTGGAGCCATTGAAGGCCATGTGCTCGGTAAAATGTGCCAGGCCTTGCTGATCATCATCTTCAAGCACTGAACCGGCTTTTACTACCAGACGCAATTCCACTTTCTTTTGTGGATTATCATTTTTCTGGATATAGTAAGTCAGGCCATTGTCCAGCTTGCCCCTCTTCAAATCGGGATTGATGGGTAGGGGATCGTTCAATCGTATCTCAGCCAGTACTGGCAAGCTTATGGCCAGCAAGAACAGGCTGACGACCAGCCTTTTGGCAGGAGTGGATGATTTTGCTACTGAAGTATCAAGGGTATTCGGCATAGATAGCGGCACAGGCTAGACAAAAATGCCAGTGTACCCTGTTGGCGGAAGGCTGGTGGGATGGGCTTTGTATCGATTTGCTACAGAAGCATATAACTGACGATTTATTAACTGCCGCCACAACCGCCGCCACAACCGCCGCCACAGCCACCACCGCAACTGCTGCCGCAGCTTGATCCACCGCTATCACAGCTACCTGAGTCGCTGCTACCACAACTACTACCGCCACAACCGCATGAGGAGCCGCTATTGGCTGCCTGAGCTTGTTTCTTGATCATTTCTTCGTAAGCCAGAGTAGAGATCAAGCCTGCGGCCAATAATTGAGCTGCGCCAAAACTTTCTGGATAGGTAGATTTGCCCACCCCTACACCGCGCGCACTCATATTTTGAAAGCCTATGCGGGCAGTAGTGCCAAAGTAAGAGTAACCTAGCGGCATATGCAACTTGCGGTCCAGGGCAAACAGGCGGGGCACAGACGAGCTGCCTGGTACACTGCCTTCTGTCCGCTGTGCCATGATCAGGCAGTTCGCCAATGCTGCATCCATTTCGCTGGCCATCTGCTCTGCTTCCACATGCGGTATCGTGCGCTTGAAATGTTTCAGGCAGAAATTATCCAGATTGGTGGAAGACCAGCTATTCCAGGCATGCCAGACAGAATCTGCTGCCTTCGAGGGCAGGGCACAAGCCTGTTTGTTGCGGCTGACATAATCGAAGAACATCATCAATCCCTCAGCTGCGCGGGCAAAAAAAATGGCATCACTAGGGATGCCGGGGAATTCATATTTTGCTTTCGCCTGCCAATGCAAGAATACGCCATTTGGAATATCAACTAACTGACGCTTGTAGTCGGAAAATTCAGTGATATTTCTCGCCCGCATCATTTGGTATTTTTGTTTTAATTTACTTAACATCGTCTTTAATCTCCTTTTCTCTTTTGTTTTAGTGATTTCATCTTAGAAGAGATTTATGACAAATGCATGACAAAAATGATGAGGGAAAATACGTATATGGTTTATCTCCTACTTAATGGAAAATTCTCTTTTATGCCTTGGCGAGAATTGCAGGCGCAATGACTTTATGCGCTGGCCCGACGAAAAACATATACGTTCGCCCCAGATTATTGTGTACATGCACCACCGTGCTGAGAGCGATAAATGGCTGGCCATCCCTGGTTTGCTTGGAGACTGATACCTTGACATCCAGATGCTTGTCAGAATCGCAGAGTATGACTTCTTCATCTGACTTGTACACCAGAGAAAATATCCCGGCCTTGTCACCAACCTGATAGGCTTCTGCAGGCTTGTTCTTGTTCAGTGCCTTCATCCCACCTACGTTTTTTAAACCAAATAAAACCACCACGCGATTACGTATGCCCATCATGGCATTGACCCAGTCTGGTGTTTTGGCAAAGGTATCCATATAGATTTGCATGGCGCTTAGGTCTGCATGATCGAAGTGCGTTTGAAAACAATCATAAAAATAGGCACCCGGTACATCCTCGGCGATTTTGCTATTTGCTGGGACTGCGGTTTCTGTGATCTTGTTTTTCATGCTGCCTGCCCTTGGTTTACACGTATGTTCATCAATGCAATTGCTGCAGGCATGGCCAGCCAAAAACCGGACGTGGGCATCAGTATGACAGCAAAGATGCAGCAGAGCAGGAGACCCAAACCCAACATAGGGGCTTCAGTAAAATCAGGTTTGCGTTCCAGGCTGTTGATGGCCATACCCATTAACAGGAACGGACCACCAAACAGCAAGAACCATGTCGCTGCCGAACGCAAAGGGTCACGATTGACGGTATTGAATACTCCTCGCTCCAGCATGCCCACAAAAACTGGACCAAAGAGTAGAAAGGCAGCTATCGTGTGCAGAGCTGCAACGGCGATCAGATAATTACCTATCCAGATTTTCCGGTGCTTAGTTGGTATTGACATGGTTTGCTCCTTGTTTAGTCCAGGCTATTTCAGTGTTGACGACAGCACCCATTTTCCTGAGCATATTCATCAGCCCCAGGTAGGCGCGGTCAAAATAAGGTACGTCTTCATGCCAGCCCGCCAGGATGCCTGACAACAGCCTGCTATGTTCGGCATTGATGGTTTTGGGGTAGGGCGATTTATTGCTGAAGTCAAACTGGCTGCTTTGAAATGCTTCCATCTTCCACGCATGCAGGTCGGCAAGTGCGGTCATGACACTATGATCAAATTCATCTTGCGAGACCGTATCAGAAAACAGACCCAGATCTATATACGCCAGCCGCAGGACGCGATTACGCTCAACTACATCGGTCATCAGCAAGGCACGCCAGCTGCGCGCCATCGCATCACAAAAGCTGAACGAAATTTTATTCGTGCATCCAAAATCCAGCACCGCCAAACGCCCACCCGACATGAATAAAAAATTGCCAGAATGCGGGTCTGCATGTATGCGGCCCAGCTCGCAAACACTGAACCAGAACCAGTCAAACAGCAGTTGCCCGTAGTGATTGCGCTGCGCCTGGTCAGGTGCCGTCGCCAGCCAGGCATCCAGGTGCAGGCCATCGAGTCTTTCCATCGTCAAGACCCGCTTGCTCGACATCTCGTCCAGGCATTTGGGGATGACTATGCCGGGCAAGTTCACATGCTCATGAAACCAGTTAAGCTGCATCGCCTCATGTTCATAATCAAGTTCTTCTCCCATCTTGACTTCAAGCTCGCTCATGAAGCGGTCTATGACCTCTTTACGCGGCAAGATAGTGGTGCCCATGGCCAGGGTTTGAAAAATGCCGCGCAACATACGCAAATCACTGCCTATGGCAGATGCAATACCGGGGTACTGTACCTTTACGGCCAGTTGCTGACCATCGGCCAATTTTGCATGATGCACCTGCCCCAGGCTGGCTGCGGCAAAGGCATGTGCATCAAACTGCGCATACAGATGCTCTGGTGCCTTGCCAAATTCACGTTGAAAGACTTTATGGATCAGGGCCCGATTCAAAGGCGTGACCTGATGGCAGCCTTTCGCCAGTTCGCGGCGTATGCCTTCCGGTAAAAAATCAGCTTCCATGCTCAGCAATTGCGATACCTTGAGGGCGCTGCCTTTTAACTGGTTGAGTGCCTTGAAGAGGATGCGTCCCAGCTCAGCTTCATGCCGTTCTTGTGCAGCTTGCTTGTCATCATCGCTGCGCAGCATTTGCCGCGCCTTGTGCCCCAGTTTGCTGGCACCAGCTTGCGCCAGCGCCAGGCCAGTGATGGCAGTTCTGCCCAGCTTGCTGGCAGGCGGTGCCTTGTTCATCGCGCATCCCCCAGGCCACGTCCCAATCCATTCTGCACAAGCTTGACCATCTCCAGCAAACCAGAACCATTTTGCATGATGCGCGACAACTGGTTGCGCAACATGAAGCTTGCCAGCTCAGATACTTTATTGACGATGCCGCTCTTCAAAGCCATCACCAGTATCGCCAGCGTCATGTCCACCAGTTGCGTGGTATTCGAGAATTCTTCTGAATCATCCTTGAGCCAGTAAGCGATGACAGCAAACAGATAGTCGCCAAACAAACCACCGATCAGGTTCTTGAAATCGCAGGGGGAGATGTCGCCGCGTTGTTCGGCCTCTTCCAGCAGGCTGATAATTTCCTGCTTCAGGGTTTGCTGACCCGGCATATTGTCACGCATCATCAGCAGAGGCGATTTGCCAAAGATGTTCCTCGTGATTTCTACAAATTCACGGTCCCCCAGCAAGAGTTCCAGCAAGGCATCCACCAGCCTTTGCAGCTTTTCTTGCAGGGTAAACTCTTCCCAACCCGGTGTTTCTTGTGCTACTTCGAGAGTAATTTCTATGCACAGTTCATAGTAAGACAGCAGGATTTTCTCCTTACTGGGAAAGTACTTGTAAATCGTCGCGTCACCGATACCCGCCTCACGGGCAATCTGCTTCATGGTGGCGGCGTCATAGCCTTTTTCAGTAATCAGATCAACGGCAGTACGTATCAGATTACGCCGGGTTTGCTCTTGCTGAGACTTGGAAGTTTTCATAATCGAGACGAACTTCTATAAAAATGGTGATTGAGTTCCATTAATATATACATTGTTTCGTTAAATAACAAGGTTTACTTGTTTAATGGAGGGTTTGTGTTGATTGGGCGGGTGGGAGGTGAGCGGAGTGTAGGTTGGGCCGGGCCTTGCTAGGCTATGGGTTATCAGCCCAACACTCGGCGTTTCAATAATGTATTCATGATTAAAAGCCAAATACCGAACTTAGGCCGTTTACTAAGATATACGCCTGAGTGATTTAATGAACGCCACTGGGCTCCTGCCTGCGCAGGAGCGACGATTTAGAGGGGGGAGCAAATATAGCTAGGTTTGCAATGATCAATGAACTTTGGCTCTAATGGCGCAGACCGAGTTGTACGAATGAATACAGGCCCAAAATCCGTCGCTCCTGCGCAGACAGGAGACTACCGGGCTGGCGCTCCAGTGGCGTTTGTCGATTAAAAGAGTGCAACCAAGTTTGTAGGTTCGGCATGATACAGCTATCTGACCACCCACCATCCCGGCAACAAGGCCCGCACATCTCCACGCCCAAACCGGTCATCAATCAAATACACCACACCCTTATCATCCGTCTGCCGTATCACCCGTCCGGCAGCCTGCACCACCTTTTGCAAACCAGGATAAAGATAAGCATAGTCATACCCCGCACCAAAAATCTTATCCATGCGCAGCTTGATCTGCTCATTGATGGGATTCAGTTGCGGCAAACCCAACGTCGCAATAAAAGCCCCAATCAGCCGCGCACCCGGCAAATCTATACCTTCACCAAACGACCCGCCCAGCACTGCAAAAGCAATGCCCTGGCTATCCTCAGTAAATTGCGCGAGAAACTCTTCACGATCCGCCTCATTCATACGCCGGGTTTGCAAACGCACAGGGATATCAGGATGCGCATTGATAAAGCTGCTGCTGACCTGATCAAGATATTCAAAGCTGCTAAAAAACGCCAGGTAATTACCAGGCTGCGCATGATACTGCCGCGCCATCAAGGCAGCTATAGGTGCAACAGAACGGGCACGATCTGCATAGCGGGTAGAGACACTATCCACCACATGCACCTGCAACTGCTCAGCAGAGAAGGGTGATTCCACATCCACCCAGGCAGTGTTATCGGGCAGGCCTAGTGTATCGCAATAATAATTCCATGGGCTGAGCGTGGCCGAGAACAGCGCTGTGGTATGGCTGGCAGCAAAACGCGGTGTCAGGAAAGCTGCAGGCACGATATTGCGTATGCATAGCGTCGATGTGCCATGCGCTTTGCTGATATCAAATAAAGAATGATCAGCAAAGCTTTCTGCCAGGCGGTTGAACAACAAGGCATCCAGATAAAACTGCTGCAAATCCGGTGCAAGTTGGCTGGGGTTGTCAGCAAAATAAAGACCAATTTCTGTACACGCGCGCGTCAACGCGGCCAGCAGTTTTTCTGGTATCTCGGCATAGGCCTGGTAATCAGCTTCCTGCTCTTTTTCCAGTTGCAGCCACGCGCGGTACAAACTATCCAAAGTCTTTTTGAGCGCTGGCGGTGGTGCCTTGCGCAAGCGTTTCAGGCTATCGCGCTGCAGCTCCGCGCTATACATCTGCCGCGCCCGCGTCACCATATTGTGCGCCTCATCCACCAGCACTGCTACGCGCCAATTGTTCACTATTGTTAAGCCATGCAGCAAAGCGTAGATATCAAAATAATAGTTATAGTCGCCTATGATGACGTCGGCCCAGCGTGCCATTTCTATGCCCAGATAATAAGGGCAAACCTGGTGTGCCAGGGCCACGCTACGCAAGCCTTCCTTATCCAACAATTGCTGTTCAGCAGCGGCGGCACGCGCCGCAGGCAGACGATCATAGAAACCTTTGGCGAGCGGGCAGGCATCACCATGACAGGCTGCTTCAGGGTATTCACATGCCTTGGTCTTGGCAACCAGTTCCAGCGTGCGCAAGTCCAGGCCAGGCGTACTGCTCTGGATGTTGTTAAGCGCATGCAAAGCCAGTTGCCGCCCCGATGTTTTTGCCGCCAGATAAAAAATCTTGTCCAGCTTATGCTCTGCTGTCGCCTTTAACAGCGGGAACAAACTGCCTATAGTTTTACCTATGCCCGTCGGCGCTTGCGCCAGCAGACAACAGCCGCGCGTGCTGGCCTTGTACATCGCTTCTGCCAATTGCCTTTGCCCTGGCCTGAATGTCGCATGCGGAAAAACCATGCCTGTAATGGCCAGATCACGCGCTGAACGGTGCGCCACTTCCTGCTCTGCCCACGCAATAAATCGGCTACACAGCAAAGCAAAAAAATCTGCCAATTCACCTGCAGCTAAGTCCTGCTGCAGCACAGTCTCTTTCTGGCTTTGTATATTGAAATACACCAGCGCTACACTGATCTCTTGCAAGCCCAGCTTCTGGCATAACAAATGCCCATACACTTTGGCCTGCGCCCAGTGCAAATGCCGGTGATTATCTGGCATGGCATGCAAGTCACCCAGATAGGTCTTGATTTCTTCAATCTGCTGCAAGTCGGGGTCATAACCATCTGCACGACCACGCACATGCAAGTTGCCGTGCTGGCCTTCCAGCTTCACCTCTCGCTGGTAACTGGTGCTCCTGCGCAAGGCTACCGTCGCATGTCCGGCCATACCTTGCTCGGCAGTGGGCGAGGGGGTAAAACGCAAATCCAGGTCACCTTGCTTCGCTGTGAATTCGCACAGGGCACGCACGGCCACTGTATATCTGGCGGTGCTCTCAAGGCTCACTGTTCTGCCTCTTGCCATTCCAGGTAACACACCGTC
The DNA here is from genome assembly GCA_016200895.1 of Burkholderiales bacterium. Classification (GTDB taxonomy): domain Bacteria; phylum Pseudomonadota; class Gammaproteobacteria; order Burkholderiales; family Burkholderiaceae_D; genus Undibacterium. The sequence goes on from JACQDX010000099.1 coordinate 27,123, forward strand.
ACTGGCATATCATGCGTGGCACAAAAGTCCAGCCAGCGCTTTTGGTTATCCTGCAACTTATCGCCGGGCCCTTTGACCTCTATCATCCGGTAAAGCTGCTCATGCGGCCAAAACTGTATCAGATCAGGGAAACCATTACGGTTGGCCCTGATGTCGAGCAAGATACGCTCAAAACTATGTTTTAGATGTTGTGGTGGTATGCACACCAGCGCCATCTCCAGCAAGTCTTCAGACAGCGTACTCCAAAACACAAAGGGTGATTGCAAACCAGACTTGGCCGCATAAGTTTGCCGTATGGTCTGGTGATAAGCACCCGACTCCAGCTGCGCAAAACACGCAGCAAAATCATCTGCCCGCCGCACCTGAAAATCAACACTCAATAAATCCGCAGGCCCACGCTGGAAAGGATGAAAAAACGCCCCCGGTATCGCCTTGAAAATCACCGGCCAGCACAATAAGCCAAACAAAGAATTGATAAGCGTATTCTCCACATAAAACACCGGCGCATCATCATTATGCAAATGATCACGCACCACATACTCGACCACATAATCTTCTTGCGGAAAGGGCAGGCGCAAAGCCAGCTCTGTCGGTGGCTTGCTGGCCGCTTTGGCAACTTTAGCCAGCCCCAGCTTGCGACTAAGCCGCGGCGCGATACGCAACATCTGCTGATGTTCTGCCTCACTCTCAGGCGCTTGCTGTGCCAGCGTCAGCAAATCATATGCAGCCTGAGTCTGTTCACTTTTCTCCAGCACACGTATGGCCCGCAAGCGCGCACCAGGGTAAGTGCAGCCTGCATACACCTGCTGCGCCAGCGCCCAGTCCTTTTGTTTTTCAAGGTGTTCACCAATTTGGTACAGCAAACGGTTACGGCGGCTGGCCAGCCAGGCATTGTCCAATTCATGCAAACCAGTCGCAGCCAGTTGCGCCAGCACCTCAGACACAGGCTGCTCTGTATGAAATGCCTCACGACAGGCATGCAAAGCCAGATAAGCGTCGATATCCGCCCGCTTGGCAAAGCCACGCGAGGCCGCAGAAAATTCCACCTTCTCATACTGAAAAATACCCAGATCAGACAACACAAACTCAGACCAGTCCTGATACAAATTACCAAAAAATAGCAGCCGCAACCGGTCACACAAATCCTTGTTCAGTACCTGGTAAGCCACATCGTCCACAGCACCCATAGCACTCGCGCACCAGGCAGAAAAAGCCTGGCTACCGGTATGACGCAAGCCAAACAAGCCCAGTTGCTCAGCCTTGGGCAATTTCTTTTCAGCAGGCGTCATCGCCAATACCAGCGCCAGTTCAGGCTTTTGTAGCAAATCAAACAAACCCGCAATATCGACCACAGGATCAGCCTGCACCCAGCCCACATCCACCAACGCCTGCATGGCTGCCCTAATCTCACCAATCTCGGCATACACCAGCTTGCTGGCCCTGAACACGCAACCCTTGCGCATCACCATCCGCACAAACAAGGCCTGCGACGCTTGCGGCAGCTTGCCAAACTGCGCGATAAACGCCTGCTCATCATCTGTCAACAAATCCGCATAGCGACCACCCACCCAGTCCAGCACAGCCTGGAAGTTTTCAAGGTAGTAAAAAGGATTATCCAGATTGGCAAGCATGGGGCAGGGGAGTAGCGTTTAAATAACTGTATATGCATACAGTTTAACGCAATGTGGGATGAAGGGTAAACGAGAACTGTGACCAATTCCGTCTGTATTGAAGGCCCAGCGGTTAAAATACTGGCTATAACTCCTTCCCCTTCAAGGGGAAGGCAGGGATGGGGATGGGTTTCCATCGCAGACCCAGTGGCAATTTAACCACTGAACCCCCACCCAAACGCCCAAAGAAGATAAAAAAATGAACAAAGCCGAAGCCATCCAAATCGCCAACGATTCCCTGCAAGCCAACGTCCTCAACGAAGGCAACACCCAATTCTCCCAAGTCGTCCGCTACGGCACCGACGAAGGCTGGTGGCTCAACATCCCCCTGACCAACTTCAGAAAAGAAAACCACTTCCTCATCTGCAGCGAAAAAGCCAAAATCATCCGCCACCTGATGATCAAAGCTAACAACATCCTCAGCCCCGCTACCAAGTTCCGCGTCAAGGACGGCATCGCCGACATCTTCATCTCATCCGCCAACCCCAAGCGCCTGACAGACGTGCTGCAAGGCGGCAGCAAGTACAGCTTTAATAAGCATTTGGTGGATGAGCACAGGTACTGATTGTGACAATGCCTTGTTAATTGCACTCACGTACTTACGTGAATCTATAGAACTCATTTCATCAACAGGAGTGAGGGAAAACAAGACAATTGAGCCTGACGATTGAGCCAGAGCCGCACGTTCTTTCGTGGATCGCCATATAATGGATTTATGTGGCCTTTTGTCTTGGAGGAATCGTCGTGGCAATACCATCCCAAGCTTCAGCGACTTCAAAAAAAACACAGCAAGCATTGCGCAGCCATTTGCCTGCTGCGCCAGTATCAGTCGCAGGCGTCGCTAGTACTGCAAAAAAAGTCAAACTAAAAAAGAATGTAGATATCGAGCATGCATTCCAGGCGATTGTATTCAATTGTGTTGATCAAATCCTGGCTAATCAAGACTGCCTCAGATCAAACTACAATGCGGAAAGCCTGCATCAATTACGAGTAGCGCTACGTCGCCTGCGTGCCACTTTTTCATTATTTAAAAACAGATTGCCCATCCCTGATGGGATACAAAACGACCTGAAATGGTTTGCCCGGCAACTCAATCCCGTGCGGGATTGCGATGTTTTCGCTACCACCATCTTGCCATACATAGCCGCCAGCATGGACATGCAAGACAGCCTCCAGGAACTGATGCACCATGCGCAGAGCGTGGCGAATCAGCGGCATCAAGCAGTAATTTCTCTGCTTGCCTCCGAACGCTTTACGCTTTTCATGCTCAATCTCTGCCTTTGGATGCATGGCCTGGGATGGCGGGATACGCTTTCTGAGAAACAGCGGCATCGCGTGCAAAGTCCAGCAAAGAAATTTGCCAACAAGCGTTTGCTACGCTTGAAAAAGTTGTTGCGCAGCAAGGGGAAAAAAATTGACTTCAGCGATACCGAAGCGTTGCACAAGATACGGATCTGTATCAAGAACATACGTTACACAGGGCAATTCTTTCACTCGCTCATTTCTTCAAAACAGGAAAAAGCTTATCTAAACGAATTGAGCGCATTGCAAACGCGCTTGGGCAAGAATAACGATATTGTCGTTGCAGATCGCCTGCTGTTTGAATTACGACACGAACAATTCCCGTTGGCAAAGAGCATTGACTCCGCCCGCAATAGACTCACGCAGTTGGGAGCAGTGAGCAAGAAAAAATTGCGCCAACGCTGGAAAAAATCAGACATGTTTGGATCGCATTAAGTTTGCTGTTTTTTGCTCCAGAATGATAAATAAAAACAGACTCTGGGATCAGATGCTGGGGATTCAATTGTCAATGACAAAGCCTAATCGAATCAAATCCAAACCTCATCCAGATTTGTCGCCGCCAGCAGCTTGTCACATAGGGCATAGCGTGATGACTGCATGTTGATCTCGCTGGCATCTGTGCGCGGTATAGGCTTAATCACTGTCGCCGCTTGTTTTAGATTAATCATGTACTTGCCAGTGTCATTGTAAGGGACGATAGACTCAATTTCCGCAATATGCGTGATTGCTGCAATTGGGGCAACCTGGTAAGCAGCAATGAATTTTAATTTGGGTATTTGCTTTGCGTTTATCCTGACGGCAAACCAGCGGTTTTGTTTCAAAAATTCTTCTTTAAAACCATCTTCACGGGCAGGGATGACAATGGTGTCAAACGTGCCGCTTTCTGAGCCCACAGGCTGAACCTGCTCCGTCACATCCTTGATCTTGGGGGGCGTGAATGCATTAATGCCCAGCATGGGCAAGATCAACAGCATGTCAGCCAGAAAAGCTTGTGCAGTTGCTTTCGCTGCTGGTGACATGGTCGGTTCTGTAGGCGTATTCTTGTTGAGCAATATTGCGCGGTCATATTTTTTTGCCAGGGCCAGCAAGGCAGATTCAAGGTATTGCACCTCGGTCTTGCCAATTTTATGGTTGCGGTCAAAAAAGTACACGCCCCAGACCCAGCCTTCTTTGTTCGTGACATGATTCTTCAGCCTGTCCCCAACCGGATCTGCTTCGCCAATATAAATTGTTTCTTCGGCGGCATTGCCAACCAGGATATAGATGCCTGCCTGCGCAATACCTGGCTCTTGCCTCAGGCTGCCGACCAGTTCTTTGGTAAACACTACTCCATAGCCTGACCAATTGGACTTGTCCACATGGCGAATCGCTTCCGGGTCGCCAGTGGTGGCAAACAGGGTGATTGAGAACGGTTGCATCACATCTATCCTTATCTTAAATCTTGGTTGTCATAGCGGCCTGGTCATTCGCTACTGCTTGCAACAAGTCACGGCGCTGGTCGCGTCAACAAATCAAAAATCACCTTCGCAAACCCTGCATTGCGTTTAGGATCAGACAGCAGTTGCATCATTTGAATTTGATGTACTTCGCTGCTATCCAAAATTGCATCATCCACAGCTTTGGAAAAATCACCCAGCATGGCTTGTTCTGCGCTGTTGTTTGCGATCTGCTGCATGACGATAGGGTTTTCCCTGACCTTGTCGCTGATGGTGTAGGCGTAGTTGACCATGTCCTGATCACTGAGCTGGTCGGTAATGAACAGCTCGTTGAGCCTATGCACTATCTGTGACAAGAATTCAGTTTTCTTGTCCTTGGCCTTGGCTGTGCCTGCACCTTCACCCGGCACTAGTTGGTATTCTTCCTGATCTTCTTTCAGCATCAAATGCTGCTGGCGGATTTTGGATACGCGATAGTGGCTCAAAGAGATAGTCGATAAATCGATATCGTCTTCGTCGATGATGGTTTCTCGCAGCATGGGGCGTAGGTTGCGGGCGTACAGGCTGAGTTTTTCCAAATCCTTGTCGTCGTAATCAACGATTTGCGACATGAATTCATAAAAGCGTACGAAAGTGCCAAGGTCTTTTTTAAAAATCTCCAGCGCGTCCCTGGCTTTCTTGCAGTCTTTAAGGCTGTTTTCAGCATTGGCAATCAATACCGCATCATTGAACTTCTTTGTGCGTTCAAACATGTCCTTGGCTTGTTTGTAAGCCTCTACCGCATGCTTATAGCGTTTTTGCCAGCGCTCTACAGCGGGTTTGCAGATATTGGCAATGGCGGCGTTGCTCTTGCTTTGCACAAAGAAGGCTTTGCAGAACTGTTCAACCTCTGTCCAGGTGAAAATATCCGCAGTACGCAATTTATCAAACAGGTCAAAAATCAGGTTAGGGTTGGATACGTCTGCCAGCTCTGCGGTCTGAAAATATGGCTGGAAGGAAGAAAGGATCTCTTCCGGGTCATTAAAGAAATCCAGTACAAAAGTGCCAGTCTCTTTTTTGCCGGGGTAAGTACGGTTCAGGCGCGACAGGGTTTGCACGCATTCAACGCCACCCAGTTTTTTGTCCACATACATGGCGCATAACTTGGGCTGGTCAAAACCTGTTTGAAACTTGTTGGCGACTATCATGAGCTGATAATCATCAGTGTCAAAAGCCTTGCGCATGTCGCGGCCTTTTAAGGCCGGGTTCATGTTCGTCTCTGTGAATTTTTTATCCAGCAGCGCCTCGACATTCGGGTCTTTGTCGTTAAATTCCACCTCGCCAGAAAAAGCCACCATGGCCCGTATCTTTTGATAGTCAGGCTCGCTTTCACTTTTCTTGGCAATGTAAGTGTCAAAAGACTTTTTATAGCGCACCGCTTCTTTGCGTGAGCTGGTTACCACCATGGCCTTGGCTTGCCCACCCAATAAGCCCATGATATGCGTTTTAAAATGCTCGACAATGATCATGACCTTTTGGCTGATATTGTGATCATGCAGGCGCACCCACTGGTTTAGCCTGACCGTGGCTTTTTTGCTTTCCACCTGTTGATCAGCATCGTTGATACGCATTGCCAGGTTATATGCCACCTTGTAATTGGTGTAGTTTTGCAATACATCCAGGATGAAACCTTCTTCTATCGCCTGGCGCATGCTGTATACGTGGAAGGCAGCAGGCTTATTGGTTTTTGATGCCTGTTCTTCAGGGCGAGGGCGGCGGCCAAATAATTCCAAGGTCTTGGTTTTGGGCGTCGCAGTAAATGCCAGATAGCTCAGGTTCTTGGAGGCGCGGCGTGAGGCGACCGCCGCATCAATGATATCGTCAGAAGTGATTTCATCTTCATCACTGGCGCTACCATCCACCATCAATACTTCTTTCAACTTGCGGGCTGTCGAGCCAGTTTGTGAAGAATGGGCCTCATCAGCAATGACCACATAGTTACGCTCTTTCAGGCTCACGCTGTTTTCTATCGCCTGCAATACAAACGGGAAGGTCTGTATCGTCACGATAATAATCGGCTGTGAACTTTCCAAGGCCTTGGCCAATTTTTCAGACTTTGAACCATCGCCTTCCTGGTTATTGATGCGCCCAACTACGCCGTCAGTATGTTCAAACTGGGCAATGGTGTCTTGCAATTGCGCATCCAGCACAGTACGGTCTGTCACCACAATCACAGAATGAAATTGCTTATTGCCCCGTTCATCATACAAGGACGATAACTGGTGCGCCACCCAGGCAATCGAATTTGATTTGCCTGAACCCGCGCTGTGCTGTATCAGGTATTTATGCCCCGGCCCTTCGGTACGGGCTGCTGACAGCAATTTATTCACCACATCCCACTGGTGATAACGCGGGAAGATCAGGCTTTCTTTTTTATACTTGCGGCCTTCCCAGTCTTCTCTTTCTTCTATCTGCAAATGCACATAGCGACCCAAAATCTTGAGCAGATTGTCGGGCAATAAAACTTCATTCCACAAATAGTCGGTTGCGTATTGCGTCACATCTTCAGGCACATCATTACCAGCGCCACCCTCATGCGTGCCCTTGTTAAAGGGCAAGAAGAAAGTATCTTCGCCTTCCAGCCGGGTCGTCATATAAACTTCGTACTGGCTCACTGCAAAATGCACCAGCGCACCACGCTTGAAAGTCAGCAAAGGTTCAGGCTTTTTGGTGACAGGGTCAATTGGCAAGCGCGTAGTGCGGTACTGGCGCATGGCATTATGCACCGCCTGTTTGAATTCAGACTTCAATTCCAAAGTCGCAACCGGGATGCCATTGACGAACAAAACCAGATCAATACGCCAGGCTTTTGCTTTCAAACTCGCAGACTCATCGGTAACGGTAGATTCCAGCGGCGTACCATCCGCCTCCTTCAACCATGGGCTATACGTCAACTCAGGCACCACACGCAAGCGGTTTTGCTTATAGCGTGCCAAGGTATCCGGGTTCAAGTCATGCTCAGGCGCAAACTGGCATAGCGAAAAGCGCGTGCCACGGTCTTTTAGCTCATGCCGCAAGACACCCAGGGTGCCAAAGGTACGTATCTCTTTGTTCGCCGCATTCGGGTCGGACTTGTTGAGCTGCTGCGCCAGCCGTTCCAGTAATTTTTGCTCAGGCTGCACCGGATACAAGGCACAGAACTTCTGCCATTGCTCGTCTTGCGTGTCCTTGACAAAACCCAGCACATCCCCAGGATACAAAGCCAGTTCACGGCTGTAATGCTCTGCCTTGCCGAGCAGCCAGCCATTGGCCACGAGCTGGCGTATCATGTCGTTTTGGAAGGTCAGTTCGTTGGCTTTGCTCATAAAGAGGTTCTCTGGTGGAGGCTTGGTTTAGTCACACGCTATCAGGCGGCTAAGGCCGTGTTGCTGGGTGCTTGCCAGTCGCGTACGTCAATTTTTCCAGTGACGGCTGCGGAGATTAGGGTTGTGCGGCGTTCAGCCAATAAATCTGCAGTTCTTTGTGCCTTAACTAATAACAAAGAAAATTTCATATCCTGCCTTGAAATTTCCTCTAGGATTTTTTCCTGCTCATCTAAAGACGGAAATGCAATTGGCAATTCTCCGAGTATTCGCATGTTTAGACCATCCATTGTCGATCCTTGCGCCGCAAACAAAAGCTGAGACTGGTTTACATCGCTTAAAATTGATGCCTTTACAAATTGAGGAAGTATTTTTTCTTTTTGAATTCTGTATTTTACTAGTCGTGGATTGATTATCCCGCGTTCTATTCCAAAAGGAACGATAGCTACTTTCCCAACCGTCCCCATTACGCTGATCAGTATTTCTTCAGAAAAAACTTCATATCGACGCATGCTCTCGAACTTATCTTCGGAAATATAGTAATCACCGATTGTAAAATCATCAGGTATAACTTGCTGTTGTCCATAGACTCTCACACCTGAAGATGTATACATGGATTTTGTTAAGGATGATCCATATGGTCCTGCTGAACCTTCAATGACCAAATATTTGAACTTCGAAACGGTCCAATTCTCCGGCACTTGGCCTAGCCACTCCAAGCCGGAGTCGCGCATGGGGGCGTTGGGGTTGAGGCCTTTGGTGACGGCATGACTAATCACCGCCTGCCGTTTTTCTTTCAGAAGCTTGATTAACTCTTGTTGCTTCGCGATCAGGATATCGATCTTGGCGGTTTCATAGTCGAGGAAATTGGTGATTTTTTGTTGTTCAGAAATCGGCGGAAATGCTAACTCCAGACCGGAAAATTCGTTGAATCTAAATTCAGTTGATCTCTCGCGAATTCCTTTCGCAAGGGATGTTATGAAATCAGTTACCGCTAATTGACGCACAAGGTAACCGTAATATTGCACGTGTGTATTGGTTGGTTTTATTGGCACGCATACTGAACAAACGGGTGAACATTTTCCGTCAGAATCGCTAACGCCAATTGCTCCTGCGAACCCATCCATCGCATGTACAAGCAAGTCACCCATTCGCACACCCTGATATCCGATTTCCTTAATCGATTCAGTGAATCCCTCGACACGCCTGTTCGTCCGTAATGTGACTTGCCCGTCCCTGAACGCCGTAACTACACCATCTTCTGGGCGTACTTCTCTTTGAACTCTCTGAAAAATATATTTTGCTTTGATTATCTTCCAATGGTTTGGCATTCTACCTAACCACGACAAACCCGAATCGCAATAGTCTGAATAAACCTTATACCGACTCATAACGCCTCCTCCTGCGCCAGATTCAACAGATAAAACTCATGCAGCTTCGCTTGTAGCAGTTTCTTATCGGGCAGTTGTGTCTGGTATTCAGCAATCATGGCGGGTGAGAGGCTGCGGCTGAGCGCGTATTCAACGACTTCATCATCTTTGCTGGCGCATAGCAGTACGCCGATGGCGGGGTTTTCATGTGGTTTTTTGTGGTCGCGGTCCAGGGCTTCCAGGTAGAAATTGAGTTTACCTAAGTGCTCTGGCTGGAATTTATCCACTTTGAGTTCAATCGCTACCAGTGCGTTTAAACCGCGATGGAAGAATAAGAGATCGAGTGCAAAGTCTTGTTTGCCGACTTGCACAGGATATTCACTGCCGACAAAACAAAAATCGCGCCCAAGTTCGAGCAAGAAATGTTTTAATTTGGCGAGCAGGCTCTGGTGCAAATCAGCCTCGCTGTGTTGCTCTGGCAGACTTAAGAAATCGACGATGTAGCTGTCTTTAAAGACGTTTAAGGCTTCGGGGTGTAATTGCGTCAGCACTGCTGACACTTTTGGCGGTTGCAATACCGCACGAGCAAACAAGGCCGTATTGAATTGGCGCTCCAGCTCGCGCTTGCTCCAGCGTTCTTGCACTGCCATGCGCAAGTAAAACTCGCGTTCTTCGGGGCGCTTGCTTTGGCTTAAGATGATCAGGTTATGTGTCCACGGCAATTGTCTCACCAGTGGTGCGACAATTTGATCATTTTGATAAGTCTCATAAAACTGGCGCATGCGAAACAGATTGGCGCGGGTAAAGCCTTTGAGGTTAGGCTGCGTGATCGCTAAATGTTTTGCCAGCGCATCGACCACACCATCGCCCCATTCTGCGGCCTTGATTTTATTGCTGATGTAGGCACCAACTTGCCAATACAGTTCTATCAAGGTGGTGTTGACGGCTTGATAGGCATGCTGGCGTGCGGCTGTGATCAGGTGTACGACTTCAGCAAAATCGGGCTGCGCGCCATTGATCAGCTTAGATTTGCTCATGAATGCACCTCTTGCAGCAGCTTCATGATCTCTGCGCTGACTGCATCCAGATCCGCATCTATCTCAGCCAGATCACGCGGGGGCTGGTATTGGTAGAAATGGCGGTTGAAGGGTATCTCATAGCCGACGATGCCGATTTGCTCGTCTTTATCGTCTTTTTTGCTGGCATCTATCCAGGCGTCGGGTACGTGCGGTTGTACTTCTTTTTTGAAGTAGGCTTCGTTGATCTCGTTGACTGTTTTGGATGGATCGAGGGCGACGTTTTCAAAATCACGCAGGTCGCCATCGGCTTTGTATTCTATGATTTTGCCATCCACCTTAAACAGGCCGTAGATAGGGGCGGCCTTGGTTTTGTGGATTTTTTTGATGACGGGCAGGGCGGCTGGATTTTTCCAGCTCACTGCGGCTTCGATGACTTTTTTGTCTTTGGCGTCCAGGCTGATGTTGGCCAGCTTGGCTGCTTTGGCAATGGCCTCATCGTAGTCATTCATGTCATCAAACTGTGACTTGCCTATCTGCGCTTGCAGGGCCTGGGCTTTGAGCATGCTGGCTTTGGCGTTTAACCAAGTGTCACGATTAAGCAGGTCTTTGATTTGCTTTTCTTTGAGGTCAGCAAAATGCGTTTTGATATAACGGCGTATGGCATCTTCATGGAGACCAAGCTCGCCATAGTGTGGGCAATCCGGTGCATCGCTCCAGATAGCGCTTGGCAGAGTTGCGAATTCTGCGTATGCCCATTGCATGATGCTGTTCAATGCGCCTGATTCAAAACGCAGCGTGGCAATGCGCTCATCAGAGAACTGGTAAGACTGTCTTAATGGGCGCTCTATCGTAATGCGGCGGTAGCCAAATTCATGGGTCTTGAAAATCTTGGCGGCAAAGGTCTTGGCTGCCTCAGTCTTTGGGTTTGCCGATTGTCTGCCGCGATTACTTCTTTGCTCGGTAGGTTTATCCAGTTCACGCGCATCAACGGCTTCAAAATCACCAAAGCAGCGGATGATGGTGGCGATGTCATCGGCGCTCATTTCATTACGCTTGCTGCCCAATGACTTGCGCATTTTGCTGTAGAGGTTGCTGCCGTTGATCAGTTGTACCAGATCCTTTTTCTCTTCTGGTTTTTTGTTGGAGAGTATCCAGACATAAGTGGCGATGCCGGTGTTATAAAACATATCGGTAGGCAGGGCGACGATGGCTTCCAGCAAATCGGCTTCCAGAATATAACGGCGGATTTCAGACTCGCCCGAACCCGCGCCGCCTGTGAACAGGGGAGAGCCATTGAGGATAATACCTATGCGGCCACCGCCATCCTTGACGTCGCGCAGCTTGCTGATGAGATGCAGCAGGAACAGTAAAGATCCATCAGAGACTCTGGGTAAGCCCGCGCCAAAGCGACCATCGTAGCCTTTTTCATTGTGCTCTTTGATGATGTCTTCTTCTATCTTTTTCCAATCGACGCCAAAGGGAGGATTGGACAGCATGTAGTTAAAGCGCTCGCCATACAGTTGATCGTTAGAGAGGGTATTGCCAAGCTTGATGTTTTTGACCTCTTGCCCTTTGATCAGCATGTCTGCTTTACAGATGGCATAGCTCTCAGGGTTAAGCTCTTGTCCAAATGCGACCATTCTGGCATCGCGATTTAGCTCATGTACATATTCCATGCCAGATGACAAGAATCCACCAGTGCCTGCGGTAGGGTCATAGATGGTGCGAATCGTCCCCGGGGTGCTCAAGGCTTTGTCGTCTTCCGTAAACACCAGTGAGGTGGTCAGGCGTACGATGTCGCGAGGGGTGAAATGTTCACCAGCAGTATCGTTCGAGCTTTCAGCAAAGCGGCGTATCAGTTCTTCAAACACCAGGCCCATATCATGGTTGGACACGGCGTAAGTGCTCAGGTCTATGGTGCGTACTTTTTGCACGACCTTGTAGAGCAAATTGGCATCGTTGAGCTGTGCTATGAATTCAGCAAAATTGAAGTATTCAAAAATCTCACGCGCGTCTTTGGAAAAACTCTGAATATAGCTTTCCAGATTGGCCTTGATGCCGTTTTCACCCAGTTTGGACAAATCCATTTTGGAGGTGTTGAAGAAACTCAGGCCACCAGTCGCACGCAGCAGCAATTTTTCTTGGGCCTCTTCGGGCAGTTTCATGCTTTCTATTTTTTGCTGCTCTGCCAGCACGACTTGCTTGCTGGCTTCCAGCACGCATTCTAAACGACGCAACAGGCAAAACGGCAAAATAATGCGGCCATACTGGCTCTGCTTGAAGTCACCACGGAGCAGGTCGGCAATCGCCCAGGATTCGGTCGCGAGGTTATTCGATGTTTGTTTCATTGAAATATTTTTTCTAACTTGATATGCGTATCAACTTGACTTTGCTTTGAGATTTGTTGATGCGAAATGAATAAAAAACTATTTTGTGCTTGGGTACTTTTCTGCTGACTTTGATGAGAACTATAGAAGTAAAAACTTTCAATTCCATGTTCCTGCTCGATATCAAGTAACCTGACAAAAGGAAATAAAATAATGTTCTGCTCCTCATTGTCTTTCGATACTAAATATAATTCGTGAGCTATTAATGGTGTTCTAGTCGTTAAGATTTTTTTTCCAAATGGACTAGTTCCTAATCCGCCAAATTCTTCACAAGTTGTTCTATACATAGCTCCATCCCAAGTAGTACTAATTGGTCTGACTAAAACATAATTTGAGAAGATAATGTTTAAATGAACTCACTAGTGTCCCAACGTTTTCACATCAGGGGTTTATAAGTCAATGATTTGTTTGCATAAATTGATGTTTTTATCTGGTCTCGATTTGAACGTCGAGGCGCAGAATTGGAGCTTTTTGCGGATATCCGCCGAAGGCTCCTA
>JACQDX010000107.1 GCA_016200895.1 Burkholderiales bacterium
AGCGCACATTGTACACAGGCGTGCAGCATGCTGCACGAAACCCCTGCTTTTATCCTTGCCAGCCCACGTTATGAGGTAAACGCATCTCACCCTATTTATGAAATGAGTTCTATATGCATCACGTCGTTAATAATGGTTACGGTAATCTGCTATTTTAAGATAGCACTGCTTCGTCATCGTCCTTGCACGTTTTCACCGACAGTCACGTGACAGCCAGACGTGATTGTCCTCTGCTCCACGACCAGGGATTTTACTGATTGTGGAGTTTTTTTACGTGTGTTCGCTAGCGCACTGAAATAAATATTCTCACAAAATAGACTGGCTTTACTTCTATCAAGCTTGGGTAAATCATCAAAAAAATTGATGTCCAGTTACCGCTAACATGATTGAAGTGCAAAAAAATTTTATGCAGACTTAATCTTTCAAACAGGAGTTTCATGATGAATTCAGATCAAGTAAAAGGCGCGGCAAAAAAAGTGGCAGGTAAAGTCCAACAAGAAGCGGGCAAACTTGTCGGTAGCAAAGAACAGCAGGTCAAAGGTGCTGCCAAGCAGGTAGAGGGCAGCATGCAAAAAAGTCTGGGTAACGTCAGAGAAGCACTCAAGGAAAGAAGCAAGCACTAAGTTCAAAGTACTTCCGGTTTATTGCATCAGGCACGTTGATGTGATAAATCGGAAGCTTGATGTCAAGCGGTACGGATTTATGTGGGATTATGACTGATAAGGTGGTAGCGCTTACCCACTCCGGCAGTTGTCCGGTCAAAGCATTAATAGGCTTATAAAAAATAATCACAATAAATGGACCAAAGCGATGGACCTGCCTATACCCACTCTTCCTGATGCAACTGAGGGCGATGACTGCAAGCAGGACGTCGACGCTATTGTTTCTGATCCCACACCCATTGATGCTACTTCTGCGGCTGAGACACAAGCACAATTATTTCCTGGTATCCATGTTAACGCACGCGGCGTAGCCTTAACCATACTGGCCACCGTTGCCTTCATTTTTGCTCTGCGTGCAGCTCAGCGGTTTTTTATTCCTCTGACCTTTGGTATTTTCATTGCCTATACCTTATCACCTTTGGTAGATGCATTGCAGCGTCTACGCATACCACGTGTCATTGCCGCTACCATGGTCATGCTCAGCATGTTAACCATCATCGTCACGCAGGTCAGTTCTTTGCATACTGAATTTGATGCCATTCTTGACCAACTGCCTGTTGCGACCCGCAAGTTTTCTACGGAAATGAGCAAGCTACAGTATGGACAGAACGGCTTGATGCAAAAAATGCAGACGGCAGCTACTGAAATAGAAAAGGTGACCAGCCAGGCTACGACGGGTACTTCATCTACTGTGAAGAAAACCGTAGTCAACGAACCGCCGGTGTTGAAATTGCGCGAATTACTATTGGCTGGGTCGCTTGGTATCATGGATTTGCTTGGGCAGACGGTGATGATGTTATTCCTGGTTTTCTTCCTGTTACTGTCTGGTGACAAGTTCAAGCGCAAGCTGGTTAAAATTACCGGCCCCTCACTGACACAGAAGCGTATCACTGTCCAGATTCTCAGCAAGATCAATACCTCGGTGCAGCAATACATGTTCATGCTACTGATCACTAATGGCATACTGGCGTTGCTGACCTGGATTGCTTTTCATCTTATAGGCCTTGAAAATGCAGGTGCCTGGGCGCTAACCAGTGGTTTGTTGCATGTCATTCCTTATTTTGGTTCGCTGTTAATGGCCCTGGCAGCCTGCCTGATTGCCTATGTGCAGTTTGGTACTATCTCCATGGCCCTGCTGGTGGCGGGTGTTTCGATTGCGATTGCGACGCTGGTCGGCACGATGGTGACTACCTGGATGACAGGCCGCATTACCCAGATGAATGCTGCAGCGGTTTTTATCTCGCTCCTGTTCTGGGGATGGCTATGGGGTGCCTGGGGTCTATTACTGGGAGTACCCATTATCGTGATTGTTAAAGCCGTGTCTGAACATGTAGATGGCATGCAGGCCGTTGCAGAGTTACTGAGTGATTGAGGCCGGTCTGAAGCGTAGTGCAGTCTGCTTCAGGTTTGTCGAATCAGTCTGAAGACGCAAGGGTATATCGTGCTACATACATTGCTTTATCTTGCTGATCCTGCGATTGCCGGGCCAGTTTTCACACTGCAGGCGGTTTCATCCATATCTTGCGATTATTATCATGGTGCTTATACTGTCACTGCCAGGCTCAAGCGCTGATCAAGAATAAACTTTCAATCAAAGTCAAAAAGCCATACCCCGCCAGGTATGGCTTTTTTTAATATGTATTGCATGCCTCAGTTACGATAGACATGATTGTTTTGTACATAGACGCGATTACCGACACGCAGATCGACAATATTGTCCTGTATGACACTTTGATAAACGCCGTTGTCCAGACGCACGTTGATTTGATATGCTTCACGTAATTGCTGGTTGCGATTATTTTTCTCTATATTGTTACCGACGATAGCACCACCAACGACACCTGCAGCAGTGGCAGCTGCATTACCCAAGCCACCTCCCACCTGATTACCCAAAATACCGCCAACGATGCCGCCAACAACAGCACCAGCACCAGGGCCTTTGTTCTCACTTGTCAGTTGCACCAGCTGTATTGATTCAATCACGCCATAGTTGTTATAGACCTCCTGTGAGGTTGGATATGCCGCTGTCATGGATGGTGAGCTACCGCAAGCGGTCAACATGGCAGATGCAGTCAGAGTTATGGCGATGGCAGTTTTCTTGCAGATATTCATGATCATTCCCCATTGTTAGTGATGAGGGAGATCATAAATTTCGCGTGTTCATATGTCAGTGCGATAACGCACTTTATTCCGCACTTTATCCCGCACTTTATCCTTAAGACAAATGGATATACATGCAGCAGAGCATTTCTCTTGTAGGACCAGTCCCACATTGTGCAGCGCGTTCAGCGTACAAGCGGCTACCAGACTCTCTGATGCCTGTTTTAAGAATAACAAACTAAAGTGTAATCAGTTTGACAGACATCATTAAAGTTCTGAAAAACAGATGATGTCAATATCAGGTAAATAAGGTTTGCACCTGGCGATTATCGCAGGAACCAAAACCACATTGGATGTTTTTGAAAAGAGGAAAAAAATGAATATCACTCAAACACAGGTTTCCATGACCGCACATCCGTCGCTGATTTCTGGTGGAACGCTGCATCGCAGATATTCAGTTGATTACACTCCGGCTGTCAGCGCAACAGATATTGGTCTGCTGGATGAACCTATACAAAACGATATCCTCGCTGCTCTACCTGAAGACGAGCTTGCATTTCTCTTGCCACATCTGGAACTGGTACATCTGCCATTTGACAAAGAACTTTATGAATATGGTGCAAAACTGACCCATGTCTATTTCCCTACCACCGCAGTAGTCGCCTTGTTGTATGTACTGGCGGATGGGGACGTGACTGAAATCGGTGTAACGGGGCACGAAGGTCTGTTGGGTATATCTGCTGTAATTGGTGAGCGCGCTCTGGGTACAGCCATGGTGCAATGCGCTGGTGACGCGTATAAACTCAAGGCTTCGGTATTGAAAGAAGCTTATGCCAAATGCGGGAAGTTGCAGCAAATACTGATGCGTTATACTCAGGCTTTGTTCGCGCAGATGGCACAAAATTCTGTATGTGGGCGTCACTATTCAATAGACCAGCAATTGTCACGCTGGTTGCTGGACAGGCTGGATCGCCTGCACTGCAATGAAATAAAAGTAACCCAGGAAATGATTGCCAATATGCTGGGTGTGCGTCGCGAAAGTGTCACTGAGGCAGCTGGAAAATTGCAGCATGAAGGTTTGATCCAGTATAAACGCGGCAATATCACTATGCTCGATCGTGAAGGTCTGGAGATGCATGCTGGTGAATGTTATCGCGTGTCCAAACAAGAATTTGAACAAATTCTTTCTACTGCTATGGCACGCTAATGTGTTTGAGAGGCATGAGCTAATAAGCCCAATTAACACTAGTACCTACATATCAGTACAATCCAAAACCCCGTTGTGAAAGCAACGGGGCTTTTTTATACCTTGAAAGGAATAAAAGCCTCGACGACAGTGCCACGGTTTTTTTCACCTGGCTTTACAGAAAAACTGCCACCTAACAACAAAGCACGTTCACGCATACCCAATATGCCATGCGATTTTGGCTTGGTAAAGGCTTCGTTCTGTATGCCTATGCCGTTGTCGAGAACCTGCAGCCACAAACCCTTGTCAGTACGTTTCAGGCTGATCTTGACTTCGGTGGCCTGCGCATACTTGATGACATTGTTCAACGATTCCTGGGTGATACGAAACAGGGCTATAGACCAGGCCGGATCTATGGTGTCGAAATCTTCCGTGATATCGATGACATAAGATAAGCCAGCGATCGTCATCGCTTCTTCGCAGTAATGCTGAATGGATGCAGACAAGCCCAGATTGTCCAGCATGCTTGGACGCAAGTCTTCTACGATGCGTCGCTTCAAATCCACGGTGTCAAGCAAGGCGCGCTTGGTTCTTTGCAATTGTTTCGCGAGTTCAGGTTCTTTGTCCTTGAGTTTCTCTGTGACGACCGAGATATCCATGCTGATCGCCGTCAGATTTGAGCCCATCTCATCATGCAATTCCCGTGCGAGTTTGGCCTTTTCTTTTTCTGATACATTCAATAAATGGTGCGACAAGACCGATAATTGTTCAGTACGTTTTAATACTGTGCTTTCCAGATTATCGTTGGCGATCTTCAATGCGTTTTCTATGCCACGCTGTTTATAAAAACTGCGGTAAATCAAGCGGTAAAACAGTATCAATACCAGTAATGCAATGCTATTGGTTGCCGTACCAAAAAAGAGGGCATCTTTATATTCCTTGTAAAAATTCTGGCGCCTGGCTGCCAATACCTCGTTCTCTTCCTTTTCCATGATGATATCCAGCAGTCTGATTTCATCCATGACATCCCGGTCATCACCAACTTTAGATATCTCGACGATACCTGTCAGACCAAATTCTCTATAGGTTGACATGGCGGCTTCAAAGATTTTTGTTTTTCTGTCATACAGCCTGCGTAATTCTGCCAGGTTTTTGATCTGCGCCGGATTGTTTTGCAATAGTCTTTCCAGTTCCTTGAAATCATTTGCCAGCTTGCTCCTGGCTATTCCCCAGGGACGCAAATAAACTTCATTGCCGGACATAAAATAGCCACGCAGGCTACTTTCGGAATCCATGATAAGCAGATTGATATTCTTGAGCTTGTCTTTGACGCTCCAGTTATGTTCTACCCAATCATTGTTGATCTTGAGTTTTTCCATATTCTGGTAAGCGGAGTAGGCATTGCCGATCAAAATGAAGAGGCAGGTCACAAATAAGAAAGTGATGTATAGCGGTATCGAAGTCGATGTGTTTTTTTTCATGAGAATTTCCTCAAATAGCACCTGGATGCATCACGTGATTGGTGAAGAAAACTAAAATTATCCATGTGGATTTGCAATCATGTTTTTTCACGAGTGTGGTTTTCATCACTTACAGCCTATGAAAAACAATACCTGAATTGATAAATTATGTGTCATAAATTTTTGAAAATTTCTTCTAGCCCCAGAAATTTAAAAAGGTAGGTTTATTCCTACAAGCTATTCCGTGAAAGCTTATTGCTAATCAAGATAAGTCTCCTTAAAATGATTTCCATTGAGGCTACATAAAGATGCATGCAGTCTGGTCACAGCGAGTTTCAGTTCGCAAGAGTTTGGGACAAAATGAACGACAAGAAAAAATTGAAAGTATTTTTAATCGAAGATGCGGAAAGAATTCGCTCAGTGCTGATAGAGGTATTGCAGCAGGCGGAAAATATAGAAGTCATCGGTTTCGCAGAAAGTGAAAAAGAAGCTTTGTATCAATTGCGCTCTATCGAGTGGGATGTCGCCATTGTAGACATAGGCTTGCGTGAAGGCAGTGGTCTGGCGGTATTGTCTGGCTTGCACAGCGATGGTTGTCAATATGGCTCACGCCTGGTATTTACCAGCAACCCTAGCAATGCTTTGAAAACACGCACCATGTCACTGGGGGCAGAAGGTTTTTTTGATAAATCCCGTGAAATGGATGGCCTGGTAGGTCACATCCAGGCGCTGGCTCTTTATGCTGTACTGCAAGCCTCAGAATAGCTTTTCTCCCTCGTTTTCTCCCTTTTTCCCAGTTCGTTTGTACCTGGTTTCGCTTGCCTACTCCAGCAAATTATTTTTCATTGCGTAATACGTCAGATCGCAATTTGATTGCAGATTCATTTTCTCCATGACACGGGTGCGATAGGTGCTGATGGTTTTCACACTGAGTGACAGTGTGACAGCAATGTCAGATACAGACTCACCTTTGGCCAGTCTTAAAAATACCTGGAATTCACGGTCAGACAATTCCGTGTGCAAGGCTGTTTCTACATCATGGTCAAATCCCTGTGCCAGAATTTCACCCACGTCTGCACTCACATAACGACGCCCGGTGGATACTGTTCTGACAGCCTTGATCAGTTCGTCGGCATCGCACTCCTTGTTCAAGTAGCCATTGGCACCCATTTTCAAGAGATTCACTGCATATTGCTGTGCCGGGTAACCGCTTAAAATCAAAATAGGTAAATCTGGCTGCCCTAGTTTGATAGTACGCAAAGTGTCGATGCCGCTTTGGTCCGGCATGCTGATATCGAGTAGCATGACATCACAAGCTTCTCTCCTGGCGATCTCCAAAGCTTCACGGCCAGTCGTCGCTTCTGCCACGACTTCGAAGTCGCTGACTTCTGAAAATATTTGTTTGAAGCCGGCCCGTACAATTTGATGGTCGTCACAGACTGCGATACGTATCATTTTCTTCCTTCAAATTTGTGAATGCACAAATTACGTCAACTAGTTGCTATGCGGCATCAAAAAAATCCATTAAACCTGAATCCTGGGAGTTTTTAAACACTCACCATGCTTTTTCATACCCAGGCACGGATCCACAAATATGCCCTTACTTGTTGTTATAGCATAGCACCTCAGCAGAATATGGGTAAATATCGTCAAAACTCCTTGTCGTCAGTGCGTAGTCCATAGCTTTAGCCACGTTTAGTCTGTGCCGCATTTGTCTGAACAAGTAATTGGCTGGAAACCATTTGCGAAAATGGTGTGCCCTGTCCGCAATAAGAGCAACAAGACAAATCTTGCTGCTCTTTGAGAGAGGGCGTGAGGGGCTGCCAAAATAGACAGGTTTGTCCTGCGCTTCTTTCTGGCGCCTGGTTTGCTAGCGCGTCCGGCGGCCGAATAAGACGCCGAGTGTCACCACGGTTGCCACAGCTATGCCCAGCATCGTCATAGGCTGTTTTCTCACCTGAACACGGCAGGTATCGAGTAGTTTAGCCTGTGATATATAGAGCTTTTCACAGTGTTCGCCTAGTTTCGTCAGTGCCTGACTGGCGCCTGAGCTCAATGTGGTGGCAGCCTGCTCTTTAATTGCAGCCAATTTCTCGACTACAGGTTGGATTGCATCGGTCGTTTTTTCCTGGACCTGTTCCACCAGGGGTGGGGGATTATCACTGGTCGGAAAAGGTATGGAAGGATTATTGGTATTGTTTGCAGTTGTCCCGGTCGCCGGGGCTGCACTATTGCTTGGGTTGTTAGGCATGATTACTCCTTTTTCTTTGATCAAGACCAGCGCGCTGCTTCAGATAGTGTGTGCCGGAATATTGTTCATACAGACTTATTGAGGTGCCGCACCATTTTCTGTAGCTGGGTGGCCTCCTTTTGGAGGTAAATTGCCACCTTCGCCTTCCCAGGTACTGATTTCAGTTTTGTGCAATTTCTTTGCAGTATGTCTATCGTGGTACCTTTTTTTGCCAAAAGCAGTCATCAAGGCCCAACTGGCAAGACCGGCGACGAGGAATAAATGTTTTGGGGCTATCATATATATCTCCAGGTTGTATTCAATTGTTTTAGATCATCTGTGCTCAGGGCCTTGAAATCGAAGTGAGACTATTTTGCTGACGTTTGATGCACTGCCGGATCACCTTTTGGGCATCAGCGATGGCAACCTGGCATCTGGCATTAGTCATCATTTGATAGCCGCTGGCACGCAAGTGCTGCTTGCCAAGCAGTTGACCTATGCCTAAGCTAAGTGCGCCCTGCAAAAAAAATACCCCACTTTTAAATAGACATGTATTCATTGCGATTTCTCCAGAAAATTGGTGAATCCTGATCTATGCGGCAAACCAATGCTAATTCGTACCTCGCCAGCATGTAGCTGTATTGTTATCGACTTGCATTGCATACTAGCATCGGCCCAAATGCCACCATATAGGACATGAACACCAGGCTTTGTAGGAATAGATGAAGTAAATCGGCTCTGCCCGGTGGTAAATCACTGTAGGCAAGCTAAATTTCTGTCATCTGGAGCCCAGGTATCCGACAAGGTCAAAATTTAAAGTTTGAAGCTTCATCTCTTGGGCTCCTACATGGCAGTAAGCCCATGTCCGATACGCATAAATCGCTCAGGCTTTTAGTATGTGTTTATGTCAAAGAGAGATATTTTCCTTGACGAAATTCCTGTCATGCCAGTAATCATGATGACAGGCAAGTTATCGGCAAGCTGCTCTGCCTGCTCGTATGGCGACTATATAGCGACTATGTAGCGGCATACAGTCGGCAACCGTCTTCAGCATTAACGCCGGCTTTTTCACTACCAATAAAGGAAACATCATGGATAACGACGACATCATTTCTACCTTGAACGATCTGATAGAAACCAGCAAAGATGGCGAAGAAGGATTTAAAGTCTGTTCCGAAGATGCCAGTGGCCGCCATCCACAACTGAAAGCCATGCTGGCTGAACGTGGGCGTGAATGTGCGCTTGCAGTGAGTGAGTTACAAGAACTGGTACGTAATCAGGGTGGCGATCCAGAGACCAGCAGCAGCGTATCAGGTGCGTTGCACCGTGCATGGACCAATATCCGTACTGCCATTACCGGCAAGGATGATGAAACGGTGCTCAATGAGTGCGAACGCGGCGAAGATGTTGCCGTGAAAGCCTATCGAAAAGCCCTGGAAAAAGACTTGCCTACCCACGTACGCCTGGTTGTAGAACGCCAGTATCAAGGCGTGCTGCGCAATCATGACCTGATCAAAGCCCTGCGTAACCAGGTAAGAACCCATGCCTGATCTGGCTGCTGATGCCATGTAAAGTGTTAGGCAAGTCTGGCATGATTAAATAACCCGTTGGGCGCAAGCCCTGCGGGGTTTTGCTTCTTATAGATCCGTTTCATCAAACTTTGTGCAATCTCAATATTGATGCGCAGTCTGTATCAGACAATAAAACAAACCGTACGCCAACGCACCGAAGTCGTACGCGCGACATGCCACCATCACCCTCAACAGGAAAATAATCGTATGCGCTTAATCTCGCAGGTTCAATCAGGAGAAATCAAAATGCACAAACTGGGGCTATTATTGTCGATGATGGCAATACTGATGTTGTCGGGCTGTGGCTACAATGGTTTCCAGAGCGGTGACGAGCAAATCAAGTCTAGCTGGTCTGAAGTATTAAACCAGTACCAGCGTCGCGCTGATCTTGTGCCTAATCTGGTGAATACCGTCAAAGGCTTTGCAGCACAAGAGAAAGATGTATTGCTGGGTGTTACCAATGCCCGCGCCAAAGTTGGCAGCATACAGGCCACGCCTGAACTGCTTTCCAATCCAGAAGCCTTTGCCAGGTTCCAGTCAGCACAGGGTGAATTGTCCGGTGCCTTGTCCAGATTATTGGTTGTCACCGAGAATTATCCACAACTCAAATCCGACGCCAATTTTCGTGACCTGCAAGCCCAGCTTGAAGGTACAGAAAACCGCATTGCCGTAGCGCGCAACCGCTATATCAAGGCAGTGCAAGAATACAATGTACTGGTGCGTTCCTTCCCATCCAATCTGACAGCTATGATGTTTGGCTATCAGGTCAAGCCCAATTTCGCGGTGGAGAATGAAAAAGAAATTGCCAAACCACCCAAGGTAGACTTTGCTGCGCCTGCAGTGAATAGTGCAGGCAGCGCAAAATGAATACCTTGCGAAAAACAGCGGTAGTATTCTTAACCTGCATGCTGCTGTTTTCCCTTGGCGCTCACGCACAGATTGCCGTACCACCCATACAAACCCGCGTCACAGACCAGACTGCCACACTCAGCGTTGAGCAAAAAACTACTCTGGAGCAAAGCCTGCAAAGTTTTGAAAATAAAAAAGGCAGCCAGGTCGCCGTGTTGATAGTGCCAACTACCGCGCCAGAAAGCATAGAACAGTATGCCTTGCGCGTGGCAGAACAATGGAAGCTGGGGCGCAAGAAAGTGGATGACGGTGTCATTCTTTTGGTCGCCAAAAATGACCGCACCATGCGCATAGAAGTCGGTTATGGCCTCGAAGGAGTCCTCAATGACGCCACGGCCAAGCGCATCATTGCCGAAACCATGACACCTTACTTCAAGCAAGGCGACTATTACGCAGGCATCAAAGCAGGTACTGACCAGATCATGCGCGTCATTGATGGCGAGCCCTTGCCTGCCCAAACCCAGGGCAGATCGGTAGATATCGGTGGCTTCCAGCAATATGCGCCAATATTATTTGTACTGGCCTTAGTCGTCGGAGGTGTTTTGCGTGCCATTTTTGGCAGGTTGCCAGGTGCTATCATTACTGGTGGTGTGGTCGGTGTCATCGCCTGGTTTGTCATAGGCGCTGTTTCCATGGCGGTATTGGCCGCTATCATCGCCATGGTATTCAGTCTGTTTAGCGGCGTGCTGGGCGCACGTGGTATTGGTGCCTATTATGGCGGATCAGGACGCGGAGGCTTTGGCGGTAGCGGGGGAGGTTTCAGTGGCGGCGGTGATGGCTTTGGCGGTGGCGGTGCATCGGGGCGGTGGTGATATGAAAAAATTCAATTTCCGGCGTATCGCAAAACACTTGCTGAGCAGCCAGTCCCAACTACAACGTGTCTTCCCGGCCAAGAGCCTGCATGCCATAGAACTTGCCATCAAGGAGAATGAAGCTACACACCAGGGGCAAATCCGCTTTGTCATAGAATGTGCGCTCGACTGCCACGCACTTTTTGCAGATCAGACCACCAGGGCACGTGCCATAGAAGTCTTTTCCCAGCAGGGAGTATGGGACACAGAATACAATAACGGCGTCTTGATCTATGTGCTGCTGGCAGATCGCGAAGTGGAAATCATTGCTGACAGAGGGATCTATCGTAAAACTGGAATTGATGTCTGGAACCAGATTTGCCACTTAATGGAAGACGCCTTTAAACTGGGGCATTATGAAGAAGGTGCCATCAAAGGCGTACAGGCTGTTGGCAAACATTTGATGATACATTCTCCGGCAAATGGCGAGAATAAGAACGAATTGCCGGATGAACCAGTTTTACTATAATTAAAAAATCACACTTAGACGCACATCATTCCGCCTTGGGAAGTCACTGGTTTTTTAACTTGTGTAGGGCAGCATCAATTTTGTCCATATCTGCACGTTGTTTCGGTGTTATCGTGCCATTCGCCCACAATTCCATTAATGCCATTCTTTGACGATTCAAGAGATAAGAATTGGGTGTGGCCAACAGCTCTTCAATATCATACTCGTTGACACTCAAATTTATGGCTGGCGAGTTTTCTGGTGCTGAATATTCGTCAGAGTCTTCATCTTCATTCATCGCTGACTCTATGGCTTCGGCAGTTCCCTCCAATAACTCTTCAATACTCTCGGGTTCATCGCCGTCATAAGAAATGATGGCGTCAAAATATTTTGCCAACGCACTACTGACTATCATGGCGCATGCCAGATCCTTCATGCTGCTATGCCATACCAGGCTGATGCAATAATCCCGGCCATCGGCCAGCGCAGCGAGTTCTTCGTCTTCTTCAATCAGCTCTGCCGCTTCATCATAAGATATTTCAAATCCAGCGCCTTCTACGCCTTTGAAAGTGCATGGTGAAAACCCCGAATCTTCGAATGGTGTGAAATCTGGATGCAGTTGCAGATCAAAGCCCAGGTCATCAATTGCTGTTTGCAGGGTCTTGCGATCTGGCACCAGGGCCCGGTTGATGAAAGCAAATTGCGTGTTCGACATAGGGCTTGTTCCAGGTATTGTTGAGTGCTTGAAATAAATAGTAAGGCGAGTGGTTTTTATTTTACAGTTGATCACCTGATAAGAGT
This sequence comes from Burkholderiales bacterium, assembly GCA_016200895.1. Classification (GTDB taxonomy): domain Bacteria; phylum Pseudomonadota; class Gammaproteobacteria; order Burkholderiales; family Burkholderiaceae_D; genus Undibacterium. The sequence continues at coordinate 12,219 of JACQDX010000107.1, forward strand.
TACTAACCGGTATGTGGGGCAACGCATAGATACCAGATTTATCCCTGTTGATGAGATGCTTTCCAGTTATCGGCATGACAGGTGTTGTCAGTCCCGCAGGTCATAGGGGGCGAGCCGACTCTCCTGTCAGAAAATGATTCAATAAAAACATTGTCAAATGATGAATATTTAGTGTCTAATGGCCGGACCATGAAAAGTTAAACTCATTCAAAAAACCAAGAAATGGGCAAGCTTTCATCATGAATTAAAATTCTCTTTTTACCAATCCCTACATTGCAGCTTACCGTCATGCCATCGAATCTAAAACAGCTTTTTGCTTTCCTCACTCTGTGCGCCATATTTTTATCTGGCAATGCCACTGCCATGACCATGTTAAGGTCCAACGAGACTCTGATACTGTTTGGCAAAGTCGTGCCGGAAGACAGTAACTTATTCCGCAAAAAACTGGAAGAAGGGCCGGTCAAAACAGTAGTGATGACCGAAAGCCTTGGCGGCAACATGCGTGCCGCCTATGACATTGCGGCGCTCATTACAGAAGGCAAGATCAACACCGCAGTCAATGGCAATTGCATGTCTGCCTGCGCACTCATTTTTATGGCTGGCACAGAAAGACAAATGCTCGCCAGCAAGCATCTGGAGCGGACACGCCTGGGTTTTCACGCCCCGCATAATAAAGTCACCAAAGAAATCTCCACCGCTGCCATCCCACGGTTCCGCGAATGGCTGCTCAAGGTAACACAAGGCAAATTCCCTGAAGAAGTACTGGACCGCGCCATGAACATAGAAAGTGCGGGTGACATGCTGTTCTTCTACTACCCCGACGAAAACTACCTTGGTGATATCCGTTTCTGCACCCAAGGCTCATTGCGTTGCGAAGCCATGAAAGGCTACAACATCGTCAAGATAGGTATCCTGACGACTGCTGAATTGTTGAAGGTAGAAAGCCTGGATGACACAGCGCAGAGTGCCGCCAAACCACAAGAGTAACTAACACGATCATTCCGCACGATGAGTTCAACAGCAGGCTTTCCATTCACCAAATAAAAGGAAATGAAATGAAAGACGCAACGACAATCACAACCCTGTTTCCCGGTAAATTAACCGTCTGCACTTACGGTGGGTTCGCCCCAGTTTGCTATAAAGACGAGAATAAGAAGTTCACAGGTCTGGACGTCTTCTCTCTGGAAAATTTTGTCGACGGGCTCAAGCCGAAGCTACAAATTGTATTGATAGAGCGTGACTTCAAGGACCTTTGGACTCTGCCTGGCGAAGATGTCTGCGATATCGCCGCTGCGGGTATTCAACGACGTGCAGACCGGCCGGTAGGGGACTGTGCATCATGGAGTGATTCCTACTTTCATGTTAAAAGGTCATTGCTGGTGCGCTCTGCCGATCAGGATGCCTTTAACAACTACGAAACCCTCGTAGGCAAAACCATCATCGTCACTCGCGATTCAACAGCCGATATCGATGCACAAAAACGTTACGCCAAATCCAACAAGATACTCTACGTCGACCAAGTCGCCAAGGGCCAGCCCGATGCCCAGGCTTATATCGTCGAGAAATGGATAGGTGAGCACAAAGCCGACGCCTTTGCTGAAGGCGACGTCAGCAACAGTTACCTTGCTAACGAATACGGAAAATACGTAGCAGGCGGCTTGGCACTGGCTGATATCCACGATATCGAAGGCACGAATGAAAGCTTCAATTTCGTCACTCGTAATGCCAGTTCAGGATTGCTGGAGCAGTTGAATATCTTCATTAAAGATAACAAAGGCCGTTACCCATTGGGTCGGAAGAATATACAAATTAGTTAGTACACCTGCTCAGAAGTACGGCCGCAACTCTTCCGTCAGACACGCCAAGAGTTGCCGTCCGCATTTGCTACAGTCTACGACTATTGAGCACATAGACAGCGCCTGCGGCCTCAATACCCGGCTGCTGTGAGTGGCGATGGCATTGTTCAGTGCACTGGCTGGGACATAGTCTTTGGAAACAGGAGGCGGGCAAGCTTTCTGCAGTTGCTTGATCGCTTACCTCTCAACGACCCCAGCAATAGTGCGCCTGCTGCCAGTCAGCGCCTTCCCTATACCCGCAAACGACACAACATTGAGCGGCAATTCCAGAAGCACATGCAAAAAGCTCAGGAAAAATAAAACCTGCAATCCCAGATTGTAATCATAAGCATAAAGCGCCATCGACAACAGCCAAATTGCCATCGTCAAAACCAAGGTCTGTCTGGGAACCTTATGCCATTTGATGACCGATGTTTTTGAAAACCAGTTCAGGTAATGATAGGTATAAGCAAAAGCAATAAACCGCATGACCACAAAACCCGCATTGCTGGTAAAAATCTCGCCGGTCTTTTGCAGCGTATCGAGGTGAAAAATATTGATCAAACTAAAATTCAATAATTCAAATTGAAAATAACTTTTGTGAACATAATCACTCACCGCATACTGCAAGCCCTCTGGCTTGATAAGAAAAAAACTTGCCGCACATACGATCAAAACCGCGATAGACAAATACCCCGAGAACGACTTTTCTTTCAAGGCACCAAACAACATAAACGCCAGGGTAAAAATAAAGACGTGAATAACGGTGGGAAGGAAAAGGCCTATCCAGATTAAATAAGCTGGCGATTTATTGATCAGACCTACAGCCAGCAAAGCCAGAACCACAAGTGCAATACGATAAAGCCTGTCTTCTACCAGCGCAAAAATAAGCGACAAAAAAACAGTAAGCGTAACCACGTCTGCGGCAAAAGTGCTGTCTTTGGATAGATGTAAAAAGGCAGGGAAGAACAGCAAAGCAAAGCACAAACCAATCAAGAAAATAAAATCGTATTTACCCTTGGTGAAATAATTTTTCTTATGCAGCCAGCCTATCTCAGTCAGGTAATGCAATGGCCCTAGCATGCCGTATGAGAACAAAAATAATTCAAAAGGAATGACGAACGCGATGACGCAAGAAAAAATGATGAGGGCAGTGTTGATGTAGTTAATGCGGTTGGAGGTCATGGTTTACAACACTGATTAAAGTAAAGAATTTTGGATACTAGCTGTTTATTCGCCAAAGCCGCTTGATAACGGACTTATGGTCGATGAGAAAAGCGCATTTTCTTGTTCTATATAACTATGTTTATCGATTAAAGGCATTCGTGTAGGAGATGAGCTTGCGCGTTTCAAACGGAAATCTGACTGGAATTTCTACAAAAAAATGACAGTATTGCATTAAATATAAAAAAT
>JACQDX010000111.1 GCA_016200895.1 Burkholderiales bacterium
GAAAGGTCATATCGCCATGGTGCCAAGCATACAGACTGGTGGTGGCAGCAGTTCTGCCGTAGATGCCTTCCTGGCGCTCGCCGCAAAAGACTTGTTGAATAAAGGCGAGGGCAAGACAACAATTATTAATGCAAGTTAAGCGCTTATTTGCGAGGTGGCTTTGATCAGATCAAGGCCACCTTTTCTGTTGTGAGCAAACCAAGCGCTTGTGCTTGTGGCTGCCACAGGCAAATATCTGCCAGAAGGGCCTGAATGTCCAGGCCGGTCTCTTTTGCCGACTGTAATGCGCATTGATGCATATCTGGATTGTTGTAAGCAGCTTGCAAAAAATGATATTGCCAGGGAAGCAGGGTGATCAGTTGCACCCGGTAATTCTGGCGGGTAAATGCGAGATAACTGGTTTGTGGTTCTGGCGGGGCTGGTAAATCCTGTTCAGCAAGCGCATGTTTTGCCTGCTCCCAATACGCCAGTAAAGGAAAGCTGGTTTTCAGCAAACGCACACAGGCTGGAAGGTAAATATCAGCATGCGAACCCATCAGCAAATCAAACGCATTGTGGGTTTTGAGACTGCGGTCTTGCTCCAGTCCAGGGGCTCGTATGACTTCGGTAAATGCCCTTTCCAGTCTTGCCACCTCAATCGGAAACTGTAATAACAGATCTGCGTCGCTAGCATTCCCTCCATCTGTATTTTGGGGTTGGCTCTGCAGCAGGAAGTTGGCAAAGCCAGCGCCCAGATCATATAGAGATGGTGCGCGGGAAGGATGTCGCCAGATATAGTTATGCGCAAAAAAATTAAACAGATCATCGCCCATCAGGCGGTGTAGAACCGGGAAATCCGCCTGCAGGCATTCTTGTAAGCGCAGGATGTAGCCATGGGCATAAATATGCATGCGCGATTGTTTACCTGGCGCGATCTTGATTACCGTCGACTCTCCCAGACCCAGATGCTCCTGTGCCAGCGATAGGCCTCTTGCCAGGCCACCGGGTGCAGTCATCACCGTCAAAAACCAGTGCTGTAATTGTGATAGCGATGGATCAGGTACAGGCTGATTCATGAGGTACTGAGTTCTTCCAACTGAAAATGCAAAGGCGTAGAAATACTGGTAGCCGATGCCGTATTGACTTTCATGTCTGGAAAATGACCAGCCATAACCAGCCTTGCCTTGTCCAGTTCTGCCAATAAGTCAGGGTAAGCCGGAATATTGGCATCCCATTCCAGCAGTGTAGAAACACCGCCCGTCAAGGTCTGCGCCAGCGCATACAAATGCCAGACCGGTGTCGGCACAGGCTGATCATGTGTGTCTATCATATAGTCGCCACAATCACTTGGCCCCGCCAGGTGAATTTGCACGATGCGGTCTGCAGGCAGGTTGCGTATATAACGTTCAGCATCAAAGCCATGGTTGTAGGCGGATACATAAACATTATTGACATCCAGCAGCAAGCCACAACCTGTTTTTTCGGTTAAACGACTTAAGAATTCATCTTCAGCCATGCTTGACTGTTCAAATTCTACATAGGTACTGGGGTTTTCTATAATCAGTGGACGTTCCAGAAAATCCTGGACTATGCGTACACGTTCAGCCACATGCTCAAGGGTGGCTTTGTTCAAGGGGAGCGGCAGCAAATCATGGGTGTTCATCGCTGCGGCACCAGTCCAGCACAAATGATCTGACACCCAGGCAGGCTGCAATTCCTTTGCCAGTTGCCTGAGTTTCTTTAAATAGTCGAAATCCAGTGCGTCTGTGCTACCTATCGACAGTGAAACGCCATGCATGACAATTGGGCAGGTTTGCGCTATGCGTTCCAGTACATGGCGCGCATAGCCATGGTTATCAATGAAATTTTCTGTAATCACTTCAAACCATGCTACTCCGGCGCCATGTTCAAGTATGTGCTCAAAGTGTGTATTGCGCAGACCAACACCCAGACCTAGATTGGGCAGGCCCAGACATGGCTGTACTATGTGCATAGTTTGCATAGTGTGTTTCTGAGGCATGCCCATATCATCAGGTTGATGGTGGTAAAGCCAGGCGCAAGTCATTTGGTTTAGGCATTTCCCCGGGATTTTTATGACGTGCCGCCATTACCGTGCTGTAGGCTGCCCAGGCCGTGTCAAACACGCCATCACCTTGCTTGAAATTGATGTTCTTGTTCTTCAATAATTGTGCTTCATGGGGTGGCTCAGCATCAAAAGTGTACAGCGTCATTGTGCCGCTCGCGGGGAACAGTTGTGATGCGGAGATAGGTACGGCACAGCCGCCATAGGTCTTGCAGCGGTTATCACTCGGTGGACTATATAGAGTGCCTGGAGGCGTCGGTTCTGGTGGTTTGCCGCACAGATTGTGTGTGCCGCGATCTGGAGTTGCTGTTAGAAGCGCGGCCTTTTCCGGTTTAACGACCATGTCTATCTGGGCAAAGCCACAACCGCCCTGGGCGCGACAGCTATTTGAGCCACGGCAACTGTGATAAACCGCAATAGCAGCGCATTGATTAATTGCTTCTTCGGATTCTGTTACCTTGTTGGCGTTGAAATCCAGGCCCTGGCAGGAGTGGTACAAAATATTCTTGTCTGGTAGTGGAACACTGACTGATAAATCTGGTGAGCAACCTGTAATCGCCCAGCAGATCGACATACGGTCACCTGATCCGACCATGGATGGATAGGGAAATGCAGCATCCTTATTTGTCCAGTATTCATCCAGTACTGAGGTAATACCATAAATGGCACCTGCAGATACGCTGCTTAACATCTCCACGGTTTTTTCGTCTTTTTTCAGGCGATTCAACGCACCGGCAACTTCCTCGGGTGTAGGGATATTTTGTGGTGCTGACGCAGGATCGTAATCTTTATTGGTTAACATGGCGGCAGTCCAGTGGTTGCTTGCAACGGCATGCCATTGTTCCCATGTTAGCAAATGGTCAGAGGAGGTTCCTCCAGGATGCTCCATGTCTTTCCTGATATCTTGAAAACGCTCGTAGTGGTCAAATGCCGCGCTATGGAAACGTGCTGTTGCATCTCTTGATTCATCTAATTTGCCATCGCCATCATACGCAGGATAATCTGCCTTCAGTGCGTCGTCGGACTCGCGATAATCGGGTTGTACGGCACGTAGTAATTGAGTGCGACGGTAGTGTTTGATCCCAGCGGAATTACCTTCGCCCTGATCAGTAATGGCGCACATCATGTCAATAGCCTTGTTTTGCGAACCCGCCATGCCGCCATCAAGATCGTCAGGGCCGAACAAGGTATCAAATTGCGGGTATTCTTTTTTTGGATGGCTGTCGTTTGGCTCTTTAGGGGTACTGTGGACATTGAACATGTCTTTTTGTACGGCATTGTTATCAAACAGTTTTTGCCACAGCGTCTGACCATCCGTATATTCCATGCTGATGTATTTGGCATAGCATTCATACATATAGCCGATGGTGCCGAATAGCGGCAGGTCGGCAAAGCCCTTGTCTGGATTCCAGTCCGCCAAAGGTATATCCGGGAAATACTTGTCGGCGTTGTGGCGCAATTCTTCGCGTGCCTGCTTTTCTGGCTGCTCGATTGCTAAAAAGAGTTCGATCTGGTTTTTATTCAGCGATTCCAGATTGACCCTGATATCCTTGTAGCTGTTGGTATCCCTGAGATCAACAATGCAAGGTATGGTGTGCTTGTCTTTATCGTAGCAAATCCAGCCACGCTCACTGCTTTGCAGACCTGAATCTTTGGTAAAGCTGGGGTCAACGCCAATCGCCGTAGCAATATTGGCAGCCATCTGCAAATGCAGCATTTCCTGGATGAAAACACTGAAGATGGTATTGAAGGCACGCTCATTGGCTGTAACGGCTTTTGCCGTCGTTGCCATTCCTGGCCATTGGCGCCCCTTGTAATAATTATTACCCTTGGAGTTGATCTGATGCGTGCCATAGATCGAATACATGGAATTCATGTACAACGGTATCGTAAATAATTCGACACTGACAGTTGCCTGGGCAATTGCCCTCACAGCAGCAGCATCGGTGTTGAATTCTGATAGGGGACGATTCTTGATGGCGTGCTGCGGTGTTTCAGGTATGGCTGCGAACATGAGGAGACTCCTGCGCTGGCTTGGTATCATTAGGGGATGTGCAGATGGGATGGTGCAGTAAAACGTGAACAAAAGCATAATGACTTTAACATAAAAGAATGCTGACTTTAAAATATTTGAGCAAGGCAGATTTTTATCCTCAACTGGCTTGTTTCCCAGCTTAAGTGTCAGTTTGACTATCTGTTTCTATATAAGTAAGTCAGTATCTTCGTTATTTTCTGGACAGGTGGTATGAACGAAATCATCAAACAATGCAGACTTAGCTTATCGCCGCTTGCTGACCCAGTACGGGCGCAAGGCATGCGTGCTTATATGAAAAACCGTTTTGAATTTTTGGGTATTCCCGCACCTGACAGGCGCAAGGCATGCGGGGATATCGTCCGGCAATTGAAAACGGCTGATGCGGATGAGCTTTTGCAGATCGCAACTGGCTTGTGGTCCTGTGAGGAGCGCGAATACCAGTATCTGGCGGTGGATATCCTGGCCAAACATTACCGGCGTCTGCGTCCGGAGGATGTACTCGCATTACTGGCGTTGGTACAGCAAAAATCCTGGTGGGATACAGTTGATGGTCTGGCTGGAGTCGTTGGTGATTTACTGCAACAACATTTAACAGAGAGTCGGGATGTACAAGTCGGCATGGATAAGGCACTTGAACATCCCAATTTTTGGGTAAGGCGCATCGCCTTATTGCATCAACTGGGCTGGCGCGAACAGACAGATCTGAACAGATTATTTAACTATGCCCTGGCATTGGCAGATGAAAAAGAATTTTTCATCCGTAAAGCAATAGGCTGGGCATTACGTGATTACGCATGGCATGATCCTGCTGCCATACAAAGCTTTTTGCAAGAAAACCAAGGTTGCTTCTCTGGCCTGACACAACGCGAGGCGGCTAAAAATCTGGGGAAGCTTGGGAAATAGTTACAAAAAAATTTCACAGTTCATTCTGTAGTAGCGCATAAAGCAACCATGCTGCTTGGCATTTGCAATATGATATTGGGTTGTTTGTTAATATCTACATTGCCCTTCTGCATTTTCTCTGATGAAACCTCAAAAACTTATCTTGTCTGCCCTTGCGGTAGTTGGCTTGGCTGTCGCTTCTTATTTTGTCGTACAAAAGACGGACCAGACTCCGGGCAGCAAAACTGCGGCTTCTCAACCTGAGCAAAAGGATGCATTTGATCCTGCCAAATTGCCAGAAGACCTGAACGGTTTGCTGCTTGCCTACCGCAAAATCATTGTTTTGCTGGCCGATGAGAAAAAGCTCAATGCCAAAGAACGTAATGAAGCAAACCGGGTTGGGCAGGCTTTGTTCCATGAAAATCTGGTCAGGCTCAATGACCTGGATGTTTTTTTCAGTAAGTTGAAATTACTTAGCAGTGCCAAGCGTGAAGCCAGCTTTGACACCATCCTGACCTATATCGAATCAAATGAAGATTTATATGATGCAGACCGTCTCGCATTCCGCGAAGTTTTGCTCAAGATGCAAATACTGATTGCTACAGAGCAGACTTTGCCATCGATTAAACTGCACAAGCGTGTCAGCGATGATTTAAATGCACTCAGTGAAATCGAAAAAGAATACGACAAAGAACTCAAAGAGATTTTCTCTCGTTTTGAGTCGCGCTCCATAGAACTGAAACGCGAGCGCTGGGATGATTACATTGTCAAACTGCGCAAGCTGTATAACCGCGAACAAATCCTCAAGGATTACGGCATTATCCTGCCTTACCCCGAAAAGCCGGAAACAGCGGATGAAAAAGATAAGGAGATTTTTGGCCAGGGATTGCCGCCAAAAACCGTAGTACTGACTTTCGACGACGGCCCACATGCTACCTATACCGATGAAATTGCGGCGATACTCAAGCAATACAATGTGCCAGGTGTGTTCTTCCAGGTTGGCAAGAACGTCGGCAGCGTTGATGCGCAGGGCAAAGAATCGCTGAATAAAAACGCTGCAACCAGCAAAAAACTGTTGAGCGCAGGCCATGTGCTGGCCAATCACAGCTTTAGCCATGCTTTGTTGTCCAAGCAAAGCGGCAATAATCTGAATGCAGAGATTGAGCAGACAGATAAATTGCTGAAAGCCATAGATCCGGCACGCTCATCCTTATTCCGTTTCCCTTACGGCGCAAAGAACAAGGAGGGCATGCAAATCCTGCACAAGCTGGGCTTGCGCTCAGTGATGTGGAATATTGATTCCCTGGACTGGGC
>JACQDX010000108.1 GCA_016200895.1 Burkholderiales bacterium
AGGCCAGACTCATTGTTGTTATAGGATTGTTGCTCGCAGTTTGTACGATAGTCTTGACCGTAGGCAGTTATCTGAGGATGAAATCCCAGATAGAAACTGATCTGAATAATGAAATGCGTGGCGTCGCTGCAGGTTATAACGCAGTACTGAGTAACTGGATACAAACCAATTTGTCCATGATGGACAGCTTGTCACAAGGTCTGGGCAATGGTGCTGATTTACAGGCCAGCCTGACCATGATGCGAGGCGGCGGTAGTTTTCTGAGCGTCTACCAGGGCCAGCCTGACAAGCAATTCACCAATATCCCGCCTGACCCGCCGCCTGCCGGTTTCGACCCTACTGTGCGCCCCTGGTATAAAGCTGCCATGGAAGCCAAAAAGCCCATCGTCACTTCTCCTTATATGGGCGTTGCGCCACCTGGACTGATGATTACTTTTGCTGCGCCTGTCAAAGGTGGTGAGAGTGGTGTGGTGGGTGCTGACGTTTTCCTGACCAAGATTGTTGACCAGATCCTGACCATCAAACTGGCGGGTGGCGGTTATGCCTTCTTGCTGGATAAAAGTGGCCAGGTGCTGGCACATGCAGATCAGGCCAGGGTCATGAAAATGGCAAAGGAAATCTCTCCTGATCTGGCACTGGATAATCTGGCCAACCTGTCCAAACAAAAAGACCCGATACTGACTGAAATTGGCGGCAAACAGCATTTCATGCTCTTGCAGCAAATTACCGGTTCTGATATTTACCTGGCTCTGGTCATTGACAAGAAAAAAGCGCTGGAAGCCCTGGATCAGTTGCTGATTCTTTCCGCTGTCGTCTTGCTGGTCTTGCTCGGAGTGATCATGCCTTTGACCACCTTGCTGGTAGGCCGCATGCTGGCAGGCTTACAAAGAGTGCGCGATGCCATGTCGGATATTGCCGCTGGTGGCGGTGATCTGAGCCGCAAGATTGATGTAGAAGGAGATGATGAAGTTGCACAGACCGCTTCTGCCTTCAATCACTTCCTTGAGCAGTTGCGCGTCATGGTTGTGGATGTGCGCAAGGCGACAGATTCCATTACTGTGGGAGCGACAGAAATTGCCACAGGCAATATGGATTTGTCTGGCCGTACCGAGCAACAGGCATCCTCTCTCGAAGAAACAGCCGCGAGCATGGAGGAGTTGACTGAAGCTGTGCGCAATAATGCCGACAATGCCCGCGAAGCCAACAAGATGGCCGTGAATGCATCCGATGTAGCAATTCAGGGTGGCGAAGTAGTGGGCAAGGTGGTCTCCACCATGCAGGGCATCAGCGACAGTTCACGCAAGATTGTTGACATCATCAGTGTGATCGAAGGCATCGCCTTTCAGACCAATATCCTGGCTTTGAACGCAGCGGTAGAAGCGGCCAGGGCAGGTGAGCAGGGACGTGGGTTCGCGGTGGTTGCCAGCGAAGTACGTACCCTGGCGCAACGCAGTGCCGCTGCTGCACAAGAGATCAAGAACCTGATTGAAGACTCAGTCAATAAAGTCAGTGAGGGGTCTGAGCTGGTGGATAAAGCCGGTGCTGCCATGAACCGTATAGTCTCGGCAGTAGACCAGGTCGCCGCGATTATCAATGAAATCACTACCGCTTCAGTAGAACAAAGCGATGGTATCCAGCAAGTCAATGTGGCACTGGCCCACATGGATGAAGCGACCCAGCAAAACGCTGCTTTGGTAGAGGAGGCTGCGGCAGCCGCAGGTTCACTGGAAGAGCAGGCCAACTTGCTGAAAACTGCAATGTCGGCCTTCCGCATGGAAGATTCAGCTTCTGGCCCACGCATAGCACCAGCCAAATCAAGCTCGGCGAAGAATAAGGCTTCTGCGCCCAGCCTTGGATATGACGACTAAGGCTTACGGCTAAAACTCAGGCAAGGGTTGCAATCACTGGCGCATGATCCGATGGTTGCTCCCACTTGCGTGGTATGCGGTCAATGACGCAAGAGGTACATTGCTTTGCCAGTTCTGCGGACAGCAAGATGTGATCAATGCGTACGCCTTTGTTCAGACGGAAGCCGAGAGCGCGGTAATCCCACCAACTGAAGGATTTTTCCGTCTGCTCAAACTGGCGGAAACTATCGCTCAATCCAAGAGCAATAAGGTTTTTGAGAGCGGTTCTTTCTTCTGGAGACACCAGGTTCATGCCTACCCAAGCCGCAGGGTCATGCACATCCCTGTCTTCCGGGGCAATATTATAGTCGCCCAATACGGCCAGTTTTGGATGGCGCGTCATCTCTTCCCTTACCCAATTTTCAAGTGCGGCAAACCATTTTAACTTGTACTGGAACTTGTCAGATTCCGGTGCCTGACCATTCGGTACATAAGCACAAATGACACGTATGCCCTCAATGGTGGCAGCAATGATGCGTTGCTGCTCATCTTCAAACTGCGGATTATTTTTTTGAATATCCGTCATGGGGTGTTTCGACAAAATCGCCACACCGTTATAGGTTTTCTGGCCAGTAAAAGCGACGTGGTAGCCTGCAGCTTCTATCTCAGCCTGCGGAAATTTGTCGTCAGTGAGCTTGGTTTCCTGTATGCACAACACATCCACAGGATTGGTTTCCAGCCACTGCAAGACTTGCGGGAGCCTGACTTTGAGGGAGTTTACATTCCAGGTGACTAGTTTCATGTGGGTATTATTTATGTAGGAAGGTGGTAGCCGGCTGCAGACATGCTGGAAAAACAGCATCTGTCGTTGTAACGACTAAGGCTGTGCAACATATTATACGATGTTGTGACTTTGAAAAAATAAGGCCGGAGTCTGAAAAAATCAGGCTCCGGCCTTCATACTCAATAACTCAGTCTGGCATTAACCTGCGCGATTGATCAGGAAAGTTGTCAGCAAAGGTACTGGACGGCCAGTGGAGCCTTTGGCTGCCCCGGATTTCCAGGCGGTGCCAGCGATATCCAGATGGGCCCAGGTGTATTTCTTGGTGTAGCGCTCAAGGAAGCAGGCAGCCGTGATACTGCCACCAGCTGGGCCGCCAATGTTTGCCATGTCGGCAAAATTGGATTTCAGTTGCTCGTTATAAGCTTCTTCGATAGGCATGCGCCATGCAGTATCACCAGTTTGCTTGCCAGCTGCCAGCAATTCTGCTGCCAGTTGGTCATGCGCTTCGTCATGGCGGGTGAACAGGCCAGAATTGTGGTGACCCAGAGATGTTACGCAAGCACCAGTCAGTGTAGCCACGTCAACTACGGCTGCTGGTTTGAAACGTTCTGCATAAGTCAGTGCGTCACACAGGATCAGGCGGCCTTCAGCATCCGTATTCAGGATTTCGATAGTCTGGCCAGACATGGAAGTGACGATGTCGCCAGGGCGGGTGGCGCTGCCGGAAGGCATGTTTTCGCAAGTAGGGATAACTGCGATGACGTTCAGCTTGAGCTTCATTTCACCGATAGCACGCATGGTACCCAGTACAGAAGCTGCACCACCCATGTCGTATTTCATTTCATCCATGCCAGCGCCAGCTTTCAGCGAGATGCCGCCGGAGTCAAAAGTAATCCCTTTGCCTACCAAAACTACTGGGGCATCCTTGACTTTGCCGCCATTGTGCTTGAGCACGATGAACTTAGGTGGCTCTACCGTACCATTGGTAACAGACAGGAAACTCCCCATCTTGAGGGCTTGTATCTGTTTGCGGTCCAGCACTTCTGCGACCATTTTGTAGTCGGTAGCGATTTTCTTGGCAGTATTGGCCAGGTGAGTCGGTGTGCAGATATTGGGTGGCAGGTTGCCTAATTCCTTGGTCAAGTCCATGCCATTGGCCAGGGCTTCGCTTTGCGCCAGTGCATTTTTTGCAGCAGTCGCTTCTGCAACTGCGACGGCGATGGCGACTTTTTTGACGCCAGCAGTGGATGTGTCTTTTTTGCTTTTCAGGCCGTCAGCACGGAAAATGCTTTCGCGGAAAGCCAGGACCGTGGAGCGGATGGACCAGCCCAGATCACGGTCCTTTACCGTAGGCAGGGCAATCAATGCATCATTGGCGCCCAGACCAGCCAGAGTACGGGCAGCTGCCTGCACGGCCTGGATATAGGCTTTTTCGCCCACGGTAGCCGCTTCTTCACCCAAACCTACCAGCAATACGCGCTCTGCAGCGACATCAGCCAGTTTGCGCAACAGCAGGGATGTTCCCGCTTTGCCTGTGATATCACCAGATTTCAGGGCGGCGGCGATGTCGCCGGACTTGTCCAGACCTGCTGCAGCGGCAGAAAGTTTCTTGTTTTCATACACGCCAACTACAATGCAGCCTGTCTTAATTGCTTTATGGGCAGTCGAGGCACTTTTTGCGTCGATTGTTTTTATGCTAAAGTCCACGTATTACTCCTCTTTGTAAGTCTCGTAAAACAGACATTATAATCCTACTCATGATTTTTCAGCGCGCGCTTCGACGTGAATTAAACAGTGCCGCAGGCGCAGTCTTCACAACTCTATTCACCATCACGATCTCCGTGATGCTTATTAACATCCTTGGAAAAGCAGCAGGAGGCAAGGTTGCGTCCGCTGACGTGGTTGCCCTGATAGGCTTTACCGCATTGATGAATATGCATATCTTGCTGCTATTGACAGGCTTTATTTCGGTCTTATTGGTGGTCACACGCAGTTATCAGGATTCCGAGATGGTAGTCTGGTTTGCCTCTGGCCTGAGCCTGACCCAATGGATAAAGCCAGTATTGGGCTTTGGCGGCCCTCTCATCATTCTCACTGGTTTATTGAGTTTTATCGTCACCCCCTGGGCCAACCAGCAAAACGTGGAATTCCGCGAGCGTTTTGAAAAACGTTCGGATATTGCCAAGGTGTCGCCAGGCAAATTCCAGGAATCCGCCTCGTCTGACCGCATTTTCTTTGTCGAAGAAGTGGCAGGTGACCTCAGTAAAGTGCAAAACATTTTCATCAATACCTATAAAGATGGTCGCTCCAGCATCGTTGTGGCCAAAGAAGGCATGATAGAAATTGACAAGGCAGGTGACAAATTCCTGGTCATGAGTAAAGGACGCCGTTACGACGGTTTGCCGACTGCGCCTGATTTCCAGATGATGCAATTTGAAAAATACGGCGTATTGGTGTCCAGCCAGAATGCCAGTATCGCCAGTGACAAATCTGCCAAATCCATGCCTTTGATGGCCTTGATAGAAAGTCTGGACAGCACCAAGCTGGGTGAATTGCTATGGCGTATATCATTGCCAGTGATGTGCGCAATATTATTATTGCTGGCGATTCCGCTAGGCTATGTCAACCCGCGTGTTGGGCGCTCAGCCAATTTGATTGTTGCTTTGTTGCTGGTAGTGATTTATCTGTCGGTGACGAATATCTTGCAGGCACTGGTGGTGCAGGAACGTAGCAGCTTTGGCATGGCCTGGTGGCCACATCATTTATTTGTGGCTTTAATGACTCTCAGCATGTTTTTTTGGCGTTTGAAAGTGAATAGCCGCTGGCACCCTTTGATATTGTGGTCACGCTGCAAATCTGGTTTCCGCGGTAAAGAAAAGTGTCCAGCATGAAAATTTTACAAAGATATTTTGGCGTTGAAATATTGCGCTCCGTCCTGTTTGTGATGTTGGCTTTACTGGCCTTGTTCTCTTTCTTTGACCTGGTCTCTGAATTGCAGTCCTCTGTAAACAAGGGCGGATATCAGCTCAAGCATGCAGTGATCTTTGTCCTGCTGGGCTGGCCTGGACGTATCTATGAATTCATGCCAATTGCTGTGTTGATAGGTACGATTTACGTGCTGGCACAGTTTGCATCCAATTCTGAATTTACCATTATGCGTGCTTCCAGCATGTCTACCATGATGGCCGGTACTATCTTGCTCAAGATAGGCATGATATTTGTGTTGCTGACATTTTTATTCGGCGAAGTTATTTCACCAATTTCCAGCAAGTTTGCAGAAAAAATGAAGCTCAGTGCCATTGGTGAGTCATTGGAGCAGGAATTTCGTACCGGTTTGTGGACCAAGGATCTGGTGCGGGAAAATGGTTTGACTGGCGATGTCGTTGGCTCCCGGTTTTTGAATGTCAAAGAAATTTTGCCGAACCGTCATTTGAAGGGCGTCAAAATATTCGAATTTGACAAAAACTTCCATCTGTCACGCGAAATGACAGCGACAGATGCAGAATAT
>JACQDX010000110.1 GCA_016200895.1 Burkholderiales bacterium
ACAACAATTGATCTGTGTTTGACGCTGTTTGACTGGGCTCCGTTTCGCAAGACTAAAGCCGCAATTAAACTGCATACGCTGCTTGATTTGCGAGGAGCGATACCCGCATTTATCCATATCAGTGATGGAAAAATGCACGAAGTAAACGTACTCGATTTTTTGCCGGTAGAAGCTGGCGCGTTCTATATCATGGACCGGGGTTACCTGGATTTTGAACGACTCTACAACATGCATCAGATCGGCGCATTTTTTGTAACACGCGCCAAAAGCAATATGAATTTCAGACGTATTTATTCCGCACCAGTGAACAAAGACATGGGAATAAGGCGGATTCAACCGGTCGTCGCAACACTAGATTATTGAATAGTTCTTAGGTACTCGTCCAGTGTCTCGGCCGGTGTCTTCCAGCCAAGCGTTTTCCGGGGTCTGGAGTTCAGTGCATTAGCAACAGCCTGGATCTCTCGAGCACTCCACCGAGACAGGTCTGTACCCTTTGGAAAGTATTGCCGCAGGAGGCCGTTCGTGTTCTCGTTCGTGCCGCGCTGCCATGGACTGTGCGGGTCGGCGAAGAACACTTTCACCCCGGAATCGACCGTGAAGCGGGCGTGATCAGATAGCTCTTTGCCACGATCCCAGGTCAACGACCGCCATAACTGGGCAGGCATCTCAGTCACCGTCTTCTTGAGCGCATTAGCCATTGTGACAGCTCCGTAGCCAGCCAGTGCAGGGCCATTCTTCGTCCTTGGCATAAGCCCGTAGCCTTCCTCGCGAGCCAGGTGAACAAGCATGGTAAATCGGCTTGATCGCTCGACTAACGTTCCAATCGCAGACCGGTTCAGGCCAATGATCAAATCACCCTCTCAATGTCCCGGCACAGCGCGATCCTGAGCTTCTGCCGGCCGGCTAGAGATCATCACATCCTCGCTAACGTGCGCCCAGGCCTTGGCTTGTGCTCTGGCCCTGGGAACGCGCAACGCCCGCCCAGTGCGCAGACAGCTAACCAGCTCGCGCTTGAGAGCTCCTCGGCCCTGAATGTAGAGCGCCTGGTAAATGGCTTCGTGAGAAATACGCATAGATTCGTCATTCGGGAAATCGATCTGCAATCGGTTGGAAATTTGTTCGGGCGACCAACCATTGACCCATTTTCGGTCACCGCGATGCGGCTTATTTCTTCCTTTGAATGGCACTTGCACAGGCCCAGAAACTCCGCAACCCTCGGCGTCACGAACCTTGCCGTCCAGGCGGTCTTGCACGTAATGGCGCAACTGTGAGTTTGTCACCAGTTTCGAAGGCTTGGGTCTTTTGGCGACCAGTTCCGACTTCCACTGCGCAACTGACGCTCGGTACTCAAGCTGGCCGCCACGAGTTGCAGCGTTACGTGTCATCTCTCGGGAGACCGTTGACGCGCTGCGCCCGATACGGCGGGCAATCTCCCGTACCCCAATGCCCTGGTGCGAAAGTAGTCCAATTTCTTCTCGCTCCGCGAACGACAGGTACCTCCCGGATATCGGGCTCAATATGGAAAGTGGCATGCCTCCATTATGACGGAACCAGCGAGTCCCTACTGCCTGCGACACGTCAACCGCCTCTGCAGCCTTCTCACTTGTAATGCCTGTTGCGATTTGCTCCCAGAATCGCCGTTCGATCTCACGTCGATGCGCAGGCGCACCTGGCGAGCGCATCGCACCTCGTCCCGTCAACTTATACATCCAACCCGCTGGCCGTCCCATAAACACCTCCGCAATGAAAGGTGTTGCGACGACCGGTTGAATCCGCCCAATCTGTGACCAAACCATTTGTTTGAACGGGTTTTATAAGTCTAAAGAATATCCTGAATATCTGCGTCGGATTCGTTTCAAAGATGCTGGTACTGGTCAGACTTTGGTGTTCTTGACTAACAATACTGCGTTGCCAGCAACGACCATTTCGGCTCTGTACAAAAGTCGTTGGCAGGTTGAATTGTTCTTCAAATGGATTAAGCAGCATTTGCGTATCAAGCATTTTTTGGGTAACAGCGAGAATGCCGTGAAGACGCAAATCTGGTGCGCTATCTCGACGTATGTACTGATTGCCATTATCAAAAAGGAATTGCAATTGAACGCCTCGCTCTACACTTTATTACAGATTTTATCGGTCTCCGTTTTTGAGAAAACTGAGATTTCATGCGCCTTTCAGCCCAGCGGCTACATTTCTGAAGCAGTACCCATCGCTAACCAATTGAATTTATTCGAGTTTTAACCGGACACTAGTGA
>JACQDX010000116.1 GCA_016200895.1 Burkholderiales bacterium
GGCGACGTGCTGGGCAAGCTGCATCCGCATGGCGACCAGTCCGTCTATGATGCACTGGTGCGTATGGCGCAGGATTTTTCTTTGCGCTATCCATTGATTGATGGCCAGGGCAACTTTGGCTCACGCGATGGCGACGGTGCAGCGGCCATGCGATATACCGAAGCACGTCTGACACCAATTTCCAGATTGCTGATGGATGAAATCGACCAGGGTACGGTCGATTTCCAGCCGAACTATGACGGCACCACCGAAGAACCAAAATTACTGCCTAGTCGCCTGCCGTTCGTCTTGCTGAACGGTGCATCCGGTATTGCTGTTGGTCTGGCAACGGAAATCCCTTCACATAACCTGACTGAAGTCGCCAAAGCCGCGGTTGCGCTGATACGCAACCCGGCGATGAAGCATGCCGAGTTGATGGAATACATCCCCGGCCCCGACTTCCCGGGTGGCGGACAAATCATTACACCCACATCCACCATCGCCGATATGTATGCGACTGGTCGTGGCAGCATGAAGGTGCGTGCGCGCTGGAAGATAGAAGAAATGGCACGCGGCCAGTGGCAAGCCGTGATCACTGAATTACCACCTGGCACCTCGTCGCAAAAAGTGCTGGAAGAGATAGACGAGCTGACCAATCCAAAAATCAAGCTGGGCAAGAAGACGCTGTCGCCAGAGCAAGTGGCCTTGAAACAGGTCATCCTGTCGGTGCTGGATACGGTACGTGATGAATCCGGCAAGGATGCACCTGTACGTCTGGTATTGGAACCAAAATCCAAAAATCAGGACCAAGCCGAGTTCATGCAAATGCTGCTTGCGCATACCTCGCTGGAAACTTCTGCATCGATCAACCTGGTGATGATAGGCGGCGATGGCCGCCCACGGCAAAAAGGTTTGCTCGACATCCTAAGTGAATGGATAGCCTTCCGATTTACCACCGTCACGCGCCGCACCCAGTTCCGCCTCAAAAAGGTCGATGACCGCATCCATATCCTGGAGGGCCGTGAAGCGGTACTGTTGAATATTGATGAAGTCATACGCATCATCCGTGAATCTGACGACCCGAAACCTGCACTGATCGCCGCCTTCAAACTGTCAGATATTCAGGCAGAAGATATTCTGGAAATTCGCTTGCGGCAGTTGGCACGTCTGGAATCTATCAAGATCCAGCAGCAACTGGATGAATTGCGTAAAGAAAAAGCTGGCCTGCACGACTTGCTGGAAAACCCCTCCTCAATGAAACGCATGCTCATCAAGGAAATCGAGGCCGACGCCAAACAATTTGGCGATGCCCGTCGTACAGTCATTGAAGAAGCAGCCAAAGCGTCAATAGAGCAAAAAGTCATTGATGAACCAGTCACCGTAGTCATCTCGGAAAAAGGCTGGGTACGTGCACGTACTGGCCATGGTCATGACAATGGCCAGTTCACCTTCAAGGCGGGCGACAGCCTGTATGGCACCTTTGAATGCCGCACGGTAGACCAGATGCTGGTGTTTGGTTCGAATGGCCGCGTGTATTCCGTCGCGGTCGCTGCCCTGCCCGGTGCCCGTGGCGATGGCGTGCCTATCACCACCCTGATTGACCTGGCAGTTGGCAGCAAGATTTTGCATTACTTTGCCGGCAGCGCCGACATCAATCTGCTGCTGTCATCTACCGCTGGTTATGGCTTTACTGCCAAAGTCGGCGACATGGTAGGCCGCATGAAAGCCGGCAAAGCCTTCATGACTCTGGAAGAAGCCGATTTGCCTCTGCCACCTGCCGTCGTCACAGAAGACGCCAGCGCAATTGCCTGCCTGTCAGAAAAAGGCCGCCTGCTGGTCTTTGGTCTGGCAGAAATCAAGCAGTTGTCCAGCGGAGGCCGTGGCGTCATCTTGATGGAACTGGAAGACAAGGAAAGTCTGGTGTCAGCCCAGGCCATCAGCCAGCGTGGGGTGCGCGTACATGGCATAGGCCGTGGCGGCAAGCCGCAAGAAGTCAATCTCAGTGCTAGCGGCCTTGGAATACATATAGGCAAACGTGCGCGTAAAGGCAAGGCACTGGAAGCCAAGATCAAGGCTAGTGGCTTGCAAAAGATAATGGCGAAAGAGTAATGGCTGTTTTTAATTAGCATTCGCTAATTATTGAATGGAAAATCGTCCATGGCCATGATGTCATGGACGATTTTTTATTAGGAGGGATTGCTAACAAGCAGTGCTGCGATTCAAATATACGTTAATTGACTGCATTCTGAAAACGAACAGCAATGGCTGTACTGACGTTGTTTTTGACTTTTGCAGTTCCCATGTGTCGACGCCGTTTGTGCGGTACAGAAAATGGAA
>JACQDX010000117.1 GCA_016200895.1 Burkholderiales bacterium
ACTCACCCGTTCGCCACTCGCCGCCAGGTTGCCCCGCGCTGCCGTTCGACTTGCATGTGTAAGGCATGCCGCCAGCGTTCAATCTGAGCCAGGATCAAACTCTTCAGTTTAATCTCTGTTTTGTGACATTTCTGTCTGTGTCATGTGACTGACACGTCGCTCACTCAAAATACTGACAGTTCAGTTTCTTATTTCTAAAAAACCGTCTTGCTTTATTTCTTGTGAACACTTGCTATATTATTTAAGCATTTCCAACTCACCGAAGTGAATTGGTGCGCTTCATCAAGTGCCCACATTTATTGACTGTTAATTGTTAAAGAACCGTATTCTTTTCTACTCAACCGGACTACTTATTCATCCAGTCTTGCGTCGCAGCGTTGTGTGCGTCAGCAGCAGAGAAACGAGATTATGAAGCACTTTACTTTCACTGTCAACACCTGCAACTCATTTCGTTTTGTTTCGCTCTTGCGAGCTACCTAAACCGTTGCAAACTATTCACAGCACCAGATCTTTCCGCAGCTTTTACTTCTCCGCTCAATTTCTAGTCTTGCTTTTCTTCTCGCCCCGCTCTTCAGCGGGAGGCGAACTATAGCAAACTACCGCCCTACTTTGCAAGTGCTTTGCGGGAATTATTTAGTCCGTTTATAGAAAAGCACAAACAGGGGTGCGCTGCGCGCGCCCATGCTCTACTTCTTAGGTCAGTTCCCGGTTCATCCACGGTCGACATGGGCTCCTGCCTGCGCTGGAGCGACGGCTCGGGGAGGACTTCTATATTAATGGTATTTCGCTTAGCGAACGAAACCCATCACCATCCATTCCATTCCACTGCGCAGCTTGCAGGCTTAGATTCTGTCGGCGCAAAGCAGGCTTTGCGCCCCCCCCACATCATCACCTTGAAAGGGAGGAGGTTTCGTCGTTCTGCGACATGCTTTCTTTAATATGGCGCATAGGGATATTAGCGGATCAAACGGTTCTCTCTATATAAATGCCTGTCAAATTTCAACCGCGCAAACGCAAACATAAAGAATGCCCAATTGATTATTTGCAGAGAAATCAAGTAAGGTTAGGTTTTTCTCACTTTTAATTATTCTCATGTCTGCGAATTCAGAAGGTTCTACCAAGGCGATTTTTTATGCGCTGGGTGCCAATGGCGGTATTGCCCTGGCAAAATTTGGCGCAGCCATCTTTACGTCGTCGGGGGCCATGCTGGCGGAGGCTATTCATTCCACAGCGGATTGTATTAATCAAATCTTTTTGCTGGTTGGGATAAAAGAAGCGAAACGTGCGCCAGATGCTTCTCACCCTATGGGCTATGGGCGTGTGGTTTATTTCTGGGCCATGATGGTGGCTTTGCTGTTGTTCTTTTTGGGCGGTGCGTTTTCTGTACTGGAAGGTGTAGAGCGCCTGAAACATCCTGAGCCGCTGAAAAACCCGATGGTGGCGCTGGTGGTACTGGGTATCTCCGTCGCCTTGGAAGCATTTTCACTGTATGGGGCGATGGTGGAGATACGCAAGATTTCTGGTGGCAAGAATTTTTTCCACTGGTTCCGCGAAACCCGTCAGTCTGAATTGATGGTGGTGGCAGGAGAAGATATCGCTGCCCTGGCTGGCCTGGCAGTGGCTTTTGTTGCAGTGGTGTTGTCGGTCGTGACTGGTAACCCGGTCTGGGATGCAATTGGCTCTATCGTCGTGGGCATACTATTGATGGCGGTTGCATTTTTTGTCATCAGGGAAGTGAAAGCCATGATTACCGGCGAGTCTGCTGCGCCGGAAGTGAATGAGGCGATACGTGCCCATATAGAGAACCATCCACATGTCGATCACGTCATCAACCTGATTACCTTGCAATGGGGTGAGCAATTAATGATCGCGGTACAGGCAAAGATGCGCCCACAGGGTTCTGATCAGGCGCTGATTGCTGCCATCAATGAAGTTGAAGACGGCATACAAAGCAATTGGCCACAGGCGAAGTGGTGTTTCTTTGAGCCGGATCTGGATAGTACTGACGACTAGAAAATCCCAGCTGATGAATCTGGTATGGCCGGGTTTTTAAACCCGCACATTATCCACTTCATCAGCGGACTTGAGCAGAGTGTGGATGGCACGTTCAAACAAGGGCTCATCTTCAATAAAACGCAGTTTGCCTGAGTCCAGCATTTCACACAGCACGCGTATGCTGAGTACGGCAGGGAATTCATCCCCTTTCATGCTCAGCACGACATAAATCAAATTCGGATCTACCCAGCGCAGACAAGCCTTGGTATTCAGTTTTTCGGTTTTTATATCAATCAGCGCACCGCAGACGATACGCTCAAGATAAGCCGGATTGAGTTCAGGTTCAGCGGGGTTATCAACAGCAATCACACCCTCAGCAGGCGGGACTTGTTTCTGGACTTCTTTATCCAGCATCCTGGCCCGCAAACCCAATTCGCCAAACACACCTAGTTGATACAACTCCCTGGCAAATTCATAATGATGGACTTCGGAATGCTCTATCGTATCTGGCTGATTAGTGAATTGTTCAAAACGCTCATGCATGGCAGGCAGGCTCAAGCCCTGCGGCTTTTTGCTGTCGGCTGGCGGACGCAATGCATTGGAATGGGCTTCTGCCAGCCAGTTCAAGAGTTTCTGCTGTTTGGGTTTTTCCAACTCCATCAAGTCCATGCCATGCCGCAAAGTCCCTACCATGTTTGGCAACATGGATGACAACAAGTTTCTGTCGTCGTTATCCAGCTTGGGGAAGACACTCCATAGCAAGTCAGGCACCAGCAGGCGATAACGTCTGGCGAGCAGTGCATCGGTTCTTTCAGCCACCTCTATCGCCCTGACCCATTCTGTCCTGAGGAAGCTGCGGAAAGACATCTCCACATGGACTTTTGGCATGGCCTTGCTGATCGCCACGGCAATACAGGCAAAACGCATGAAGCGGATTTCTGCTTCCCCCAGGGCTTTTACGGTACGGTGTATTTGCTGATTATTGGTACGCAATTCACGAGCAATAAAGGTTTCAAACCTGTTTTGTATGCGCGAAAACAATTCTGGCACTTCGCTATCGTGCCGCATGAGTGTCTTGATGATGCGGGCAATTTCTTCAGTCACATGGTTATCGACATCACCAATTTGCTGGGCACTATAGGCGATCGAACAAATCCGGTTCAACAACAGGCGGGCCGGATGCTTGCTGTCACTCAGTAGGTTTTTTTCTTTTAACGCCAGTTGCAAGATCAGAAATTGCAAACGCCCCAGGCTGATGCGTGTATTAAATGGTACCAGCTCGTCACACAGCATGACTTCAAACAACATGGCAACCAGATCAATGGACATCTGCTCTTCAGTGTCTTTCGCCAAACTATATAAGGCGTCTTTTTGCTCGCGTATCAGGTTACGGATTTCACCCTGCCCGTCCTTCATGGATGCACTGTCAGGCACCATGACCTTGTGCATTTGTCCCAGGACTTTGGACAAACCCATACTCATTTCTGGCGGCAGCGATTGCGCGTCTGCCCTTTGCTTGAGCTGAGATTCAATATTCTGTAAATGCGAAGCAACCAGGGCGGCTGGCACTTGTATCTGATCAGAACTACCCGCGCCTACCGAAGCTGGCAAGCCAGAATGGGCGAATTGACCGGTGCGGCCATGATTACCCGCATTAGCGGAGCTGGACGGAGCGTTATCCATGGCAGTGAATGGAATACTGCCAGCTGTATGCTTATCCCTGTGCGGACTGACAGGCGCAGTCTCACCAAAAGCCTGCCTCAGGACACCGCCCAGTGCGCTGCTGCCAGTCAACCATGCTGGCCCCGCGCTGGCAGGTGAAACATCTGGGGGGGGCATTCCAGCAAAGGGGTTAGATGCAGCAGCCTGCATGCTGCTGGCTGCACTTTGTGCAAGTACGGGGGTAGCGGCAGGCAGAGACAAGGGCTTGCCACGCACAGTCTGAAATAATTGCTCGAGACGCACACTGGGACTGGCCATGACCGTCTGTTGCGCTGCTGGAAAAGCGCCCTGGTTTTGTACTTGGGCCTGTCCCTGTGCGCCTTGTGCGCCCGGAAAAATACCGGCCTGCATAGTGGAGTAGGCACCTTGCCCACCTGCTGCTCCAGAGCCTCCTGATCCACCTGGCCCACCAGATCCGGCAAAGCCACCCTGCTGCCCAGCGACTGGATTGCGGGTCTGTTGTGATTCAGGCGCCTTGCTGATCTTGAGTGCCAGATTTGCACTGATACCCTGGCGTTCCAGTGCACCATTGGCTGCCTCATAGATACCCGCCATGGTGCCAGCCATGGTTTCACCCAGTTGTTCGATCAGGATTGCTTCTGTATCTGGCAGCAATTTCTGCTCTTCCACCGCAAGAAAAACACAACGCGCCAATAAATAAGGCCGGAAGGGATTTTCCCTTTCGCGTATATCATCCTGCCCAAACAAGACCGCGATACGGATATTCAGATCCAGCAAGGCTTGCCCTGCTTTATCGCGGAAATTCTGCGTCATCTCATTAAAACGCAGCGTAGTCTCAAAAGTGGAAGAATCCAGCAAGGCTAGCTCAGTTGCCTGCCCTAGAGCAGAGGCTGGTCTGAAGGTACTATAGGCGGTGGTAATACTGCGGTCCAGCAGTTGCACCAGGTGGACAGGCATGGCACGGGAAATGGCATCCCATTTTTCTGGCAGGATGGCGCGCGCATTGACAATGCGACTTTTATCAGCAGAGGAAGTACCGTTGTAATTCGCCTTGGTCAGCAGTGCTTCCAAAGCTTCGGGCAGAATACCGGGTACTGCATGATTAAATGCATGAGTAAATTCAGCGCGAGCACTGGATAAAGACTCGTTTGCGACCATGTGCACCCTATATCTAAAAAACCACCTTTTAACAATACGCGAAAATAACTGCCTCTGCCAGGAAAGTGCCAGATATGACACTTACCACCTAGAGTTTATCCCGATTCAGCAGGATAAATGATCAGGCGGCCTTCTTTTTCCTGACTACGGTTTTTTTGGCGGGTGCAGCTTTGGCTGTACTTGTTGTCTTGGCCTTGGTCACCTTGGTAGCTGCAACTGCGACGGTGGCTTCTGCATCAGGCTCTGCTTTGGCTTTGGATTTGCCAGCTGCAGGGGCTTTTGCCTTGCGCTCTTCAAATTCAAAGCTGACCTTGCCATCCTTGCCGCGCACCAGGAAAGCCTTGAACGGGCGGCGGGTACGTTGCGAGATAAAGCCAGGCAACAAGTCCGTCTTGCCGTCATTCAACAATTTTCCCATCTGCTCAGGCAGGATTTCTTGTTGCAAGATGATGCGACCACTGCGGAAATCACAAGCCTTTGGTTTGGCCATGGTTTTTTCGCAGACATAAGCCAGGCCCATCTCATACACGCCGCTACCGCATTTTGGACAAGGGCCGAGCGAAGTTTGTTCAGAAAAATCGACAGGTTCACCATCTTCACCTTCATCCTGGTTTTGACCAAAATCAAATTCCAGCTTCAGGTTATTGTGGTCAGCATCCGCCACGATCTTCAGGATCGCTGCAAACGGCCGTCCCATTTTGGAACGGAAGCCTTGCAGCGGACCAATTTCACGCTTGGCCAACAACTCTTCCACTTCGGCCACTTCAAACTGACGGCTACCTGGTGTCTTGCTCATGGAAAATTCGCACTTGGTACAGGCGAAACGACGATAGTTCTCTTTGACCACACCACCACAGTTGGGGCAAGGCGTATGCAAGGTCGCATAATCACCAGGGATGGTGTCGTTGTCGTATTCTTTGGCGCGCTTGACGATGATCTGGGTCATCTGAGCAATTTCGCGCATGAATTCTTCACGGCTGATCTTGCCTTTCTCCATTTGCGATAATTTATATTCCCACTCGCCTGTCAGTTCTGGCGAGGTCAATTCATCAACCCCCAGACCACGCAACAAGGTCATCAGCTGGAAGGCTTTAGCGGTAGGCATCATTTCGCGGCCTTCGCGCAACAGGTATTTCTCGTTCAGCAAGCCCTCAATGATGGCAGCACGGGTAGCTGGTGTGCCCAAGCCCTTGCCTGCCATGGCTTCACGCAGGTCACCATCGTCGACCAGCTTGCCGGCACCTTCCATGGCGGACAACAATGTCGCCTCGCTGTAGCGGGCAGGTGGTTTGGTGACCAGTGCATTCGCAGTGATCTGGTCCGTCAATACTTTTTCGCCTTTGGCAACGGCAACCAGAGTGCCCTTGCTTTCGCCATCTACCTTTTCTTCCAGCGCGTCCTTGCCATAAATTGCCAGCCAGCCTGCGGCTATCATGACCTTGCCCTCAGTCTTGAACTGATGGCCGGATACTTCAGTGATACGGGTCGTCACCTGGAATTCTGCTGAAGGGAAAAACACGGCCAGGAAGCGGCGCGTCACGAGGTCATACAGTTTTTGTTCAGGTTCGGACAAGTTCTTTGGTGCCAGGCCAGTCGGGATGATCGCAAAGTGATCACTGATCTTGGTATTGTCAAAAATACGCTTGTTCGGCTTGAGCCAGTTGTTTTTCAGAATCTGCGAAGCAAACTGGTGATAATTATTTGTCTCTGAGATGTTGCTCAGGGTCTCTTTCACCGTTGGCAGATAATCTTCCGGCAAATGACGGGAATCAGTACGCGGGTAAGTCAGTACCTTATGCTTTTCATATAAGGCCTGGGCCAGTCCCAGAGTATTCTTGGCAGAAAAGCCAAAGCGCGCATTGGCTTCACGCTGCAAACTGGTCAAGTCAAACAACGGTGGCGCGATTTGCGTCGCTGGTTTGGATTCTTCAGTAACATTGCCCTGGCGATTACGGCAAGCGGCGACCACCGATTCGGCAGCGGCTTTGCTCCACAGGCGTTCTGCCCTCTTCTCTGGATCGTGTTCATCTTTCTTGAACTGGTGATCTTGCCAGCGGCCTTCATAAATACCGGCGGCGCAAACAAACTCTGCCTTCACTTCCCAATAGTCACGGGAAACGAATTTTTTGATCTTTTCTTCGCGCTCAACCACGATGGACAAGGTTGGCGTCTGCACGCGGCCAACTGTGGTCAGGTAAAAACCACCTTCCTTGGAATTGAAGGCGGTCATGGCTCGGGTGCCATTGATACCGATCAGCCAATCTGCCTCGGAGCGGCAACGCGCCGCATCAGCCAGAGGGAGCATTTCTGCATCGCTACGTAATTTCTGGAAGCCATCACGTATCGCGCCCGTCGTCATGGATTGCAGCCACAGACGGCTGACCGGTTGCTTGGCCTTGGCATGCTGGGCAATCAGACGGAAAATCAATTCACCTTCGCGACCCGCGTCACATGCGTTAATCAGGCCGGTGACATCCTTGCGCTTGATCAGCTTGTTCAACACCTTCAGACGCGATTCAGTCTTGGCGATAGGGTTCAGGGCAAAATGCGGTGGGATCATCGGCAGATGGGTGAAACTCCATTTGCCGCGTTTGACATCGTATTCTTCAGGAACTGTGATTTCCAGCAAATGGCCTACTGCGGAAGACAGTACATAATTATCTGATTCAAAATAATCATCATGCTTGGTGAAGCCACCCAGCGCTTTCGCTATGTCATTAGCGACTGAGGGTTTTTCGGCAATGATGAGCGTTTTTGTCATTTCGGGATTCTCGAATAGTGTGAAGCGTGGTTGCCAATGTCTAATAGGCAACATTTCGCAAAATAAGCGTAAGACTAACCTAAATTTGCGGGGAATGATAAACGTGATAGACGAAAAACCGCAATCTATGCGCGATTTTTGTCATAAAAATTCCATTTAGGAAATGATTAATGCAAAAGCCTGCCCGTGTTGTCGTCATCTGACAACAATAATTCATCGAACATCAGCATGTCAGGCTCGGTGCCCTGGCTCCACAGCATCATTAAAACAATAATGCGCAGTTTGTCCAACGGCAAAGGTGATTCATTGACAACTAATGCCCTCTCAATCACGATTTCGCGTTGATTGGCATTAAGTAATCCGGCAGATTCAAGAAATTGTATGAAACCCAGGGCTGGCGTGCCCAAGGCAACAATTTCCTGCTCAGCATAAATCCTGAAACCCTTGGAAACCGGTGCTGCTGTAGCTGGTTCAGCCGTATTCACAGCCAGACCCGTCAGCCAGTCCAGCGCTTCGGAAATTTCATCCTCAGGGAAACCAACTGCCGACAATTTTTTAGTCAACGCCGCCGTGTCAGGACAGGCATCCGGACGATAATAGGTTTCGTAGAGGTAAACAAGAATATCAAACATGCTGCTACTGTAGCCTTTGCAGCGATTTCAAACAAGCCCCTGCAAATTTGTTAATAGATGCCAATCAGGCAAGCCGTCGATAATAACCACCCGGCAAAGCTTCCAGTTGTCCGCTTAATTCCAGTGTTAATAACTCTGTCGTCAGGCTGGCAATGTCTATGCCGGTGCGACTGGCCAGCATATCCATATGTACGGGATCAAAGCTGATTTCTTTTAAGAGGCCAGCTTCGCATGCATCCATAGCCACCGCGCGGGACTTTGCTTGCGTCTGTGAAGTTATCGGATGCAATTGTAATTCTTCCAATATATCCTGCGCAGATTCGACCAGCTTGGCACCTTGACGAATTAACTGGTGGCAACCCTTGGACAAAGGTGAATGAATGGAACCCGGGATGGCAAATACTTCCCGTCCTTGTTCCGCCGCCATGCGGGCGGTGATCAGAGAACCAGATTGCGCTGCAGCTTCAACCACCAATACCCCCTTGGCCAGACCAGAAATGATGCGGTTGCGACGGGGGAAATTCGGTGCCAGTGCCGGAGTGCTAAGTGAGTATTCACTGACGATACAACCACCTTCTGCAATCAAATGTGCCAGATTACGGTTACGTGCAGGATAGACGATATCTGCCCCCGTGCCGATGACCGCAATGGTGGAACCCGGGCCACGCAAAGCGCCCTGATGGGCAGCGGCATCGATGCCAGCGGCCAGGCCTGAGCTGATACACAGGTCGGCACAACTCAAGGATTCGGAAAATTGCTCGGCATTACGGATGCCTTGCACGGTAGCATTGCGACTGCCAACCACGGCAACCGTGGCTGCATCCAGTAAAGCAGCGCGGCCTTTGACATACAACATCAGTGGCGGATCAGGGATTTCCAGTAGAGAACGCGGATAGTTTGCGTCCGCCAGTGTCAGGATCAGATTACCTGGCTGTTCTTGCCAGGCCAGGGTCTTGTCCAGTTGCTGCTGGAAGTCAGGTGGAATAGTCAGCAAGGCCTTGGCCAATCTTGCTGTGACTACTTCACTGAGGGCAGCATGACTGGCGGCAAAAATTTGTTCAGGCAAGCCAAATACGGCAAGCAAACGCCGTGCAGACTCATTGCCCACACCTGGCGTTTGCTCCAGCCTTAACCAGGCCATCAAATCCTGGTGCACATCCAAAGCTAGCTCCATCAGCAAGCAGAACTATCTTGGCGATTTGGCTGCGTCACCGACTTTGACTATATCTTTTACCTGCATGATAAGGCCGTAGGACACATTATTGAATACCCGGAAAATAAACAAATCACCAATAGGTTCATCAGGCAATTTAATTGATTTATTGGCATCCGTCTTATCCTGTATCACTCTGCCATAGTTATACAAAGTCAATACCGTACCTATATTCAAACCATCATTTTTTCCGCGATTGACTGAAACGATCTGGTTCTGGCCAGCAGAACCTACGCCGCCATACACAGACACGATACGGGCATCGACATCTTCTTTAGGCGGATGCGGTACATAACTCAAAATTGGAGAAGGAGGAATAGGCATCAGACGATCACCTACCGCCATTTCCTGCTTTGATCTGACGACAGAGAAAGTATGTACATCGCTCTCGTCATTACCCTCACGTTCCAGTTTGACAGTACCAAGATACACGGCTTCATAAGCAATGATGGCCTTGGTAACAGGATCAAGCAAAGGTGTCCCCGGACGGAAAACCTGGAAAGAAGTACCGCCGTCGAGCTCACCACGGACATAAGCCTGTTCATTCAAGCCCAGATTAACGCGACCTTCCTTGGTAGCAATAATGCGTGGTGCGACAGCCAAATCGTCGTCTTCCAATATCAAAGGCTGGGACAGGAAAGGTTCTATCACGGATGCTGGAATGGCAGGGATGGCATTTTCACCCAGACCCTGAACGCGTGATTTTGGATTCCACTTGACTGTCGGCACGCCACCCGGGTTACCAAGACGCAAGCGACCATTGACACGGTCAAAATAGACGATCTGACCAGGATAAATCCAGTGCGGGTTCTTGATATCGTCCTGGTTCATGCCCCAGACTACGGGCCAGCACCAGGGATTTTTCAGGAACATACTGGATATGCCCCACAGCGTATCCCCCTTGACGACGACATGCTTGTCGGGTGCCTCTGGCAAGAAATCGCACTTGGTTTTACTGGCAACAACTTGCGCCTGTGCTGTGGTTGCCTGTCCACCAGCCGCTAGCGCCCCAGTAGAGATCAGGGGAAGACTGACAGCGAAGATGGAGGCGATTGTGCTAAACTTTTTCATGAATAATATCCGATGCAAAATACTGCAATACCGCAAGTGAAGGCGCGCAGGCAGGCGCAATCTTGCAAAACTTGCCAAATTGAATCAAATTCTGCCCATAAATCCTTGAACTAGCAAGAAAAACTGCGCAATAAGCATCAAAGCTTGTTGTGAAAAGTCTTATGACGATACTAAATATACTGCGCTATCCCGACGCGCGCCTCCATAAAGTGGCAAAACCGGTAACACAATTTGATGAACGCCTGAAAACTCTGGTGGCCGATATGGCAGCAACCATGTACGACGCCCCCGGCGTTGGCCTGGCTGCATCCCAGGTCGATGTACACGAGCAACTGGTGGTCATTGATGTGTCAGAAACCAATGACCAGTTACAAGTTTTCATCAACCCAGAAATACTTTGGGCCAGTGAGGAACGCAAGGTTTATGACGAAGGTTGTCTGTCGGTACCCGGCATTTATGACGGTGTGGAACGGCCTGCCGAAGTCAAAGTGCGTGCCCTTGATGCTGATGGCAAGCCTTTCGAGTTGCATGCAACTGACTTGCTGGCAGTATGCATCCAGCATGAAATGGATCATCTGAAGGGCAAGGTATTTGTTGAATACCTCTCACCAATGAAGCGCAACCGCATAAAGACCAAAATGTTGAAAGAAGAACGCGAAGAGCAACGCAAGCGGGCTGAACGCTAATGCGCGTCATCTTCGCCGGCACCCCGGAATTCGCCGCCACTGCTCTGCAAGCCATCCATGCGGCAGGATTTGAAGTACCCCTGGTACTGACACAGCCTGACCGCCCGGCAGGCCGCGGCATGCAATTGCATGCCTCCGCCGTTAAACAATTTGCCTTGCAGCACGGAATACCGGTAGCACAGCCACAATCGCTGCGCCTGGAGGGCAAGTATCCTGACATTGCCAGAGAAGCCCATGATCTGCTCAACAGCACGCCGCATGATGTCATGGTTGTGGCTGCCTATGGCCTGATTTTACCAACCTCAGTATTAAATATACCGCGCCTTGGTTGCCTGAATATACATGGCTCATTATTGCCGCGCTGGCGTGGTGCTGCCCCTATCCATAGAGCGATAGAAGCAGGCGACACTGAGACCGGCATCACCATCATGCAAATGGAAGAAGGCCTGGATACCGGCCCCATGTTGCTAAAGCAAAGTATCGCCATCACCGATGCAGATACGACAGGCATATTGCATGACAAACTTGCGGTTATGGGTGGAGAAATGATTGTTGCTATTTTGCAACAATTGCAAAACGGCGTCCTCACGGCAACCGTCCAACCCGAGGCTGGTGTCAATTACGCGTCCAAGATCAGTAAAGAAGAAGCTGGCCTGGATTTCAACTTACCTGCAGAGGTACTGGCGAGAAAAATACGCGCCTTCAACCCCTTTCCTGGCACCCATGCCCAATATGCTGAAACCACCATTAAAATCTGGGGTGCGAAGCTGCTTGAAACAACTGGTAACCATAAACCCGGGCAAATACTATCGGCGAATGCAGAGCAAGGTGTTATCGTTGCCTGTGGTCAAGGCTCGCTCGGCTTGACCGAATTGCAAAAACCCGGTGGAAAACGACTTTTGGCAACAGATTTCCTACAAGGTTTCGCTTTAAAAGAGGGACATTTTTTTAGCTAGCTGAAAAAAATGAAGCAAAAAAGCTACAACTTTCCTTAATAAACAGTGGTCTGTGCATGATATCTGCGGGAATAGTTCAATTAATGCCTTGCTGCAAGCAAAATCTTTGTTGCCTGCCGCTACTTGTTGTATTCTCTTACACTGAATTATTGCCATTTTCGTTTTCGATAACAAAAACTCTGACTAAGACCTAAAAAAAGGTGAGCTCATGAAGAAATTTCTTCCCATTGCCCTGGCAGCCGCGCTGTTGGCAGGTTGTGCAACTCCATACAGTGAAACGCCCTTAGCAGGCAATTTCCCGACGACCACGCAAAATAAATTGCAAGCGGCGTCGCACTGGCTCGTCATCGCAAAAGATGTAGCAGAGCAAATCAAACTCGGAACCGACAAGATAGGCGCACCGGTTTACGTCATGCCGCCAGAAAAAGATAGCCAGTTCACTCAGGCTTTCTACACTCAGATTATTACTTCCCTGGTCAATCAGGGCGTGGTTGTCAGAAAAATCAATGACGGTACAGCCCAGGTTATCAATATTGAAACTCAATTGGTGCGTTTCTCACCTGACCGCCACCAGAACAAACGTTTTGTCAGCGTAGCCGCAATTGGTGTTGGCATCGCCGCAGTACATGGCTTGGGTATACCGGTCAATACCGACGCAGCGCTGGGCGTTCTTGCCCTGGCTGGCGCGCATGACTGGACCAACTGGGTCAATCAGGAATATGCCAAAGGCCGTACGCCTAGGCATGAGCTGATAGTAACGACCTCCTTAGTGAAAAATTCACAATATATCGCCCGTCGTACTGATGCTTACTATGTCGCAGATATGGACTGGACACTTTACAATAAAGACACTGATTTCAACTTCCGTGTCGTTGGGGGTCAATAATGATGAAAAGCGCAGCTCTTGTCATCGCTTCAGCTATTGCACTCAGTGCTTGTGCCAATCTGGGCCTGGGTAATACACCACCACCAGCGGCCGCGTCTCCTGTTCCAACCTGGAAAGATGCTGAAGCCAATGAATTTATCCCTGCGAATCAACGCGCAGCAAGTACTTTGATCGCCAATGCTGGTTTGAGAATTGATCCTGCCCGCCCTTTGATTATTGCCACCCTGGCTAACATCAACTTCCTGGAAGAGTCTTCCACATTTGGTCGCATTATCGCCGAACAAGTGTCGGGTCAATTCACCCGTCAAGACTTCAAAATGGTGGAAATGAAATTCCGCGATAAAGTTTTCATGAAGCAAAATGTTGGTGAATTGCTGTTGACGCGTGAAATCAAGGATGTAGCCCAGAATCATAGCGCCCAGGCAGTTATCGTCGGTACTTATGCCGAAAGTGACAAGCTGGTCTTCGTGAATTTGAAACTGGTCAGGCCTAGCGACAATACCGTGATCAGCTCTGTTGATTACGCTATCCCTATGGATAAAAATATCAAGACTCTGTTGGGTCGTCGATAATCCAGACTTGTTGACCGGTTTCCGGCATCTGCATAGAAGTTAAAAAGCGACAGCGTATGCTGTCGCTTTTTTATATACCGCCTATAAGGCAGTGTCATTCGTCTCCCATGGCAAACAAATCGCCACGGGCAGCCCGGCTGATAGCAAGCACTGCCGGATGAGTTAATTTACGCTGTACCGAGATGGCATAAAACTGTTCCCTGATTTCATCGGTCTGCCCCAGCAACTGCACGTCATACTGGCGCATGACCAAATCGGCAACGACCGTTGGTGCTGCAAAAAACCCGGCTCCTGCCTGGCCGAACGCGCTCATGAGTGCGCTGTCATCAAATTCACCGGCAATACGCGGATGCAAACCCTGATGATCAAACCATTGCAATAAGCGAGCACGCAGGGCCGCATCTTCCCCCGGTAACAAAAATGGCGCAGCTTCCAGGCTCTGGGGAAATGTTTGTGGGTATTGCTCCAGCAAAGCCTTGGTGGCAAAAAAACTGATCCCGCACTCACCGAGTTGATGGCTGTAACCGCGTACGTTAGCACTGGCGGGCATGGGGCTATCGGATATGACAACATCGAGCTTATGGGTCGCCAGGTCAGCCAATAAGACTTCCAGCTTGCCTTCGCGACAATTAATACGCAAGGTTTGCGGCAACTTCAGGGCCGGTTCCAGCAAGCGATAAGCCAGGGTCTTGGGCAAGGCATCCGAAACCCCCACCCGCAATTGCACAGTTCGTTCGGTTGGTCTGTGGTGCAAGACTTCTTCCAGCTCTTGTCCAAGAGCAAAAATATCATCTGCATAGCTCAGCACCAGATGACCGGCTTCGGTCAGCTCCAGATTACGCCCATTTTTGCGAAACAAGGCTTCACCCTGGATTTCTTCAAACAGGCTCAGTTGTCCACTGATGGTTTGCGGTGTCAGATGTAATTGCTGACTGGCCCGGGCAATACTGCCAGCCTTGGCCACCATCCAGAAATAATGCAAATGCTTGTAGTTAAGGCTTGACATATAATTTTACCTCTTTAGCAATACATCGATTTTTACGATCTTTACATCAATTATATTCGACTTTTCTTGTTTATCTGCAAGGCCTACACTAGCTCTACCTTCTGTTGAGAAGGTGAAGCCATTTTGCATATATGCATGGCTTCAACATTTCAGGAGAAAAGCATGAAAATCTTGAGTCGTTCTGCCACTGATGCACAAACCGTTGTCTATAGAGACAGTAATGTCAGCGCCGGCCATAAGGTCTTGCGCAACACCTATATGCTGTTGTCCATGACTTTGCTGTTTTCAGCAATGGCCGCAGCGGCAACCATTGCCTTTAATATTCCAGGTCCGGGCTTCTTGCTGACGCTGGTTGGTTATTTTGGTCTGTTATTTGCAACCACTAAATTGCAAAACAGCGGCTGGGGTATTGCCTCAGTATTTGCCCTGACCGGCTTCATGGGTTACACCCTGGGCCCAATGCTGACACGTTATCTGGGTATGCCAGGTGGGACCGGCATCGTCATGACAGCCATGGCCATGACAAGTTTGATTTTCATGGGCTTGTCTGCTTATGTACTGGTCAGCAAACGTGATTTCAGTTTCATGGCGGGCTTTTTGATGGTGGGTATGCTGGTTGCTTTTGTTGCCAGCCTGGGCGCGTTTTTCTTTCAGATACCTGCGCTGTCGCTGACAATTTCTGCCGTCATGGTCTTGTTGATGTCAGGCATGATCCTGTTCGAAACCAGCAACATCATTCATGGTGGTGAGACCAATTACATCATGGCGACTGTCAGTCTGTACGTCACCATCTTCAACCTGTTCACCAGCCTCTTGCATTTGCTAGGCTTTATTGAGAAAGAATAAGCAATGATCCATTCCGTCGCTCAGCCCTGGATGTGGGCAGTATTTATCGCTTTTGTTTTACTCATGCTGGCAATCGACGTGTTTGCCCTTGGTGGCTCACGCGTCCATAAAGTCAGCGTCAGGGAAGCGGCGGCATGGTCATTGGTCTGGGTCAGTCTCGCCTTGTTATTTGATTTTGGCTTGTGGATTTATTTATCTGACACTGTGGGTCGTGAAGTGGCAACTGCCAAGGCCATGGAATTTCTGACCGGCTATGTCATAGAAAAATCGCTATCGGTCGACAATGTATTTGTCTTCCTACTGATCTTTGGCCACTTTGCGGTACCACCGCAATACCAGCGCAAGGTTTTGCTGTACGGCGTACTGGGTGCCATCGTCATGCGCATCATCATGATATTGGCTGGTAGCTGGGTGGTTACGCAATTCTCCTGGGTGCTGTATCTGTTTGGTATTTTCCTGTTGGTTACCGGTTTTCGCATGTTGGTGTCAGCAGAAAAAGAGCCTGACTTGGAAGCCAATCCAGTCTTGCGCCTGGCAAGAAAACTGCTGCCCTTTACCAATGAGTTTCGCAAAGAAAAATTCAGCATCAAGGAAAATGGCAAGCGCTTGTTCACGCCCTTGTTCCTGGTGTTGATCCTGATAGAAATATCCGACGTGGTCTTTGCCGTGGATTCCATACCTGCGATTTTTGCTGTGACGACTGACCCGTTCATCGTGTTCACATCAAATATCTTTGCCATCATGGGCTTGCGTGCACTGTATTTCTTGCTGGCAGATATGGCAGACCGCTTCCATTTACTGAAATTCGGTCTGGCTTTTGTCTTGATGTTTGTCGGTATCAAGATGCTCATCGTGAAGTGGATGCACGTACCGACCAGTGTTTCACTGATTGTTATCGGTCTCCTGCTTGGCAGCTCGATAATTGCCAGCCTGGTGGTTAGCCGCAAAAAGGCTGGCTAAGCATTCACTAAGCACAAACCTTATTCCTCTTTTTTACGATTCCCCTTGGCACATCACAGCAAGACCGTGATGTGCCTTTTTTATTAATATCAGAGCGTTACTAGTTCGTATCCATGTTGAGAATAAGACTGTCCGACAATATCCACCAATACAGCCCCGGGGGCAGGAATTGTTTGCATATGCTCGTTTGCAAGTTCAGAATTGTCCGTTGCCAAGGCAGATGCAGACGTAAAATTGGCTGTCAGGTAAGGGTTGCCTGAACTTTCAATAGCCTTGCCGTTCCTGTCCATCAAAATGACAGAAACGATACCACCTGCTTTCACAATCGCCTGCAGTTGTGCAGAGTCTGCTGCACCCAGATCAAAATCTACCGCCGTGTCACTCGACGAAATAGAAGTGTCGGCGGCGACTATCTGTCCATTAATTTTTAAAAAAGCTTTCTGACCAAAATAGTCCATCCCGTTAATCGTAGCCTTGACTATTAAATTGGTGTTGGAACTATTGACGGTATTTGCGACTACTGTTCCACCAACAGGCATCAAACTGATATTTGTCGCAGGTGCTCCATCCTTGTACCTGGAGTCATAGCCTATCTTATACTCATCCAGACGACTGGTAATCGAATACCCTGAAGCGTTCGTCAACACCAGACTCAGATTATGGTTGGTAAAAAAATCGTCATAGACTTGCTTGGCAAGCGCTGTGTCAAATACGAAATCCAGCATTTTATCGTTAGCACCAATATAAGGAATCTTGGCAAGTGCAATACCATTTTCCATCAATACGGCAGAGCCACCAACATTGTGGCCCGCCACGATGGAATACTGGATTTCGTTGATGACAAAAGCGGAACCGGAAGGTGTATTGGCATAAGATCGGATGTAAAGACCTTTGGTTGGCAACTCCAGGGATACGGCCGTCGAACTCAATACTGTATGGCTTCCAAACTGATTGCTGCCCAGGCTGGGATTGTTGATACTCTGAATGACCGTGCCATTCTGATCTATCATATCGACCGAGACGACGCCGCCAGTATTGATCAAGTTTTGTACCTGTACACTGTTGGCGAAAAAGACATTAAAGTCGACGGAGCGGTCCAGCGAAGAAATTGAATCATCCATCGCCACGACCTGACCGTTGACTTTCAAATACGCCTTACTTAAAAAATACTCAAGACCGTTTATATCTGCCTTAACGTATAAATTAGCATTCCCACCCGTGGATGAAATACTTATATTAGTAGCAGGCGTACCGACTTTCCGATTCAGATTATTGAGAATTTGATAGTCACTTAATTTGCTGGTCGTGGAATTGCCAGCCTGATCTGTAAGGACCAGACTCAAATTTCTGGCAACGTAGTAGTCGTTATACACTTGCTTTGCTATCGCAGGATCAATAAAAAAATCCAGTGAGCTTGCGCTGGCGCTGATATTGGAAATCTTGGCGACAACAGTATTATTTTCCAAAATAACGGCGGAACCCCCGGTCATTTGCCCCGGGAGTATAGGGTAATGAATTTCTCCCATCACAAAGTCCAGTCCGACTGGCGCCTGATTGACCCAGGTTGTCGTATAAAGACCGGAAGCTGGCAGCAAGGGGGGCGTAGTATCAAGTACGACAGGCGTTTGCGCTCCTACCTTGCCTGAGTTTCCAAAAATATCCGTTACCTTGATACCCAGAGATTTCGCACCATCTGCCCCCCAGTAAATACCACCTGGAATATGCAAGGCTGCTTTTTGCGCAGTCACTTCTGCTGCCGTCAAAACATGCGTAACGGGAATAGAGAAAGAACTATTCCCGTTCATCAATTCGAGTTTGTAGCCTGTGAATAACTGCACGCCTTTCAGATCAACCACCACATCCATGCCCAGCATTCTCTCCATATCACTGATGCCATTTGTAGCCTCAGCGATCTTGAGCGGCAGACTTGGCACCAGGGTGGGAGGCAATCCCGTTGCAGTCACACCAGACAAGATGCCGCGCATGATCTCAAAGGTATAGGCAGAGCTATACAGGTTAGCTTTTTCTGCTGTGTTCAGACTGGTAGTGAAATTGGCAGAGAAATTAAGCTTGTTCTGTATCGTCACGCCATCCAGACTGTCTGGTGTCGCCCCATTTAAAATGGCGAGTGCCGCCGTACCCAGATTAACAGCGCGCGTATCAATTTGCGTCGCCCAGTAAATCAAACCGGCCGCATCCGGTGCCCGTCCGAACAGGTTTTTGTACAAGGCAGTGACGACATCGGCAGTACTTTTGCCACCATAAGTCGCTACATATTCAACTTGCTCACTGAATGACTGTGCCAGGCCTGCAAGAGAAATCTTGTTGCCATCCAACTGCCCTTCCCAGTAAGTCAAACCGGCCACATCGGCGGGACGATTAAAGTAGGCGATATACAATTTTTGTATGGTGCTGGCGTTAATGCCCATGGAATGCCTTATTTATAAAAGTAAAAAATATGGGGGGGTGAATTGGGATTCAATTCAAGACTTAATTCAGGAAATGCGGTTCCGACAGTTTTTCAGACAGCACAACATCCCCGCCGGAGTAAACGCGGCATGGAAGATGGCATCATGGGTATCAGCCAGGCTGATTGAACATCAGCCGGGAAATGGAAATGGACTTTGCAGCATGACGCAAAGTCGTATCATCGACATTCCTAAATTTTGTCACTTACATATTGTAACAATTTTCAAGGAATTTGTAAGTAAGCACTTAGTGATCAGGCGTGTACAGCCCAAGGCTGCGGGCAGCCAGTACTGCCTGGGTGCGGTTGACGACATTCAGCACCCTGAATATCGAGGTCACATGCATTTTCACGGTAATTTCTGCCAGCTCAAGGCGCAAGCCGATTTCCTTGTTGGACAGCCCCTGGCACAAAAGGATCAGGGTTTCTTGCTGTCTGGGTGTCAATGCCAGCAAAGGTTCTTCTTTGTTGGCTTGCTTGCCACGCAACGTGATCCAGTTAGTTTCAAGTACTTCATTGGCAAGTATCTTGCGTACCACTTCTATCATCAGATCTGTGGATACAGCCTTGGAAATGAAGGCTTTGGCACCGGCACGCAGGGTTGCATCTACCTCGCGCCTGTCGTCAGAAGCAGACACCACGACAATCGCGGCATCTGCATAATGTTTGCGTAGCGAACAGATGGCTTCTACACCATTCATGCCAGGCAAACGCAGATCAAGCAAAATCAGGCGCAAGCCGGCAAGCCCGGACGATTGCGCCAGGGCTTCTTCTGTTGAAGTGACCGCAGCTACATGAGCTGCCCCCAGCAAATGACGCATGAATAGCAGCAAGGCATCGCGGTAGATCGGATGATCTTCAATAATCAGTGCAGAAATTGTCATCTGATTTATTGGCAGGAAGGCAAAAAATGATAGTCGTACACAGACATTACCTTAATTTATTAGTGCAAACAGAATATTGATGCTGTCACTGCAATTCGGCAAGTAAAAACTGTTAATTCGGATATGTCAGGACGCAAACAAATACATCACCCCAATGGCAAGCACAGCATTTTTAATCATTTCGATTGCCCGTCACTAAGCATTTTGTCATGATCAAAAACCGACAGGGTGCAGGCCAGTCATACCCAAGCCCTTGATTTGACGTATAATTTATGCTTTCTTGCGCCGATTTGAGATTCAGATTGCGGGCGCGTAATAAGTGCTGCTAAAAGGACGTCGCCCGATCCGCCTGCACACCACAAGCTGATCGGGTTTTGTTTTATTGCGAGTAAATATCATGACTACGACCCTGCCTGTATCTGCCCTTGAAACCCGTTTGCGCGAGATTTTGCAAAAGCGCATCCTGATACTCGATGGCGCAATGGGTACCATGATACAGCGCTATAAACTGACAGAAGAAGATTATCGCGGCGAACGTTTCAAGGACTTTAGTGGCCCGGCAACGGTGCGCGAACTTTTCGTCAAAGGCAATAACGAATTGCTGTCGCTGACGCAGCCGCAGGTGATTGCCGAAATCCATGAACAATACCTGGCTGCCGGTGCTGACCTTATAGAAACCAATACCTTTGGTGCGACGACTGTTGCCCAAGATGATTACCACATGGCGCACCTGGCCTATGAGATGAATGTCGCCTCGGCCAAAATTGCACGGGCAGCCTGCGATAAATATTCGACGCCGGACAAGCCGCGTTATGTGGCAGGTGCCCTGGGCCCTACGCCAAAGACTGCATCAATTTCACCAGACGTGAATGATCCTGCTGCGCGTAACGTCACTTTCGACCAACTGGTGGCAGCCTATCTGGAACAAACCCGTGGCCTGGTCGAAGGCGGTGCCGATGTGCTGCTGGTAGAAACCATCTTCGATACGCTGAACTGTAAAGCAGCGCTGTTCGCCATCGACCAGTTTTTTGAAGAAACCGGTACCCGCCTGCCCATCATGATTTCTGGCACAGTGACGGATGCATCTGGCCGTATTCTGTCGGGCCAGACCGTGCCTGCTTTCTGGAATTCGGTACGTCATGCCAAGCCGTTGACGGTTGGCCTGAACTGCGCGCTTGGCGCTGCCCTGATGCGCCCGTATGCAGAAGAATTGTCCAAGATCGCCGACACCTTTGTCTGTATTTACCCGAACGCCGGTTTGCCCAATCCCATGAGCGATACAGGCTTTGATGAATTGCCCGCCGATACCTCAGCCCTGCTGAAAGAATTTGCTGAAGCCGGTTTCATCAATATCGCCGGTGGCTGTTGCGGTACCACGCCTGACCATATCAAGGCGATTGCCGACATACTGCAAACCCGCACACCACGTGAAATCCCTACCGTACCAGCAGCCATGCGCCTGTCTGGCCTGGAACCTTTCACGATTGACGAAACATCGCTGTTCGTGAACGTTGGTGAACGTACTAACGTCACCGGCTCGAAAGCGTTCGCCCGCCTGATCCTGAATGAGCAATACGATGAAGCGCTGGCAGTGGCGCGCCAGCAGGTAGAAAACGGCGCGCAAGTCATCGACATCAATATGGATGAGGCCATGCTGGATTCACTGGCAGCGATGACACGCTTCCTGAATCTGATTGCATCTGAACCCGACATCGCCCGCGTGCCCATCATGATCGATTCGTCGAAATGGACCGTCATCGAAGCAGGCCTCAAATGCGTACAGGGCAAGGCCATCGTCAATTCGATTTCCATGAAAGAAGGCGAAGCAGAATTCCTGCGCCAGGCCACGCTGTGCAAGCGTTATGGTGCGGCTGTCATCGTCATGGCTTTTGATGAAAAAGGTCAGGCGGATACCTATGCACGCAAGGTGGAAATTTGTGAACGTGCTTATCGCCTGCTGGTCGACAAACTGGATTTTGATCCACAAGACATTATCTTTGACCCAAATATTTTCGCGGTCGCCACAGGTATAGAAGAACACAATAATTACGCCGTCGATTTTATCGAAGCGACGGCCTGGATACATAAAAACCTGCCCGGTGCCAAGATCAGTGGCGGTGTCTCGAATGTGAGTTTCTCTTTCCGTGGCAATGACCCGGCACGTGAAGCGATACACACTGTGTTCCTGTACCACGCCATCAAGGCGGGCATGACCATGGGTATCGTGAATGCCGGTATGGTTGGTGTATATAGCGAACTGGATGCAGAATTACGTGAGCGTGTCGAAGACGTGGTGCTGAACCGCCGTGAAGATGCGACTGAGCGCATGATAGAAATTGCTGCCACGCTAAAAGCCGGTGGCAAGAAAGAAGAAGCCACGCTGGAATGGCGTAACGAACCAGTAGAAAAACGCCTGTCGCACGCGATGGTGCATGGCATCACCAACTGGATCGTCGAAGATACGGAAGAAGCCCGTGCAGCCATCATGGATGCTGGCGGTCGCCCTATCCAGGTCATTGAAGGCCCGCTGATGGCGGGTATGAATATCGTTGGTGACCTGTTTGGTCAGGGCAAGATGTTCTTGCCACAGGTGGTGAAATCTGCCCGCGTCATGAAGCAGGCGGTCGCCCATCTGATTCCCTATATCGAAGAAGAAAAGAAACGCAGCGGCGACAACAAGCCCAAGGGCAAGATTGTCATCGCCACCGTCAAGGGCGATGTGCATGACATCGGCAAGAACATCGTCACCGTGGTCTTGCAATGTAATAATTTTGAAGTGGTGAACATGGGTGTGATGGTGCCCTGCTCAGAAATCCTGGCCAAGGCCAAGGCAGAAAATGCCGACATCATCGGCTTGTCTGGCCTGATCACGCCATCCCTCGAAGAGATGGCCTATGTGGCCAAGGAAATGCAGCGTGACCCGCATTTCCGCATGCTGAAGATACCGCTGCTGATCGGCGGCGCGACTACCAGCCGCGCCCATACTGCGGTAAAAATTGCGCCGAATTATGAAGGCCCGGTAGTGTATGTGGCCGATGCTTCGCGCTCAGTATCCGTTGCGCAATCACTGTTGACACCGGAAAGCCGTGACCAGTATATTGCGGACCTGGGTAGTGATTACGACCGCATCCGCACCCAGCATGCGAATAAAAAAGCCACACCCATGGTCACGCTGGCGCAGGCGCGTGCGAATAAAATGAAAGTGGATTTCACTGGCAGCAATGCGCCGGTCAAACCCAAATTCATAGGCCGCCGCCTGTTCAAGAATATTGATCTGGCGACGATCGCCAATTACATAGACTGGGGCCCGTTCTTCCAGACCTGGGACCTGGCTGGACCTTTCCCAGCCATATTGACGGATGAAGTCGTAGGCGAAGCCGCCACAAAGGTATTTGCCGAAGGCCAGGCCATGCTGAAAAAAATCGTCGAAGGCCGCTGGCTGACGGCGAATGGCGTGGTGTCCCTGCTGCCAGCTAATACCGTCAATGACGACGATATCGAAATCTATACCGACGACACACGCAGCCAGGTAGCCCTGACCTATTACGGCACCCGTCAGCAAACCGAGAAACCCATTATCGACGGTGTGCAAAGACCTAACCAGTGCCTGTCCGACTTCATCGCACCGAAAGACAGCGGCATCAAGGACTATATAGGCATGTTTG
Organism: Burkholderiales bacterium; assembly: GCA_016200895.1. Classification (GTDB taxonomy): domain Bacteria; phylum Pseudomonadota; class Gammaproteobacteria; order Burkholderiales; family Burkholderiaceae_D; genus Undibacterium. The sequence continues at coordinate 23,442 of JACQDX010000117.1, forward strand.
CCGTGACTGCCGGCCTGGGTATAGAAAAGTATGAAAAGCGCTTTGAAGATGCGCACGACGACTACAGCAGCATCATGCTTAAGTCACTGGCCGACCGTCTGGCCGAAGCCTTTGCCGAATACCTGCATGAACGCGTACGTAAAGACCTGTGGGGTTATGTCGCCGATGAAGCCTTGAGCAATGCAGACTTGATCAAGGAAAACTATAAGGGCATACGCCCAGCCCCAGGCTACCCGGCCTGCCCGGAACATACGGTCAAGACTGAAATGTTCAAACAGATGCAGTGTGAAGAGATAGAGATGTACATCACTGAATCATGGGCCATGATACCGGGTGCTGCAGTATCGGGCTTTTACTTTGCCCATCCTGAATCGAAGTATTTCAGTGTAGGCAAAATTGCCGATGATCAGGTCACGGATATGGCAGAACGACGTAGTGTACCCAAGGAAGAAGTGGAACGCTGGCTGGCACCGAATTTGTAAGTGACAAGGAACTCCACCGAGAGTTCCTGTCAGCGACCATCCTGTTTTTGCTTGCAGGATGGCGTATATCTGCTATAAGCCATGCTTAAAACTTAACCCATTTCCCTGACCACAATCGTGGTCAGTTCCTTGGCAACATCAGCATCAAAATTTTCTTCCAGCAAGCGCCACTTGAAGCTATTTCCCAGTTGTGCTTTTTTATACACGTTCAGGCGGTGATCGCGTTTAAATTCCAGTACCTTGACGGCGAGTTGCTGCATTACCTTCTGACGCTTGAGCACGCCCTTATCTTGCTTCTTTTTGATAATCTCTACCGGCATTTCCTTGATGACAAATTCAGCAAGTTGCAAGCCGAACGCTTTTTCTTCTTTTGAATTAAACCAACTAAACATAGCGTGCTTTCTACTTGTATCAAAAATTCCAGCGCACCATCAAGATGACATATCTGCATGGACGGGCTGGTTTGCCAAAGGCGGAGGCGCTCTTCACTTGCCATGATTATACTGAATCTTCTCTTTAGCTCATAAAAAAATGCACTGACTACCTAACAAGCTAAGGTGTTCAAGACAAAAAAAACAGGGGCCGCAGCCCCTGTTCTTGTACCAAGTCTTACATAGCATGCAGATTATTTGAATACATAACCTACGTTCAGACGGAATGCACGGCCATAGGCGTTGTGCAAGCTGTCGTTGTAGCCAGTTGTCGTGTAGCTGGAGCTTGGATCATATGGTGCTTTGGAATCCAGCGCATTCAATACACGCAGACCGATAGTCAGGTCTTTAAAGCCTTTGTAGGTATAGCCCAGGTCAACTGTAGTCCAGCTGGCAACAGAGCACTCAGGTACATACGTCAGGTATTTGGCTACGCCGCCCAATGATGTTGCTGTCGCTGGCTGGCCGGAACCGTAGTGGCAATAGGACACTGGGTAAGTTTCAGCAGCATTGGTATAACGCATCAGGGATACGCCGCCAACAAAGTTGATTGCACCGTTGACTGTGTGCGCTTCTTTAGTCCATGAAGAGGACAGAGTCGCACGCAGACGTGGGATATCGCCAACGCTGGTAGAGAAGTTAGACAAACCACCACGCGTGCCAACCAGATTGGTTTCTGGATCGCCCGGTTTTTCTGCGCGACGGTATTCTATCGTGTAGGAAGTACGGAAACGTGTATCCAGTTTGCCATTCGTACCCAGGTTGTTGCGCATTGCCATTTCGATGTCAACACCGCTGACTATCGTACTGCCCTGGTTGATGTAGTTCCTCAACAGAGAAATCAATGGGCCAGAGTTAGGAACAACATTGCCGTTCTTGTCTTTAACGAAATTGACAGGATTGGTATCACGGATCACAGTGCCTGGATAAGCATCTTGATTGTTCAGGATCAGTGTGGATGACAGGGCTGCAACCTCGTCTTCCTTACGGATGTTGTAGTAGTCAACCAGGATGTCGAAATCACGTGTCGGCGACAAGACCATACCCAGGGAAAAGCTGCGTGATGTTTCTGGCTTCAGGTTGGGATTTTGACGGATCAGCGTCGAAATACTCCTGGAGCAATCCGTATTGTCGGCACCAGTCAAAGGTGTCTTACCATCAGGGCAGCGGATAGGATCAACCAGGCTGTTCAGGAAAGTCTGCGTACCACCTGCAGTCACTTGTACCAGTGCTGGTGCACGGAAACCTTGTGCATAAGTAGAACGGAAAGCCAGGGAATCATTGACTGTCCATTTCGCGCCAATTTTTGGTACGAAATTGGTTTTGAAGCTAGGGTATTTATCGATACGGCCAGCAAAATCCATTTCAAAGTTTTTCAGGATAGGTGTACGCACTTCAACGAACGCGGAAGTGACATTACGTTGACCCTGGATGAACTGGTTAGCCAGACCCAGGATCTGACCAGAGCTGGTCAGGTTATCTGGTGTCAAAGTCATTTTTTCCTGACGGAATTCAACGCCGGATGCAAAACCAATTGCGCCACCTGGCAGGTTACCGAATTCTGTACTGGCCTTGAAGTCAGCCTGGGCGATTTCAGCAACACCAACGCTCTTCAGCGGACGGCTCAGGTTAGGCTGTTTGGCAACATCGGCCAAAGACATATTCTGGTCGATCAGTTTTTGCACTTCTGGCAGCAACAGGAAGCCATTGGCGAGATCAGTACGCTCGGACCGGTTCCACAGAACGCCAGTTTCCCAATCCCAGGTCTTGTAGCTGCCTTTCAGGCCAGAAGCGAAACGCAGGGATTCGTTGGTGGTATTGCTGCCACCGGCGACGTTTTCAAAACGGTAAACCGCCGCAGCACGGCTGGTAGGGAAAGGATTGTCAGGATGACCAACCGGCAAGATTGCCTGGAACGGTGTACCAGCGCCAGACAGGGCAAATGCTGTAGATGGTGTGCGGCCATCGATGGAACGTGAACCACCTGTGTAGTCACGGTCAGTTTTTGTGTACGCAACTTCAGCGAAAGCGGACAAAGTATCGTTGATTTGATAGATGCCGCGTGACATCGCGCTGATGTCCTGGCCTGCGCCTTGTACTTCAGCAAAATCGTCCAGATTGTAGTTACAGAACTGACGACCATACAATACGCTGGTAGTCGCGATATTGTATTGAGCGCCACCTGTGATCAGACGGGATGGATCGCAATTAGTGCGATTGACCACGTTGGCATCATTGGCAGAGAAGAAAGTCTTGCTGCCTGGTGTACGTTCGCGATAGAAGAAAGGCTGGTTACTGATGCTGCTGGAATAAGGCGACAGACGGCTGTTGAGTACACTGTATAGATCTTTTTCTACGTCGTTGGCATCTTTGATGGCAACGCGGTCACGCTTGGATACTTCAGCACTGACGGTAATGTTGTAACCATCCTGGCCATAGTTACCGAAACCGGCGAAGGCACTGATGCTTTTTTTCTTGAACTTGTTGTCATCATTGGCGCCAATGCTGGCGTTCATTTGCACGCCCTGGTAATCGCTCTTGGTGATGAAGTTGATTACACCGGCGATAGCGTCAGAACCGTACACTGCAGATGCGCCATCCTTGAAAATCTCTACGCGTTCCAGCATGGACAAAGGAATGCTGTTGATATCGTACAGTGTGGACTGACCCTGATTTGGGTTAGCATAAGCCGATGGCGTCATGCGACGGCCATTCAACAAAATCAGGGTAGAGCTGGAACCCAAACCACGCAGGGATGCTGTCGCTACACCACGGGAAAAACCACCGTCAACTGCATCGAATGCACCGCCACTGCCCAGAGCAGGGATAGTACGCAGCAATTCGGCAACAGTTGTCGCGCCACTTTGGCTGATGTCTTTTGCCGTCAATGTCTGGATAGGAGAAGTACCTTCTTTATCAATACGCTTGATATGGGAACCAGTGACTTCAATTTTTTGGATTTTTTCTACCGACTCAGTCTGCGCCTGAGCGTTGACCAACATACTGCCAGACAACATAGCCAGTGCCAGCTTGACAGCGTAAGCACATTTCTTCTCTTGATAAAACATCCAGAATCTCCTTGGTGAATCATGAACAGGTACAAACTGCAAAGATGGCAACAAACCTTACTGAACTGACTTGCCTTTTTGCGGTCGAACCAAAGCGGTGCTTGAACAATCTGCGTATCGTTTTATGTGGGTTTATTTGTGAAGCGACTGTGCTTATCCACAGTTTCTTCAATACTCACAATTCGATACACTTTGTTGCATTTCAGAATGATCCCATTACAATTTCATTACCGTCCAATGAGAATTTAACGAAAACGTATATAATTATCGTTATGATTGATACCTTACCCATAGAAAAGTATTTCGCCCGACAACTCAAGATCAAGCACTTGCGCTTGCTCGTAGAACTGGCTGACAAGCAGACAGTTGCTCAGGTTGCGGCGACTTTGCACGTCAGCCAGCCGGCTGTTTCCAAAATGCTGGGAGAGATGGAGGAAGGGATAGGTGTCAAGTTATTCGAACGCGCTGGGCGTGGTATAAAACCAACACCTTCTGGCGAATGTCTGATACGGCATGCACGCGAGGTCTTATTTAACTTGCAAAAAGCACATCAAGAGATGCGTTCTCTTGCTACTGGCACGGTGGGCAAGGTCACGGTGGGCATTTTGAGTGTAGTCTCCACCACCATCATCCCCAAGGCGGTCAAGATACTTAAGACAAGCTGGCCAAATGTCACCTTATGCATCATGGATGGTACGGTCGATCAACTCTTGCACGAGCTGCGTGAAGGCAAGATAGACATGGTCATAGGCCGCGTGTTTTCTGAACGTGCAGCCGAACATTTGCAGGAAGAAGTCTTGTATGACGATCCCCTGGTGATTGTCACTTCCAGCAAGAACCCTCTGGCAAGACGCGATAACCTGACATGGATGGATTTGAATAACCTGCCCTGGATCTTGTCGGTAGAAGAATCACCGACACATCAGCGCATGATCAATCTGCTGGCCAAGAATGGTTTGAACAAGCCAACCGATGTCATTGAGTCAGTATCGCGCTCAGTGAATGTACCCTTGCTGATGGAACCACCGCGTCTGGGTTTATTGTCACTGTCAGCGGCCCGTCAACTGGTGGCTGAAGGTGTCTTGCAAATCCTGCCGCTTAACCTGGGTCACCTGCCCAGCCCGGTAGGCATGATATGGAACAAGACCCGGCCTTTATCGCATGCAGCCCTGACCTTCCAGGATTGCATACGTCAGGCTTCGCTGTCATACAAGAATATGCTGATCAGTTAAATTCTGCATGGAAAGCCAGGCAAGTATCTGCTTGGCTGATTTACAATATGCCCAGTTTCTTCGCCTGGACAGTCAATGCACACAGATCACTTATCGTATGGTTCAGATCAGTCAGGATTGATCTGTGGCTATATTTTTGCGCATGAACAAGCCGGCAAAGCGCTGGATACCAAAGAAGCCGTCGAATGGCTGCACTCCAGACACAGCACCAGGGATGATTCTTTTATCTGGCTGCATTTCAATCTATCCAACGTCGCCGCAGAAAAATGGCTGCGCGAATACGCTGCCCTGCCAGAAGATTTTTTTGAAACCCTGCATGAAGGCTCACGCTCCACCCGTATTGAGCATGCCGACCATAGCCTGATTGCCGTTGTCAATGATGTCTTGCATGACTTTGCCTTTGAAGCCTCGGACATCGCCACCTTATGGTTGAATGTCAGCAGCAATGTGATGATCAGCGCCAGGCGCAAACCCCTGAAGTCGGTAGACAGGCTGCGCAATGCCGTCAACCAGGGCGAGCATTTCAGCTCGCCAACAGAGTTGTTGACGCATTTATTGCGTGACCAGGCCGACGTATTGATAGGCATCGTGCGTAATTTCATCAAAAAGATAGACGATATCGAAGACCACTTGCTGGCAGATCGCCTGAATCATAAGCGCGCCAACCTGGGTGAATTGCGCCGTGTGCTGGTGCGCCTGCAAAGATTGCTGGCCCCTGAACCTGCCGCCCTGTTCCGCCTGTTGCAAAGACCACCGGTCTGGGTGGCCGAGCGCGATGTACAGGAACTCCGCCAGTCCACTGAAGAATTTGCCGTCGTGCTGAGCGATATGGCTTCACTACAAGAACGTATCAAGCTCTTGCAAGAAGAAATTGCCGCCAGTGTCAATGAACAGAATAACCGTTCTCTATTCGTATTGACGATAGTGACAGTACTGGCCTTGCCCATCAATATTATCGCCGGCCTGTTGGGGATGAATGTCGGAGGCGTGCCTTTGGCGCAGCATGAAAATGGTTTCTGGATCGTGGTTGCCATCGTGGCGACGTTTACTGCCGTTGCCGGTTGGCTGGCATTCAAGAAAAATAACAAGGATTAGGCCACCATCATGCGCACCGTATTGTTAAGCATACTGTTATGCATGAGCCTGTTGGCCTGTGCCAAAAAAGAAGGCAGCGCTGGGGGTGGCAATGCAGTTGAAACCGGCAAAATGAATGGCAATAATGGCGGCAACAAGACACTGGCTTATGCGCATTCGCTGGAACTGGAAATAGATGAGCAAAAAATTGGCTCCATGCATGCAGCAGCACAGCAATTCTGTCTCAGTCTGCAAGCTGAACAATGCGTCATAATGGAAGCCAGACTCGATACCGGACGGTACGCAAGTGCGCACCTGAAATTCCGCGCCAGTCCGGCAGGCATACAGAAATTGCAGGCCAACCTGAACAAACAGGGTGACGTGGTTCATCAATCTGTCACGGCTGAAGACCTGGCTGGGCCAATTCAGGATAACCAGAAAAAACTGGCCATGCTGAATGACTACCGCTCCAGGCTGGAAGCCCTGCGCAGCCGTGCCAATGCAGACATTGATGCCCTCATCAAGACCAGCAAAGAATTGGCCAGCGTACAGGAGCAGATAGAATCCCTGTCAGGCCAGCGCGAACAACTGGTACAAAGAGTGGAAACCGAATTGCTGAGCGTGACACTGAGGCCCGACAATAGCCATACTTTCGGTCAACCCATCAAACAGGCCTTGTCAAGATTTGGCGGCGATCTTGCCCAGGGCCTTGCTGTAGCTATTACTGGTATCGCTTATCTCCTGCCCTGGTCTGTCATTCTGTTCTTCTTTGTCTGGATAACGCGCTGGTTATGGCGGAGAAAGAAAGCACCTGTCTTGAGACCGTAAAAAACTGTCGTTGACGGAACTGATTTTGTATCGAAATTCGGATAGTAGTTCACGCTGGAGTTCAATGTAGCCTGGTTCACCATATCCTCAAGAAGGAGCATTCCATGTACAAGATAGTGTCCCATCTGTTTTTTGCCATCAGCCTTGGTTTGGCAACAACGCTTGCAAGCACGGCATGGGCAGCGGATGCCGCCGTCAGCAACAGTGATCTGGCCAAACAGGTCATGCAAACCGAGGCCGCCTTTGCCAAAACCATGGAAGCACGCGACCACAAGGCTTTTACTGAATTTCTGGCTGATGAAACCATCTTTTTTTCGACCAAAAAGGTTTTGCACGGTAAACAGGAAGTTGCAACAGCCTGGAAGCGATTTTATGAGGGCTCAGTCGCACCTTTTTCCTGGGCACCAGAAACGGTAGAAGTACTGGAGTCAGGCAAACTGGCACTCAGCAGCGGGCCAGTACGTGACCCGCAAGGCAAGCTGGTGGCCACCTTTACTTCAATCTGGAGACAGGAAAGCCCAGGCGTCTGGCGTATCATTTTCGACAAGGGAAATGATGTTTGCGATTGCGCCAAGCCTTAATTCACTTATATCGCTTATATCGCCTAAAAGAATAGCTGTTTTTTGTATCAAAGCCAGCAGAATTTAAGCATAAAACCCACAGTCAGCCTGAATTGTAGCCAGACCGACAAAGAGCTGATGTAACATGCAGAATAATGCTGCCCGGAATGCCTTTGCGCAGAGGCAGCATTATTCTCTTAAAAACCTGAGCCCAAGCGTCAAATTACCGGAAACCGGTGCCATGACTGATATTCATACACAGTTTATTGAGCTTGGCCAGCTACGCATAGGCATGTTTGTCTATCTGGATGTAGGCTGGATGGATCACCCCTTCCCCGTTTCCAATTTCAAGATCAGCAGTCAGTCGCAAATCGACACCATACGCTCACTGGGCCTGGAACGCATACGCTATGCACCGGACAAAAGCAGCCCGGAGGTCAATTCAGAAAGCAAGCCCGCCGACAGCGAACAATCTATTCAGCAAAAAAACAAAATCATGGAAAGTCCTGGTGCTTTCGCCGCCAGGCAGAGACGGGAACTGCTGGCCAACCAGCAAGCCAGCCTGCAAGTCTGCGAACGCCAGTTTGCCCATGCTGCACAGACCTTCAAGCAAGTCACGGATATAGTGCACTCACAGCCATCCCAGGCCAAAGAGCTGGCGGAGCAATTGATACAAGGTTTTTTGGGCGAAATTTTGGGTGAGGATGAAGCAGCGATACGCCTGCTGTCTGAAAAAGCGGGTGAAAAAACCTCGCTGCATTCCATCAATGTGACAGTCATCGCACTCTTGCTGGGGCGGGCGCTGCATTTGAGCAAGGCAGAGATGCTGGATCTGGGTGTCGCCACCATCTTGCATGATATAGGTAAAATGGATTTACCCGACCGTTTGCGCTGGCAAGATGAACATTTCAATCATGCCGAACGCGAGCTGTATCATGAGCACGTCTTGCATAGCCTGGCGATGGCACGCAAGATGGGTTTATCCGCAAATGTTTTGCTGGCCATCGCCCAGCACCATGAACATGCAGACGGCACGGGTTATCCCAGCCATGTACAGGGCGACAAGCTAAGCCCCATCAGCCGCATCGTCGCACTGGTCAATCATTACGATAATCTTTGCAATCCCGCCAACCCTGCATTTGCAGTCACCCCGCATGAAGCCTTGTCGCAGATTTTTACCCAGCACAAACCACGCTTTCATGCCCCTACCCTGACCGCCTTCATCCGCATGATGGGGATTTATCCTCCTGGTTCAGTCGTACAATTGACGGACGAACGCTATGCCATGGTGGTATCAGTAAATTCCGCCCGCCCCATTAAACCCAAGGTGGTCATCCACAATGCGGCCGTGCCACGTGAAGAAGCACTAGTCATCAATCTGGAGTATGAAAATACGGTGTGCATACACCGCAGCCTCAAACCCTTGCAATTGCCCAAGGCGGCCTACGACTATTTATCACCGCGCAAGCGCCTGTGCTATTTCTTTGAACGTGGACTGGAGGCAGAGCCGCGTCCCAAAGATGGGGCAGCGGCATGAAAGCCCATCCCTGGCAATCACTGATAGAAGGTTTGCTGGAAGCAGTGATACTGGTGGACCCCATACAATTGCGTATCGTCGCTGCCAACAAGGCTATCCATCGGCTGTTGCAAGTCTCGCCAGACAGCCTGTTTGGCAAGGGTATTGTCGACCTGACAGTGGCACCTGAAGACCTCTTCTTTTGGGAGGATGTGGCGGCTGGCTTATCAGAAAATATTCATTCCGAAACCTTGCTGAAACGTGCCGATGGCAGCATAGTACAGATAGAAAGACGGGTAACACTGGTGAGGATGGGCATGGACAGTTCTGTCTACGTCGTCGCCATCAATGACCATTCCAGCCAACGCCAGGTTGAAAATGAACTGGAAAAACTCATCGCCGAATTGCGCGCCACACTGGAGTCAACGGCTGACGGCATACTGGTCACCGACCTGGATGCTGCCATACGCAGTTATAACCATCTATTCGCCGAGCTATGGGGCTTGCCAGATGACTTGATGACCCAGCGTGATGACAAGGCCATCTATGCCTGGATGGATAAATGCATGCTCGATGCCGGTCAGTATGAAGAAAGACTGGGCACCATCACCCGCTCGCCACTGATGGAAGCCACTGACGTGCTGACGCTACGTTCTGGCAAGATACTGGAAAGGGTGACCCTGCCACAATATGCACGCGGACGCCCTATAGGCCGGGTATATTCTTACCGCGACATCACCCAGCGCCTGGCAGATGAAGGACGCCTGCGACTGGCGGCCAAGGTATTTGAATCGAGCACCGATGCGATTTTCATTGCCGATGCTGAACAAAAGATAGTCACGACGAACCCCAGTTTCGAGCGCCTCAGCAGTTATACCGAACAGGAAATGATGGGTAAAACACCCAGGGAATTCTTCGCCATGGAGGGTAATGCCGCCCAGGTAGAAAACCTGCTCAAAGAGTTGGAGAACCTGGGTTTCTGGGAAGGTGAATTGTGGAACCGCCGCAAGAATGGTCATGCCTATCTGTGCATGATTTCGCTGGTCAGGGTCGCCGACGCCCAGGGTGTAGCACTGAACTACATAGGTTTCTTCAAGGACAGGACAGAAACCCACACGGCGAAACAGAAAATCGAAGAACTGGCGTTTTCAGACGTGCTGACCGGTTTGCCGAACCGCCTGTTACTGGATGAACGCATACGTCAGGCGATTACTATTTCCAGCCGTAATCATTCGAGCTTTGCCCTGCTCTTCCTCGATCTTGATCATTTCAAACAAATCAATGATGCACTGGGCCACCCCTTTGGTGACCGTGTACTTTTGCAAGTCACCCAACGCCTGAAAAAATGCATACGTCAGGTCGATACAGCTTCGCGTCTGGGTGGGGATGAATTTGTCTTGCTGTTGCATGAAGCCGATGCAGAAGGCGCGGAGATTTGTGCCAGGAGAGTACTGGAAGAATTGTCGGCGCCATTTTCACTTGATGGCATGAATTTCACCGTCACTGCCAGCATAGGTATTGCGCTTTACCCTGCAGATGGGCAAAGCATGGCTGACCTGATCAAGAATGCCGACAGTGCCATGTACCATGTGAAAGAGCGCGGACGTTCAGACTTTCGTTTTTACCAGCGTCAGATGAATATCGGTCTGCTGTCGCGCATGAAACTGGATCATGCCATGCGCCAGGCATTGGAACACCAGCTTTTCAGACTGCATTACCAGCCGCAAATAGAACTGGCGACGGGCAAGCTGCTAGGTGTCGAAGCCTTGCTGCGCTGGACTGACAAAGACCTGGGTGAAGTCAGCCCGGTACAATTCATCCCGGTGGCGGAAGAGTCTGGTGTCATTGTCCCTATCGGTAACTGGGTCATGCAAACGGCGATAAGGCAAGCGGCATTATGGAACCGTGATGGCCAGTCCATGCGGGTGGCGATCAATGTCTCTGCCCTGCAATTCCAGCAAGCCAATTTTGTCGACAGCATTGCTGCGGCCCTGCATGAACATGACTTGCCGCCGCAGTGTATAGAACTGGAATTGACGGAATCAATACTCATCAAGGATGCGGAAGATGCGTTGAGGAAGCTGGAATCCCTGGCAGCACTGGGTGTCAAGCTGGCGATTGATGACTTTGGCACCGGCTATTCCAGCCTTAGCTATCTGAAGCGTTTTCCTATTTACAAACTCAAGATAGACCGTTCCTTTATAGATGATTTGCCAGGTAATGAAAGCGATATCGCCATCGTGACGGCCATCATCCACCTGGCCCATGCCTTGAAATTACGTGTGATTGCCGAAGGTGTGGAAACCCAGGAGCAACGTGATTTTCTGCAGCAACAGCAGTGTGATGAAATGCAGGGTTACCTGTTTTCCCAAGCCATGTCGGCGGAAGAATTTGAACAGCGCTATCTGCGCTGAATTGTCCAAGTTTAAAATAGTAGATGCGCCAATTTCAAAAACCTTACTCAGGCAATGAAACTGGCGCAATACTGTATTGAGAAACTTGTTGGGAACTTATTTAGAAACTTAGCGATGTATTAAAGACCGCAATATATGACCCGCGATTTGGGGATTTTCTTTTATCCGGCGTATGCTATAGCCATACCAGTCCTTGCCATAGGGTACATAGATGCGCACACTAAAACCCATGCTCAGCAGCTTGTCACGCAAAGGCTCGCAAACACCTAATAGCATCTGAAATTCGAATGCGTCTTTCGCAATGTTGCGACGATGCACCAGCTCTAAGACTTGAGCTATCAATGCGCTGTCGTGGGTAGCAATTGCAACGAAAGTATCTGTGTCAAAACAGCGTGCAACATGGTTCAGGAAATGAGAGTTGATGGTGCTCCGGTCATGCCATGCACCGTCTACAAGTTGTGATTGCTCTTCAAGATAAATGCCCTTGCAAATGCGCATACTGCTACGGTTCTGCACTAGCGGTTCAATATCCTGATAGGTGCGCAATAAATAAGCCTGTAATGCCAGGCTGAGCTTGCTGTACCTCACTCTCAGCTTGGCGAACAGATCAATTTCCTTCTGGGTACAGGCAACATCTTCCATATCCATGCAAACAGAGATCTGATGATGCCCGGCGAAGGCGACAATTTTTTCCATGTGTTGCTCACAATGCTGCAGATCAAGCAGTAATCCCAAAGCAGTGGGTTTGACCGATACGCTGGCTCTCAGTCCGTGCTCTTGAATTGCTGTCAATACGCACATGTATTCGCGGGCTGTATCTGCGGTTTGTTGCAGATTTGAGGCTGACTCACCCAGCACATCGATGCTTACATCGAAACCCAGTCTGTTCAGTTGACGAACACTGGCAACCATATCATCGAGATTATCGCCAGCGATATAGCGTCGCGAGATTTTTTGTATCAGTGCGCGAGGAATCCATGGCATGGCGTGTGCCATGAGTCTATTAAATAATTGCATGTAAATTTCCAATACGAATAAAGAAATGCTACGCCCATTCCGAAGCCGCAGGCCGGATAGAAGGACGAGGGAGATTGACGGCTGGAGCATGCCTGTGCATGTTCAATCCGGCGCAATACAGCATGCTGATAAGTGCTTTGCACTACAGCGATGTGTTTTTCTTCAGAGGGGAGGCCAGGCAGCGCGATGCATTTGATTTTCTCAGCTTTATTCGTTGATCTTTTGGGCTACCCCAGCCGTATTTTCTGGGGTACACGATCATGCGACATTGAGATTACATGGCTCATTGGGATTGTGCAAATCTAATTTATGGGTTTTCTCAATTATTCAGGTGCAACGCACATAAAAACGCCGCAAAAAATATGCGGCGTTCAGAATAAGACGGGTATTCAAACCAAGAACGACCAACAAGCCATCATTCACGGGGTCAGTTCATTAATGCATGGCTTAAAGATGCGCTTTCCAATAACGGGAATCATCACGGATTTCAGCGATTTGCTCGGTAGTCAGGTCATCGCTGACAAGTTCGCGGCTATCCATCGCCATGCTGCCGGCCTTGACACTGGCTTTCAGCAAATAACGGTAACCAGTCACCATGTCGCGCTCTACCCCATCGCCATGCAAGTAGCGCAAACCCATTTGGAACTGGGCGCTCGACAAACCTTGCTCAGCCGCCAGCATTTCCCAGTGGGCAGCCTGATCAGCATTTTTCTCTACCCCCGCACCATCCTGATAGGCCAACGCCAGATGATGCTGGGCACTGGCATTACCCTGATGCGCAGCTTGTTGATACCAGAATACCGCTTCTTCAGGATTTTCTTCCACACCCTTGCCGGTCGCATACATATAACCCAGCGCCAGTTGGGCTGAGGTCAACCCCTGCAAAGCAGCACGACGAAATAGCCGGAAAGCCTGGCCTTCATCAGTCTCGACACCTTCACCAGTCAGATACATGACACCCAGATTTGCCTGGGCACCGGCATGACCCTGGTCAGCCGCCTGTTCCAGCCAGTAAGCGGCTTCCTGTGCATTTTGTAAATTCTCATTGGGCTCAAGATATAACAAACCCAGCATGTTTTGCGCCTGGGTATCTCCTAGCAGCGCCCAGCGTCTGACTTGCATTTCATCATCAAAATCATCGTCACCCAAAGCAGAGGCGCAGGTCATCATGATCATGAGCACCATCAGCAGATGTCGCCATTTTTTCATTTTATCCTCACCTGTTTTACTTCATGTACAGAATGCTACGCCTGTCCGGGCTTTTTCGTGTGTCTCGACTGTTTGATTAGGTAACAAAATGTAGCCTAAAATATAGCCATCAGTCAGCGGTACAGACGGTCTGAGAGTAAACTACAGAGACAGACAATTTCGCCACCAGCCATGAAAGCAAATGCCGTGACCATACCGAAAAAGCTACGCATAGGATTAATTGCTAACCGTTCTCATCAGGATGCCCCCAATTCTGCACTGGTGCAGCTATTGCATGGCGGCGGGCTGGCGTTGCACCACTTGCAAGCAGAAATGGTGATCGTAGGACGCACTCTCGACGCGATCATTTCACATGGGTTGCTGGAAAGCTGTCCTGTGGTCGAGCGTTTTCCCTATGGCCGCGAAGGTGGCTTGATGAAACTGGTATCCAGAGTCGTCGACAAAGATCCTGCCAGAGCCGTGGATGCGGTAATTTATCTGATAGACCCGGTCGATCCTTCTTCGATTTTCCCGGAAGCACAGGCACTCAAGCGTCAATGCGTGATACACCGCAAACCCTTCCTGGCAACTTTAGCCAGCGCCAGGGAATGGCTGGAGCTTGAAGCGACAGCAACAGGTGCTGCCATAGACAGCAAACTGAACCAGACTTTTGAATTAGGCAAGGAAGGTATCGCCCTGATCGCTCATGATGCGATGAAGGAAAGCATGTTGACCATGGCAGAAAGACATTTTGAGCTGCTCGACAGTTTTGGCCATCGCTATGCGACTGGCACTACTGGCGGCCTGTTGAACCAGCTGGCACAAAGAATCAAGGGAACAGAAGCCGGAAAGAACTGGGTCATCCCTTATCTTTCCGGCCCTCTGGGTGGTGATGCGCAACTGGCAGAACTGGTACTCGACCGGCAGATACGCCGCATCCTATTTCTCGAAGACCCGCATGTAGCACGTCAGCATGAGGCCGACATACAATTACTGGAACGCGCGGCCCGCACCGTCTGTGATTTTTCCCAAGTCATCAGTGAAGTCAGTGGTGCAGACCGCTGGCTGACCCTGCTGACGCAGAGGGTAGCCAAACAGGCTTAGAACCTGATTACGGTCTTACTGCGCGAGCGCAATCAGAGTTCTTGCGGGGCTCATGCACTGCTCAAAATGCTCATGTACTTAGAGTACATTCCGCTTTCTGCGCTGCGCTTATGTTGCTCTGAATGTTACCCTGACCCCGCTGACACACGCTCGCTACAGATCAGAAACAGGTTCTTAGGCTGCAGTCGCAGTCTGGCCTGCCACAGTCTGCCCCGATAAGCGCTTCAGCCTTTCCAAGGTACTTTCGCCAGCAGTATCAGCCTGAGCGACAGATTTGCGGATGGCATCAATTTCTGCTGCCTGGTCCAGTGGTTTTTGTCCTATGTCGGCCACGATGCGCAAACCAGCCGCTTCATTGCTGACATTTTGTGCGCGACGTGTCAGCGCATTCAAGGCCGTTGAATGCGTGCGCATGCCGGACAGGTTGCTGAGTTGCTCCTGACGCTCTACCCGCAATTGCTGCAAGTCTTTTTGCGCTTTTGCTGATGCCAGGTTTTGCAGGGCTTTTTTCGCTGCTGCATCAAAGTCGGCGAGTTGTTTAGAGAAGGCATCAACGATTTTTTGCAACTCGTTCATGTATTCCTGGGCATCCGCTTCTTCTTGCAACTCTACCGGCAGGCGTGCCTTGTTGGCTTCCAGTTCGTCGCAGAACATGTTGACGGTAGCTTCAGAAATTTTACCGCTGGCCAGACGGTCTGCCAGCGTCGCCGAGGCTTTTTCATCGTTGGCGATCAGTTCACGCAAGCGCACTACATCATTGTGTTCCTTGTCGAAGGATGCACGGGCAGCGGCCAGTTTTTGTGCCGTTTCGCGCAGGGTCGCAGCCAGACGGTCACGGTCAGCTTCTGTCGCGGTTTCAGGATCGAAGTTGGCAATCGCTTCGGATATTTTATCGCCGAGTGCGCCAAAGTGTTTGGAAATCAAACGCGCGGTCAGGCCCCAGCCATTCATATTGCTCATGTTATGTCCTTTCAGTGTGTGACACGGTATGTGTTACGCGGTGTGTTACGCGGTGTGCTACGTGGTAAGTGTTACGGGTACTTCATCAAAACGGTGCTATTGCACCAGCAGCCTTTCCGCTTCCAGGGGTAGGGCAATCATAAAATCGACATGGATGTCGCGCTTGCTATCACCATCCTTGCTACGTAAAATCTCTGTGCTGATCAGCAGTAGTTCAGACTGGTCACCCGCTTCATTCAAACTCCTGCGGTAAGGCATGAAGACCACATCCTGTTGCAAACCGAGCTTGCCAGCGGCATCGTCGATGCGGGTTTCCACACCTTTATAGGGCGCGACAAATTCCTGCGCCGGGTCACCAGCATCACGCTCATATTGCAGGCTGTCGGCATCAGCAAATACGCTGTCCAGGCTGGCTTCATCCCAACCTATACCCACCAGTTGCTCACGCCACAGACTGTAATTGCGGTCACCCAGACCAGCGCCGTTTTCACCCAGAAAAGCTTGCTGGTCTTCGACGGTTTCAGGTATTAGCCGCGTCAGGTGGCTGCAATACAAAAGCTCTTGCAATTCATCGTTGGCATCGCAATACAGCTGCAGGAATTTCTCACCGCCATTCGCGTCGCGATTCAGGTAATAGCGGTACATTTTGCCGCTGATAGGCAGCTTCACCCGGCTGATGGCAACGATGCGGGTCTCTGCTTCATCTGGCATGGCGATCAGCGAACCCTGGCTGATGGCACGTATCAGCGGTGTCTTTTGCAGATTGACGACACTGCCTATGCGTGCGCCCAGTGGCAGGGCGGAGTCTTGCCGGCCATTTTCTGCATGCATGTCATCTGCGATGAGTTCGTCCTGCCCGTGCTTGTTGAATAACTTGCCTACGTACTGATATGCATCTTTCCAGGCCATGGTATTAATTTCCTCCTAAACTGTAATTAACTGCACTGTCTTGCTTGCTAGCTTGCTTACGTCTGTAACTTAATATCTTCCAGCCTGCCCAGCCCAGACCGCCGAGCAGCAAACTCCATATGAGCGTGGCCAGTATCTTCGAGCCATGCGCTTCTTCTGCTACCTTTGCAGTTGCCGGAGTTTCTGGACTGGCCGCTGCCGTAGGCTTGTCATCCAGCGTTACTGCTGCCGTTCCACCCAGCTCATCCTTGCCATTGCCTGTACCAACATTGGCGATGGGTTCCAATTGCTGAACAGAGCGGTTCTCTGCAGCCTGCGAATGACTCATCACACTACCCAGAATGACGCCACCCACGACAGCAGGCAAAATGCCACTACTTCTTTGCGTAGCTACAGGCGACTGCATTGGTATTGGTGCTGACTGCATCACTGGCGGCGCTGCATAGACTGGTTTGTTTGCTGCCTGCATATTGTTGCCAATGCTGTTACTGCTGCTATTGCTGTTGCCAAAACCGCTGACCGGCGTTGGTTGACTCATTTGCTGACTGGTTTGTTGACGCGCATCCATGCTCTTCTGTGCATTCGCCTGTGCCTGGTTCTTTTCCAGATCACGGTTCAGCGCAGAATCAGATTTCTTGCTCGCATTCGCTGGATTACTGTTATTGAAACTACCAAAACCGGTATTCGATGGCTTGGATGGCGCAGGTTTGCTGACACTTCTTTGCGAAGAGAAACCACCACGAAAGCCACCCGAAGAACCGGATGAGCGTCCAGCCGCATGGGCAAAGCTGGCCGAGAGTGGTAAAACCAGCGCCAGCAAGATTGCTATTAATTTATTATTAAAACTGTTCATGGTTCTCGTCTATAGAAATATGGTTAAGCTATCTGTACAATCCCTCAACTCTCGATGGATGTCATCATAGTGAGCAAAAACACAAAGATCATCGGTAATAAATTGGGGAATTCACCATGACACGTAAATATTCAGACATGAACCAGCACGACGCCTTGTACAAAGTTGCGCGCGCCTATCCTGGTGGCCTGGAGGCATTGGCTGGTCGTATGGGGGTCTCGGTGAATGTCTTGCGCAATAAACTGGCGCCAGGCATAGAGTCACACTACCCTTCGTTTGAAGAACTCTCGCTGATCGTTGAGCTATGTCATCAAGCAGGCGTCAAGGATGCTCACATGCCTTTGCATGCGCTGCTAAGCCGTCATGGCATGGCAGCGTTTGTGATACCTGAGCCTGATCAGGTAAGTGAAGATGATTTGTCACAAACGGTTTGCCGCGTCATGAGCCGGGTTGGCGATGTGGCAGAGGCAGTCTCAACCGCCCTGATCGACGGTGTGATTACAGATGCAGAGGCTGACTTGATAGAGAGAGAATTTCAGAGCGCACTGACGGTGCTGGGTGAGTGGCGTGCGCGCATACGCGCGCACCACAAGCAAAGAGATTAATGCAATTTCTTTTCCAGAAACGCGACTATCCTTGGCCAGCCCATTTTGCGTGCCAGATCAAGTGCTGATTCGCCTTTGGGATTGACAGCACTGACGTCGGCACCATGCTTGACCAGCAGGGTCACTGGAGAGAGATTGCCAGCCAGTGCATCTCTCTGCAGCAGGGTCCAGCCATCTTCATCCACGCTGCGGGTGAAGGCTGGTTCGTCCTGTAAACCCTGGTCCATTTTCTCTGCCATGTTTTCACTCATGGGGTGTTCAGGCAGGTCTTCTGTGTTGACAATAATCGCCGCTTCTTTTTTACCAAAAAGGCCCGATAAAAAGCCCTGCTTTTCCTGCGTTGCAGCAGGTACGATCATGACTACGCCTGGCTTGCCAAAGTCCAGACCCCAGGCCTGGTCATGTTCTTCACGCTCGGTCTTTGACATGTCACTACGCATGACATCGATGCTGTAACCGCCATATACTTTACCGTCGATGGTGTACATCCAGTCACTAATTTCTGCCAGTGGCACGGTCACGGGGTCACCGGCAGCGATGCTGTCAAACCATTGTGGATTATTCAGTAAAACGCCAGATATGGTGTCGCCATCGAACCGTATTTCATTGATCCACATGTGCTCAACTTCTGGTCCTTCGCCATCCGAGCCTGTAGGAAAAGCTACTTTCACTGCGGCCAACCCCAGACCAGGGATAATGCGGCGATACTCCCAAGACAATTCGCGCCAGAAGTACTTGAAAGTCTTGCGCGCCTGTTCTGCCGCCGCCTGCATGGCAGGACTGGCCCCTTCAAACATGACTATCTTGTCTTCGCTCATGATCTTGACCAGTAAAATGAAAATACTGTAGCGCAAAGCAGGCTGACAATTAAGCAAGTGCAGGACTTCGTTTCAAATGATACAAGTTCTTACTTTTGTATATGATGCGCCTCAGTCAGCATAGTGATACTTGCGGAAATTTGGATAGGTGAAATATTTGCTCAGCAGCATTTTCTCGTCTGCTTTACAATACCAGTCTGCCTCTATGCTAAGCCGCCAGGCTGCCATCATCATGTCCACAGAACCTGCTAGCCAGCGTCCCACCTCCCTTGCGGATTTGTATATCTCATTTACCTTGTTGGCATTACAAGGATTCGGTGGTGTACTGGCCGTCGTGCAACGCGAACTGGTGGAAAAAAAGCGCTGGATGACGATGGAAGAATTCGTTGAAGACTGGGCCGTCGCGCAGATTTTGCCAGGGCCAAATGTAGTGAATTTATCCCTGATGATAGGCCACCGCCATTTTGGTTTTGCCGGTGCCATGGCGGCGCTGGCTGGCATGTTGTCAGTGCCCTTGTTGATCGTGGTGATGCTGGCAGTGATATATGCCCAGTTTTCCCAGTATCCCCAGGTAGTGGCTGCGCTGCGCGGCATGAGTGCGGTGACTGCGGGCCTGATCATCGCCACAGCGCTCAAGCTGGTACCGGCACTGAAAAATAATCCTCTGGGCAGAGCTACTGCCCTGGTCTTCAGCGCGCTTTGCTTTGTTGGCATTGCCTTCTTGCGCCTGCCACTGGCCTATGTCTTGTTTGCCCTCGGCACCGTCACCTGCATACTGGTTTACCGGAGGCTGAAATAATGCCCGATACCCTGCAGAATGTCTTGCATATCAGCCTGAACTGGAATGACTGGCTGCAACTGTTTTTGCACTACATGATGCTGTCGCTGTTGTCGATAGGCGGAGCAATTTCAACCTTGCCTGACATGCATCGCTACCTGGTGGCCCAACAGGGCTGGCTGACTGATGCGCAATTCAATGCCTCAGTCTCCATTGCCCAGGCAGCCCCTGGTCCCAACGTCTTGTTCATTGCCCTGATGGGCTGGAATGTGGGCATGAATGCCGGTGGCATGTGGACTGCCCTGCTGGGTGTTTTTGTCACCATGACAGGCATATTGTTGCCGAGTACTACACTGACCTATGTCGCTGCCAGCTGGGGACATGCCAACCGTGAATTGCGTAGCGTACGCGCTTTCAAACTGGGTATGGCACCCATCGTCATCGGCCTGTTGCTGGCGACGGGCTGGATCATGGCAGCATCTCATGACCAGATGAACAGGGACTGGCCATTGTGGCTGATGACTGTTATTTGCACCGTGGTAGTCTGGCGCACCCGCCTGCATTTACTGTGGCTGCTGGCGGGTGGTGCTGCACTCGGCTGGTTTGGTTTGATTTAAACTAAATTCAAACGAAACCCAAGTAGCGTTTGCTGGCATCGTAATACTTCAGATTGGGCAGCAGTTCCAGCATGTCAGTATCTGATATACCCAGCCATTTGCCGAGCGTGGCGGCATATTGATCAACTGAAGTGGTTGGCAGCAAACGGCCTTGCCCGACATCATCATCACTGTCGACGGCAACCAGCGGCGCAGTACCGTAATAACGTTTGCCATTGACTGCCCCGCCCAGCATGAAATGCATGCTGCCCCAGCCATGATCAGAACCGTCATTGTTGACACTCAAGGTACGGCCAAAATCGGAAGCCGTAAAACTGGTGACCTTGTTTTCGATTTTCAATTCCTTGGTCGCATCATAAAATGACCTCAAGGCTTCGCCAACACTGGTGAGTAAATCAGGATGCGTCTCTCCCAAGCCATTATGAGTATCAAAGCCCCCCATGGAAACAAAAAAGACCTGGCGTTTTGCGCCCAGAGTACCTGCACAGTCAATCATGCGTGCCACCATCTTCAATTGCATGGCGAGATTATTCTGGTCATTAAAATAGGTAGTGATTTTGTCGGGGTCAGGTAGTGCAGCGGTCAGTATGTCATTGGCCTCAATGGACCGTTTGCTGACACGTGTATATTCATTTTCGAACAAGTGAATACGCTCTTGCGTAACCAGTTTTTGCAAAGCCGCGGAACAGGGAACAGAACCAAACAAGGGTGCCTTTACGCCCGTCATGGGGACAGAACCATTGGTCGATACCTGATACTGCACAGCCGTATTACCAGAAAGGTAGACCGCATTACCTGAAACATTGATGCAAGTGAAAGTAGCGTTGCCATTACCTGCCACGAACTGGTCACCCATGCGCCCACCCCAACCTGATGTTGCTCCTTCAGGGGCAGAAGATTGCCATACCGATTGCTGGTCATTGTGCGAAAACAACTTGGGTGGCAGCATCGCCGTCTTATTCACGTATTCCAGCTTGGTGGTCGGGCGTATCAGGGTGCCCACGTTCAGCAATATCCCCATCTTGCCAGCATTGAATATAGGTAACAACGGGTTCAGATTCGGTGCCAGCGCATATTGATGGCTGACACCATTCCTGTCTACCGGCACATTCAAACCTGTCAGGGCAGTATGCTCAAGATCAAGATATTTGTAGGCCAGCGAAGGACGCAATTGGGAATAAGCTGTGTAGTTGGGAACGTCATACGGCACCAGGGTATTGGCGTAATCATTGCCGCCGTATAAAAACACGCAGACGATGGCTTTGTAATCATCGGCATTGGCAGCCGAAGCTTCTGCCATGGCCGCCAGATTGAGTGCCCAGGGTGTGGCGACACCGGCGATGGACAGAGCAGAGACACGTTGCAAGAATGCGCGGCGTGAGGCATTCATTGTTGTTGAATTTTTCATGATGCTTTCCTGTAGAAATGGCAGCAAATTATTTGAATGGAAGCGCAGGCTTATTTCGGATTTATTTCAGATTTATTTGAGAACGATGAATTCAGGTGCAGCCAGTACCAGGGTCAGCGCCGCATAGATTCTTTGCTTGCGGCGGATATCGTTTCCCTTGGGCATGCCATCGACTGCGCTGCTCAGATCCGCCAGGGTAGTGGCACTTAGCTGCCCTGCTGCCAGCACCAGATTGATTTCATCCAGCAAGGCTGTCGCCGTCTCAGCCAGTGGCATCAGACTGCTGTAATCGGGTTTGATGTCACTGACACCTTCACTGACGGCAATCTGCATGTAATTAACGTATCCAACGACAGACGATTCATTGGTGATCTGAAATTCCGGTGCCACCAGGTTTTTTACGGCAATCGCCGTATTTGGCGGCACATAACCAGGACGGAAGAAATTAAACACCGATGGTGAACGCAAGGGGCTTTGTCCCAGTTTGTCGGCAGGGTTGCTGGTATTGCCGATATTCCAGAGATCATTGTTTGCCGTGGCATTATAAGCACGTGCCCAGGCCAGGAAGCGCAACATGGGTTCACGCAGTTTGCCAAACTGGGGATCGCTGAGATTGGCCGGTTTGCGTGCTTCATCATCGAGCAAAATCGCCTTCAATACGGCTTTCAAATTACCTTTTTTGCTGACTGTGCCGCTGCCATCATCTTTGAACACGGTAGCCACCCTCAAGATATAACCCTCACTTGGATTGCTGGTTACCAGTCTTTGTATCAACTGTCGGCTGATGAAGGGGGCGACATTGTCATGGGCAAAGATGATGTCGAGTGCCGCTTCCAAGGCCTTTTCACCACTCAGGCCTGCTTGTACGGTCTCACCAAGGAAAGTGGATGGGCCGGGCTCATGCTTGTCAGGCACCTGTATCATGGGTCTGCGCATGAAGTCTGGCTTGTCGGGTCCACCGCCTGCCAGGTCAAAACCCCAACCAGTAAAGATGCGGGCCAGGCCAGTGATATCTTCCAGGCCATAGGTCTCTTTGCTCTTGCCGTCATACAGACGTGGGTTGCCATTCAGTTTCAATTCAATCAAACCTATGCTGAACAATTGCATGATTTCGCGGGCATAGTTTTCATCTGGCATGGCCCCGGTTTTTTGATTGGCTCTGGCATTACCCCGGAAAGTCAGGTATTGACCCATGGCAGGACTGGTCGATACCAGTTGCAAGAGATCGCGGTAATTACCAAAGCAGTTTGCTTCCAGCATGTCCAGCCAGGCTGCGGCGGCAAAAGCTTTCCAGCCACCACCGATCAGGCCATCAATCGCGACTACGATGACTTCTGATAAAGCCAGGGTGAAGCGCTGGCGCAGGGTATCGGGAGAACTGATCAGTTTGCGCCAGGCGCAAGAATCAAAACCTGCCTGGCTATTGCGGTAACTGACATCATTGAAACCTTTTGAGACCAGCCAGTCCCAGCGCGTGCCATTGCCAGAGACGCTGAGTTGCTCATCAATCCAGCCTGCATATCCCAGTGCTTGCACCCTGGCGATCTGGGCACGGCTGGCACCCATGCTGGCTTGCGCCAGAAAGCGGGAAGCTTCACTGACCGTAATCGGGGCAGCATTGGGGTCGGGTGCTGCTGGCGGTGCCCCCATGGGTGCAGCTGTATTTCCTGCACCATTTTCAGCCGTCGTGCTGCTGCCACCGCAGGCAGCCAGCAAAGCTGTCGAGGCGAGGATCGCCGCAGCTTTCAAATCAGCCTGCTGATTGAACAAATCCTTGTCTGTTGTGGTCACAGTATCCAAGGCATCCACACTTGCCAATTGCTCTTCCATGTTCAGTCTCCATATTAAGAACTACGAGAATCTGCGCAAACCCGTCCCCAGTCGCATCGTAGCGCCTGCATGGGAAAAGTCTGCGTAAATCCTGTGATTAATGTTTATTCTTGCTGGCCAGGCCTGAACATTAGAACAAGGATGTAAATTTCATATTACCGATTTGTAAGCAGTTGTCAGGAGTTAGGATGATTTTATATATAGTTTGTTACTTGCAAATGTAAATAGCATTAAAGATTCAAAAACCAGGCGCGTCATTTGTTACACTTTCGTTTTTATCAGCATGTACCGGATTTGCGAATTCGCCTCCAGACAATCTTTGTTACAGGAAGAGGCATAGTTTGAGGTATGCTTGCGACCTTGAAATTCTGCACACCGGTTCATATAGTCCATGAAGTTGAGCATAGAAGCGCCTGAGGATGAAATTGCCCTGCCGGGCGAAATTCATTTACATATCCGGTTTCGCCCTGCGAATATGTTCGGCATCTTGCTGGCTTTGCTGGTTCACGGCCTGTTGCTGTACTTCTTGCTGCACATGAATATGATCAAGAAGAAGCTCGACAAGGGTGGCTCAAGTGAGCCTATGGTCTTCATCATGGACAAGATAGCCAAAGCGCCCAAACAGGCGACTGCGCCGCAAAAGCAAAAAACCGAGTCCAAACCGGTGCGTGTGCCATCATCCAAAAACGCGATTACCCGACCCAGGACACCTCCATCGCCAGTCACGGATTCGCCGGTAGCACAGCCACCACCGCCGCAAGCCAAAGAAACGCCACCGGAAATGGATATGATGGCGCTGGCCAATGCTGCACGTGAACGCCGCCGCCCGGCAGAGCAGGCAGCCGCACAGGAAAATGAAGGTGCCCGTCAGGCCGGTCGTGGCATGACGCCGCAAGAAGTGGCCGAAGCCAATGTAAAACGCAGCATGCAGCAAGCAGCCAACCGTGCTGGTGGCAGCGGTGTGTTTGAACTGGGAACAGTAGGCACAAGGGTTGCCAGCTTCACTTTCCGTGGCTGGAACACGCGCGTTGTGGCCTCTGGCGGCAAACAGTCCTTTGAAGTCGATGCCGGTCTTGGTGGTGACGTACGCCTGGCCCTGGTACGCCGCATGATAGAAATCATACGCATGGAATACAAGGGCGACTTCAACTGGGAATCCAGACGCCTGGGCCGCGTTGTAGTCAAGTCAGCTCGGATAGAAGATTCGGCAGAACTGGAAAGCTTTTTGCTGAAGGAATTTTTCCCTTAAATTTTCAGGCCCCGGGAGCCAGTCAGGGTAGTACCTGGCAGCTCAAACCGACCCGCCCTGATGACAAGCACTTGCTGGTCTTCCATGCCAAAGCTGCTGCAAGCTCTGCCACCAGCTGACAGATTCAACTTGCTGTATCAGCAATTCACTCGTCTCAATTGCCTGTAATTCTATCCAACCATCACGCTCAGCCGTGAACAGCGCACCGCTACTGAGCACAGTATCAACTTGCCAGGCCACGCCTTCCAGAAATTGTGGTGCCGCCCAAATATGCAAGCGACCTTTATGCAAATGTAGTCTGCTATCTGTCGTTAACAGAACTTGCAGGCGCTGGCCTGCTTTGATTGTATGGGTATCCATGAAACACTCCTGAAAGTAGTAAGAACCTGTTTACGATCTGTAGCGAGCGAGCGTCAGCGGGGTCCGGGTAACAAAAAACGCAGCGCAAAAAGCGGAATGTACTTCTAGTACATGAGCATTTTGAGCAGCACATGAACCCCGATCACGCACGCGCATTAAGATCGGAAACAGGTTTTAAGGCATGGGTTTCAGGATAAATCTTGTCGGGCATTCCGCACAGACACAGAGAAAGCTTATCTGTATCGCATCAGACAGCAAATTCAGAATCTGTTATTGTATCGTCAGCCCTGAACTGTATCCGTGCAGGCCCTGAGCATCTTTACATCGTCAAGCTATGCAAACCTTACCTCTCTACAGGCAACTGGCCGACCATTATCTGAATGCTATTCGTTGCGGCACGCTGAAGCTGGGCGACCGCATGCCCTCGGTGCGCAAGCTCATGCATGTACACGGTGTCAGCCTGTCCACTGCCTTGCAGTTATGCCGCCAGCTGGAAACCGAGGGCTGGCTGGAAGCTCGTCCGCGTTCTGGCTATTTTGTACGGCAACCAAGGCGTGTGCGCCTGATACCAGCGCAGGAACCAACCATAGGCAAGATCATCGACCCGGCCCAGTTTGTCGGCATCCATCAACTGGTGTCAGAAATCATTGCCCAGGGCCAGCGTCAGGTGAAATGTAATCTGGCGCGGGCAACTGGCGGGCCTGCACTTTACCCGCACCAGCAATTGCGCAGCCTGACCGTCAGCACCTTGCGCCGCTATCCTGAACTACTGACCAAGGCAATTTCGCCGGGCGGTAATCGCGAACTCAAAGCGGCGCTGGCCAAGCGCGCACTTGATTCTGGCATCAGTACATCGGCTGACCAGGTCATCATCACCAATGGCTGTATCGAAGCCTTGAACCTGGCCCTGCGCGCCGTGGCACAGGCAGGCGACGTCATCGCAGTAGAGTCGCCGACTTTTTATGGTCTCTTGCAAGTGCTGGAAAGCCTGGGCATGAAGGCGCTGGAAATACCGACCAGCCCGAGCACCGGCATTTCCGTCGAAGCGCTGGAACTGGCGATGCGCACCTATGACAATATCAAGGCGGTGGTAGTGGTGCCGCATCTGCAAAATCCTTTGGGCAGCATGATGCCTGACCAGCACAAGCAAAAACTGGTGGCGCTGTGTGAAGCACAAGGCATACCGCTGATAGAAGATGACTCTTACAGCGCACTCGCAGATGGCGACAAAATTCCGACTGCATTGAAGCAATGGGACCACAGCGGCAACGTGATTTACTGCGCATCTGTCCATAAAATTCTGGCACCCGGCATGCGCGTGGGCTGGATACTGGCAGGTCGCTGGCAAGAAAGGGTGAACATGCTGAAGTATGCGCACACACGTTATAACGAAGAATTGTCACAGATAGTCACAGCGACTTTTTTATTGTCGTCGGCTTACGACAGACATCTGCGGAAACTACGTAGCAGCCTCGCCGTACAAAGAGAAAAAATGGCAGAAGCGATTGCCACTTATTTTCCCGAAAGCACGCGCGTGACCATGCCAGCGGGTGGAGTTTCTCTGTGGGTAGAGATGCCGGCAGGTACATCGTCGCGTGCTGTTTTTGACGCTGCTCTAGAGGAGAGCATCCTGGTATCACCGGGCTTGATGTACTCCAATTCAAATCGTTTTGATCATTTCTTGCGCATCAATTGCGGCATGCCGTATACCCAGGATCTGGATGATGCAATGCGTTTGCTGGGTCGTATCATCCAGCACCAGGCAACTTATTCTTCAGCAGCTAAGCAACATATTGCTGCGTAAAATTTTGCATAAGACTCTGCGTAAAACTCTGCATAAATTTTAAGCACTGTGGAAAGCCACAATTGTGGCTGTCCCAAGCATTTCCCATAATGCAAGCACTGACGGAGAAAAAATATTCCGCAACGTGCTCGCCATTATGATCTCATTAAGGCGAGACTTTCTACCATCCAATGGAGACCAAGGATGAAAGCTCAAGCCTTCTACAAATCCCTGTATTTTCAAGTCATCACGGCCATCGTTATGGGCGTCTTGCTTGGCCATTTCTATCCCGAATCCGGCGCTTCCATGAAGCCTCTGGGCGATGGTTTCATCAAGCTCATCAAGATGATGATCGCGCCGATTATTTTCTGTACCGTGGTAGTTGGTATTGCCGGTATGGAAGACATGAAAAAAGTCGGCAAGACCGGTGGCATGGCACTGCTGTATTTTGAAGTTGTCAGTACCCTGGCGCTGATCATCGGCCTCATCATCGTCAACGTAGTGCAACCCGGTGCAGGCATGCATATCGATGTGCATACGCTGGACACCAAGGGTATCGCTGCCTTTGCCGGACCTGGCAAAATGCAGACCACGACAGAATTTTTGATGTCCATCATCCCCACCACTTTCACCGATGCTTTTGCCAAGGGAGAGATACTGCAGGTCTTGCTGATCTCCATCTTCTTTGGCTTTGCCCTGCATCGTTTTGGCGGTCGTGGCACGCTGGTATTTGATCTGGTAGAAAAATTTTCTCACGTGCTGTTTGTCATTGTTGGCTACATCATGAAAGTGGCCCCCATCGGTGCCTTTGGTGCAATGGCTTTCACGATAGGCAAATATGGTGTTGGTTCGCTGGTGCAACTCGGTTTCCTGATGGCGACTTTCTATGCGACCTGCCTGATTTTCATTTTCGGGGTACTTGGGGCTATCGCCAAGGTGCATGGTTTCAGTATCTGGAAATTCATCAAGTACATCAAGGAAGAATTGCTCATCGTACTCGGTACGTCTTCTTCAGAATCAGTATTGCCACGCATGATGGCCAAGCTGGAAAACCTGGGTGTGAAAAAATCCGTGGTTGGCCTGGTGATCCCTACCGGTTACTCTTTTAATCTGGATGGCACTTCCATCTACCTGACCATGGCTGCAGTCTTCATTGCCCAAGCTACCGATACACCGATGACTTTGATGCAGCAAATCACTTTGCTGGCAGTCTTGCTGCTGACATCCAAGGGCGCGGCTGGTATCACAGGCAGTGGTTTCATCGTGCTGGCAGCGACCCTGTCTGCGGTTGGTGGCGTACCTGTCGCCGGTCTGGCACTGATACTCGGCATAGATAGGTTCATGTCCGAAGCACGCGCCTTGACCAATCTGATCGGTAACGGCGTTGCCACTGTCGTGGTGGCCAAATGGGGTAATGATGTGGATACCGTCAAGATGCAAAGACGTCTGAATAATGAAACCGTGGAAGAAGCAGAAGATCCTGAACTCTTGATGGATACTGCATCCATGCATACAGCAGTGCGTTGAAGCTGACGACAAGAAAGCAAAGCAAAAAGCGGACTTTCAAAGTCCGCTTTTTTATTCCTGCAAATTATTCTTGCCAACCCTCAGCTACTTTTTTTCAAATGCCGTAGCGCCAGAGTCAGTGCCATCAATTGTATGGTCGCCGCCAAAAAGAAAGGTGCTCCCAGCAAGACACTCCCTTTGGGAAAATGGCTGACTTGGCCAACGATGGAAGTACCTATCAGCGTAGCAAACACACTCATGATACTTGCCAATGCCGTCAAGGAACCCATGGCCAGGCCTTGTGAACGAGCATCGACTGCACGCGAAAAAAATCCCTGCAAGGCAGGCCCGGCAGCAAAGGCCAGCACATTACACAAGATCAGCACATACATCATCCAGCCCTGGTTTGCCAGGCCATAACAACTCAGCGCCACGGTCGATGAAGCCAGGCCGATCAATACCGCATTCGCATCGCCAACGCGCTTGATATAACGTCCAAGAAAAACACCCTGCATGAGTACGCTGGAAACACCGACCATGAACAGTGAAAAACCATTTTGTATGGGTGTCCAGCCAAAGCGCAATTCTGTTGACAAGACCCAGGTGGTTTGCAAAGTGAATTGGGCAAACATGGTCAATGCATAGACCCACACCAGCGCACCGACACCACGCAAATGGGCCAGGCCACGCAGACCGGCAAAGGGATTGGCAGCAGAAATATGAAAGGCCTTGCGGTGATCAGCAGACAGGGATTCTGGCAATGAAAAATAGCCATACACCACATTACCGAGCGACACAGCCGCCGCCAGATAAAACGGGTAATGGATATGCGCCTCACCCAGCAAGCCGCCAATGACAGGACCGCAGATAAAACCCAGACCGAACATGGCACCTATCTTACCCAGGGCTTTGGCACGGTTTTCCGGGCTGGAGACATCGGCGATATAGGCATTCGCAACTGACAGATTACCCGCAGTGATGCCGCCTATGGCGCGCACCACCAGCATCCAGTAAATGTTGGTGACCTGGGTCAGTAAAAGGAAATTCAATCCCAGACCGAATACACAAATCAGCAACACCGGGCGGCGGCCATAACGGTCACTGAGCGCCCCTATCACGGGAGCAAAGATAAATTGCATAACGCCATAGATGGCGACAATCGCGCCATACCAGTAAGCCTGGCTATCTGCCTGCAAGGTATAACTGGCCACCAGCCGTGGCAAGACCGGGATGATGAGGCCGATGCCAAGGATGTCCAGGAACACCGTAATCAAGACAAAACGCACATTGGTCGGCAGTGCTTTGGCAACATCTGCCTGTTCAGAACTTGTCATGGATGACAACCTTTAAGCGAAATATACAAAGCACAATAGTATATGATTACCGTCAAGTACATTTGCACGGGAGCCAATATGGCTTTGTTTGATCACTTTCTCATCATTGCCTTGCTGGTCGCCATCAGCGCATTTTTTTCCATGTCAGAAATTTCGCTGGCGGCTGCGCGCAAGGTCAAATTGCAGATACTGTATGCAGAAGGCGAACAACGTGCGGGCAAGGTGCTGGCACTGCAACAAGAACCGGGGCATTTTTTCACCGTCGTGCAAATCGCATTGAATGCTGTTGCCATACTCGGCGGTATTCTGGGTGAACAGGCTTTGACGCCGTATATCCTGAAAGCCCTGGTCACTATCTTTGGCATGACGAGCTGGGTAGAAACCGTCAGCTTCGTCACGTCTTTTTTGTTCGTGACGTCGATTTTTATTTTGTTTGCCGACCTGATGCCCAAGAAGATCGCCATGATCTCGCCGGAAACCGTGGCCATGCTGGTAGTCAGCCCGATACTTTTGTGCGTGCGTCTGTTCAAACCCCTGGTCTGGGTATTCAATGGCCTGGCCAACCTGATGTTGCGCCTGTTTAATTTGCCAACGACGAGGAATGAGCAAATCACTTCAGATGAAATTTACGCCATGTTTGATGCCGGTGCCGAAGCCGGAGTCGTGCTGGAAAGCGAGCATCACATGATAGGCAATGTGTTCGAGCTGGAAAGCCGCACCGTGCCATCGGCCATGTCACAACGCGACAGCATCGTCTACTTTACCCTGCAAGACACAGATGTAGTGATACGCCAGAAGATAGCCGAGCATCCGCACACCAAGTTCCTGGTCTGCGATGGCAATATTGACAATGTCGTTGGTTATGTCGAATCCAAGGATATTTTGAAACGGGTACTGACCAACCAGGCTTTCACCAAAGTTCAGGAATTATCGATACGCACCGCCCTGGCAGTACCTGATTCGCTGACCCTGTCTGAAATGCTGGAGCAATTCAAGGGTACGCGCGAAGACTTTGCTGTCATCCTCAATGAATATGCGCTGGTCGTAGGCGTAATTACCCTGAATGACGTGCTGAGTACCCTGATGGGCAATCTGGTCCATCCCTTCATGGAAGACCAGATCGTCAAGCGTGATGCAAATTCCTGGCTGATTGACGGCGCAACAACAATCGAGGATGTCTGTCGTGCTCTAGACATAGATGGCTTGCCTGAGCAGGGAAGCTATGAGACCATTGCCGGTTTCATGATGACGATGCTGAAAAAGATACCCAAACGCACTGATTTTGTGATGCTGGGGTCTTATAAGTTCGAAGTCGTCGATATTGATCACTATCGCATTGATCAACTGCTGGTGGTCAAACTCGATAGCGCGGAAACCAGCACATCACCGTAGTTATGACCGTTTTGTCATCGTTGTTACCACTAAGCTTCTTCAGTATCACGTCTTAACTCATTAATAACGCATCATTGTCAACAGCAGCTCACCCAAAAAGCTGCTGGCTTACCCGTTTTTATCAGGATTTTCATGTCGCACGCTTGTGGAGTAGATTTTGGCACCTCGAATTCAACCGTTGGCTGGCACAGGCCGGGCCAGCCTGCGCTCCTGGCGCTGGAAGAGGGCAAAGTCACGCTGCCATCGGTGGTATTTTTCGATGTCGAGGATGACCAGGTCAGTTATGGCCGGGCCGCGCTGAGCAATTACCTGGCTGGCTATGAAGGCCGTTTGATGCGCTCGATGAAGAGCTTGCTGGGTACCAGCCTGATGGATGGCCAGACCGAAGTACAAGGCAAGTCCGTACCTTTCCGCCATTTGCTGGCGCAATTTATCGGTGAACTCAAAGCACGCGCAGAAAAATCTGCGGGCTGCAACTTTACCCAGGCCGTCCTGGGCCGCCCTGTGCATTTCATTGATGATGACAGCAAGGCCGACAAACTCGCACAAGATACCCTGGAACAAATCGCCCGCGCTGCGGGTTTCAGAGAAGTGCAATTCCAGTATGAACCGATTGCTGCCGCCTTTGATTATGAATCACGCATCACCAAGGAAGAACTGGTACTGATCGCCGATATCGGCGGAGGTACTTCAGACTTTTCGCTGGTAAGGCTGGCACCGGAACGTGCCCACAGGATAGACAGGAAAGACGATATCCTCGCCAACGGCGGTGTACATATCGGTGGCACTGACTTTGATAAATACCTGAGCCTGAACCATGTCATGCCCCTGCTGGGTCTGGGCGGCCGCCTGGGTAGCCAGATCGACGTGCCGTCCAGTTACTATTTCAACCTGGCGACCTGGCACACGATTAACCTGACGTATACCCAAAAAGTCTGGCGTGAATTGCAGGAAGTCTATCGCGATATCAATACCCCTGAATTGCGCCTGCGCTTTGAACGTTTGCTGAACCTGGTAGAAGAACGCGATGGCCACTGGCTGGCCATCAAATCTGAAGAAGCCAAGATTTTATTGTCAGATCAACAAACCATAGACTTGCCACTGGAACGTTTGCGCAGCAAACAGCCAGCACCTGCCTGCCATCTGGCACTGGACCAGGATGGCTTGCAGGCGTCCATCGCGCATCTGACCAGTAACATCGGCGACACCGTCAAAACCGTACTGAACATGGCAAACCTGAAACCGGAACAGGTCGATACCGTGTTTTTTACAGGTGGCTCCAGCGGTGTACGTGGCTTGCGCCAGCAAATCGCCAGCATAGTCCCGACCGCCACCAAGGTCGAAGGTGACCTTTTTGGCAGCATAGGCTCAGGCCTTGGTCTGGATGCAGCGCGTCGCTTTGCATGAAAATTGTGCTTGCAAGCCTCATGTCAGTTTTGACTCGAACTCATTTCATCAATAGGAGTGAGATGCGTTTGCCTCATAACGCGGGCTGGCAAGGGTAAAGCAGGGATTTCGTGCAGCATGCTGCACGCCTGCGTACGATGCGCGCTTACCAGCGCACATGCGCCCTGCAAAGGGACTCGTTATCAATAGCGGTGCTATTGATAACGAGTCCAACGCAGTCCAGCGCGCGTTATGAGGCAAACCCTTCGGGAACTGACGATTTGGGCGCATTGCTACGTTGCGCCGCTCGCTAAGGCACCAGCCTTAGCTTCGCGTCACGCCTTGCACTGCATCCCAAATCGTCTTGTTCGCACTCACTCCTATTGATGAAATGAGTTCCAATATTTCACCTTAAGTCACAAAGTCGGTGCGCCATGTCTGCGTCCGCCGCTAGAACTTAAACTATACTTGTTGCATCAATTAGCAGGCTTTTCTACCCGGAGAAAGCATGTCGAACGAACAAGACGACGATGATGAGCTGTTCCTGGTTGAGGATGCGGAAGATGAAGCCGCCACTCAGCAAGCAGGACGCAGCTGGAAAATCGCTATCGTCGATGATGATGAAGATGTACATCGCACCACCTGCTTTGCACTGCAATATGTGCAAATACTGAACCGCCCACTGGAATTTATCCACACTTACTCCAAGAGTGAAACCCGCAAGGTATTCGCCAGCGAAAGCGATATCGCCGTGGTCTTGCTGGACGTGGTCATGGAAACCGAACATGCTGGGCTGGAGCTGGTCAGTTTCATCCGTGATGAACTTGGCTGGACCGATACCCGCATCATCCTGCGCACCGGCCAACCCGGTTATGCGCCGGAAGAAGAAGCCATACGCGACTATGACATCAACGACTATAAAACCAAGAATGAACTGACTCGCAAGAAATTGCTGACTTCGCTGACGGCTGCTGTGCGCTCGTATGAACAGATACGCACCATTGATGCCAGCCGGCGCGGCCTGCACCAGATCATCAGTTCCAGCGCTGCCTTCACTTTCGAGCATGGAATACAGTCTTTTGCCAGCGGCGTAATCACCCAGATCGCTGCCTTGTGCGGGGTACCGCCAGAAGGCTTATTGTGTGCCCAGGGCGAGCTCAATGAGCTGGATGAAGAAATCCCTGAGACTTTCAATGTCATCGCCTCTGCAGGACATTACAGCAGCCTGATAAATTGCCCGATTGATGATATCCACAGCAGCCGCGTGCGCGATGCCTTGAGGCATGTGCTGACCAGACGTGAATCATTGTTCACCGATCACAGCATGACCCTGTACTTTTCTGGCCGTGGTAACCGCCCTCTGGCGGCCTTTATCGACTTGCCGTTTTCACTGTCGGAAATCAATCAGCATTTGCTGGAAGTATTTTGCTCCAACCTCGGCGTCTGTCTCGATAATCTGAGCCTGGTCAATCAACTCAAGAACCATGCATATCGTGACCAGTTGTTGAAACTGCCTAACCGCCTGAAGTTCATAGAACAGATCAGCACTACCCTGGCAAGTGAACAGACCGGGCAAATGGTGGCACTGATAGACATTGACGATTTTGCTGAAATCAATGATGTGCTAGGCCATCATTATGGTGACCTGATCCTGAAAGCAGTAGCAGACAGACTACGTGAAAAACTCGGTGCACACGTCTTCCTGGCACGTATTTCCGGTGACGTATTCGGTCTGCTGGGCAGCAAGGAATTACTCGAGCCTGAAACCCTGCGGCAGATGTTTGTCGAGTCATACACGATAGAAGAAACTGCCCATGCAGTGTCCATGTCGATAGGCATGGTGGCACTGGAAGGTTATGTAGGCGACGGTGCCGAACCGCTGAAAGACGCCAGTATCGCCCTCAAGCGTACCAAGATACACCAGCGCGGCAGTTGCACCTTATTTACCCGTTCGATGGGCATAGAGATACGCGAGCGCGCTACCCTGATGCAGCATTTGCACAAGGCCTTTGATACTCAGCGCCTGTTCCTCATGTACCAGCCGCAAATTGATCTTGAGACAGGTCAATTTACCGGACTGGAAGCACTGATACGCTGGCGCAATGATGATGGCGTGCTGATACCGCCGAATGATTTTATCCCGCTGGCTGAATATTCCGGCCTCATCACTAGCCTGGGTGCATGGGTACTGCGCACTGCCTGTTTCATGATGGTCAGGTTACAAAAAGCCGGTATCGCACCACAGCGCATGGGGGTGAATGTCTCGGTCGTGCAATTCCGTCAGGATGACTATATCGAAGACGTCGAATCAGCACTGAAAGAAACGGCATTACTGCCAGAAAATCTGGAGCTGGAAATCACAGAATCGGTCACCATGACTAGCGCAGCCCTGTTCGAAAGCAAACTCGCCAAGCTGAAGCAAATGGGGGTGAAAATCGCCATCGATGATTTTGGTACCGGTTTTTCTTCACTCAGCTATCTGGATAAATTACCGGTAGACAGGCTGAAAATAGACCGCGTTTTCGTCAATCAAATCGATACGCCTGAGGGGCCGCGGATAGCCGAGCTGATTACGCAACTCGGTAAAAAACTGGGCTTGCAAGTGATTGCCGAAGGGGTAGAACATGAAACCCACTGGAAAACACTGGCAGCCATGGGTTGTCATGAAGGCCAGGGCTTTTACATAGGCCGGCCCATGCTGGAAGAAAATCTTGTCTCCTGGATCAATCTCAGAAAATAGAAGGCTGTCACGAAATGGGGGGTAAATTCATCCTCCATCTCCCAACAGCCTTCTACGCTTTGCTACCTTTACTTTGAATATCAAGACCTGCACACAGTGCAAGCCCTCATATTTTTGAGCTTACTTCTTGTCTGTCATGGGTGGGTAGTCGCCCGCTTTGTGGCCAGGACCATGCTCAGCCATTTGCTTGCCCATACGTTCACGCATATGGGATGCCATGCGTCGGTGGCTGTCATCAAAAACCTTTTGCTGCTCAAGTGTTAACACGGCATAGAAAGTTTTCAGAGAAGTCAGACGTGTTTGCATTTTCGCCAAATGCTCTTTCATTTTTTCCAGCCCTTTTTCCATGCGTTCTGGTGTCGTCAATTTTTCCATTTCCTTGCGGTCAGGGCGAGCTGGCATAGCACCTGGATTCATGCCATCAATGAAGGTCTTCCAGGCCGGTTCTTGTGCAGCCGTGATTTTTAATTTGTCATGCAGTTCGGCCTGGTGTTTGGCCATGCGCTCTTTCATCTTTTCTGCCCACTTGGCGGGATCGCCATGCGGCTGACCGTGGCCTGCATGTGCAGAAGCAGATGGCGGTGCCGACGATTGCGCCAGAGCGCTGCCAGCACTAGCGGCTATGCCCACACTGATTGCTGCCAAAGCAATACAGAATTTTTTTTGTAAGGTTTTCATATTTTTTCTCTTTCTGAACAGAAGAACAAGCTCACACATCTGCAATATACATTTTACAAAAATACATTCCACAAAATGGTGAGTTTAGCTGGCTGATTGCTTTCTGGACTTGAATCAAATCCGGCATTGCTGTCTCAGACATGTGATGTATCTTGCAGCAAGCTTGTAACGTCGAAATGTCCGTCTGCTCTCGCTTTGTATCGACATGTAACAGTGGGGAATGATAAGGTGGTATGTTACGGTTTAAGATAATCGGGACTTACGCAAAATCGCCCCAGCTACGTTGCAGCTCCTAGCCTTACAGTTCTGTAATGTTGTCGTCGCTGGCGGAGTAGTCGGGAGTCTCAGACAATATATGGTCTGCCGACGAAACGAACTCCCCTTGCAAGGGTGGTTTTCTAAAGCGATAGGTGTAGTCGGGGTTTCAGGCAACATGTTGTCTGCCGACGAAACGAACCACCCTTGCAAGGGTGGTTTCCTAAAGCGATAGCCTTGCTGGGAAAATTTTGCATAAGTCCTGATAACAAGACGATACAAAATCAGGGTTTTTATCGACTGGATCGGGCTCATAATGAAGAACATGGACACACCAAATAAAATTCTCATCGTTGATGATGACCGCGACATCCGCAATTTGCTGGCTGATTATCTCGACAATAATGGCTACAGTACAGTCACGGCTGCCGAAGGCAATGCCATGTGGACAGCCCTGCAAAACCACCAGGTTGACCTGGTCGTGCTGGATTTGAATTTGCCTGGCGATGATGGTCTGACACTGTGCCGTACCTTGCGCAGCAAATCAACTTTGCCTGTCATCATGCTGACTGCGCGCGGCGAACCGCTGGACCGTATCCTGGGTCTGGAAATGGGGGCAGATGATTACCTGCCCAAACCTTTCGAACCACGTGAATTGCTGGCACGCATACGCAGTGTTTTGCGCCGTACCCAGACCAATGTTAGTTCACATTCCGGCGAAGCCCTGCAAAAACTCAAGTTTGCGGGCTGGACGCTGGATTTGACGGCACGCCACCTGATCAGCCCGGATGGCATGGTGGTGTCATTGTCTGGTGCAGAGTTCCGCATGTTGAATATCTTCCTAGAACATCCTAACCGCGTGCTGAACCGTGATCAATTGCTGAACATGACGCATGGCCGCGATGCCGACCCGTTTGACCGTTCCATCGATATTCAAATCAGTCGCCTGCGGCAAAAACTGCGCGAAGATGCGCGCTCACCGCAGATCATCAAAACCGTCAGGAATGGCGGCTATGTATTGGCCGTTACCGTCGTCGTGGAGCAGGACGCATGAAAATCTTATCGTCGATGTGGGGCAGGGTATTTGCAATACTGTTGCTGGGGGTGATCGCTTCGACGGTACTGACCTGGTCGCTGGCTTTTGGCGAAAGACAAAAAACCATATCGCAATATAGGGATTCACACGCAGTTGAACGGGCTGAACAACTGGTGCTGGCACTGGATGCATTACCAGCAGAAAACCGTGAAAAGTTTTTGGCCACGGCACCACGCCTGGGTTTGAAAGTAGCCACCCTGCCCGCCGAGACGACCGACCAGGCACCGCGCTCTGAATATGCAGCGGCTGTCAGCGAGAGACTGGGCAAGACTTTTCGTGTCATGTCTTTGGCTCAGGACCCGAAATCCTGCCCGCGCAACCCGCAAAATATACAAACCAACCGCCTGCCTTGCGAAGCCCTGGGGATCACCCTGCATGACGGCACGGCCCTGCGCCTGACGGTATTACCACCGCGTAATCCCGCACCACCACTGCGTCCGGATTTCTTGCAATACCTGTTCCTGTTTTTGGCCAGTATTGCTGTGTTGGCATTCCTGATCGCCCGTATGACCATGCGGCCTTTGCAGCAAATGGCAAAGGCCGCCACGGCCTTGGGGCAAGACATCAACCGCCCTCCTTTACCAGAAAAAGGCGCGACTGAAATCTTGCAGGCAACACGTGCCTTCAATGCCATGCAAGCACGCATACGCCAGCATATCGCCCAGCGTACTCATATGCTGGCGGCAATCACCCATGATTTGCAAACCCCGCTGACGCGTTTGCGCCTGCGTCTGGAAAAGGTCAAGGACGAAGAATTGCGCGACAAGCTCATAGAAGATTTGTCAGGCATGCAAATGATGATACGCGAAGGCCTGGACCTGGCGCGCAGCATGGACAGCAATGAAGCCTTGAAGCCGCTGGATCTTGACTCATTGCTCGACAGTGTCTGTGCCGATGCTGCTGATGCCGGGCAAAATGTCAGCTTTCAAGGCAAACCCGGCCTGACCGTCATGGCCAGACCACAAGCCCTGCGCCGCTGCCTGACCAACCTCATTGACAATGCCGTCAAATATGGTCAATACGCCACGGTCAGCCTGGTGGCAGGCAAGGATGCCGCCAAGGATGTCTTGCATGTACTGATACGCGACGGTGGCCATGGAATTCCACCTGAATTTCAAAGCAAGGTATTTGAGCCATTTTTTCGCATGGAAACTTCGCGCTCGCGGGAATCCGGCGGCACGGGTCTGGGCTTGACAATCGCGCAAAATATCGCCCAACAGCATGGTGGTCAACTGCAATTGAGTAATCTGCCTGAAGGTGGCCTGGAAGTTCGCCTGACGCTGCCTTTGCAAACGGCTTGAACGGCTTGAATTAATCGACCCCGTCTGTATCTTGTTGCACCAGCCCCGCTGCATGGCAGTGGGGTAATCCTTCTTCAAGTCCTGCCTTGTACGACAAAACCTGTTGCTGTCAGCAAGGATGGTCAAAAAGTCTGTATTCCGTTCGCCCAGGCAAGCCCTCGTCCCTGTAAAATCCGAGGAAAACCTGAGGACGTGCACATGATTAATCTACAACTAAGTGATGTCAGCCACATCATACAACTTTCAATCGCTCCGGTATTCCTGCTGACTGGTGTGGGTACCACACTCTCGGTCCTGACCAGCCGCCTGGCACGCATCATAGATCGCTCCAGGGTAGTGGAAGACTTGCTGCATAGCGAGAATAGTCCGGCCATCAGCCCGCCGGGCGTGGAAGAAGAATTGCACGAACTGTATGAACGCTCACATCTGATCAATCGGGCCATCACCCTCAGCACATCCTGTGGTTTGCTGATCTGTCTGGTGATTGCCACCCTGTTCATGGGGGATGCCACCAGCCTGAATCTGGATAAGCTGATTGCTACCCTGTTTGTGGGCGGCGTGTTTTCCCTGATAGGCAGCTTCATTTATTTCATGCGCGAGATTTTTGTCGCCACCAAGACCTTGACACGCCAGCGCAAACTCGGCAGACGCAAAATCATAGAACGCGAATAAATCTGCACATCCAGCAAAAAACCCCGCTATCTTTCGATACGGGGCTTTTTTATGAGTACTTACTTTATTTCAAGCTGCTATTTCAAGCTGTTACTTCACTACGGCTGGTGCCTGTACCGTAACGATGACATCAATGGAAGCTGTACCAGGATTAGCCACGGTAATTGGCTGATAACTGCCAGTCGCGCGGAAAATCAGTGTCCCCGGTGTGCTTGGCGCAATAAATCCTGCATTGCTGGTACCTGCACCGGCGATGGCAACGGTAGTACCGGCAATCTGCGTCCAGCTGTAATAGATGATATTGCTGGTGTTCGATGGCGCATCTACTTTCAGGGTGACGGCACTATTGGTTAACACTACCTGTACCGGCGTATAAGACACCAGTGAGATAGGCGGTAAGGGATCCACATAAAACACCACATCCATCTGGACGATAGGATCAAGCGAAAAACCGCCAGGCTGAATGACAGAATTTGAGGCATTCAGGGTAAATACAAAAGGCGTACGCACATCGACAAACTTGGGCAGGGCTGCACTGGCCACGCTGCTGAAAGCATTAAAAATTTCTATCGAAGGACCGGATTTTTGCTTCCAGTAATAATAGATAGGCGTGCTACTGTCAACCTTGCCATTGGCATCGTATTTGACCGACTTGCTGCCATCGAGAGTAATGGTAGAACCGGCCGCAACCACGCCGCCGCTATAAGAGATAGGCACTACCGTTGGTTTGATTATAGGTGTCACCGTCACGGTCTGGGTGGCCGTACCCACTTTTTGCTTGTCGTCAGTGACGCGGCATTGCACTTTCAATGCCGTGGATGCTGTCACTACCGGCGCGGTAAAACTGGTGGCCGCAGTATCTGTCGGTGCCAGGGTAATCGTCGTACCGGCTGCCTCTGTGACCACCCATTGATAGGAATAAGGCTCACCCGTTGCTGCCGGTGTACCGCCACTGCCAGCACAACTCAGGCTGACCTTGTCACCCGATGTGGCATTGGTAGTGCCGCTGACTTTGGCCACTGGATTGGCAGTCGTGGAAGCCTCCTGCTTCACCAGCAAAGTCGTTGATGCCTTGATGGTATTGCCTTTGACATCAACAGCATTCAGGGTGAATTTATAGGTATAGTCTGCCGTCAACAAGGTGGGCGGCGTCACTTGCAAGATACAGCTGGCATCAGCGCCAGTGCTGCTCTTTGAGATGATTTTGCAATCAGCATTGCTGACTGCCGCCAGTGCATTGGCCGACAAGGTCAGGTTTTCTACCTGCCAGTACATATTCGTGATGACACCAACGGTACTGCTGGCCCGGCCATTAAAGCTCAGGGGCGCACCACTGGTTACGGTCAGGGCATCGGGAACCGCAATCGCCATGGGGTTGGCAGTCGTCCCGCCAGAAGTGCCTGTACCCGCAGTACCGCCACCACCACCGCCGCAGGCCACCATGGCCAGGCTGGATAAAACGATTAAGGCTGTTTTGATTTGCTGAAACACGCTGACTCCGATGTCTTGCTGAATAGGGGGAATGCTTAACATTGTAGCTTCATGCTGCCGTTTGCAATACCTTTACACCAAATGTTGACAAAATGTTTCAAGTTTCCGATAAACATCATTATTTTGCGAACGACCGTGCAAAAAAGAATTAGGTATGGCACTCTAATAAAAAAAACTATCCCAAACAGACTGGAGACCCTTGATGAATACTTTGCACTATGCCCACTGGCCGCAAGGCTTGCCTCATCAATTGATCGTACCGGAAGCCAGCGTCTACACGAATTTGCAAGTGTCAGCCCTGCGCTACCCGGACAAGGCGGCGATCATCTTTTACGAC
Source organism: Burkholderiales bacterium (assembly GCA_016200895.1). Taxonomy (GTDB): domain Bacteria; phylum Pseudomonadota; class Gammaproteobacteria; order Burkholderiales; family Burkholderiaceae_D; genus Undibacterium. The sequence continues at coordinate 64,714 of JACQDX010000117.1, forward strand.
AGCATCATCACCTATCGCCAACTGCACGAAGAAGTACTAGCGCTGGCTGGCTATCTGCAAGAGGTTTGCGGTGTACAAAAAGGTGACCGGGTCTTGCTTAACATGCAAAACTGCCCGCAGTTCATCATCGGTTTTTATGCCATTTTGCGAGCTGATGCCATGGTCGTCCCTGTCAATCCGATGTTGATGACGGATGAACTTAGCCATTACATCGCCGACAGCGGTGCCAAAACAGCCCTGGTTTCCCAAGAAATTTTTTCACGCCTGCAACCACTAGTAGGCCAGAGTATATTGCAGAATGCGATAGTAGCTACTTACTCCGATCATTTAACTGCAGCGACCAACCTGACCATCCCTGACTTTGTGACGGCAGAACGTCAGGTGCCGGGTCAGGCTGGTGTCCATAGCTGGCGAACGGCAATAGAGGCCGGACATCTGCCACATGCCCATGCAGTTGGCCCGGACGATCTGGCCTGCATGCCTTATACCTCAGGCACGACAGGCAAACCCAAGGGCTGTATACATACCCATCGCTCAGTCATTTTCAATACGGTTGCCAGCCCCACCTGGTCCGGCAATATTGTTGCCAATCATGTGTCTCTCGCAGTGCTGCCATTTTTCCATGTGACTGGCATGCAATCGGTGATGAACAGCATGATTTACTGTGGTGGAACTCTGGTTATCCTGCCGCGCTGGGACAGGGATGCTGCCGGACAGCTCATCACCCGCTATGCTGTCAGTAACTGGACGCTGGTGCCATCGATGATGATAGATTTCCTCTCCAACCCGCGTCTGGCTGAATATGATATCTCCAGACTGACCAGGGTATCCGGTGGCGGTGCAGCCATGCCAGCCGCGATTGCCCAAAAGCTGCTGGACTTGTCCGGGCAAGTGTATATGGAGGGTTACGGCCTGTCAGAAACCATGGCCGCTTCCCATGTCAATCCGGCACAGCGCATGAAACAGCAATGTCTGGGTGTGCCCTATTTCAATGTCGATTCACGCATCGTTGACCCAACCACCCTGCAAGAAGTGAAACAGGGCGAAACCGGCGAAATCTGGATACACGGCCCGCAAGTCTTCCAGGGTTACTGGAACGACCCGCAAAAAACCGCCGACTCTTTCGCCGGACTCGACGGCAAAAAGTTCTTCCGCTCCGGCGATCTCGGCTACATGGACCCGGAAGGCTTCTTCTTCTTCACCGACCGCCTGAAACGCATGATTAACGCCAGCGGCTTCAAGGTCTGGCCTGCCGAAGTCGAATCCATGATGTACCAGCACCCTGCCATCCAGGAGTGCTGCATCATCGCCGCCCATGATTCCTACCGCGGCGAAACCGTCAAAGCCGTGGTCGTCAAGAAGCCAGGCAGTGACGTGACTGCCGAAGACATCATGAGCTGGGCACATGAAAAAATGGCAGCGTATAAGGTGCCGAAGTTTGTTGAGTTTGTGGATAGCCTGCCGAAATCGGGAACGGGAAAAGTGATGTGGCGGACGCTGCAGGAGAAGGAAGCGGCGAAGAAATAAGGTTTCAAATAGCTCAGGTCGTTGTGGCGCTGGTTTTGACGTTGCTGTTGGTCTTGACGTTGTTTTTGACTTTTGTAGTTCCCATGTGTAGTCGCCATTTGTGCAGTACAGAAAATGGATTGAGAAGAGCCGCTGTCTGAGCCAAAGGCGAGTTTCGGATCTTCCCATTTTTTGTACTGCACAAATGGGAACCCCGCAGGGGCGGCTACGCCTGGGTCGCCTTTCTTTGAGTACTTTCTTTGGCGACCAAAGAAAGTACTTCGGCCGCCGGGCCGAGACCCGGCTTGTATCCACGGAGGGCAGTCGCTTTAATAACGACCCAGACATACGACGAACGTCACTGGGCTCCTGCCTGCGCAGGAGCGACGAATTTAAGATTGTACTTTGTCTTATTATCGCTGCTAGTCGACAGAACCCCACTCTTATCCCAAGCGTCTCCACCGTGCCGCTTACAAGCGGTTTAGAGATTCGTGGCACAAAGCCGCGCTTTGCGAATTCCTACGAATCTCCTTGAAGGAGTGTGGGTAAAACCATGACTCAAGGCAAAGGAAAAATCAAACATGTCGTCGTCGCATGCGCATAAATCCTCCCCGCCGCGTCCACGATACGCCCCTCAGCAGTGCCAACCTGCTTGCCCACCTGTATCACCTTTCCCTCAGCCCGCACAGGCCCAGTCTTGCTATTCATGGCACGTATCAGATTCACCTTGATTTCCAGCGTGGTATAACCCACACCCGCTGGCAACATCGATTGCACGGCACAACCAACAGCAGAATCCAGCAAGGTACAGAAATACCCACCATGTACGCTACCCAAAGGGTTGTAGTGCTGCAAGCCCGGCGTGCCCTGGAACACGATCCGGCCAGCCTCACCCTCTACCGGGAAGAAATCCAGGGTCTTGCCTATGTGTGCCACAGGATAGTCACCATTCAAAATGCCGAGCAGGAAATCAATACCACTAACGGCTTTCAATTGTTCAAGACCTAAGACCCCTGGTTCTGCCATGCGGGCGCGGACTGCGGTTTCCTGTTCTTGCCATTGTTTTAAGACTTCAGCTACATCACCCGTTGTGTCACTCATCATGCATCCTTCCGGGGGAATAAAATCATTTGGGTACAACGGAACAGGGCAATGGTCTTGCCCTCATAGCTGACCACCGCATCCCAGACCTGGGTGGTACGGCCCAGATGCACGGCTGTGGCAAGCACGCTGATAGTGCCTGCGCGGGCTGTGCCCAGATGATTGGATTTCAATTCAATGGTGGTAAAGCTCTGCGCACCTTCAGGCAGGCTGGCGACGCAACCATAGCCACAGGCAGTATCAGCCAGAGTAACCACGCTGCCTGCATGCAGATAACCATTGGGTGCCAGCAAATGCGGCACAATGGGTAATTCTGCCGTGACTTTGCCTTTTTCTACCGTCAGGATGTTGATGCCCAAGTGTCCGGGTAAGAACTTGGCACCGAACTGATTCAGGCGTTGAGCCTGTTCTTCTGCTGCGACCGTATTGGTGGCAGTATCTGCTGAGGTCATCATTTTTCCTTTGCTCATGTAAATAGGACTTACGCAAAACCGCCCCAGCTGCGTTGCAGCTCCTAGCCGTACTAAAGTACTGTCTTCGTCGCTACGCCTTGCTGGGACAATTTTTCGTACGTCCTAATAAACTACTTTCCAGGCTACATTCTAATTATTGCAGGAAAGTGCTGACAGTGTCAGTATTGACTCTTTTAATGCAGATTACGACAAATGGCACATATCGAAGTCTGGCTTTACCCTCAATGCATGGCATCTGCGGTCACTGGCCCGCTGGATGTGTTTGCTGTCGCCAATGCCATCTGGTCGCTCAAGAACGTGGATGAAGTAGATCCCTTGTTCACCTGGAGCTTGCATTCCATTGATGGCGAGCCTGTCATGACGCCCGCCAAAGTCAGGCTGAGTGCCGACGCCAGCATACAAGCCGAGAGCAAGGCAGATATCATTTTATTGCCTGGCCTGTATATGGAAAATGGTATTACCGGCCTGACCAGCAGCATGCATGCCATGCGTGAATTATTCCCCATATTGCGGGCCAGGCATGCACAGGGCTGTGTGCTGGCGGCAAATTGCAGCGCCACGTTTTTATTGGCAGAAGCTGGCTTGCTGGATGGGGGCCATGCAACGACCACCTGGTGGCTGGAGAGAGCATTCAAGACCCGCTACCCCGAAGTCAGCCTGCGCCTGTCGGAAGTACTGGATGAGTATGAGAATATTCTGACCAGCGGTGCTGCTACCAGCTTCCTCAATCTTGCCTATCATCTGGTGGAGCGTTTTGGTGGCCAGGATATTGCCAGCGGCGTTGCCAAGACTTTGCTGATAGATGCCAACCGCACTTCGCAAATGCCCTATATGCAAATGCTGAGCCTGACCCAGCAAGATACCCACCAGCATGAAAACATCCTGGTGCAACGGGCGCAGAAATGGCTGAGCATGAACCATCACCTGCCCTTCCGCCTGCCTGCCCTGGCCGGACATTTGGCTGTCAGTGAGCGCACAGTCATACGCCACTTCCACCAGACCCTCGATACCACGCCGGCCAGCTATGCCCAGCAGGTCAAGATGGATATTGCCAAGCGCCTGCTGGAAACCACTACGCTGACACTGGAGCAAGTGGCAGAACGCACGGGTTATAGCGACCCCAGTTCATTCCGCCGCCTGTTCAAAAAACATTCTGGCCTGTCACCTGCCAGTTATCGCGAGCAATTCAGGCCAGCGAAGCGGGTTGCAGTCAGCACTTAAATAGAAAAACAAGCTACAAAGTTGATACAAAAAATAGTCTGAAAAACCGCAATAATTTCCACGTGGAAATTATTGCGGTAATTTTTCTCTATATAATGCTGCCATGCACAAGCTACCTGGAAAAAGAAAAGTCTCTTATGGTGCCGATACAGTAGCGCCAGAAGTGCCCGCATTGCTGAACGATGCGGCGCTTGAAGGTCCTTTAACAGGTCCTTTGACACCGCCGTTTTTGACCCCGGATCTGGGGGATGCCATCCTGGTACAGGATACGCCCCCCTCTCAAAATACAGCGATTTCGGATACGCTGGCAAAATTCAATGTCATAAAAACGCAGCTGCTGCGTTCACATAACCGCTATCTGGTGAAATGGAAAATTGCCCTGATTCATGAATTCGGCGGTAAAAAACTGAGTTATTACGGCAAGATCAATGATATTTCCGAAAATGGCCTCAGCATGTTCTGTGATTACAATGTCTTTTTTAACGGTAAAGTGAAGCTGGTCGTGACATTGCCACCCTTGAACGTGGGCATGCAAGCGCAAAAAATAGAAGTCGAGAGCAAAATGGTGTACACCATACTCTCGCAATTTTCTTTCCGCATCGGTCTGGAATTCTTGAATTTCCACGATGGCGAAAAGAAAATATTGATGGACAGACTGGAAAGCAGCAATGCTGCCCTGAGACCCAGCGGTGCCTGAGAAATTAAAAAAACTAATGCACTAATCCCCTCCTCCGCCACAACCACCACCGCAGCCCCCGCTACAGCCAGAACCACCGCTATCGCCCCCACTGTCACTACCACCAGCATCTGCGCTGCTACCGCTGTGGTGCGTACTGTCGCCAAAGTCGTAGGATGTATCGCTACCACTGTTGTCACTGCTGCCACCGTAAAAATCACCACCGCAATACACCGTGCCATCGCCATTCTTGCGCAAGGCACTGCAATCGGGTTCGTAACGAAAACCATCGGCGATATTCCATTTGGCATCCAGCGCAAACAGCAGCGGCAAGCGGGTCGCACGACGTGGATTGATATTCTCTTCCAGGCAGGCAAACCACCAGGTGCGGCGCAAACCCGCATTTCCACGTTGACTGGCACCCAATACCGCAGCCGGTGTGTGGTGCATGTAACGGCCAAAAGCCTTTTTACAAAATTGATCGTAGTTTTTTGTATATAGTATAAATTCATGCCAGAGGTCATCGACCACCTGCGAAGGCATGGAAATATGTTTGAAACCCGACTTCAGATACACCAGAAAAAACTGCCGCAAGGCACGCGCAACCAGTTGCTGATCTTTCTGATTCAGGTCGGGGCGCTGTTTGTGTAGTCTTTCCAACAGTCCAGGGGGAAACATATACGTGCGAATATAGTCAGCCTGCGCTGCCCGCCGCCAGCGCGTCCAGACGTAGATCAGACTGACCGCCAGCACAAGTACAACAACACTGAGTAGTAAGGGCATCAAGCTTGCTCTCAATCAATAGAATTTAACAAAAACATGTGCCATACATGCTTTGCGGCAAAGCAATTTTGGCATAGTATGGATATAAAGGTATATCGTACCGGCAAGGCAGACTGCACCGTAGCTTATTCCAAGAGCGGTATGAGATACCAGATTTTCTCTTCCCCGAATTCTGATATGTTGTTTTATGAAAAATATTTTTTTCTAAGAATCGGTTTACGATCTGTAGCGAAGGTGTGTCAGTGGGATCAGGGTAACAAAAACGCAGCGCAAAAAGCGGAATGTACTCTGGTACATGAGCATTTTGAGCAGCACATGAGTCCCGCGTGGACTCACATTGCGCTCGCGCTTAAGATCGTAAACAGGTTCTAAGGGGCTGATCTGAAATCTTGTACATCATTCACTTGATTGCCTGGAGTGACGAATGAAAGCGTCGCATGACAAACTCGGTTAGCGCTGGCACGCAGCTTGCATGTCCTGCGGATAAGTCAGACTAAGAGCAATACCAGGCAAAGATTTTATGTAAGCACGACCTCGTAGTAACTGAACTTCTTTAAGGGAGATTCACTATGAATTTGCGTCACTTGCGCATAGGTACCCGACTCGCTGTGGGCTTTGGTGTGATACTGGCGACCCTGGTACTCATACTGGTCATCGACAGCATCTTCAGTACCAGTAACCGCAAGGAAATGGTTGCAGGCCTGGAACTCTCTCATAGCAAAAGCGAACTTGCTGCCACCATGAAAAGCAGCATGCTCGAAAGTGGCATAGCTATCCGCAACATAGGCTTGCAAACTGATCTCGGCGAAAGCGACAAACAAAATGTCATCTCCAAAAAGCAGCAAGCCCGCTTTGCTGAAGCAAGAGAAAAACTCATCGCCCTGGGCCTGAGCGCAGAAGAAAAAAAGATCATCGATGCGGTATCCGATCTGGACAAGCAAATCGATTTCCCCATCAAGGAAGCAATGAAGATGTTGCTGGCCTTCAATGGGGAAGAAGCGGTCAAACTCATCGCTACTCAAGTTGATCCATTGCAACAAAAAGCCATATTGGAAATCAACAAACTGGTCGAGATACAAAACAAGGCCGCCTCTGAATTGTCTGCCACGGCAGAAAGCAAGGGCAAGCAACTGACCTTCACCCTGTTCGCCATTGGTGCAGTGATCTTGTTATTTGGTGCAGGCTTTTCCATCTTCCTGACGCGCAGTATCACCACACCTTTGCGGGATGCCGTTTCCATCGCCAAGCGCGTTGCTGCCGGTGAGCTGACTTTCCGTGAAGCTGCCGATGGCACGGATGAAATCAGTGAACTGCTCAATGCCCTGAAAGAAATGAGCGATAACCTGCACAATATCGTCAGCGAAGTCAGGCAGGGTACAGATGCCATCGCGATTGCGGCCGTAGAAATTTCAAGCGGTAATTCTGACTTGTCATCGCGCACAGAAACCCAGGCTGGTGCACTGGAAGAAACTGCCAGCTCCATGGAAGAAATCACGGCAACCGTCAGACATAATGCCGACAATGCCAGACAGGCCAATGGCCTGGTCACCTCTGCTTCCAACTTCGCCATCAAGGGTGGTGAAGAAGTCGGCAAGGTTGTCCACACCATGAACTCCATCAAGGAAAGTTCACGCAAGATTGTCGATATCATCAGCGTGATTGACGGCATTGCTTTCCAGACCAATATCCTGGCCCTGAATGCCGCGGTTGAAGCGGCCCGCGCCGGTGAACAGGGCCGCGGCTTTGCCGTGGTGGCGTCTGAAGTGCGCAATCTGGCGCAACGCAGCGCCAGTGCCGCGAAAGAGATTAAAACCCTGATTGGTGATTCTGTAGAAAAAGTCGATACCGGTGGCAAACTCGTCGATGCAGCTGGCAAGACCATGAATGAAATCGTCAGCTCAGTGAAACACGTGGCCGAAATCATGTCTGAAATTACGGCAGCCGGCCAGGAACAAAGTTCAGGCATAGAAGAAGTCAACCGTGCCATCAACCAGATGGATGAAATGACGCAGCAAAATGCTGCACTGGTAGAACAGGCAGCAGCAGCGGCAGAAAGCATGGAAGAACAGGCCAACAACCTAGCCAGGGCAGTGTCTGCCTTCAAGCTGGATAATTCCAGCAATCCCGTGCGGAGGGTACAGCAAGTACAGCCAGTGCAAGCTACTTCCGTGCACAACGACTATACTGAAGAGGAACCCTCCTTGATCATGGCAACTGCTGGTAAACTAGTGAGGGCACTGGGTTTCAATAAAAATTAGCGGACCGTGGGGAGCAGATGTCCTGCATGGCACTGCTCCAACAAGCACATTATGAACAAGTCGGCAGCATTAAAGAGTATTGTTGAACAAGCAAGCAAGGGTGATCTGGTCTTCCCGACCAATGTCAATGCCTCGCTGAAGATACAACAGGCTCTCGACGACCCGGACTGCGGTATAGAGACAGCCGCAAAACTGGTCATGACTGAACCCCTGATGTCAGCCCGCGTGGTTGCCATTGCCAATTCTGTAGCCTATAACCGCTTTGGCGGCGGCGTCACCAATATCCGCACTGCCATCACCATACTGGGTTTCAACACCCTGCGCTCAGTCACTGCCGCTGTCGTCATGCGCCAGTTAAGTGCTGCTGTCACTGACCCAGCCATACGTGCCAAGATGGAAGCCCTGTGGCGTCATTCTGCCTATGTCGCGGCACTGGCCCACCTGATTGCCCGCAAGGTCAGCAAGGTGGATGCAGAAACTGCCCTGTTTGCTGGTATCGTCCATGAAGTCGGTGGTTTTTATCTGCTATCGCGGGCGCAGGAATTCCCCGCCTTGCTGGAAATCGATGCCATCCCGGCATCGCCGGATGCATTGGCAGAAACCGATGAAACCTTCATAGGCCGCGCCGTCCTGAATAAATTGCTGGTACCCAAACGCGTGGTATCGGCGGTAGAAGCTCTGTGGTATGGCATGCGCGTCATGCCACCAGAAACCCTGGGCGACACCCTGCTGCTGGCGAATGAACTGGCGGCAGTGCCATCGCCGCTGGATCTCCGTTCGCCAGAAAGCATACGCCAATCAGCCTCGGAAATTGATTTTGCAGTTGGCGAAGGCACCCTGCTTTCCATCCTGTCTGAATCGGCTGAAGAAGTCGATGCCCTGACTGCATCCCTGATCAGCTAGCACTCACTTATCTCCTTATTTTCCGGTCCCAACGAAGTTGACAGAAATTCGGCATAATAGCTGTCGCATTTACAATTTTCGTGCCTCTCGCAGCAAGCTGCCAGGCTCAAGCCGCCAGCTTGCTGCATCCCTGCCATCTTCCAAGGAAAAACCATGCAATTGAAAAGTTTGCTCCGTTCCGGCCTGTTCAGTTCTTCCATCCTCGCTGGCATCGCCGTGTTTGGGATACCTGTCGTCAGCGCTCATGCCGCCGCGCCCATGGTAAAAACCAGCGCACCCGGTTTTTACCGCAGCATGCTGGGTGATTTTGAAGTCACCGTCCTGTCTGATGGCGCAGTACCCTTGCCTGTCGATAAATTGCTGACCAATACCACGCCAGAAAAAGTCGGCAAGGCGCTCAGCAAATACCATTTGCAGTCCCCTGTCATGACTTCGGTGAATGCCTATCTCATCAACACCGGCAGCAAACTGGTCTTGATAGACAGTGGCGCCGGTGTCTTCTTTGGCCCAACCCTGGGTAAGCTGCAGGCAAGCCTAAAAGCATCCGGTTACCAGCCTGAGCAAATCGATGAAATCTACATCACCCACATGCATACCGATCATATCGGCGGCCTGGTGGATGGCGACAAAGCCGCATTCCCGAATGCCATCGTGCGCATAGACCAGCATGACACCGATTACTGGTTGAGCCAGGCCAATCTGGACAAAGCCACTGGCGACGCCAAGGGTAGCTTTGAAAAATCCATCTCCATCATGAAACCCTATGTACAGGCGGGCAAGCTGAAATCTTTCGAAGGTGATACCGAACTGGTGCCCGGTATCAAGGCAGTGGCTTCCCATGGTCATACGCCCGGTCACAGCATCTACAAGGTAGAGAGCAAAGGCCAGACCCTGGTGTTGTGGGGCGACCTGATGCATGTCGCCGCAGTGCAATTTGAAAACCCTGCCGTCACCATACAGTTTGATAGCGACAGCAAGGCAGCATATGCCCAAAGGCAAAAAGCCTATGCTGATGCAGCGCAGCATGGCTATCTGGTTGGTGCCGCTCACCTGTCCTTCCCTGCCCTGGGTTATGTGCGTAAAGATGGCAAAGGCTACGACTGGATGCCATTGAATTATTCACCATTGCCATAATCTGAATTGTCATCTGCCTGATTGACAGTACCCGGCAAATCGGACACAGTGCAAACTCTGTCCTTTGCCGGGATTTTTATGACTTCTGAGTATCGAAACTCTGTCGCATTACCTCCGCTCATCACGGACGATTTTGACCTGCGCCACCTGCCCGCAGATTTTTACCAGAACCCCTATCCCTACTACCACTCCTTGCGCGAGCAGACTCCTGTGCGCAAGATGCCGGATGGCTCTTACTTGCTGACACGCTATGCCGACCTGGTACATGTGTACAAGGATGCCAGGACCTTCAGCTCGGACAAGAAACTGGAATTCAAACCGCGCTATGGTGATTCACTACTGTATGAACATCACACCAATAGCCTGGTCTTCAATGATCCACCGCTGCACACGCGGGTGCGCCGCCTCATCATGGGTGGCCTGACACCGGCGGCCATGGCCGATACCGAACCTGGCCTCATCAAACTGGTGGATGGTTTGCTGGACCAGATGGCGAGTAAAAATGATGTCGATCTCATCAGCGATTTCGCTTCTGCGATACCGGTAGAAATCATCGGCAATTTACTGGCTGTGCCGCATGATGAACGCGAACCTTTGCGTGAATGGTCACTCGCCATACTTGGTGCCCTGGAGCCAGCCATCACACCAGAATTTTTTGCCTATGCCAATGAGTGTGTCGAAGAATTTCTGGATTACCTGAAACGACTGGTGGCACAGCGCCGACTGCATCCTGGTGACCCCAAGACCGATATGCTGACGCGCCTGATAGAAGGCGAAGCCAACGGCGAAAAACTGACTGAAACCGAGCTCTTGCAAAACTGTGTCTTCCTGCTCAATGCCGGGCATGAAACCACCACCAACCTGATAGGCAATGGCCTGGTCGCCCTGCAGGATTGGCCAGAACAAAAAGCCCGCCTGATCGCCCAGCCAGAAATGATCAACACTGCCATAGAAGAATTTTTGCGCTTTGAAAGTTCCAACCAATTGGGCAACCGCATGACAACGGTAGATACACAAATCGGTGACGTCGTTATCGCCGCTGGCAGCCGCATCAGCCTGTGCATAGGTGCGGCCAATCGTGACCCCTTGCAATTCCCTGAGCCCGACAAACTGGACATCAGCCGCAGCCCGAATCGCCATCTGGCGTTTGCCTCCGGCATACACCAGTGCGCGGGCATGTTTTTGGCGCGGCTCGAAGGCAGGGTGGCGATTTCTCGTCTGTTGGCACGCTTCCCCGATTACAGATTGAGCTCAACACCCGTCAGAGGTGGGCGTGCACGCTTTCGCGGTTTTTTATCAATACCTTGCAAATTATAAAACTACTCACAACAAAAAAACGGAGACACTATGAAGACAAATATCCATATCAAGAAAAGCCTGCTGGCAGCAGCAGCGATCATGCTCTGCACCAGCGCCCAGGCACAAATCAAGATAGGCGTCACCATTTCATCGACAGGCCCGGCTGCCTCTTTGGGTATTCCTGAGAAAAACGCCATTGCCATGCTGCCCAAGGAAATCGCAGGAAAAAAAGTCGAATACATCGTCCTCGATGATGCATCCGACACCACACAAACCGTGACCAATACCCGCAAGCTGATCTCGGAAGAAAAAGTCGATGCCATCATAGGTTCGACCACCACCCCCAATTCCCTCGCCATGCTGGGCGTCATCGGTGAAGGCAAGACGCCGACTATCAGCCTGGCATCGAGCAACCGCATCATAGAACCGATGGATGCCAATAAAGCCTGGATGTTCAAGACACCACAGACCGATACCATGATGGCGATCGCGATCGCCGAGGACATGAGCAAAAAAGGCATCAAGACCATGGGTTTTATCGGTTTCTCGGATGCCCTCGGCGAAGCCTTCCTGGTGGAAGTGACTAAATATGCCGAACTGAAAAAGATCAAGGTAGTGGCAACAGAACGTTTCAGCCGCAGTGATAACAGCGTCGTCGGCCAGGTCTTGAAACTGATGTCCAGCAATCCCGAAGCCATCGTCGTCGGCGCCTCCGGCACACCCGCCGCCCTGCCACCCAAAACCCTGGCAGAGCGCGGTTACAAAGGCCGCATCTACCACAACCACGGCGTCGCCAACAGCGACTTCCTGCGCGTCTGCGGCAAAGACTGCGACGGCACCTTCCTCCCCACAGGCCCGGTCATGGTCGCCAAACAACTGGCCGACAACAACCCCGTCAAAAAAGCTGCGCTGGATTTTTCCACCAAGTTTGAAACCACCTACGGAGCAGGCAACCTGGCCGCCTTCGCCTCCTATGCCTGGGACGCTGGCCTGTTGCTACAACAAGCCATCCCCGTCGCCTTGAAAAAAGCCGCCCCTGGCTCTGCAGAATTCCGCGCAGCCTTGCGTGACGCACTGGAAGCAACGCAAGGTCTGGCAACTACCAACGGCGTCGTCAACATGAACAAATCTGATCACTTGGGCCTTGATCAAAGGGCGCGTGTCATGGTGCAGATCAAGGGTGGGAAGTGGGTTTATCAGGCGGAGTAAGGAGAGAGAATTTTAATTAACTAGTGTAGTGCTTCGTTTTTCTTTGAACCAATATTTTTATTTGCACGGATGACTTTTTGCAGGATATCGTTGGCCTTTGCAGTCCACACAAAGGGTTTGGGATTTTGATTATGCACAGTGATGTATTGCTCGATTGCGG
>JACQDX010000118.1 GCA_016200895.1 Burkholderiales bacterium
CATAGATATCATTCCTGGTCAGTGCATGAGTTTTTTCTTACCACATACAAAAGGTGACCGCCAAAATAAAGGTGTAACTTTTAAAGCGCCGGCTCTAAAGCGGTTCTGTCCCGTTGCTGCTTATGCGGCCTGGAAGGAATTGGCGGTGCTTGAGTCTGGCCCGGTATTCAGGTCCGTGAACCGTTGGGGGCAAATCGGAGATCAGGGACTTCATATGGATAGTTTGATACCCTTGCTGCGCACAATATTTCGTGATGCGGGTGTTGCTGACTCTGATGACTATTCAGCTCACTCACTCAGGCGTGGATTTGCTAACTGGGCTACGGGAAATGGTTGGGATCTAAAAACCCTCATGGAATACGTGGGCTGGAAAAGCGTGCAAAGCGCAATGCGATATATCGACGCGGTTGATCCTTTCGCGCAGCACAGAATTGAATCAAGTTTGGCTAATCCTGATCAAATGTCGTCATCAATTCTTGTCAATCCCTCATTAAAATCCTGACCGCTTCAGGCTCACATTTGATGAGTCTATGCGCGATGGCGCACAGACCAGTGTCTACATGAAGGGTATCTTCAAAATCAGATAGTTGATACCTGCCTGGCTTTGCTTTGAGGACCGCAAGGAATGTGCAGCGCAGGCAACTCCAATTTGCCATGGAAATTGAGTGACGATAGCAACGTTCATCACCTGGTTACATCTCCCAAATGACTTATGGCGGCTACTTCCTTCAATTGATGCAGATCAAAGCAAGTAGCGATAACCTGCAATGTCCCACGTTGCCGCTAGACTAATGGCAAGTTGTTGAATACGCTTGGGATACAGAAATTCCACAGGATCGTCAGATTGCTGCCTCTGAAAAAATCTGAAATACCAGAAAGCATGGAACTATTTCTGGCGCTGCTTACATGCGCTGTGTAGTCAATATACCGACCAATACAGCAACCAATACAGCGGTTTTTTTTGACTGTGAGCGTGCAAGCACAACCGTAAAACGAATTGTCAATTGCTTGTAATGGAGTCCCATTTTATGAGCTTAGTGAACTGATCAAATTCTTGGAGCAATAAAAAATGCGTAAATTTTGGATAGTCTTGTTTGCCCTGGTCTCGCTCAATCTGACAGGCTGCGGTTACAACACATTACAGGCCAATGACGAGCAAATTAAGGCGAGCTGGTCAGAGGTTGTTAATCAATATCAACGTCGCGCGGATCTGGTTCCCAATCTGGTCAATACCGTCAAGGGCTTCGCCGCCCAAGAAAAGGATGTTTTACTCGGTGTGACCAATGCTCGCGCCAAGGTCGGCAGCATCCAGGCAACACCTGAACTACTCAACAACCCTGAAGACTTTGCCAAATTTCAGACCGCCCAGAAAGAGATGTCTGGCGCACTCTCCAGGTTGCTGGTGGTGACAGAGAATTACCCACAACTCAAATCTGACGCGAATTTCCGCGATCTACAAGCGCAGTTGGAGGGTACAGAGAACCGCATTGCCGTGGCGCGCAACCGCTATATTGTCGCCGTCAAGGAGTTCAATATCACGGTCCGCTCTTTCCCTTCCAATTTGACGGCGATGGCCTTCGGCTATAAGGAAAAACCCAATTTCACGGTGGATAACGAAAAGGAAATCGCCAAGCCGCCCCAAGTCGATTTCAATGCAACGCCAGCCAAGCCACAAGTAGATGCCCAAGGAGCTTCGAAGTGAGTACGTTGACCTGGGCAAGATTACCTATTCTTGCCAGTATCTTTTGCATTTCTTTGATCGCAGGAGCGCAAGTGCCTGTGCCGCCCTTGACCGGGCATGTCACTGATCAGACGTTGACCTTGAATGCCGAACAAAAATCTGCCCTGGAACAGACCCTGCAAGCATTTGAGGCAAAGAAAGGAAGTCAAATAGCGGTTCTGCTTGTTCCTACCGTCAGTCCGGAAACCATTGAACAATATGCCTTGCGTGTTGCCGAGGCATGGAAGCTGGGTCGTAAAAAGGTCGATGACGGTGCAATTTTGGTGATTGCCAAGAACGATCGAGCCCTACGTATTGAGGTGGGATATGGCCTGGAAGGAGCACTTAACGATGCGACAAGCAAGCGCATCATCAGCGAAACAATAACCCCTCGCTTCAAGCAAGGGGATTTCTATGGCGGTATTACTGCTGGGGTCAATCAGATGCTACAGGTCATCGACGGCGAACCATTGCCGCTACCCAGTGGCAATTCCAATGTCAGTTTCGGCGCTATCCAGCAGTATGCGCCTGTCATCTTTGTGATGTCTGTCATCTTTGGCGGACTGATGCGGACCTTGTTCGGTAGATTTCCGGGCGCAATTGTTATGGGCACGATCGTAGGAGGCATGGCATGGCTGTTTGCCGGAGCCATTTCGATTGCTTTGATCTCAGGGGTGATCGCACTCCTGTTTACCTTGATCGGCGGCGGCATGGTTGGGCGTGGCATGGGGGGACTAGCTGGTGTATATGGTCGCGGTGGCGGAAGTTTTAGCGGAGGCGGTGGTGGATTTGGCGGCGGTGGTGCGTCAGGAAGGTGGTAACGATGAACATCAAGCGCATAGCCAGGCATCTAACGATGCCCCACTGGCAAGTCAATCGAATTTTTACCCGTAAAATTCTTAATACCATTGAACAGGCGATTAAACGCAGCGAAATTGGGCACGTTGGGGAAATTCGATTTGTCGTCGAAGGCGCACTGGACGGTATGCCCCTCTTTACAGGACAATCCGCAAGAGGTCGTGCGATTGACGTATTTTCTCAATTGCGCATGTGGGACACTGAATATAACAACGGTGTGCTGATTTATTTGTTGTATGCCGATCGCGATGTGGAAATTATCGCTGATCGCGGTATCCACTCAAAAGTGCACTCCAGGGAATGGGCAAAGATCTGTCATCAGATGGAAACCGCTTTCAGTCAAGGCGACTACGAAGGCGGCGTGGTCAATGGGATTCAAGCGGTGACAGCATCTCTGGCAGAACATTTTCCCTCCGCTGGTGCCAGCCGTAATGAACTGTCTGACAAACCGGTGATGTTATAAATAACAGATATTGTTGCGCGGATGATCTAGCGCGGCGAGATTTGACGCTTGCCATTCAGTCGTCTTTAATCAACTTCATAGAACGGAGCACTACCATGCAAACAGAACATTTAAAAGTGACGGGAATGACTTGCGGAGGCTGCACCAGCGCGGTAACAAAAGCCCTGGAAGCAGTCTCCGGCGTCAGCGACGTAAGAGTGTCACTCGCGGAGGGTGAGGCTACTGTTCATTACGATGAGTCAAGAAGTTCCCTTGATCAAATAAAGACAGCCATAAAGGAGGCTGGCTACGGGGTGGATGTGCCTTTGGAAGCGCACAAGCATCAATCCAAGGGCGGCTGTTGCAGTTAGGTTGACTGACCTCAACATTGGAAGGTCAACAGAACTTGTATCCAGGAGATGTTTATGACTCCGGCATTCGATATGAAGAAAGTCACAACGCCGCTCCTGCTTCACATGCTGAAGAATGAGCTGCGATTCCCTCGATTGTTTCTTCTCCACTGCAAGCTTACGCTCGCTCAATTCAAAAAAACGATGGGCAGCCAATTTCCTGCTGAGTTGGTTGAACTCGCTGCATTGCCTGCTTGGGTTTATATCAACCTGAAGAAGAAAATCGGCCAACCCAGAGCATTCGAAATTCTGCGTATCGCCTTGCTAACCGGTGGAACGGCAGCACAGAACTTGCAGTTTTATACCGTCCACCAGAAGCGCAATTTTCAGAATTTCTCGGAACTGGAGATCGAGAACAATCGCACCGGCCTGGTTCGTTGGAACAAGATGGAGGTCATCGAACGCTCGGCGAGGCGCTTCGAAATCAAGATCACGCGATGCATGTTTCATGAATTTGTCGTCTCTATAGGGATTCCGGAGATGACGCCAATTGTGTGCCAGATCGATAACGCCATGTTTAATTCTTACCTTCCAGATGAGATGACATTTGATCGTGGTGGCGTTGGACGACGGATTGCTGATGGCAAAAGCGAATGTAATTTCGTCTGGGAATTACGTCAATAGTAGGTCTTATTGGTTCCAATACGCTGTTTTAGAACCAAGGCTTCCTTTTTAGTATTTCATCATTTCTATAGATCAAGGTAACAAAATGAATAAAAAAGCAAAACAAAAAGAGGAAGACGAAGAGATACTTCCCATGTCAAAGAGCGATTATAAAGTTAGCTTACACAAACTACAGGTCGAGCTCGTTAAGCTGCAGCGGCATGTCATTCGTCACAGTGAAAAAGTCCTTGTGCTTCTAGAGGGGCGTGATGCAGCAGGTAAAGACGGCAATATAAAGCGCATTGTCGAATATCTAAGTCCTCGTGAGACGCGAGTTGTTGCGCTTAGTAAGCCTTCCGACCGAGAGCGTAGTGGCTGGTATTTCCAGCGCTACGTTGCTCACCTCCCAGTTGCTGAGGAACTCGTATTATTTAATCGCAGTTGGTACAACCGGGCTGGCGTAGAGCATGTGATGGGGTTTTGCTCCAAGGATGAACATGAAGAGTTCATGCAGTCAGTACCAAAGTTCGAGGAAATGTTGGTCAACTCGGGAATTAAGCTGTTGAAGTATTACCTGGATATTGACAAGGATGAGCAAACAAGGCGGTTGGCTGACCGTGAACGTGACCCGCTCAAACAGTGGAAAACTAGTCCGGTCGATGCCGTCGCCGTCAAACATTGGAAAGCATATTCCGATATGCGAGATGCGATGCTGTTGCGGACCCATACCATTGCCGCACCGTGGCATATTGTGCGGGCGAACGACAAGTTGGCCGCCAGATTGAATTTGATGCGTGACATACTGTCGCGATTGCAATACACGGGAAAGAATAAAAAGTTGATCAAGCCCGATTTGGAAATCGTCTTCGAGTTTTCACCGGAATGCATAGACTCCTCTCGACTGGCACGCTAAAGCCCAATTGTTAAGGTGGAACGTGAAAACAAGCACCATCCAAGTTGGCGAGCTTATATCGTCGCTGAGTACATTGGGAGCCGATGAGAAATTATCGACTCTCCCGGGCATCAATCAGTTTAACGTCAACTTTGTTGCTGAGAGTAATACCTTAATAGCTGAACCGGCATGGTCACTCCCAATTACGGCCTGGCAGGCAGCACGAAAGAAGGTTGCTAACATGGTGTCACACATCATTAGGATGGAGTAGCACAATGTGTTTTCCGCCACTGCCAGTTTCTCCGCGGGCGCGGTGTTGCTCGGATTGGGCACGTTGACACTGAGAGCGCCTCGTACCCGGGTAGAACTGCTATTCGCGGCAATCCCAATGCTGTTTGCAATTCAACAGATAAGCGAAGGCATAATTTGGCTGACTTTTCGGTATGAGTCACTGCAGATCAATATCGCGATGACCTATGTATTCTCGTTCTTCTCACACGTGTTGTGGCCAATCTACGTGCCTATGACAGTTTTGCTCATGGAGTCGTCAGTGTGGCGCCGACGAGTGCTGCTTGTGCTCGTCGCAGCAGGTGTTGCAGTTGGTGCATACCTGTTGTATTTCTTGCTGGTCTTCCCCGTAGTCTCGAGGCCAAGTAATCAGCATATAGAGTATGTGTCGCCGCATTTCTTCGCAACTGCGACGATGATGCTATATCTGTTGTCGACTACCGTTAGCCCAATTCTGTCCATGCATCGAATGGTGAGAGTATTCGGTGTAGTTGCATTTTTGTCCTTTGGTGCTTCCTACTACTTCTATGCAATCTGGTTTATCTCAGTATGGTGCTTCTTCGCTGCTCTCCTGAGCATCGTGATTTATCTACAGCTTACATTGCGCAGGAACGATAGTATGAGCCTTCTAGAAACAGATGCATCCATACCGATATGAGCCCAACGATTGCCCGTGAATCTATTGTCTCGCAGTCGGCTGAAATCGCTTTACTGGGGCCCCTCCAATTGGCTTGGTTGGCAGCCGCTGTATTTGTTGTATCGGCGGGCTATGGTGCACTCATGCCGCTTCTAACAAGTTGGCTTAATCAAATTGAACCGGACTTGACCGGAGCTGAAATTGCCCGCCATATCGGGTTGCTGAGCGGCGCGTATACGGCTGGCGTGCTGATTGGGGCTCCTTCGTGGGGTGTCTTCTCTGATAAGGTTGGGCAAGTCCGAATCTCGTATTGATAGCAGATGGCTGTTATTGCCGTAGAGTTTTATACATCAAACTCTTAATGCAGATGCAGGGGTTATTCTTCACCTAAAAGATTGCCACAAAAAATATTGCTCATTTTTGAATAGAGGTCTATGCTCTTGGTGTAGCCCAACATGATTCCACTCCCGCTCCTCTTTTTTGGGAAAGCCGGTGATTCCATCTTGGTGAAAGAGTACAAAAGCCACCTTAAGGTGGTTTTTGACTTTTAGTCTGCATGAAAATATTCATAGGCCAGGCGATACTTGACAAATATATCGATAGAAATGGAATTGGTTTTGGGGCGACCTGTCAAAATTGCGCCACCCTGTAACCCTATGCACTTTAGCAACGCTTGATCGACCTGATGCCAGCCTGGCTTACCCTTTCTATTGGATTTACTTTTGACTGCAAACCTCATCGCCCGTTATAAAACCGACCCTGAATCGGTCTACAACACCTGGTTCATTGGCGGCGAACAACGGATGAAGGCTTTTCGGGCGATACGCCGGGGAGTGAAAGATACCGTTGACGCCATTGCAGCTGGCACCTTTGGTAACGATTTTAAGGGCTCTCCATTAGAAATCGTCCTGGCCGCCATTACCGAGCAAAAACAGGTATTTGAAGGAGCGGCCCATCCTTTCTACTGGAAACCCAAGTTGCGCATCCCAGATATTTACGAAAATACGCAGAACCAGCAAAAATTTGGTGCCTTTTTGAATGCCTGTCTGAATGCGACGCGTGAAGATCAAGTGTTGGATGAAATGAGCCGTCTGGCAGATGCAAATATTAAAGGTCTGGGTCCTTCGGTAGCTACTATCGTTTATTTTTTGCATCCGACACTGGTCCCCCCTTTTAACACAGCCATTGTAAATGGCTTCAACGCGCTTTTCGATGCGAAACAAAAATTAGGGTCCTGGCAAAGCTATTTATCGATGCGCGAAACAATAGTACAAGCCAATGCGACACACCGGAGCTTGCTGTCCAAGGACTTGGGTGCTTTCGCCGGATTGCTGTTCGAACTTGGTAACGGTAGATTGATCATTGGAAATAATGCTGACAATGTTCTGAAGGATTTACAGGAGAAAGCGGAGAAAGCCGCTGCTCGTCGCCATAGCCAAGTCATCGAAGAACACAAGGAAGAATCCGAACATACGCAAGTACAACATATGTTGATCAAAATCGGTCGGGCATTGAAGTATCAGGTGTTTGTAGCACGCAATGACCGCCATCGTTCATGTCACGGTGAAGCTTTTTCTCAACTGACGATTGAACAACTTCCAGCATTGGATGTGCCGTCAGAGGTGATGGATACAATTAGTTTAATTGATGTTTTGTGGATAGATCCGCAAACCTCCACCATCGCCTGTGCTTTTGAAGTAGAAAAAAGTACTTCCATTTATTCCGGTATCTTGCGTATGAAGGATTTGGCCCGATCCATCCCTTCGCAAAGTTGCCACTACTACCTGGTAGCGCCAAATAAACGCCAGCAGGAAGTAATGGCACAGATCAGTCGCCCCGCCTTTCGCGGTGATGCGGCCGATCTGTCTTTGGGTTATTTACCGTTTGATATTCTTAGACAACATTGTGATGCCCTGTGCATGTTGGGAGAAAATCATTCTGTTCTCAAAAAGATTGCTCAATTCAGCACTTAAATCATGCCAGGAATTATGATTAACTTTCCACTTCTAGTCGACGCAATTGCCGTCGGCGCAACAGCAAATACACCGCTGGCACAACAAACATAGACAGCAATGGTGCGGTGATCATGCCGCCTACCATCGGTGCAGCGATACGCTTCATGACTTCCGAGCCTGTACCCGCACCGAGCATGATGGGAACCAGGCCAGCAATGATGACAGCGACCGTCATGGCCTTTGGTCGCACCCGAAGCACGGCTCCCTCACGAATAGCATCCAGTAAATCTTGCTCACTGGCTTTTCCTGTCTTCAGCCTGTCATCCCAGGCGTGCTTCAGGTACAACAGCATGATCACGCCAAATTCAGCCGAAACACCCGCCAGAGCAATAAACCCAACCCCACTGGCGACCGACAGATTATGCCCTAGCGCCCACAGTAGCCAGATACCACCGGCTAAGGCAAATGGTAAAGTCGCCATGATCAGCGCCGCTTCATCGACACGCTTGAAGGTCATGTATAACAGCACAAAGATGATCAGCAAAGTCGCTGGCACCACCACTTTCAGCTTGGCGGTTGCCCGTTCCAGATATTCAAACTGGCCGGACCAGGCAATCGAATAGCCAGGTGGAAGTTTCACTTCCCTGGCAACGACTTCCTGCATTTCATGTACCGCTGAGCTGAGGTCACGGTCACGGATATCGACATACACCCATCCTGACAAGCGTGCATTCTCACTCTTGAGCATGGGTGGCCCGTCATTGATGCGAATTTCTGCAACATCACCCAGGCGAATTTGCGCTCCACGCTCGGTCAGCACCGGCAGTTGCCTCAGCTTTTCGACTGAGTCACGCACTTCTCGTGGATAACGCACATTGATAGGGAAGCGTTGCAGGCCCTCTATGGTTTCGCCGATGTTGTCACCACCAATCGCTGCAGATACGATGCTCTGCACATCCGAAATATTAAGGCCGTAGCGTGCAGCGGCATCCCTATTGATATCAACATCGATATAGCGCCCGCCGTTCAGCCTTTCTGCCAGGGCCGACGACACCCCAGGGACGTTTTTGATGACCCGCTCAATATCGCCTGTAATCCGGTCTATTTCTTTCAAATCAGTTCCAGCCACCTTCACGCCCACCGGGCTCTTGATACCGGTTGCCAGCATATCGATGCGATTCCGGATAGGTGGTACCCAGATATTGGATAGTCCAGGGACTTTGACTATGCGATCCAGCTCTTCCACCAGTTTATCGGTAGTCATGCCGGGACGCCATTGGTCACGCGGTTTGAATTGTATTGTTGTTTCGAACATTTCCAGGGGAGCCGGATCAGTCGCGCTTTCTGCACGTCCAGCTTTGCCAAATACACTTTTCACCTCCGGGACAGTCTTGATCAATCGATCTGTCTGCTGGAGTAATTCTGAAACTTTACCTGCGCCTATACCTGGGAGTGCAGACGGCATATAAAGTAAGTCACCTTCATCCAGCGGCGGCATGAACTCACCACCCAGACGGGCTAAAGGCCACACTGTGAGAATTGCTACTATCGCAGCAAGCACCAAGGTCAGTTTCGGAAAGCGCAATACGACATCAAGCAAGGGCCGATACAAGGCAATCAAAAGGCGATTCAGCGGATTCTTTTGTTCATCTGGTATTTTGCCCCGGATCAGGTAACCCATTAGTACTGGTATCAAGGTCACAGCAAGTCCTGCTGCTGCTGCCATGGCATAGGTCTTGGTAAAGGCGAGTGGAGAGAACAAACGCCCCTCCTGTGCTTCCAGGGTAAAGACAGGAATAAAGGACAAGACTATGATCAGCAATGAGAAAAACAACGCTGGCCCGACTTCGGCAGCGGCATCGCCAATCACCCGCCAATGCGTTTCTCCCTGAAGTTTTTTATCCGGATTTGCATGGTTCCATGCTTCGATATGCTTGTGGGCGTTCTCTATCATCACCACAGCGGCATCGACCATGGCACCCACGGCAATGGCAATTCCACCCAGTGACATGATGTTGGCATTCACCCCCTGGTAATGCATGACGATGAACGCAATCAGGATGCCAATTGGTAAGGTGACGATCGCAACCAGTGCGGAGCGCAAATGAAACAGGAAGATGGCACAGACAATAGCGACAACAATGAATTCCTCGACCAATTTCTCTTGCAGGTTCTTGACAGCACGGTTGATCAGATTAGAGCGGTCATAGGTCGTCACCACTTCCACACCAGGAGGTAAGCTGGCCTTCAGCTTCTCCAGTTTGGCTTTGACTGCATCTATGGTTTCCAATGCGTTCTTGCCAGACCGCATGACAATCA
Organism: Burkholderiales bacterium; assembly: GCA_016200895.1. GTDB lineage: Bacteria > Pseudomonadota > Gammaproteobacteria > Burkholderiales > Burkholderiaceae_D > Undibacterium. The sequence goes on from JACQDX010000118.1 coordinate 10,125, forward strand.
CGCCACCAGCAACTTCACCTTCACCGTTCAAGTCAGCAATACCACGCCGCATTTCAGGCCCGATCTGTATCCGAGCCACGTCTCCCAGACGCACGGACACACCTGCATCGGTCGTCATCAACGGTATTTTACGGAAGTCGTCCAAAGACTTCAGGTAACCAGACGCTCGTACCATGTACTCGGCTTCCCCCAGTTCCAGTACTGAGCCACCAGTTTCCTGATTGGCCTTTTGTACGGCTTCAATAATTTTCCCATGCGGGATGTTGTAGGCACGCATCTTGTCTGGATCAAGCTGTATCTGGTACTGACGCACCATGCCGCCTATGCTTGCCACCTCTGACACATTCGGTACTGACTTTAATTCGTACTTCAGGAACCAGTCCTGAAATGCCCGCAGTTGCGACAAGTCCATCTTGCCACTGCGATCCACCAAGGCATATTCATAGACCCAGCCAACACCCGTCGCATCGGGGCCAAGTGAAGCTTTGGCCTGGGGCGGCAAGCGTGACTGCACCTGATTCAGGTATTCCAGCACGCGTGACCGTGCCCAATACATATCAGTACTGTCTTCAAACAATACGTACACAAAGGAATCACCAAAGAAAGAATAGCCACGTACCGTCTTGGCACCAGGTACGGACAACATGGTGGTGGTCAGGGGATAGGTGATCTGATTTTCTACAATTTGTGGTGCCTGACCAGGGTAGCTGGTACGGATAATGACTTGCACATCTGACAGGTCAGGAATCGCATCCAGCGGGGTACGAGACAAGGACCAGATACCCCATGCCGTCATCATCAGGGTAGCCAGCAGCACCAGGAAGCGGTTGGCGATTGACCAGCGTATTAGTTTGGCCATCATTTTTTTGCTCCTGCAGACGACGAAGGCATCGTCATCGTTTCATTCATCGCTTTAGCTGGTAAGGTGGACTTGGGTATTTCTGCCGTTGGTGAGATCGAAGTAACCTGGTACATGCCATCCTTGGTTTGACGTATGTCAAAGGTCACCATGTCGCCAACGACAACATTGGCAGGTAAGCCATTCGCTGGCAATTGGAATCCCATCGTCATTACACCCCATTGCAGGGATGGAATAGGACCGTGGGAAAGCGTAATTTCATTCTTGTCTATCTTTTCGACTTTGCCATTACCATGGTGTGTCGTTCCAGTAGCTTTGCTCGTACTTGCCGCTGATGCATCGCCCATACGAGTCGTTGTACCTTTCAGGCTGGCTTCGGAGTCGATCAGGAATTGGCCGGAGACCACGACCTTTTGCCCAACTTCCAAACCTTGGCGGATTTCAGTCTGTCCATTTGCCTCTGTACCGGTTTCTACATCAACTGGCATGAATTTACCGTCGCCTTGCGCAACCATCACCACAGCGCGTGTACCAGTCTGGATAACTGCCTCAGTGGGTACCTGCAGGATATTTTTGCGTGCTTCAGAACTGAAACTCAGATTAGTAAACATGCCAGGCACCAGTTGACCAGATGGATTCGCCAGTTCGATACGGGCTTTCAGGGTACGTGTAGCCACGTCAATCTGAGGGAGAATGGCACTTACCTTGCCTTTGAAGACCATGCCTGGCAAAGATGGAGTTCGTGCTTCGACAGCATTACCTATGTGTACCTGGGCAGCCTGGCTTTCAGGGATATCGGCATTGACCCAGATGGTACCAAGTCCATTGATACGAAATAAAGGCGCACCAGTCATGACGCTCATACCTTCACGCGCAGATAATTCTGCGACTACACCGCTAACTGGAGCCGTAATAGTGATGCGTGAATGCACCTTACCGCTCGCCTCAACGGTGCGTATTTGATCGTCATTCATGCCCGCGAGGCGCATGCGTTGCTTCGCCCCATCCAGCAATCCTGCAATACCACTAGCCTGCATGCGCTTCACAGTCAGGTATTCTTCCTGTGCAGCGACCCAATCCGGTACATATAACTCAACCAGTGCCTGCCCCTTCTTTACCATATCAAGGGGAGCGCGCACATAGAGTTTTTCGACAAAGCCATTGCTACGTGCCTGCACCAGAGCGACATCGCGTTCGTTGTAAACCACGCTACCGACTGCCATCAGAGTTGATGCGAAACTGCTGCGTGTTACCTCTGCTGTGCGTATGCCAAGGTTTTGCTGTACGCGTGGGCTGATGCTGACTGAACCTTCATCTGCGCCATCGGCATAGACTGGCACCAATTGCATGTCCATGAAAGGAGATTTGCCCGGTTTATCGAATTTTTGCGCAGGAACCATAGGGTCATGCCAGTACAGTACCTTTTTGTCGCCCGTTACTGTGCTTGTTGCCGGGGCACTTGCTTGCGACTCTTCAGGCTTTTTCATTCCTTGATTGAGGCCAAGACGATAAAGACCATACCCACTTCCAGCCAGTACGCCAGCAGTAACCAGGGCTACGATGATTCTTTTGTTATTCATTGCATGTCCTTGTTCATGGATTGGGCAGGATGTGTATCTGGTACATCCGCAGGAAACAGGAAATTGAGTTGTGCCCATAAACGGGCAGTATCGGCTTGTAGTTGCAAGGCTTGCAGTCGGACATCGATCTCATTGCGGCGTGCCGCCAGCAAATCAGTCAAATTGGCTTTGCCACCGCGATAGGCACCCAAGATGGCTTGAGTACGCTCTTTCGCTAGCGGTATCAATTCGCGTTCATAGCGGACACTGCGTTCAAGGTCACTTTGCCATTCGCCTACCATTGCCCTGGTTTCAGCGACGTGGGCGCGTAATGTCTCTTCTCGCTCGGCTTTTGCCTGTTCGACCATCGCCAGTTTGGACGACAGTTCACGATCTTGGCGATTCTTTTGATCCCATTGAAAAGGAAGTGATATGCCGACTGATACCATGTTGGAATAAGCTGAGCCACGCTGCTGGAACGCGACTTCGATGCTCCAGTCTGGCTTTTTATTGGCCTCCGCCAATTTGGCATCCGTCTCGGCAATCTCTGTTTGCTTGGTCATCACAGCTATCTGGGGATGGTGCGCAAGCGATTTGTCTAGTGCTGATAAGTCCAGGCGGATATTGCCGATACTGGGTTCGCCAGCCAATCGAAGCTCGGCAGCAATACCGGTCCAACGGTTTAACATAGTCTTGGCAGTGCGGACTTTGCGCTGGAATTCGCTGGAACGGTCATCCACCATACTCAGTGCGCTACGGGCAGCGAAGATATCAGCCTGGCTACCACGACCAGCGCGGTAATTACCTTCAGATGCTTCGATTTCAAGTTTTGCTTGTATCGATTGTTCTGCGATCAGGGCAAGCATGCGTTCCGAGTAATACTGATCCAGCCAGGCAATTGCAGTGTCGCGTTGGATAGCCGCAATTGCACTGGCTTTTTCTGCCAGTGATTTGTTGGCGAGACGGTTATAGCGTTCAGCCCGCAACTGGCGTTTGTCGCTTCTGGTCAATTCCTGCATAACGCCGATGCGACGCATAGTCATGAAATCGTTGGTCAGACTTCCACGATCAGGGCCACTAACTGGCAAGTTGTCGATGCCCGCCTTCAATATGGGATCAGGTAATTGACCCGCAGCGACTGCCATTTCGCGGGAGGCAGTGACCGCCAGGTCTTGGGCATTTAACTGACGTGAGCGCGCCACGGCCAGTTGTTGAGCCTGTCCCAAAGTGAGAGGTATATCGGCAGCAATAACTGCAAATGAGGATAAAACGAGCATGCCACCGACGATGGCGAAGCGAATAGGATGAGACCGCACACCATATGGCGCAGCAAAAATAGATAACATGGAACCTCCAGATAGCAAAAAATGGCACTGCCGTCTCTAAGACATAGCAGTGACAGACTAGGGATCTGGGGGATTAAATGCGGAAACAGCAGTTGCGGATAGTGATGGGCGGTGCGGTGGAGCGTGCAAGATGTAACGAGTGAGCATGATGCTCTTGCGGAAGACTGACAATATCAATCAATTGCAGAGTTTGTGTCAGCCCGGCCAATACAAAGGGTTGAACATCGGGCGCTTGAGGCTTATTCAGCGATTGCTTCGTAGATGAATCCTCAGCATGTGCATGACACAGTGCAGGTTGCTCTTGGTCCATGCCAGCACAGTCAAGCATTGCGGCAGAGCTGATATCTCGAGCTAAACCAGACGTTCCACTACCCGTTGTATGACCTGGGCAGACGTATGACGCCACAGCAAGCTGCATAAACAGCATGCTGACAAGCGCTAAGAACGCTGCGACCAAACGCGATGTGCGGGAAATTTTCATGTGATGATTACATTCAATCAATGATGCCAGGAAAGCAGAATCAATTGGAAAGTTGAGTAACAATATCAGCTTTTCATCGCCAATTATAGTTACTTTTGCCGCAGACTGCTTTGACCCGTATCAGACAATCAGCTATCCACAGCATGTGTCCTCAGCCGTAGTGCATTACCTATAACAGAAGCGGAACTCAAACTCATCGCCAAAGCGGCAATCAGCGGCGAAAGCAACCAGCCCGTCATCGGATATAAGACACCGGCAGCGACGGGAATACCCAAACCGTTATACAGGAAGGCAAACAGTAAATTTTGCTTCATATTGCCGACGGTGGCGTCTGACAATAAGCGCGCCACAGAAATGCCGCGCAAGTCACCTTTGACCAGGGTAATCTGGGCACTGTTCATGGCGACATCGGTTCCTGTTCCCATGGCGATACCGACATTGGCTTTTGCCAGAGCGGGCGCGTCGTTAATCCCGTCGCCTGCCATGGCGACGATGCGGCCTTCTCTTTGCAGACGTTCAACAAGTAACAGTTTGTCTTGCGGCTTCACCTCACCAAACACTTCATCCAGGCCAAGCCGGTTACCTACGGCCTTGGCAGTGGTCAGGCCGTCACCTGTTGCCATGATGATGCGTATGCCTGATGCTTTAAGCGTTGCCAAGGCCTCTGGGGTACTTTTCTTGATCGGGTCGGATACCGCAAGCAAGCCAGCCAATTGCTTGTCTACTGCTAGATACATGACGCTTGCCCCTTCCGTGCGGAGCTCTTCTGCCTGTGTGAGCAATCCTTGCACCTGTATTCCCAGTTGCTCCATGAGTCTTGTATTACCCAGAGCGACCTCACGCTGATTGATAGTGCCTCGCACGCCAATACCTGAACCGGACTCAAAATTTTCTGGTTTATCCAGAGTCAATCCCCGTTCGCGTGCTGCCCGCACAATGGCGTCTGCCAATGGATGTTCGCTGCCCTGATCGAGACTGGCTGCCAGGCGCAGCACTTCCTCTTCCTGATAGCCAGAAGACGGAATCACTTTATCGAATGCAGGACGGCCTTCTGTCAGCGTACCGGTCTTGTCAACAATGAGCGTATCGACCTTGCGTAAATTTTCTATGGCAGCTGCATCCCTGAATAGGACGCCTTGTGTGGCGCCGCGGCCAGTTGCGACCATGATGGACATGGGCGTAGCAAGACCCAGGGCGCAGGGACAGGCAATGATTAGTACCGAGACAGCATTGATCAATCCAAAGACCCAGCGTGGTTCAGGTCCCCACAGTCCCCAGGCAAAGAAAGTGAGGATGGCAATGCCGATCACCGTCATCACAAAATACCCGGCCACCACGTCCGCCATTCTCTGCATCGGTGCTTTTGAGCGTTGTGCCTGCGCGACCATCTGGACAATTTGTGCCAGCATGGTGGTAGACCCAACCCGCTCGGAACGCATGACGAGCGCACCATTGGTATTTAAGGTGGCACCAATGACTTTATCACCAACCCTTTTAGTCACAGGGACAGGTTCTCCGGTGAGCATGGATTCGTCCACAGCGCTACTACCCTCGGTTACGCTACCGTCAACCGGCACTTTTTCACCTGGACGTATGCGCAAGAGATCACCGACATGGACATTGGTAAGTGGTATATCTTCTTCTTTTCCATCCGCATTAATGCGCCGCGCAGTTTTTGGAGAAAGACCCAGCAAGGATTTGATCGCAGCCGAAGTCTGCGATCGGGCTTTAAGTTCCAGCACTTGCCCCAGTAAAGTCAGCGAAATAATTACTGCAGCCGCTTCAAAATACACTGCCACCCGTCCCATTGAGATAAATGAATCTGGGAATACTTGAGGTATTAGCGTCGCAACCACGCTATAGATGAAAGCTGCACCAGTTCCCAGGCTGATCAATGTCCACATATTGGGACTACGGTGCAACACGGATTGCCAACCTCTTGTGAAGAAAGGCCATCCAGCCCACAATACGATAGGTGACGCAATGGCCATTTCCACCCAACTTTGAACAGACATCTGCATCAAATGTAGCGACTCACCAGACATGGCAAGTACAAAAACAATCACGGTGAGAGGTAAAGTCCACCAGAAGCGATGCTGAAAGTCCTTCAACTCGGGATTATCATCTGCCTCAAGTTCGGGAATCACCGGTTCCAGCGTCATGCCACACTTAGGACAGCTACCTGGATGATCTTGCCGTATTTCGGGATGCATGGGGCAAGTATAGATAGCGGAGGAAGGTGTTTCTTCCGCCTTGACTGGCGTAGTCTGGGGCAATATGTACTTGCCAGGTTCTGCATTAAATTTAGTGTGGCATTTGCTGCTGCAAAAGTAATACATTTTTGAGTCTAGTAACTCTTTATGTTCGGACTGTTCGGTGACTGTCATTCCACATACAGGATCTTTTAGATTCGTATCTTTCGTTGAGGCAGGTGCAGTCACTGTAGCGTTCATGGTTGCTTCCATTTAAGGTGTTGCTGAATCAATGACAAGCCGGGCTGGCAGAGGACAGGTGTGGAAAAAATCGTGGAGTGCGCTTTGTGTAACGGGCAAATTCATCGCCAAATTGAGCCAGCATCTCTTTCTCTTCAGTCACGGCCAGGCGACCATACATGATCAGCAAGATGGGAAACATTGCCAATGTTAACACTGTAGGCCATTGCAATAAGAATCCCAAGAGAATTAAAACAAAGGCAACGTATTGTGGGTGGCGTATTTTGGCGTAGGGACCGCTAGTCGCTAGGGTATGTTGCCGTTGGGCATGGTAGAGCACATTCCAGGCGCTGGATAACAAGTAGAAACCGAATCCCAAGAAGAAGTAGCTCGCGATATGCAGCACACCAAAATGCGGATCACCTTTTTCGCCAAGCAAGGTCGACCACAGATGACCAGAGTTATGGGACAAAATATCCAGATTGGGATAATGCGTCTGTAACCAGCCTGACATCAGGTAGATGGTCAGTGGGAAGCCATACATCTCTATGAACAAGGCAACGATGAATGCAGAAAATGCGCTGAAGCTGCGCCAGTCACGTGCCGTTTGCGGTTTAAAGAAACTGAAAGCGAACATGATGAAAATGGCCGAATTGAGTATCACCAGAGACCAAAGCCCATAGGCATTTTCACCGTGGTTCATGGCGGTTCTCCTTATTCGCGCTGGCATCCTTGTCTTGGTCGCTTGGCGACTCTACATCTTGATGATGGCTATGATGTCCATGTCCGTGATGCATAAAGACGTGCATCAGCGGACAGGCCAGTAACAACAAAAATGGCAATGCGCCGATCACGTGCGCCAGATGTTCTGTCAATAGAAAGTAGGCAGCAACCGCACCAATGACAAGATATCCAAGGGCGTATCTGGAGCGCCAGAAACTGCCTGGTTCATTTTGATTTTCGTGTTCGTGATTCATGGCGCATCTCCTCTATTTGGCAACGGCAGTCGAAGCAGGCATTCTGTCCATCATCATTTGCATCATGCCTTCCATCATTTCCATGCGTCTTTCCATCATGTCGTGCATGGCCATATCTTTTTGCATGCCATCCTTCATTTTGGGTTTTTTATCGCCAGCCATCTTGCCCATCATTGCCATGCCGTCCTGCATCGCTTTCATGTGATCCGCCATCAAGGCACTGCGTTCTTCGGGGTTTTTTGCATTCATCATTTTTTCATGCATGTCATGCATCGTCTGGATTTGATCATCCATTTTTTGCATGGACGATTTGCTTGCACTGCCAGATGGTGCGGTGACTTTGGCAGAAGCGCTGGCAGAAGCGGGATGATGCTCTTTGTGGTCCGCCGGCTCAGCCGCCCACACACTGGAAGCAATGATCAACGAACTTGTCAGACATAAGACTGGGCGAAGTAATTTCATGATGAACTCCTCAATAGACGACTGATTGGGAAAAAATGGCTTACACCTTGATCTGGCAAATATGGAAAAAATTACTTCTGAAAATGTATTTACCTGAATTCACTATAGGTGCTGTACCCGGGTACGGAGTCAATCATCATTCATGCAGACTGCCGCCTGTTTGATCTACGTCAAGCGCCTGCCTTTGCATCATCAAAATAGTCGCCCCTAAGCTACATTCGAAGTAAGAAGTTCGACATAAACTTGCTTGGTTCTTAGTAAGGCGTATTTTTGAGTAACTCTTCCATATCTTTATAATGTCCTCGTACACGATCGACGTGATATTCATACATCAGTGCATTCTGGGCAAACTTGACCCGCTCAACATCCATTTCTACCATGTTGCCATCAATCGAACCCTGGCCAGGTGTCACATACTGAGGTGTTACCGTTTTTGAGGTCTTTCCGTCTCTCAATGCCGCTTCAATATCAATGTCCATGGCCTTATATCCAGGGGTGTCGGCATTGGCGATATTAGAGGCCAACAATGTCTGGCGATAGACACGTAAATCCAAAGCGCGCTCATTGAATCCATGTTCCAAGGCTTTATTGGACAACCCAGGTAAGGGCAAATGGGTGGGGACGGCGTTGGACAAAGAGAATGGCACTGCTCCTGTAACCGCAAGTTGGCTGGGGCCATCTATCGACTTTTGTTCAGTACCAGTTAATGTCGCTTTATCTTTTATACGTGCCAAGGCTTCCGCAAAAGATCCCTGAGTCAGATGATTTGATTTTGCTTGTACTGGTGTAGCAGACGTAACGTTGGAGGTGGCCAACGGCCATAAAGATTCTGAGATACTTTTCATATAAACTTCTCCACTTATCAGGCCTGCTACCGCGATGCTTAGCCACAATTGCCGGATGCTTACTGTACTAAAACTGGAATTTGGTTATTGCTATTTCGCTTTTCGGGAAGACCAATGGACATGCACGATATGCCAGTCGTCGCCATTTTTTTGCAGTAAGGTAGTTTCGGTTCCAAAGATTTGTACCTCCTTTCCCTTTACTTTGGCTTTGGTCTCAGTTTCCGCCCAAATCACCGCCAGATTCCCATCAATTCGTTGGCTTTGCTGCAATACCGTTCGTGTTGATGTCTTGGCAAAAGCCATATCTTCTGGCAGATGATGTCCGGCATACTCTGCCCGTGAACGCTCAACATAACCGGACTCATAGATAGTGACATCAGGCGCAAGCAGTTCAGTGGCCTTCGCTTTATCACCTGCTGCCAAAGCCGTATAGAAAGCAGCCAGTGCATCTTTGGGCTCACCGGCATAGGTAAAGCTCATCAGCATGCTCAATGCCACAAGTGTCAGTATTTTGATCATCGTAGTGCTCTCCCATTCTTATTTAATTGCTCGCATGTGCCAGCCCAACGTGCTGACACATGCGCATTGCGTTTATTTTGCTACTTGTATTTCCGTTACCATGATTGAGCCATTCGCTTTTTCTGCTCTGAATTTCACCTTATCACCAGCCTTTAGTGTGTCCAGTGCAGCTGGATCTTTGATCTTGAACACCATGGTCATGCCAGGCATATCCAGGTTCTTGATATCGCCGTGCTTCAGCGTGATCTTGTTGGTACTCTTATCAATTTTTTTGACTTCCCCATCCGTCATGTCGCTACTGGCATTACTCGTGGAAGCGGATGCTGTTGCGGACATTGAGTGATCTGCAGCAATGGCTGTATGAAATGTGACGGCAGCAAGAACGCCCAAGGTCAGAGATTTAATAATGGTCATGATATTTCCTATTTTTAAATGAATAAATCAAATTACCGTGTAATCAGTTGAGTACGCGGTCTGCATCTTTAGTGTTTGTGTTCGTGGGTATCAGGTTCAGCACTAGCCACGGCCTTGCCTTTTGCAACGGCGACCTTACCCTTCATACCGGCGTCATAGTGGCCAGGCTGCAGGCAGGCGAAATCAATCTTTCCCGCCTTGGTGAACTGCCATACAACTTCACCAGTTTGTCCACCGGACAGGGTGATCATGTTTGGATCGCTATGCTCCATTTCTGGATTCTTTTTCATGACTTCGTAGTGTTCTTTCAGCTCCTTTTCTGTACCCAAGACGAATTCATGTTTGATGCCACCGGAATTCTTAATCACGAAACGGATAGTCTCACCTTGCTTGGCGACGATATTGGATGGTGTGAAACGCATGTTGTCAGTCATGTTGACATTGACCGTACGGGTGGCTGCCGTGGCGGTGCCTGGCTTGCCGATGGCTTCGTTATCATGACCATGTGCATGATCATCATGGGCAAAACTGGCTTGGGCTGCCAATGCGAGGGCCAAAGTTACTGTGATGGTGGTGAAGCGAGTTTTCATGGGAATGATCCTTTCAGTTTAAAAAATTAGTGTTCCATCTTGCCGACAGGTTTGCGGACTTGTACTTCTACTTCTTGCTGATTCTTCCGTTTCAGGGGCATGGATTTACCACCTACGGTCTTCGCACGAGCTGGTTCAGCTACATTGCCAGTCCATTCCTGGGCAACCGTACCTGGAGGGTGCTTGTACCATCCGTGATCCTTGTAGTCGCCTGGCTTCTGGTCCTTCCTGACCTTTAACACGCTGAACATGCCCCCCATCTCGACACCACCAAATGGACCTTCACCAGTCATCATCGGCAAGGTGTTGTCAGGGAGTGGCATTTCCATTTCGCCCATATCCGCCATGCCCCGTTCACCCATGGCCATATACTCAGGGATAAGGCTGGTGATTTTTTTAGCGACACCAGTGTGATCAACGCCAATCAAGTTGGGAGTGTCATGCCCCATCGCGTTCATGGTGTGATGTGACTTGTGGCAATGGAAAGCCCAGTCGCCTTCTTCATCTGCCAGAAATTCAATCTGACGCATTTGACCCACCGCGATATCTGTCGTGACTTCTGGCCAGCGCGCCGAATGAGGAACTGGGCCGCCATCCGTGCCCGTGACCTGGAATTCATGACCATGAATATGGATAGGATGATTTGTCATCGTCAGATTACCGATACGGATGCGAACCTTGTCGTTCTTGCGTACAACAAACGGGTCAATACCAGGGAAGACGCGGCTATTCCAGCTCCATAG
>JACQDX010000119.1 GCA_016200895.1 Burkholderiales bacterium
ATCCAGTTCAACTCTTTCTACCATCCAGGGCTCATTGAGCCCCAGTAAGTGCCTATACAGATCCTTGCTTTCCATCGCCTCTCTCCTTGGCTCAGCATGCGCGATAGCGTACTCTTAACCCACAGAAAAGTCCGAAGAACCGCAAAAACTAAGTTCGTCAGATTTTTAAAATTTTCTATTCAGTAAATTTTTTGTATCGTTGGTTCGCTATCTCTCCAATTGAACAAATTACTGAAATCATTTGACCAAAGTGAACTTTCTTTCTTTGGAAAAAAATATGCGGAACCACTGGACTCAACAGTAAACTCACTAACTTGCGGCAAGTCATTTTCGCTAAGAAAACCGACACCGATTACATGATCACGCTCATTACTTGATAAAAATTCTGAAACTTCAATGCGCAAAGCCGAAGATTGCTGCGAACTATCGTTGTCTTGAGTTGCGATAGATGTGAGTTGATCTGCTGAGATACCATGTAATCCTACTAAAAACATTCCACCTTGATTCCTTGAAAACTGTTTCTTTGCTGAGTCACTTAAAGTATCAAAAATAGTGCTCAGGAGCTTGTCGTCCTCTTCACTTTGAATCACAAGTGCGAAGGCACCGCCCGCTGATGTGCCAATTAACATGGCCTCACGGTTCAAAGTTCCAGTTAACGAATCTATTGTTTCCCGGAGTATTTTTTGATTACTCTTTAAATTCCCGGAGTCCAGCATAGATAGGTCAAATTCAGAGAATCTTATATGCGCCCCGTCGATGAATGTAGTATTTTTTGCAATCAGTATTTGAGAACTAATTCTTCTTGCTAGTTCACGTCTATCTTTGTATTGAGTAGGCAATCTTCCGGGAATTGTAAGTACTGCTGCTAATCCTGTACTTAAAGATTTTTTTACAATACTCAATTCAGGCATTAGTAAATTATAAAAATCCAATATTTCACGTTGATGTATCTTTCGTCCTTTATCGCTAGATATTGACTTGCATTCAATCTCTAAAACGCGTGTCCCAAGTCCTTCAACTAATAGATCGAATCTATCTATTCCAGTCATTTCTGGCCAACTTATTTTAAGCCCTCGTATAGTGAAATGGGTTGCTGCTTTAATCTCTAGACGAAGTCCTCGCATATCTCCTGGATTTTTGAACGCGCCGTGAATTCTTCGTTTAAATTTTTCAGAAAAATCTTTTGGAGCAGCTTTGATTATTGACAGACTTTGTGCTGCAAAACTTACTGCCGCATAATTCGAGCGATTGTTTAATTCTTGCGGGGGGAAATAGTGAAATTTTTCTTTAAGCTCGCGAAGATTTTCTAATTGGTATGCAATATTGTATTCTTGATAAAGAAAGTCTTTTAAGAATCGGTTTCCTTTTATCTCTTGATTCAAGTTGGCAACCCGTTTCTTCCAGTGATTCTCGCCAATGACCGAGCAAAATTCTTCATAAATTTCTGGAATATGCGCTGTTTGAACTTCCGTCAATAACATTAATATTTACCTTTGCGTAAGCGGATAAAACGCTTATCTATTGTGAAGCATGGTTAATGTATTGAACCCGCAGCCTTAGTCGCTGCGGGCACTTCCAACTAGCACAGTAAGACACTACTCCGAAGAGCAGTTTATTGCATATGCCACCCATGACTAACCGTGATGGATTGACCGGTCAATGCATTGGTACCAAAGGCCGCCAGGAATAGCGCGGTTTGTGCGACGTCTTGCACGGTCGTGAATTCGCCATCGACGGTTTCCTTGAGCATGACATTCTTGATGACTTCTGCTTCTGTGATGCCGAGTTCTTTTGCCTGTTCCGGGATTTGTTTATCGACCAGTGGGGTGCGGACAAAGCCTGGGCAGATGACGTTGGCGCGGATATTGTTTTTTGCACCTTCTTTGGCAACGACTTTTGCCAGACCGATCAGGCCATGCTTGGCGGTGACGTAGGGGGCTTTCAGTGGTGAGGCTTCGTGGGAGTGGACTGAACCCATGTAGATTACGCTACCGCCTTTGCCGCCAGCGATCATCGAACGCATGCAGGCGCGGGTGGTCAGGAATGCACCATCCAGATGGATGGAGAGCATTTTTTTCCAGTTGTCGAGGCTCAGGTCAACCAGAGGACTGATGATTTGTATGCCTGCATTGCTGATCAGGATGTCGATGTTGCCGTAGGCCGCGACTGCGTCAGCCACACCTTTGTCAACCTGCGCTTCGTCAGTCACATTCATGGCCACTGCCATGGCGGTGCCGCCGGATGCTTCAATTTCTTTGGCGGTGGCTTGTGCTGCTTCCAGAGCCATGTCGGCGATAACAATTTTTGCGCCTTGTTTGGCGTATTCTATGGCGATTTCTTTCCCTATGCCGCTGGCAGCACCGGTGATAAGGGCGACTTTATTATTGAGTAGCATGTGAATTCCTTTATTTGGTTGGGGCGAGGTAATCGTACGCAACTGTGCCGTAGGGCAAAGTCAGGTCAGAAAGGATGTGAACTGCAGATAATACTTCCAGCACTGGCAAGCCAGCGATGGGGGCAAGGGCGTGCGGGTGCAAATCAAGTGCACCTGGCCCACCCCATGCACCTTTGATGGTGATGTCGGTGAGCTGGTACTGGACCAGTTCACAGATGCGCGGTGTGCCATCGACATGGGGGATGATTTTTAATAAAAAATTCGGGATTTCCATGCCAGCCTTGATGGCAGCATGATCAAGCTTGGTATGCTTGAAACCCATGGTGCCGGTGGCGATGCGGAAATCGCTATAGTCCAGGGTGCCAACCAGGGTGTCTTTATGGACCCTGAGTTCAGGATCACCCAGTTTTTTGGGAAAGCCCCACAACTCACGGCCAGCCGCAATCGGTGGGTGGTCGTTCAGATACATGCTGTGTACGTAAGCTCCATGCACACCATCCAGCGTCACCTGGATGACCTGGCCGGACTCGCAATAATGCCCAAACCCTGTTGAGTCTGGCATGTTGATGAACTCAAACTTGACGACAGGTTCTGCCAGCTTCAATGGTGCTGGAATAATTTTTGCCAGCAACTCAGGATCAGTACGATAGGTGATGATCAGGTATTCCCTGTCCGTGAAGCGGTAAGGCCCCGGTGGGAAAGCAGTATTGGAATAGGGCATTGCAAAGGCGTTACGGCGGATTTCATCTTCTGTCATTTGTCTTTTCCTTAGCTAATGCGTGGGTGAGTGCTGCAAGTGAGTACCAGAGATGACTCAGTGTTGCGCTTATGGTTCAGTAAAGGTTCGGTAAAATTTCCTGCCTTGGAGTAAGTAATGGTCAGGCCTATAGGCATGTAGATATAGCCATATATGCGTAAAGAAAGTAGGCTTATCTGTTTTTAATGCATATATATTAATTTGCAAAGAAAACTCATGTGTATCAATTTGTAGGTAGCTGGTGCAGCAGCGTCCGGCAGCAGACACTTGAATTGACTGATAAAGTGCGCATATAGCTTGGCATATCGGTGCCTGAAGTCTTATCTGAGGCGCTATGAATTTAAAACTGCGTTGATAGCTGCGGCACATGGCCTGGCAGCAGAAAGTCAAATAACATGAGTAAAGAAATCAGAATCGACTTCGTCTCAGACGTGTCATGCCCTTGGTGCATCATCGGACTTAAATCGCTAGAGCAAGCCATAGAGCGCGTGGGTGACGATGCCACCGTGCAATTGCATTTCCAGCCTTTTGAGCTTAATCCAGCCATGGTGCCGGAAGGGCAGGACATTGCTGAACATCTGGCTGAAAAATATGGTGCAACACAGGAACAGACCGCCAAGACCCGCGAAATGATACGGGCGCGTGGCGCAGAGCTGGGCTTTGAATTCAACATGGCAACACGCAGCCGCATCTACAATACCTTTGATGCGCACCGCTTGCTGCATTGGGCTGAACTGCAAGGGCACCAACATGCGCTCAAAGTGGCGCTGTTTGAACTGTATTTCAGTAAGGGTGAGAGCCCGGCTTCGCATGAAGCCTTGGTGCGTGTAGCGGGTGAAGTGGGGTTGGATACTGGCGAGGCCGCACGGATTCTGGCGTCTGACGATTATGCTGAAGAAGTGCGGGAAACTGAACGCTATTATCACCAGCAAGGCATCAGTTCTGTGCCGGCGATTATCATCAATGAACGTCATCTGATCTCAGGTGGCCAGCCGCCCGAGGTATTTGAGCAAGCGTTGCGCCAGATTGCGGCGCAGGAATAAGATAGGCAAGTTCGTCTCAGATCCGAAAAAAAGGAAATAAATTTGGGGTCAGGAGCATCTCAACATAGAGATGCTCCTGGTTTTGTTCTTTTTAATAAGTCAGGCTTGTTCCTGTTTATGGAATGATTTCCAGTGACTGCAAAAACCGGTCCGCTATTTCTGCTGCCTTTTTGTTTTGCGGCGTATGGCCAACTTGCTGCATATAAATGACATGTGGGGCTACATAGGCTCTGAGAATAAAATCCTGACCGTCAAGTCTGCCTTTTAATTGCTTCCCTTGCAAGTTCGCTTTTGGCAGGTCTATGGCTTTCCAGCCGCTATCAGTGTCGAGCAAAAACTTGGAGACAAAACTTCTGCGCAAGTTGTCCAGCATGGTGTTCAGATAGGTAGTTTCGTAGCCTGCGGGTGATGGATCATCCTGGCGAAATTCCAATATACCCAGCATGAGCGTGCTACCTTCTGTTTCCATCGAGTAGGTAGTACGTTTATACGGTGCACCTTTACGGTCTGACATTGCTTCTTCAGTTTTCTCTGGGGTGCCAGCTGCCCAAAATTTGACATGTTTGTCGTCTGTCGTAAATGTTTGTCCGCCAGCGTCTGCTGCTTGGGTCAGTCCGCAAGACATAGAGATCAGGATGATGATTGTTGACCAGAGTTTTTTTGCGTGGATGTGCATATTAGTTTCCTTAAAAAATTGCGATATTGTGGCTGGGTAGGCATACACCACGATGCGATGATTATATTGATGTCTTGCTTCTGGCTCAAATCCCAAGCGATCAGCGGCAATCTATGGCGATGTATGGTAGTCAGCTTTTGCACAAACCATCATCTCGTGCAGTTTTTGTGTGTAGGTCCATCACCAAAAATTGAGGCCGGACGGCATCTGGCAAATGTGTATTTGCTGGGATGCCGTGATCTGGCAAAACTACTGGAATGAAAATTTGCCCGCCTCTGGCAAACCGGACAAGGCGAGATAAATTTTCTTGTCAGGAGGGAGGTCTGGTTTGGGTATGTCTTTGTTCATTCGCAATGCCGCGGGTATTCATTTGGCTTGCCTGGTACAGATTCATTGGTCAGGCCGGGCTTTGTTCGCACCATTTGGTCCACATGCCTCGATAGGCGGTTTCCACTTTGCTGGCAAAGCCGGTTTCATCCATGAGTGGGCTGGCTTTCATTTGTTCGCGCAAACCAGAGCGCAGACTTGCCAGTGTCGGCAAGTCGCTGGCAAGTGCCACTGCCTTGTCTATATATTCCTGTTCAGTATTGGCTATCCACTCGGGATGACCCGCACCTTTGAGTATGGAGCTGCCCAGCAAACCCATGCTGGGGCGGCCAGCCAATGTCACATAGGGCACACCCATGTACAGGGTTTCAAACAGGGTGGTACCTGAATTGTGGGGGAAACAATCCAGTCCGATATCAATCTTGCGCATGGTGTCCCATGGTGGGCTATGGCAGCCTATCTCGAGTCGTGAGCGGTCTATGCCATGGGCAGCAAATTTTGCTATGAAGGCTTCTTGCATAAAACTTTCACGGAAGTTGTGGCTATCGATGATCAGTCTGGCACCATTCACTTTTTTCAGAATTGTTGACCACACTGCAATGAGTTTGTCATTGATGCGTATCGCCCGGCTCAAAGTGCCAAAAGTGACATAGTTACGCTGCAGTGCTGGCAATGAATTCACTGCGCCCATGCCATCGCCTGGACGATAGGCATAGCCGGGGGTGTCGAGCCGCCATGGCTGTTCGGCAAATATGTGCTCACTACCGGCAGGCATGCTGGTGTCATCCATGAGCATATAGTCGATGGCCTTGACGCCGGTGGTATAGCCAAAGCCCAGCCATGACACAGAGATGGGGGCAGGTTTGCGCGCAAAGACCAACAATCGATTTTGTCCTGTATGGCCTGCCAGGTCTACCAGGATGTCGATGCCATCTGCGCGGATGCGTGCTGCCAGCGCTTCATCCGACATCAGCATGGTCGGGATCCAGTGATCAGCATAAGTCTTGTAGCGTGCAGTGGCTTCGTCTTCCCAGTTCAGTTGGGCATAAGCATAAACTTCGACTTCGTCTTTGTTATGGTGTGCCAGCAAAGGCTCAAGAAAATGTCTGACCGAGTGGTTATACAAGTCAGGTGAAACATAGCCTATTTTGAGGCGCCTGGCCGGATCACGCCGGTTGGAAAATGCACGCCAGTCTTTTTTGTATATATTGGCAAAGTGCGCATCATACTCTTGATAAGCGGCATATATTTCTGTGCTGCTGAGATCTGGATGGTAATTCAGTGCGAACAACAGATTGGTATGGGATTCGGCAAAATCCGGATTGATGACCAGGGCTTTTTTATAAACGGCAACTGCTTCGTCAATTCGCCCCTGATCAACATAGACCAGGGCCAGATTATTGTGCGCCATGGGGCTGCCAGCGTCCATCTGCAAGACTGTCTGGTAACTGGCTTCGGCGTCTTGCAGACGTCCCAGTCTTTTATAGGCGCTGGCCAGATTGTTGTGCGGATTCAGTAGTGTGGAATCAAGTGCTATTGCGCGTTTAAAGCTGCTGATGGATTCGGCAAACCTTCCTTGTTGATAGGAAATCATGCCGAGATTATCGTGGGCTACCGCATCACCTGGCCTGATCTGCAAAACATGCCGGAGACTGGCTTCTGCTTCAGGGTAACGACCCTGACTCATCAACAGTAATGCTATTGCGCCATGTGCGTCAGCAAAATCTTTTTGGATGAGCAAGGCTTTTTTCAGGCCGTTTTCTGCCTCCGATGGTTTTCCCTGTTCCATGTGCAGCAATGCCAGTTTGAAATGACTGGCTGCGTCGTCAGGCTGGTTCGTCAGAACTTGCTGCAAGAAGGTTTCAGCTTCTGTCATTCGACCTTGTTCCTGCATTACATCTGCAAGACGTGTTTGCGCAGGGGCATATGCCTGTATAGCCAAGGCATTACGATAGCTTGACTCGGCATCTGCCAGCTTGCCTTGCTGATGTAAAATCGAGCCCAGATTGAAATGTGCTTCAGTAAAATCAGGTTTTAGTTCGATGACCTTTCTGAAACCTGTTTCTGCCTCAAGCAACTTGCTTTGCTCTCTTAAGGTCACACCCAGGTTGTAAAGTGTTAGTACGTTATCTGGCGCCAGTTCCAGTGAGCGCCTGCAAAGGATTTCTGCTTCAGGGAACCGCTGCAATACCATCAGGATGTTGAGCAGTGAATCTCTTGCCTCATTCACATCCGGCCTTAGCCTGAGTATGTTTTCCAGGCTGTCGGCAGCTTGACTTAGTTTGTTCTCTTGCTGCAGTAACATGGCAAGGGCGTAATGTGCCTGTAAAAAATCAGGGCTGATACTGATGGCAGTACGGTAGCTTGCTTCGGCCTCTGCAAAACGGCCTTGCTGTTGCAGCAGGGTGGCCAGATTGAAATGGGCATGGCTGAAACCAGGTTTGATTTCCAGCGCTTTGCGGCAACTGCTTTCAGCTTCTTGCCAGCGCGCCTGCGCTTTGAGGGTAATGCTCAGATTGAAATGGGCCAGAGCATTGTCGGGCTTGATTTGTACTACTGTGCGGTAACAGACTTCTGCTTCATCAAGACGGGCCTGCTGATCCAGCACCAGCCCCAGATTCAGCAAGGCATCGCTGTAATCAGGTTTGATCTCTATGGCGCGACGATAAGATGTTTCGGCCTCAGCCAGCATCTGTTTTTCATAGTAGATGTCACCGAGTGAGTTATGTGCCTGGGCGTCATGCGGATTCAAATTCAGTGCTTGTTGATAGCTGAGTATTGCTTCGTCGGGTTTGCCTGCTTTGACGAGTGCATCGCCTTGTTGCATGTATTGGCTATTGTCGTGGCTTTGATCGTCGCTATGGTTGGTTGTTGTGCTGCTAGACACATGTTCTGGTGTAGTTGTGTTTTCAGATGTAGCTGCATCTGAAGAAAACTGCTTTTTGAACCAGTTAAACATGGGATTATTCCGATCTTGTTGACAAGGTTTTTTAATGGATGGCTTGTAGCGAGGCAGGCTGGTATTTTATCTGCATAAGGCCGTGTTTATTTTTCTTCCACCCACTCGGCCTTGGGCATACCGTCCAGCATTTCAGTTACGCTGACATTAAAAGCGCCAGCCTGATGTGCCATGTATGCTTTTTCCCAGTGTTCATATCCTTTTTTGAAATCAGGAACTGGTTTTGTTTGGCGCAGTAGTTTTGTAATGCTCTTTTGTAGGGGAGCGTCTTTGAATGGAAGGTGTGGCAGTGTCTCGACAGCATTGCCTTTGATGGGGTTAGTCATGTTGACGCCGTCCACACGAATGTGCACGACTTTGCCAAGGTCCTTGTAGTTTTCAACTTTGAGTATGGTTAACGTCGAAGCTTCTTCACCCTGGCGTGTGTGATATGCCCAGACCTGTCCAGCTTGCAGTGTTGCAGCATGGGCTGAAAATGACAGGGTACAAAACAGGGTGAGGACAAGTGAGCGCATGAATGTGGCTGATGAGTTTTCAGATCACAACACTAACTGATGCTTTTTAAAAAAGCAATTTACTTGAGTTTTAATCCGTGCGGCAATGCTGATGTGTTTGATAAGCGATTGCTGAGGAGCTACTAGCAAGTAGCCCCCAATGGCGATTTCTGCTTGTCAGGCGGCAGATCCAAATCTCGCCCGTATCGACTTTTTTATTCCTGTCGCATCCAGCCCGCATTGCGCTAACAACAGACCAGGGTCGCCGTGATCGACAAAGCGGTCTGGCAGACCCAGTATCAGCAGGGGCTTGGTGATACCCGCTTCTGCCATGGCTTCAGCGACTGCTGAACCTGCACCGCCCATGGTGCAGCCTTCTTCCACGGTTACCAGTTCATCATGGCTTGCGGCCAGGGATTTGAGCAACTCCACATCCAGCGGTTTGACGAAGCGCATATTGGCCAGGGTGGCATCGAGCTGTTCTGCTGCTTGCAGGGCTTGGTGCACCAGCGAGCCAAAAGCCAGAATCGCGATGCGCTTGCCCTGTCGTTTGATTTCGCCTTTTCCCAGCGGGATCGTGGTCAGGTCTTTGCCCGTTGGTACGCCGATACCAGAACCACGCGGGTAACGCACGGCGGCAGGGCCTGGATATTGATAAGCTGTGCTCAACATCTGGCGGCATTCGTTTTCATCTGAGGCTGCCATGACGACCATATTCGGGATGCAGCGCAGATAAGCCAAATCATAATTACCCGCATGGGTGGCACCATCGGCACCGACCAGACCAGCGCGATCGAGTGCAAAAGTCACATCCAGGTTTTGCAGGGCAACGTCATGGATCAGCTGATCGTAAGCACGTTGTAAAAAGGTGGAGTAAATGGCGACTACCGGCTTCAAACCTTCGCAAGCCAGGCCTGCTGCAAACGTGACTGAGTGCTGTTCTGCGATGCCGACATCGTAATAACGTTTGGGGAATTGTTTTTCAAATTCCACCATGCCCGAGCCTTCGCGCATGGCAGGGGTGATGCCAACCAGTTTTTGATCAGCAGCAGCCATGTCGCACAACCAGTTGCCAAAGACTTGCGTATAGCTTTGCTTGGCGGGAACAATGGCAGGCTTGATGCCTTCAGCCGGGTTAAACTTGCCGGGACCGTGGTACAAGACTGGATCAGCTTCTGCCAGCTTATAACCCTGGCCTTTCTTGGTGACCACATGCAAGAACTGCGGACCCTTCAGGTTGCGGATGTTTTGCAGTGTCGGTATCAGTGAATCAAGATCATGACCATCGATAGGGCCTATGTAATTGAAACCGAATTCTTCAAACATGGTTGCTGGCACGATCATGCCCTTGGCGTGTTCTTCAAAACGCCTGGCCAGTTCCAGCACAGGCGAAGGCAAGACCGATTTGCCGACATTGCGTGCGGCCGCATAGAACTTGCCCGACATCAGGCGTGCCAGGTAACGGTTCAACGCACCGACTGGTGGCGAGATCGACATATCATTGTCGTTCAAGACGACCAGTAGATTGATATCATCATGTACACCCGCATTATTCATGGCTTCGAATGCCATGCCTGCTGTCATAGAACCGTCACCGATAATCGCAACCGCATGACGGTCTTCACCCTTGGTGCGTGCAGCCAAGGCCATGCCCAGCGCAGCAGAAATCGAGGTTGATGAGTGCGCGGTTCCAAAGGTATCGTATTCACTTTCAGCGCGACGCGGGAAGCCGGAAATGCCGTTCAACTGGCGCAGGCTATGCATCTGGTCACGGCGGCCCGTCAAAATCTTGTGCGGATAAGTCTGATGACCCACATCCCATACCAGCCTGTCTTCTGGTGTGTTGAAGACGTAGTGCAGGGCAATGGTTAATTCCACCGTGCCGAGATTCGACGACAAATGGCCACCGGTTTTGGAAACGGATTCGAGCACATACTGACGCAACTCATCTGCAAGAGGCTTGAGTTGGCTGCGTGTCATGCTGCGCAGGTCAGCGGGGGAATTAATGGTGTTTAATAAAGTCGTCATTGTTCTTTTTCATTACTTGGCTAAACGCCCCTGATTGTCAGCTACCTCATACCTGGCCGACTGCCAGAGCTGCTATCGCATACTTGCACTGCATTACTGTTCAGGCTTACTGCTGTCCCGGTCCAGCATCTTGGAAAATTTCTTGCCAAACTTCTCCGTCTCTCTGCATGTACGGATCTTGCGCAGATGGATCCCAGCCTGCGCTGGGATGACGTTGATACTATTGCCGTTTCCCGTAGGGTGCGCCATGAGCACCGTTCGCTTGCACATATCGTTTTGCTGCCGGTACTACTACCACGGTGCGCATGGCGCACCCTACAACATAAACTACAACATGACATCAGGCTTGGCGCTGAACGATCAAATCTGCCAGCTCATGCAATAAGTTTGCCTTGTTACCAAAATTGCTGAGTGCTGCATGCGCATCATGGCATAGTTGTGTCGCCAATGCGCGTGAAGCATCCAATCCCATGAGGCTGACAAAGGTCGGCTTGTTATCAGCCGCGTCCTTGCCCGCCGTCTTGCCCAGTGTGGCAGAATCCGCCGTCGCATCAAGCACATCATCCACCACCTGGAAGGCCAGGCCTATGGCGGTGGCATAGCTATCCAGTGCTGCGGTTTCATCTGCAGTCAGGGTCTTGCCACACATGGCACCTAATAATACAGATGCACGCAGCAGGGCACCGGTTTTCAGTCTGTGCATCTGTTCCAGTTGTTCACGGTTCAAAGCAAGGCCAACGCTGGCCAGATCAATCGCCTGGCCGCCACACATACCCACCGAACCAGCGGCACGCGCCAGCAATTGCAGCATCGCCATTTTGGCAGCGGCATCGCCTTCACCTTCCGATAAAACCAGAAAAGCCTGTGCCTGCAAAGCGTCGCCCACCAGCAATGCAGTTGCCTCATCATATTTGACGTGTACCGTAGGCTTGCCACGGCGCAGGGCATCATCATCCATGCAGGGCATGTCATCATGTACTAATGAATAGGCATGGATCATTTCCACTGCCGCAGCGGCCCGGCTTAGTAAAGCGGCGGGTGCATCAAACAACTGGCCTGCTGCATATACTAGTAAGGGACGCACCCTTTTACCGCCATCCAGAGTCGCATAACGCATGGCGGCATGCAATTGTTGCGGGACCGTATTTTCGTCTGGTAAAAACTGCTTCAGGCTGGTTTCGCACTCTGCCTGGGTTTGTCGCATCCAGTTACCAAATTGTTCACTCATGTTGTTTCCTCGTCACTGTTGCCACCACCATTGTTACTGGAATCAACAAATGGTTTGAGCATGCCAGCTTCCAGCACCTTGACTTGTTGCTCTACTTTTTCGAGTTGGGATGCACAATATTTCACCAGTTCAGAGCCGCGTTGGTAAGCACTCACAGAGGCTTCGAGCGGTAATTCACCTGCCTCCATGCTGGAGACTAGCTTGTTGAGTTCTGCCATGGCATCTTCAAAGGACAGACCTTCCAAGTGGGCTGGAACAGATAGATTTGCAGTTGCTTGTTTTTTTGTCATAAAGAAATGTTTGTTTCGCGCCGTTAACAAAAAAAAGTGAAACCAAACGTAAAAATCGGCGGTAAAAATAAGGTAAACAAAGTTCAACCTGCTATTTTAGAGCAATCCCAAGAAATTTACTGTTTATTGCAATCATGGCAATCAATTTTAGGAGACTTGCTCGAAGCTGTTGCAGTTTTTAGATTTGTTCTCAAGTTAAACTAAAATTTTGTAGAAATTGCGTTTCAAACATTTCCATGTGGAAATTAACGGTATATAGTACGCTCATCTAGTTTGATTAATTTTTGTGCAGATTAGCTGTTTTCCAACTATCCTGAACAATTAGCAAGCCGCCTTAATAAAGCAAATGTGTCACGAGCTTGTCTTAATTATTTGCAATTCTAATGCGCAATTTGCACTATAGTATTACTTGTAAATATTTTTTTACTTTCATTGTTCTAATTGTAGCCTGAGCAAAATAACCTGATTTCATTGTTGCCATGTCCACGACCGCCACCCTAACCAAGCCTACCGGTACTGTATTACAGTCCCGTGATGCAGTCTTGCGTGCGCTTATCCCGCTGGCGAATCATCTGGTGGCATCGCAAATCGATGCATTCTCTGCCCGTCTGGCAAATGCCTTCCTGGCTTTGTCCGAGCAAAGCATGGATGCGCGTGAAGCAAACCTGAGTTTTAATGCTGGCCAATTGCTCAAAAAAAATGGCTATGCCTTTTTCTACCTGGCCTCAGCAGGATTTGAAGCCGTCTTCCGCAAGGAAATCGATGCACTCCTGCAAGGTGTCAAAATCGTCGCCAGCAATGCTGATGTCGCACTGACACTGGTCACTTATGAAGAGATGGACAAAAAGCTGGCCCTGAGCCGCGCTGGTCGCACACTGGAACTTGACAGCGCCGAGCAATATGCCGCGCTGAACATGCGTTTCGCCCATTTGATGGAACATGATGCGTTGAGTATTGCGCAAAACCCCTTCCGTCCAGAAATTTTCCTGCACACCATCTATTCAGCCTGGTGTGAGTTTGATCCTGAGGTCAATACCCACGAACTGGTCTTGCCATTGTTGCGTGCAGACATATTGTTTGACCTCGAACCCATTTTAAATGCGCTCAATGAAGCGCTGATCGCCAAGGGCATTTTGCCTGACTTGCACGAATCTTTCCGCATACGCCGTAACCGCAATTCTGAAAGACGCAAAGAAGCTGTACCTGGTGACATCTCACAGAAACTCAGAAACCTCTTGTCTGGCAATGCCCAGCCAGGTGCCTCCAACCAGGCAGCCTCAGGTCAGGCTGGTGGTGGACAAGGCGGTGGTGGTGCTTCCGGCGGTGGTGGATCAGCGGGCGGCTTTGCCAGTGGTGGATTTGGTGCGCAGCAAGGTGGATTTGCCCAAGCGGGTGGCGCGCAAGAAGCTTCTGCCGCTTATTCTGGTTTTGCCCAGACTGGTGAACCACAGACGGTAGCACGTGCAGAGTTATTCCAAAAACTGGCGGATCTGCAAAAGAGCGCCAAGTTGCAGCAAATGATGGCTGGTGCGCAAGACGTGTTGCGTCTTTCGCAAATGCGCGATCAAATGCCAGAAATGGCCAATACCGGCATAGAAAAAAATACCCTGGATTTGCTGTCGCAAGTTTTTGACAGTGTCTTCCGCAATCAGGCAATTCCAAACCAGATCAAGGAATTGATCTCGGTTCTGCAAATACCCGTCCTCAAGGCTGCCTTGATGGACAAGGAATTCTTTTTCCAGGAAGAGCATCCGGCCCGTCGCCTGATTGACTTGTTGTCACGTTACAGCCTGGCCTGGGATCAGAAAAAAGGTCAGCAAGATCCCCTGTTCCAAACCATGCAGCGAAATGTCCATCGTGTGCAGCAAGAGTTTGACCAGGAAGTAGCCCTGTTTGATGAAGTCGTCAACGATCTCGAATCTTTCATCCAGAAAGAAGAGAAAGAAGCGGCAGAGGCATTGCAACTGCCTATCAAGACAGCGCTCAAGAAAGAGAAAGTCAAACAAGCGGGCATTGCCGCCACGCATGAAGTGTCATTGCGCGTGGGTACCGGTGAAGTCGTCGCCTTTGTTGAAACCTTCCTCGAAGACCGCTGGACCAAGGTATTGACCCTGGCCTATAGTGTCAAGGAAGAAAAACCCTATGCCGTTGAAGACGCCATCAAAACCATGGATGATCTGATCTGGAGTGTCAAACCCAAGATCACCCTGCAACAGCGTCAGGAATTATTGAATCGTCTGCCTGCCATCCTGGCACGCCTGAACAAATGGCTGAGCCTGATCAAGTGGGAAGATGCTGACCGTGTGCAATTCTTTGCTGACCTGGCAGAGTGCCATGCCTCCATCGTCCGTGCACCGCTAGACCTGTCGCCAGAACGCCAGATAGAAATCGCCGTCGAAGTAGCACAGCAAGCTGCCGAGCGCAGGATAGCAAAACGTGCGGAAGCAGATGGCAAGGCCGATGCCGAACCAGCACCACCGCCAGATGAACATGTCGACACCGTCACTGAACTTGAACGCGGCGTCTGGCTGGAATTCACCAAAAAAACCGGTGGCACCAACAAAGTCAAACTCGCCTGGGTCAGCCCCATGCGCAGTCTGTACATCTTCACGACTGGTGACAAGGAAAGAACTTTCCAGGTCACTGCAGAAGAACTCGAACAAACCTTCCGTGAAAAACGCGCGAAGATACTCCAGCTCGACCGCGTCGTCGACCGCGCCCTGACAGAAGCGTTGGAAAATACGCCGGATGAACAAGTGGATGAAGAAGAGATGAGTCTGGTCTGATTTCGTTGCTACACAGTAGTACGAAGTGTGCAAGCGAAAGCATCTGAAATAGAGTGCCTGCATGTCGTGGCAGTCTTCACTCACAAGAGCAAGCTCAACATCCCATTCCTATTTTCTCCTCCACTTTCTCCAATCGGAGGCATAAGTTTTCACATTCCTGTTTTAAGTCGCTCCAAGCAGTTTGATCATTTGCAGCACAATAAAGAATAGCTTCGAGCTTATCATCTTCATCAATGAATTTCTCAAGTCTTCGACTACTGTTACCGCCCTTATTTTGCCAGCGGAAAAGTGCATTTACAGCATCAGTTGATGGGCGTTGTACGTGATAGGAAAATGGGGTTTCGGCTCTAATAAATTGCCAACGTGTCAGGCTGACCGTCGTCGCCGATTCAGTACTTAAGCATAAGAGTGAATCAAGTGATTTTAAGGCGTCATATGTTGTTTCAATTTTTGTTGGATGGGATATATCAACTATCCTATTAACAGATTGAGGCGACAAATTCATTTTTCTTGCTAGTTCTGCGGGCTTGACTTTTTGTTTGATCATCTCATTGAGAAGCAATATTTTTGACCAAGTTTGCAAATGAATTTCAATAATTTTCTCGCCTTCCATTAGTCCAGACGGCATTGGCACAGCTCGCTTACTTTGAAGATGATTTTTTATCGCGCAAACAAGCGCTTCGCCCGCTAGAAATATGGCACTGTCTTCGCAATCACCATTTGCAATTGCCTCTGGAATGTCTCTGAATGTGACATGAACGTTCCCTTTTGCGTCTTCGGAAAATTTTGCCGGGTATCTCATCTGTGCCTCCTATGTATATAAAGGCGCAATGAAATTCCGCGAATCTACTTTTGCGCGGATTAATTATAAACGAAATTGTTTATAAATAGCGAATAATATAAACAAATTTGTTTATTAATTGGTTTTATTAAATCGTTGATAGCGTTTTCGTTTGTCAAAGGCCCAGTGTTGGGCTGGTGGAGCGTAGCCCAACCTACGACATTGCATTTGCTTGAACTGTATATCCTTAAAAGAAGATCACTCTCACTCATACGCAGGCAACCTGCGCTGTTCATCCGCGTTGAAATACTGCTTGCGTACCTGATCCAGCGCGGTTTGTTTTTCGGTGGCGCTGTGAAATGCCATTTCGGTATTCAGCTTGTTTTTCTGTTCCAGGTATTGCTGTATGCGGGCTTTCCAGATACTTTCTTCGCGGTCGACTTCGGCCAGTCTGCTGGCGGCTTCTGGTGATGTGGCGGCGGCGCGCATTTTGTAGATGTCTTCTTCACTGGCACCAGTGGCGCGCAAGTTTGCTGCCTGTTCTTCCAGGCGTATGACCTGGTAGGGTGCATTTTTTTCTTCTCTCAATGCGGCAGGCAAGGCATCGTCCAAAGCCTTGAGTTGTGCCTGTTTCTGTTCTGGATTCAGACTGGTGTTTTCGGCGACATCCATGCGGTTCAGGGCATCAATGTCATAGGCATCGTCAAAGCCAAACATGGCCTGGTTTTCTTTTTCACTGAAAAAGCGCTGGCGGGTTTGCTGCATGGCTGACCAGCGCTGGCGGGCGGCTGTGCCCATGCTGGTTTTGCCCGCATTGATGTTTTGTGCATTGGCTTCTACGCCAACCAGCGCTTCTTTGTACTGGATGTAGCGGGCTAGCAAATTCTTGGCTTGTACAGCGGCGTTGCCGCTGAGTTTTTGATCCAGTACGCGCTCAATTTCGGTGCGTATTTCGGGTAATTTTTTCTCGCCGGTGGCGGCCAGATAGTAATCAAACAGCAGGCGCAATTCTGCGCTGACTTGTAATTGACTGGCATCAGTCTGGCTGATATTGCCATCATGGGTAGTACCTTCAAACGAGCGTACAAAGTCAAAGCTTTGATCGGTTTTTCGCTGTTTGATGGGTTCGCTATTGTTCTCTGATTTCAGGGAAGTAAAAACAAAAAAAACCGCGACGACCAGGGCCGTCGCGCCAGCAAATGCCAGATTGGCTGTTCTCATAGACTCCCGCTCCTTCTTCAAATTTACATTTTCTTGCGTGGACTATCTTCAGGATCAGTATTGCTGTCTTAGAGCCTGTTTACGATCTGTAGCGAGCGAGCGTCAGCGGGGTCAGGGTAACAAAAAAAAAAAAAAAAAAGCGGAATGTACTCTAGTACATGAGCATTTTGAGCAGCACATGAGCTCCGATCACGCGCGCGCAGTAAGATCGTGAACAGGTTCTTACAGACCCTGATTTTTCAGGCGGTTCGCATGTTGACGATACAGGGTAACTGGATTGGTTTCAAAGATATTTGTCAGGCCTATGGTCTGATTCACTTCATCCAGATGGTTCATTGCATAGTCATCACGTATCACCTTGCCCAGATGAGTGGAACAACTGGCGACCAGTCCGTCATTCTTTTCACCAGAAAATGCCAGTGAAGTCAGTGCCAGAGCAGGGTCGATGATGTCAAGAAAATTGGTATAAGGCTTGGCACCACTCCAGGAAAAATACGCCACACCGCGTGCCGTGTAGGCACCTTCACCGCATGCTGTTGTTGGTACGCCTTCTGGGTATTTGGCGTTGAACTTCAGCGAACCAGCCGTGCTCAGCGAATTGGCTGCGGCCAGTGAATCTTGCGACATGGTGGGTTTGCCTGACAAGAAGCTGATGACTTGTGCCAGACCATTCGTAATCGACACCAGTACGGTGTTCGACAAGGAACCTGCCGGTGCAACACCGAGCAAGACGTCTGCCACCTTGGAGCCGCGGTTGACACCGCCTACCGATGTTGCCGATGCCACCAGATCAGGCCTGACAGAAGCGACATAGCGTATGGTGGGGCCACCGTGGCTATGCCCTATCAGATTGACTTTGGATGCACCAGTGACAGCCAGGATTTGCTTGACCTGGGTCAGCAATTGTTCGCCCCGGACTTCGGTGCTGTTGGCCGCTGCAACCTGGGTGACGTAGACCTTGGCACCATCGCTGCGCAAGGCGGAGGGGATTCCATACCAGTAATCTACCGGGCCGATGTTATCGAACCCGAACAGGCCGTGCACCAGCACGATGGGATATTTTGTCTCCGTATAACCTGCTGCCCAGGACGGTGCTGGTAACACCATCATGGCCATGACGAACATCACTACACTTTTTACCATTTGTTTTTTCATTTTGTCTCTTTCATTGTTATCGTTGAAATGAAACGCAGCGGTGCCTATGTGCCTGCTTCTGTGAGCAGATCTTGATATGGCAAGCTCAGGCTAGGTTTGTCGCGCCGGATTAGCAAGTTGCTATGCAACATAAAACAGCCGGGAAAATGGATAGTGTTGGGAAATTGTGACGGCACAACTGCAGTTGTAAATAGTTAAATCATTTATATGCACTCTGTAAATGCCTGATTAAGGCTGACATAGACAGGTTTTTAGATGAAATTCACTAAAGTGAAGTCTTGCTTTTTTGATAGGCAAGAATTGTAGGCTCACCACAACAAGCCATCTCTGCAGTTTTTGCACTGCTCCTGGCGTTTTATTCCCTGCTGTTCCTTGCTCTGTCCAGAGCCTTTGCCAACGCCATTGACAAACTCACACACCTTGGTAGCAGCTTGTGCTTGCCTTGTTGGGGAAACACTGCGTGAAAAAAATCACCTATGCAGATGCTTTTCAATTTTTCGAGAGTGGCATATGATGAACGTGTGATATATCAGTTGTTCGGCAAAAAATGATACTATTAGGACTTATGCAAAATTGTCCCAGTAAGGCTATCGCTTTAGGAAACCTCCCTTGCAAGGGAGGTTCGTTACGTTGGCAGACAACATGTTGTCTGAAACCCCAACTACACCTATCGCTTTAGGAAACCTCCCTTGCAAGGGAGGTTCGTTACGTTGGCAGACAACATGCTGTCTGAAACCCCAACTACACCTATCGCTTTAGGAAACTTCCCTTGTAAGGGAAGTCCGTTACGTTGGCAGACAACATGCTGTCTGAAACCC
>JACQDX010000112.1 GCA_016200895.1 Burkholderiales bacterium
GCTCAGAACACGAAAATCCAGCGACTAATCCGGGCTCGTCCAACAAACGGTTCAGATCGCGGCTGCGCTGCGCTTGCACGATCTAACCTTACTCGTTAGGCATTTGTGTTTCCGAAGCCCGCTTCCTTCAGAATTGCTTCGACATCAGCCAAGTGTCTTTCAGGAAACACGCTTTCCCAAGGTGGCTCTGGGCCGTCAAATTCGTAAACACGAAGAAAAGCTTGGCTTCCGTTGAGCGCCCAATCGACAAAGAACCCTTCACAAAGCAGGCCAGTGATTTGGCTTTCAATTTGATCATGGGCTACCTCAAACGCCCCAATGAGTTCTACGCCGCAATATTGAACAAGCCGCCAACTTTTGGGGCGACTCACTTCGACCCACATTTGATAGGAGGCTAGCTTGGATTGCAATTTTTCTCGGAATTCCGGAGTCATGGAGATAAATGCCTAACGTGTTGTCGGCGGCGTTTCCTTAAGCCTACTTTTCCCTCAACGCCGCATAACGTGGAAAGAAAAAATCTTGTAAAGCCGCTTGCAATCGGCATTTCAAAGCATATACTGTGTTTTTTAAAGGGCTATCCCCTTAGCTCCTCTAGCCATTTTTGACACGTGGCCTTGGTCGCTTCACGACATTCGAGTAGGTCACTGGTTCAGTGACCATTGCCTGCTCAAGCAAACGGTAAAACAACATACCACGTGAACCCGATTTACGCCGGTTGAAGCGAAAAACGTACTCATCCAAATAGTGATCCAATTGCTCAGGCTGTATAGCTCCGTGATGTGTACCCAAAATCCATCGCTTGAGCAATGATGCTACGCGATGTACGCCAGGAAGGCTGACATGCGCAGCGATTTCAGCTCCCTTGACGACGGTTCGATGGTGCTTGTAACCTATCGCCTCGAACGAGCGGTAAGCCGCAGAACCATCTGATCGAATACGTGCACCTGGTTCAATTACCTCTTGAATAAATGGCACAACGCAACGCTCGGAATCATCGTTGATACGGCGTAATCTGATGCGACCGAACCATTTTGGCTCCAAAATTTCAACCGCAATAGCGACTAGGACTTTGCTCGTGTTGCTCTTGCGACCCACGGGTGAAATTGGGTTTTGATGGTCTGTAATGGCCAGATAAGTTTCGTCAATTTCGACCAAACCTTTAAGCGGCTCACGACCTCCTCGAACCATCGCTCGCCGGAACCGATGTAACATCATCCAAGCGGTTTCGTAACTGCCAAATCCCAGCACTCGCTGCAAGCCCAATGCACTCACCCCATGTTTTTGATTCGTCACATACCAAGCCGCCGCCAACCAAACGCGGAGGGGTGTTCGGGTCTTGTCGAAAATTGTTCCGGCAGTCACTGTGCTTTGATGACGGCAGTCGCGGCATACCAAACGACTACGTATTGCACGATACGGTTCTGCCACACTACTGCAACTTGGGCAGACAAAACCCGTAGGCCAGCGCAAGTGCTCAAGGTAGGCTAAGCACTTGTCATCGGTAGCAAACCAGTCCAAAAATTCGCTCCAGTTGCGGGGGTAGTCTTTTCCCGCTTCTGGTGTTAACATATGGCTATTCATCCAGTAATTTTACTATTAATGGAGCTAAGGGGATAGCCCTTGTTTATAATCAGTAAAACTTGACTGGAAATGAATTAGGACGTATTGTCCTGTAAAATTCCCAGCGAGATCTCTAATGTCCCACCCCATCCATCTTCATGATTCAAACGCCGTTCTGCATTATTTGGCGGCAGCACGCAGATTTAATACCCAAGATGAGATAGCCTCGAAGTTAGGTGTCAACGCACGTCAAGTACGTCGCTGGGAGGTTCGGGAGAACGATCCTCCGCCTTATTTAATATACGCACTTCAGCAAATGCTTCCTCTTAATTTTAACGATGCAGA
>JACQDX010000115.1 GCA_016200895.1 Burkholderiales bacterium
CATTGCTCAAACCCTTTATCTCCTCTCTCATCCTGTCGAAGAGCCACCATCTCGAATCCATCTTGCCTTCGGACATCAGGTTATTCATATTGACCCTGATTGTCTCGGCAACGATGGTATTCCATTCTTCAATCTCTTCTATTGCGCTGTCCCTTACCATTTTAATCTGAAGGGCGGTATCGCCTGCTGCGAAAAGAATCAGCAGCATGCCTACGGAGAGCATGAATTTTATTTTTATGCCTGAATTTTTTAATTTGGACATAAGAACAAAAATAATCACACAAAGACACAAAGCCTCAAAGGAAATAGTAATTCTTTTCTTTGTGTTCTTTGTGGCTTTGTGTGAGAAAATAAAAAAATGGGCAGGGAGAGTTTTCCCCCTGCCCATCTAATCCACTCTATCTTCTCAGGGACATGGTTAATGCCCGCCGGTTGCCCCGGTATTCGCCGCTGCCTTTGCAGAGCGGAGCTTCAAGGCATCTTCGTAAGCAGCCTTTCTTACAGAATACGGCTGAGCCTTAGTATCGCCGTATTTGTCGCCTGACTTCGCCTTCTCAACGGTAACTACCGTATCATACCATCCCTGGCTTCCGCCGATTGGGTCGGGTGCAGGCGGAATAATAGCATTCGGGTGAACTCCGCTGTCCTTCCACCAGATATGCTTAAATTCCGGATCATCCGCAGATGCGATCTGTCCTGCAATACCCATATCCTTTGCAAAATTCGGATTAAGGGTTGCAATCCTTCCCATGCCCTTGCGTCCTGTGCTGTGGGCAACTGCAATAACCTTAGGATGAATACCCTCTGTGAGATGAGCCTTTGTTACTATATAGCCAATCTTAGAGGTTATCCTTATCAAATCACCCTCTTTAATACCCTTTGCCTGCGCTGTCTTCTTGTTAATCCATGCAGGGTTCTTGTGGACTATCTCCTGAAGCAGCTTCAGGTTCTGGGTTCTTGTCTGGGTATGGACATTCCATTTGAAGGTGGTCATTACCATCTTGTCGCCGTTTCTTACCGCATCATGCTCCTTTATCGGCTCATAGTGAGGCATACCCTCATAACCCCAATGCTCATACTCCTCTGCACGGATATGAAGCTTGCCATCTTTTAAGCCGCTGAC
>JACQDX010000113.1 GCA_016200895.1 Burkholderiales bacterium
ACGTCTTCATCCAATGTAACTGGTGGTAGTGTCAACAACACGACAACATCCAATGCAGTGACAGTATCCGGCGGCGCAACAGTAACAACAGGTGTAGTCGGTACTAACCCAGTCAACGGTGGCGGTACAGCATTGTCCCCAACAGCATTGACAGCTGGCGGTACATTCAACAGCACATTGAACGTGAACGACAACTTCACCGGCTTGACTGCAACTTTGAATGGTACAACTGTCAACGGTAACGCTGCTGATACAGATATCATCACTCTGGGTGACGCAGCTGCTGTTGCTATCGGCAACGGTACAGCAGGTGGTACTATCACTAACATCAAGACTCTGAACCTGGCAAATGCAACTAACGCCATCACTTTCGCTGCAACTACAACTGGTATCACTACAGTCAACGGTGGCACAGGTAATGATACAGTTGACGTGACAGGTGCTGGCGCTTCCTTCACAGCTGGTAACGTAAATCTGGGTACAGGCACTAACGGCCTGACTCTGGGTGCTCTGACTTACACTGGTACTTTCAGTGCAGGTGCAGGTACAGATACTCTGTCTTTGGTGAATGGCACTAATATCGCTGGTTCGAATGTTGCAGGTTTTGAAACTCTGGCTCTTGCTGCAGGTGCTTCTGTAACCATGACAACAGCTCAATACAATGCCTTCACAGGTTTTACTGCGGCTGGTACAGAAACATTGACATTTAGTACAGCTGGTACAGTTTCTGCTACAGCATTTATCGAAAACTACAATCTGGCTAACGGCGTAAACAGTTTTACCGGCGCTCTTGGTTTGATCTCAGTTATCGGTGGTACAGGTGCTGATACAATCAGTGTCGGTGAATCAATCATCAACGCAACAGTTGCTGCCAATGGTATCAACGGTGGTGCTGGTGTCGGTGACGTTCTGATTATTGGACCAGTAGGTGCTGCGTTGGATCTGTCTGCCAAAGTCACTGGTGTTGAGTCAGTGAATGTGACTGGCGGCACCAATGCTGCCTGGACAGTGATTAACGAAAACGGTGCTGGAGTGACTTTGAACTTCACTAAGTCTGCTGCTACAGCGATCAATAATGTGACTTTGGGTACGGGCGGTCAAATTCTGAACGTTCTGGGCTCAGGTACTGGTGCAGCGACGATCACTGGCGGTTCTGGTGCCGATACGATCAATCTGTCTGCAACACAAACTGGCGCTGATACGATTATTGGTAACTCAGTGCTGGCAAATATGGACACAGTGGCAAACTTCAAAGTTGCTGGCGCTGACGTGTTCAAAACTGGCACTAACGCAACAACATTGAATTTGCTGTCTATCGCTACTGCTGATACAGCAACTCTGGCA